>WKKR01000002.1:0-600000 GCA_009684525.1 Geobacter sp.
GCACGCATCGCACGAGTAATAGTTCCCGGACTTCCGCACCACGTCACGCAACGCGGCAATCGTCGCCAACAGACCTTTTTTTGTGATGATGATTATCAGGCCTATCTGGAGTTAATGGCCGAATGGTGCGGCAAATATCAGGTTCAGATCTGGGCTTATTGCCTGATGCCGAATCATGTTCATCTCATTGCCGTTCCCGAAACGGAAGAAGGGCTGGCGCGAGCGATTGGCGAAGCTCACCGCCGATACACCAGAAGGATCAATTTCCGGGAGAAATGGCGCGGGCATCTCTGGCAGGAACGTTTCGCATCGTTTCCCATGGACGAAAGATATTTGCTCGCCGCTGCCCGCTATGTGGAAATGAATCCCGTTGCTGCCGACAAGGTCGCCCTTCCCGGAGAGTATCGCTGGAGCAGTGCCGCTGCCCATCTTGCCGGGAACGATGATCAGCTCGTAAAGGTCAAGCCGCTGTTGGACATTGTAAGTGACTGGAAGGGATTCCTGGGTCTGACGGATGAAGAGGAGCTGGCCTTGCTGAAGAAACACGAGCGTAGCGGCCGGCCGCTTGGGGAAGTATCGTTTGTCGAGCGCTTGGAGGGAGAGCTGGAGCGCCTGCTTCGGCCGGCGAAGAGAGGACCGAAACCAAGGGGAAAATAGTTTTATATACTGTCCCCGCGTCCCCCCGCGTCCCAAAATTCTATACAAACCTACGGAGCGCGTTTGTATGACTTTGCTCTATACCTTTGACCTTTTGGGAACTGCTGCTTTTGCCGCATCAGGGGCTCTGGCCGGGATTCGCCGAGACATGGATATCTTTGGTGTCCTGGTACTGGGTCTTGTTACCGCTACTGGCGGCGGTACGCTGCGTGATCTATTGCTGGGCGACAACCCGCCTTTTATCTTTAAGGACGAGACATACCTCTACCTTTCGGTCGCAGTTTCCATATTGGTATTTATCTTTCACCACCACCTGGAATTCCTCACCCATCCATTAACCTATTTCGATGCTTTCGGACTAGGCACTTTTGTGGTGATCGGTACCTACAAGGCCATTGAATATAGGTTGGGGTTTTTCGGCGCTGTTATGATGGGAGTGATGACTGCTACAGCTGGAGGAATGCTCCGTGACCTGCTTTCAGCTAAAGTGCCAATGGTTCTGCAGAGGGAGGTATATGCTTCTGCCTGTCTTGCCGGTGGAGCCTTGCTTTACTTGCTGCAACTGACTGCAATGCCGCCAGACTTTATAGCGCTGCTTTCAGCCTCAACAGTTATTATCCTGCGATTGTTGGCGTCAAGATACAACTGGTCGTTACCGCGGGCGCCAGGGTCACCCTGAAAAGGGAGTTTCCCTAATTTGCTCAAAAGGCTGTTGACGCAGAGTTGTTGATTGTTGATACCTGCCCCCTATTGCGTGCATTTATAAACAGTGTGAGGTCATAATCATGATTCGAAAAATCAGTGGGGCGTTTACCGGCGGTGCCATTGGCGGGCTTGTCGATAGTGTCAACATCACAATTTTGGGAAAGGTCGGAATCAGTGATCTGCTAGGGGTCAGTATGAAGCCGGAATTTACCGCCCCCTGGCTCTATCAACGAATGATCTGGGGTGGCATTTGGATGCTTTTGCTTCTTTTGCCGTTATGGAAAAAGCGACCTGTTCTTCGTGGATGCCTCTTCAGCCTGTTGCCCTCGGCAATGATGCTTTTCATGGTCTTGCCAAGTATGGGTAAAGGGCTTCTCGGTATTGGCTTCGGCACACTGACACCTGTGGTAGTCATTGGCTTGAACTTTATCTACGGCATTGTTGCTTCCTATTGGTATGAGTTTACAGAAAAAACAGCCTAACATGCGCTCAGACCTTGCCCGGGCAAGAAACCGCCGGTCAGGTGAAGCGCAGCCCCCTTATGCCCATTTTGCCTTACACTATGAGGCAAGAGAGGAGGGTAATTTGTGAGAAAAGTTATTATCGGAGCAATGGTTTCTTTGGACGGCGTCATGCAGGCGCCCGGCGGCCCCCTTGAAGACCCTACCATGGGATTCAACCACGGCGGCTGGGTAGCGCCACTGGTGGACGCCGTGTTCGGCGAAGAGATCGGCAAGATGTTCAGTGAGCCCTTCGATCTCCTGCTCGGCCGGAAGACCTACGAGATCTTCGCGGCGCACTGGCCCTATGCCGAGGGTGGGCCCGACGATTCCATCGCCAGGACGTTCAATTCGGTCACGAAGTATGTTGCGACCCGGAAGGGCCTGGATCTGACGTGGAAGGACTCGCTTCCCCTCGGTGAGGCAGCGACGGATGTGGCCAGGCTGAAACAGGAGGAGGGGCCACCGCTTCTTACTCAAGGCAGCACCGACCTGCTCCAAACGCTGCTTGCGCATGATCTCGTCGATCAGATCAACCTTTTTACATTCCCGATCGTCCTCGGGCAGGGCAAGAAGTTGTTCGGCGTCGGCTCAAGAGCAGCGGCGTTTCGGCTGATTGCCAGCCGAACGTCGCCCAATGGCATCCTGATAGCGCAATATGTACGCAACGGTGCAGTAAAGACCGGGGATTTCGCCATGGACCCACCCACCCCGGCAGAAGTCGAACGCCGCGAAAAAATGAGCCGAGAAGGCTAGATCCATCCCATTCAGCGGATGCAACGGGGCACGCCGCTGGTTAAGGCGATCCGGCCGCTGCTCCGTCAGTGCATCGGCATCGGTTTTCTTCTCCGCACTTTCTTGAACAGCACGACCGAACCGGCGCAGACCAGGCAGATCAACGCCAACAGCCGGAAATTGTTGACAAAGGCCCAGAGACCCGCCTGACGCTGCAGTTCGCCGTATACCAGCGCCTCTGCCCGGTGAACCGCATCCACCGGGCCGAACTGTCCCTCCAGAAAACGGAACAGCGATTGAGTGCGAAGGCCAAAGGCAATATCGCCGGGTGTCAGGTGCGCCACCATGTATGCCTGGTGAGCCTGGGCATCCCGGATCAGCATGGTGGTGACCGCGGAGATGCCGACACTCCCCCCCACATTGCGCATCAGGTTGAAGATTCCGCTGGCGTTACCTATCTCTGCCTGGGGGAGGGTGCCCATGGCCACGGCCGAGAGCGGCACGAAGATCATGGCCAGCCCCACACCGGTGAAGACACTCGGCCAGACAATGGTGCTCATGGCGATCTCCAGGTTGATGGCGCCCAGCCACCAGAGGGATGCGGCGACGATGACGAATCCGGTGAAGATGAGCTTGCGAAAATCGACCCTGTCGGAGAGGTAGCCGACCAGCGGCATGGTCATGAGCGCCCCGGCGCCTCGGGGGCTTACCGCCATGCCGCTCTGGAGGGCCGAATAGCCCATCAAGGTCTGGAGAAAGATCGGCAGCAGGGTGATGGCGCTGTACAGGGCCACCCCCACCATGGTGATCAGCACGACCCCCACCGCAAAGTTCCGGTCACGCAGCACTCGGAGGTTGACCACCGGTTCCGCAACCGTCAGTTCCCGGACGAGAAAGGCGATCAATGACAGGATGCTGATGGCGGCGAACCAACGGACCCAGTCGGCGCTGAACCAGTCGTCCTGTTGCCCCCGGTCGAGAATGATCTGCAGGGCAGCCAGGGCCACGGCCATCAGGCCGAAGCCGATAATGTCGATCCTGCCCGGGCGCCCCTCCAGGATATACGGTGGATCCTCCACCACGGCATTGATCATGACAACCGCCAGGACTCCCACCGGAATATTGATGTAAAAGGCCCAGCGCCAGCTGTAGTTGTCCGTGAGCCACCCCCCCAGAGTCGGTCCCAGAATCGGTGCCACCACCACCCCCAGGGCAAAGGCGGCCATGGCCATGCCCCGTTTCTCCGGGGGAAAGCTTTCCAGAAGGATGGCCTGGGAGATCGGCTGGAGGGCACCGCCGCCGATCCCCTGCACGACCCTGGCAAGCACCAGCATGCCGAGAGAGGTGGCCAAGCCGCAGACCAGGGATGAACAGGTGAAGAGGACGATACAGGCCAAAAGGAAGCGTTTGCGCCCAAAGCGCCGGGCGAGCCAGCCGCTGGCCGGCAGGATGATGGCATTGGAAACCAGGTAGCTGGTGAGGGTCCAGGTGGCTTCATCGGTGGAAGCGGATAGGCTGCCGGCCACATGGGGGAGCGCCACTGACACGATCGTGGTGTCCAACACCTCCATAAAGGTGGCCAGCATCACGGCACTGGCAATAATCCAGGGGTTGGCGGCCGGCCGCCACTCTTGAGCCGCGCCGTTCATCGCACCCGCACCCGCGGCACCACCGACATCCCCGGCCGCAGGAGATGCTCGCGGTCCTGCCCCCGGTCCAGATCGATCCGCACCGGGATGCGCTGCACCACCTTCACGTAGTTGCCGGTGGCGTTTTCAGGGGGAAAGAGGGAAAAGCGGGAGCCGCTGGCGCCGCCGATGCTCGTCACATGGCCGGCATAGGTCCTGTTGTAGGCATCCACGCTTATGCGGGCCGGCTGTCCGGACCGCATACGCCTGAGCTGGTTTTCCTTGAAGTTGGCAGTGACCCAGATGTCGTTCAGCGGCACGATGACGAAGAGCTGCTGCCCCGGCTGGACGTATTGCCCCTTTTCCACCGCTTTTTTGCCCACCACACCGTCCACCGGCGCCATGATGCTGGTATAGCCAAGGTTGAGACGGGCCTGTTCCAATGCCGACTTGGCCTGTTTGACAGCGGCCTCCGCACTCTCCTCCCGGGCCCGGGAAACAACCACCTGCTGCGGCGCCGTCAGGGCGGTCCGGAGGTCAGCCTCGGCCTGGGTCAGGGTGTCCCTGGCCTGGGCCACCTGCTGGGTCACCGCCTTGAGGGTTGCCTTGCCCGCATCCACCGTTGCCGCTGATTCCGTGGCCCTGGCCACTGCCTGGTCGTAATCCTGGAGCGACACCACTCCGCTGCCAAAGAGCGTTTTGTACCGGCCAAGGTCGGCCTGATCGCGGGTATTGCCGGCCTCCGCTTCCCGGAGCTGGGCCCGGCTCACCTCCAGTTGCCGCTCTGCGGCCGTGACGCCGGCCCTGGCATGCTCCATCTTCGCTCGGGCCGTCGCCAGTTGGCTCGCTGTGGTGGTGGCGGTAATCGGAACCGACACCCTGGCAGCCTTGGCTGCTGCCAGGGCATTGGCGTACATGGCCTCAGCCCGGCCCAGGGCCACCTGGTAATCGGTCCGGTCGATCTGAACCAGGAGTGCGCCCGCCTTGACCACCTGGTTATCCTCGAAGTTCACGGTGGTGACCTGGCCGCTGATGCGGGCGCTGACAGGGTTGATGTGTCCGTCGATCTGGGCATCGTCGGTGCTCTCCCAGCCGGATGCATACCACCACCAGATGCCCCCGGCAACGACGCCGACTGCCACCAGGCTGGCCAGAAAACGCCATGAACTCACCCGGCGCATCACCCGCTCCTGTTTTGTTTCAGCCTTGTTTTCATGGGGTTCTTGATTGTTTTTCATATCCATGATTATCAGCCCCCCGTTTCACTTACTCTTTACCATCATTTTACACCCTGAAGCCGGAAAGGGGACTTCAACTGGTAAAAATTACAGGCGAAGGACCGTACCGCCCCCGCCTCGCCCGCCGATATTTCCCCTTGCCCTGGCCGGGGCATCCGATTACACTCGCTCCTGCTGCATTCCGGAAGGGAGGAGCCATGACCAGGACCGAACGAAGCTGTATGGCGCGTACACTCATAAACAGAGACCGGTTTAACAAGTACTGGAGGAGAACCGTACCGCAAAAGTTATTCGTATCTGGACGCATTACGAGTAACGGTAAATCCGTCACCCAAAAATCTTTCGGACAGGAGCAGCTATGCGGCGGTTTCTGATTATGGCCCTGGTGCTCGCATCGCTTGCGGGGTGCGGAATTAACCCGTCGTTTGTCTACAAACCCTCCATGCCAGGGGGGAGCGCGCGGAAACTTCCCGTGAAGGTGGCGGTCCTTGCCTTCGCAGATGGCACCGGGGAATACACGAGACACAATTCATCCAAGGGAGGATACGTCAACCTCGCGAAAACCGGCATCGACTACGGGATCGGCGCCTTTCCGCCCAATCAGTGGGGAAAGGCATTTGCCGACGAATTAAAAGCCTCGGGCGAATTCCGGGAGGTCAGGTTCGTTTTTGACCTTTCGGAAGGGGCGAACGACGAGGTGATCGTCGCGGGGACCGTCACGAAAGCGGATGTGCCTCTCCCCGGCAGCTCCGATCCGGTCCGGTTTTCCGTCAGCCTGAATGCAAGAGTCGGCAGGGATGGACAGATTTTCTGGGAAAAGTCCGTAGCGAGGGAGGATGCCGCAGAGGGGGGCTACGCTGCGGGTTGCGGTTTCGACCGGCAGTGTGCGATCGACCGGCGACATGCGCACCACAATGATGTGTTGCGGGGAATGTTCCTCGAAGCGAGTGCGGATCTTGCGACATCGCTCTCATCCCGTTCCGGGAGGCAGGGCAAAGAGGACGTGCTGCCCCCCGGCGTATCGCCGTCAACAGTGCCGTCCATGGAATCGGTGGACGAGACGATCGAAGGCATCCTCAACGGCAAATGACCGATTTCAAAGCGTATCGCGAGAGGCTGATACCGTAATGAGATCAGATCTTGAAATGCAGCCTGTTTTCCTGCACAGTATGCAGTCCGAAGCAAGGGCATGCCTCTGAGCAGAGCCCGGACCGCTGCACTGCAGCCGACCTCCGACCCTATCCACAAGGACCTGGTCTGCCCCTATGAACCCGAATGCACCGATCCCCGGCCGCAGGCTGGCCCTGGCGATCCTCCTGGCCGTCAACCTGCTCAACTATATCGATCGCCAGGTGCTCTATGCCGTCTTCCCCCTGATCAAGGCCGACCTGCAGCTGTCCGACACCGCACTGGGGCTTTTGGGGAGCGCCTTCATGCTCTGCTACATGGTGACGGCGCCGCTGTTCGGCTGGATCGGCGACCGGGGCAGCCGGGTCCGGCTCGCTGCGGGCGGGCTGGTGGCCTGGAGCCTGGCAACGGCGGGGGCCGGCTTCGCCCGGAGCTACGCCACGCTGCTCGCTGCCCGCAGCGCCGTGGGGATCGGCGAGGCGAGCTTCGGCACGGTCTCGCCGGGACTCCTGGCCGATTTTTTCCCCCTTGAACGCCGGGGCCGGGCACTGGCTTACTTCTACCTGGCGATCCCCGTCGGCAGCGCCCTCGGCTACCTGTTTGGCGGCGTTGTCGGCCAGCACCTGGGATGGCAGAAGGCGTTCCTTTTGGCCGGCATTCCGGGGCTGCTGCTGGCCCTCCCCCTTTCCAGGCTGCGCGAGCCCGTCCGCTTAGCTGCCGCGACCAGCGACCGTTCGTCCGACCGCAACTACCGTGCGCTGTTGCGCAACCGCTCGTTTCTCACCGCCACGCTGGCCATGGCCGCCATGACCTTTGCCCTGGGCGGGCTGGCCCAGTGGGTGCCGTCGTTCCTCAACCGGGTCCACGGCCTCGATGTGGCCAGGGGGAACACCCTTTTCGGCGGGATTACCGTGCTGGCCGGGATCGCCGGCACCCTGACCGGCGGCTGGCTCGGCGACCGCATCCAGGCCCGGCGGTCGAGCGGCTACCTGCTCGTTTCCGGCTGGGGCTTCATCCTGGGCGCGCCCATAACCGCAGCGGCCATCGCCACCCACAACCTGGCCATCTGCCTCGGCGCCATCTTCCTGGCCGAATTCTTCCTCTTTCTCAATACCGGGCCACTCAACACGGTCATCGTCAATGTCTCGCCGCCGGGCATGCGGGCCATGGCCTTTGCCGTCAATATCTTCATCATCCATGCCCTGGGAGACGCCATCTCTCCTGCCATTATCGGCAGGCTGTCCGATGCCTTCGGCCTGCGCAGTGCCCTCCTGATCACCCCCGTGGCTATCACCGTTGCCGCCTCGTTCTGTTTTCTCTGCTGCCGCTGGATCTCCGGCGACACCCGACGTACGGGCGAGAACCTGACTGATTGAGCATCCCTGCTTGCAGGCCGCTAGCTGGCAGCTATACTGTGAGAAAATCGTCATTCAGATCGACAGGAGGGGCCATGAACCACGCGGAGATGAAGGAGATCATCGGCACCAGGCGACAGCCGGCACACCGCTTCATCAAGTGGTGGGGGGAAGATGCGGCCCTCATCGATTACGAGCTGATCGACGGCTTTCTGGCCAAGGGGGACAAGGTCGGAGATCTGGTCGGCTTCGAGCTTTTGACCCTGGAGGAGATGTGGCAGGTGTTCATCAGCCTGAACCCGGACCGGCTGAGCAGGGAGCGGGAAGGGGACGACGAGGTGATCCGCTGGACCTGGCAGAACCGGCAGGGGAGGGAACAGGTCTCAACCTTCCCATTCACCCCCGAAGGGCTGATGGAACTGATGGAGAGCGATTTTATCGACTGACCGGTCCCAGCTCCCGCACCACCCGGAAACCGAGATAGACGTAGCGATCGGTCGGTTTGCCGCGTCCACGGGCCGATGAGCGGATATAGCGCGGCTTGCTGCCGAACGAGCCGCCGCGCTGGACCCGGCGCGGGTCGTCGCCGGTTTCCCAGGCCCGGCCGTCGGCCGGCGCCCCTTCGTAGGTTTCGTGCCAGCGGTCCTGGCACCATTCCCAGACATTGCCCGCAGTGTCGTACAGGCCAAAGGGGCTGGGGGCAAAAGACCCGACCGGCGCCGTCTTCTTGCCGTCCCACTCGCTGCCACACCCCTTGCAGTTGGCCCGCTTTTCCCCCGCATTGAATCCCCACCAGAATCGGTCCTCGCTGCCGGCCTTGGCGGCATATTCCCACTCGGCTTCGCTGGGGAGGCGGTAGCGATGGCCGGTCTGCTCGGAGAGCCAGCGGGTGTAGGCAATGGCATCATCCCAGGTAACGTTCATGACCGGCCTCCGGTCGCGTCCCCAGTTGGAGAAGGGGATGTAGCGGCGGCCATCCTTCGGCTTTTCCCGTCCCGTTGCCACGCAGAAGCGGTCATACTCGGCAAAGGTCACCTCAAAGCGGCCGATGGCAAAGGCGCTGGGGATGGTCACCTGGTGCACCGGTTTTTCGTCGCTGTCCCCACCTCCGTGCACGGCGCCCATCCGGAAGCTGCCCGCCGCGACGACCACCAGCTCGGGCCCTTCGCTGCCGTCCCTGAGACGATCGCGCAATCCGGCACCGGCCTTCAGTGCCGATACCTGCGGCACCGGCTTTCCGACCGACGCCCCTTTGCGGGCCTGCACCCCGAAAGCAGGGACGGCTACCAAGAGGGATGCCATCAGGAAAAGCCACGGGAACAGACGCATAGCGAACCTCCAGACATTGTGAATCCGTGACGACTGCCGTGCCGCTACGCTCCGCGTGCCGCTCGAACCGCCGCTGTACGGCTCATTCCGCTACCGGCCCGCAACTCACCCTTACGGGCTCAGACAGGCAGGCCGGTTGACGCTCCAATTCGCCTACAGCGGCTGGCTCTCGGGCACAGTCGCTTCGTCGACCCGGCATCTGTCACGGATTGAGGGACATATGAAAAAGGGGAGGCCCGTTAAAAGCCTCCCCGTTGTGCTATCTCTCCACCATGCCGTTGGCTCAGGGGCCTCACAGCGAGTTCCCTTAAAAGTGGGCTCCTTTGTACCGCTTCAGGCAAATCCCGCGAGGGGCAGCACACCGCGGCCTAAAAGGCTCCCGTTGTTTGAGCATTCCGCCTGGGCTTTTCAGCCTCACGCACATGGTAGAGAGAACCTTAGACTGTGCTCATTCTACCTGTGGCAAGTCAGGAAATCAAGTGGCTTTTTCGGGAAATCCCAGGAAGGCGTTGAGCCTTCGGACCTCCTCCATGAGCCGCTCGAAACCGGCAAAGGTGAGCGACTGGGGGCCGTCAGAGAGGGCCTTTTCCGGCTCGGGATGGACCTCGACCAGGACGCCGTGCGCACCGGCAACCAGCGCGGCCTTTGCCATGGGGGAAACCAGGGACCGCTTGCCGGTGGCATGGGACGGGTCCACCATGATCGGAAGGTGCGACAGCTCCTTGGCCAGCGGCACCACCGACAGGTCGAGGGTATTGCGGGTCGCGGTCTCAAAGGTCCTGATCCCCCGCTCGCAGAGGATGACGTTGTGATTCCCCTCGTCAAGGATATACTCGGCCGCGGCAAGGAATTCCTCCAGGGTGGCGCTCATCCCCCGCTTCAGCAGGACCGGCTTTCTGATCCGTCCCAGCTCGCGCAGAAGGTCGAAATTCTGCATGTTGCGGGCACCCACCTGGAGCAGGTCGGCATGTTCGGCCACCAGCCCCACCGTATCCGGGCTCATCACCTCGGTGACGATGGGAAGCCCGGTCATCCTGCCGGCCTTGGCAAGGAGGAGCAGCCCCTCCTCGCGCAACCCCTGGAAGGTGTGGGGACCGGTTCGCGGCTTGAAGGCGCCGCCGCGCAGGAGAAGGGCTCCGGCCTTCTTCACCGCCTTGGCGGTCTTCACGATCTGCTCTTCGCTCTCCACCGCGCAGGGGCCGGCAACCACCACCGGGCAGCGCCCCTCGCCGATCTCCACGTCACCGACCCGCACCACCGTGTTGCGCGGGTGAAAGTCGCGGGAAACCAGCTTGTACGGCTTGGAGACGTGGATCACCTCCTGCACCCCCGGCAGGTCGCGGATGGTGGAGTCGTCCACATACCCCTTGTTGCCGAGAACGCCGATTGCGGTCCGTTCGCTGCCGGGAATGGGTGCCGCGGTGAGCCCCAATACCGCCACCGCCTTGACAACCGCCTCGATCTGCTTGCTCCCCGCTTTGTGGTGCATGACAATGAGCACAGGCCCCTCCCGGAACGTCTGATGGAATCGTTGCCCAAAAGATAACAGGGTCATAGCCGGGGGTCAAACGCTTTGCTCTGTTTTTCCTTTTCTTTTCCCGCCTGCATGGTACAATTTCAAGCCGTTATTATGATTGGATCAGTACACCATGAACGTTAAAGACCTGAAACAGCTCCTGACAGAACTCCGTGACGGCGACGTCGCGATCGATGCGGCCATCGAGCGGCTTCGCCACCTCCCCTTCGAGGACTTAGGCTTTGCCAATGTGGACCACCACCGGGAACTCCGGCAGGGGTGCCCGGAGGTGATCTTCGGCGAAGGGAAGAGCGTCGGCCAGATCGAACGGATCATGACCGCCCTCTTCGCCAAGGGAAACAACATCCTGGTGACCCGCATCGACGACGAAAAGGCCCGGACGCTGCGCGAGCACTTTCCCACGGCCAGCCATCACCAGGACGCCCGCTGCCTGACCGTCGAAGCCAACCCCGTGGAGATCCACGGCAAGGGGACCATCCTGGTGATCTCGGCCGGGACCTCCGACATCCCGGTGGCGGCGGAAGCAATGCTGACGGCCCAGTTGATGGGGAACAAGGTCGAACACCTCTACGACGTGGGGGTAGCGGGGATTCACCGCCTGCTGGCCCGCCGGGAGCTTCTCTCCACGGCAACGGTCCTGATCGTCGTGGCAGGGATGGAGGGGGCGCTCCCCTCGGTGGTTGGCGGTCTGGTGGATCGGCCGGTCATCGCGGTCCCCACGTCGGTCGGCTATGGCGCCTCCTTCGGGGGGATTGCGGCACTTCTCGGCATGCTCAACTCCTGTGCCGCCGGGGTAACGGTAGTGAACATCGATAACGGATTCGGGGCAGGCTACGCAGCCAGTCTCATGAATCGTTGACGGATGCGTAGACAGTTCATCTGCAGCGCCGTGCCCCTTGTGCAGCGCTCAACGTAGCACTCAAGTAAACCTGGCGCCCGACTCCCCGCGCAACCTGCATCTTGAGCTTCTCTCGCATCCACGGGACCGGTTTCAACATGAACATTCTCTATCTCGACTGCTCTGCAGGCATTGCGGGAGACATGACCGTCGCAGCCCTGATCGACCTGGGGGCTCCCCTGCAAATGGTGAGCGACGGCCTCAAGACCCTTTCCCTGCCGCCTGCGAGCTTCGCCATCGGCACCGAGCGGACCAGCCGCGGCGGGATCGCCGCCACCCGCTTCGACGTCAGCTTCCACGAGCATCATCACCACCGCTACTATCCCGACATTGTCGCCCTGATCGATGCCAGCAACCTTGCCGCCCCGGTAAAGGAGCGGAGCCAGCGGATCTTCAGGCGGCTCGCCGAAGCAGAGGCGCTGGTCCACGGCGTCCCGCTGGAACAGGTCCACTTCCACGAGGTCGGCGCCATCGACTCCATCGTCGACATCGTCGGCACCGCCATCTGCCTGGACGCCCTGGACGTTGTCGAGCTGTACGCGTCGGCCCTCCCCTATGGCAGGGGCTGGGTCGAGACCGCCCACGGACGCCTGCCGATCCCGGCGCCGGCAACCGCCGAGCTGATGCGGGGGCTGCAGGTAGCCGACGACCCCCTCCCCGGCGAATGGGTCACCCCGACCGGCGCCGCCATTGTCGCCTCCCTGGCCACGGCAACCGGCAAGGCCCCGGCCATGCGCATCACCGCCGTCGGGCATGGCGCGGGCAGCCGGGACTGCCCCGAACGCCCCAACCTGCTCCGGGCCGTCCTGGGCGAGGCCACAACGACTGACGACGAGATCATGGTGGTGGAAACCCACCTGGACGACATGAACCCGGAGGTGCTCGGCTTCGTCATGGAGCGCCTCTTTGCCGAAGGTGCCCTGGACGTGGCATTCTCGCCGCTGCAGATGAAAAAGAACCGGCCGGGCACGAAGCTGACGGTCATCACCCCGCGCAAAGGGCTGGACCGCCTCGGCCGGCTGATCCTCACCGAGACCACCGCCATCGGCCTGCGCTATTACCCGGTGGAACGGATGACCCTGGCACGGGCCAACGAAGAGCGCGCCACCTCGCTGGGGACGGTCCGGGTCAAGGTCATCACCGGCCTCGACGGAAGCAATCGCATCGCTCCGGAATTTGATGAGTGCCGCCGCCTGGCTGCAGAAGCCGGCCTCCCGCTGCAAGAGGTCTACCGCATCATCGAGCGGGAGACGGCAGGTAGTCCGAAATCGTGAAGATCGCCCTGCTCTCCATAGGAGATGAACTCCTCTGCGGCGAGACCGTGGACACCAATGCGGCGCAGATCGCCGCCAGGCTCTACGATTGCGGCCTGGAGGTCAATCGCCAGATGACCGTCGGCGACCAGCTGACTGCGATTGCCGACGCCCTGGCCACACTGGCGAACGACCACGACACCATCATCGCCACCGGCGGTCTCGGTCCGACCAGCGACGACGTGACTGCCGAAGCAGCGGCAGCAGCCACGGGAGACAGCCTGGTGCGCAACGAAACCGCTCACGCGCATCTCGTCGCCTTTTTCCGCTCCCGCGGCAGGGAACTCTTTCCCCAGAACGAAAAGCAGGCATTTCTCCCCTCGCGGGCAACCGTCATCCCCAACCCCACCGGCACGGCCTGCGGCTTCCGGACCCTCCTCGGCAGCTGCCATCTCTATGTTCTCCCCGGCGTGCCGTCCGAGATGCGCCCCATGGTGGAGGAAAGCGTGATCCCGGCCGTGCGGGAACGGGCCGGAATCCCCATGCTCCTGCGCACCAGGGTCCTGACGGTGTTCGGCATCTCCGAGGCCCAGGTCGGGCAGCTCCTGAGCGATCTCGCCCTGGACGGGATCAGGATCGCCTACTGCGTCCAGTTCCCGCTGATACAGGTCAGGCTGCGCCTTACTGCCAGCCCGGAATCCGGGGCAGCCGCGCTGGATACGGCAGCGGAAATGGTACGCAGCCGACTGAGAGACGCCATCGTTGCCGAAGACCACGACACCATGGAAACCGTCGTGGCGCGGCTCCTGGACGAGCGCGGGCTGACCGTCGCCGTTGCGGAATCGTGCAGCGGCGGGCTCCTGGCAAAACATCTCACCGACATCTCCGGCAGCTCTTCCTACATGCGGGCCGGCGTGGTCGCCTATGCCAACGACGCCAAGAACCGACTGCTCGGGGTTCCCGCCGAGCTGATCGAACGGCACGGCGCCGTCAGCGAAGAAGTCGCCGCGGCCATGGCCGAGGGGGTCCGCCGCACCGTTGCCAGCGACCTGGCGCTCGCGGTCACCGGCATTGCCGGCCCCACAGGGGGGACCGACGACAAGCCGGTGGGAACGGTATTCCTCTCCCTCTGCGATCATAACGGCTGCCGGGTCAGGGAACTCCATCTCTCCGGGAGCCGGGAACAGGTCCGGATTGCCACGACCTACCATGCCCTCAACTGGCTCCGCCGCCACCTGTTGGCCAGCGATGCAGATGACCGGGGGAGGAGCCGACCATGACCCCTGCCCAGATGGACAGACTCGTTCAGGGCATGACCTGGGGGATGGGGATTCTGCTGGGGCTTCTGGCAGCCGCACTCCTCGGCGTGACGGAGCTGCCCGGACTGCTTCTCTGGCCCGGTCTGGCGCTTGTCGGGACGTTTTTCTCCGTGCAGCAGCGACTGGCCCGGAAGAGCCGTCTCCTGCTCGAAAAAGAAGAGACCGCGGCACTCAAGCGGCTGGTCGAGATGAAGCGCGAGGTCGACAAGACGGCGCGGCGCTACAAAAGCCTGCTGGAAGGGGCGGGTAATGCCATCTTCGTCTTCAATGCCGAAACGGGCGGCCTCCAGGAGGTAAACCGCAAGGGTACCGAGCTGTTCGGCTACACCAAGGAAGAGATGCTCTCGCTGACCGGCAAGGACCTCACCCCTGCCCCGGACCGGCGGCGCTTCAGCGACCTTGTCCGCCGGGTCAAGCGGCGCGGTCGCGGCCGGGCGGAATCGCTCTCCTTCCGCCGCAAGGACGGCGAGGATTTTCTGGGCGAGGTTGAGGCGAGGCTCATCGACCTGGACGACGAAAAGCTGGTCCACGTCACCCTGCGCGACATCACCTTCAAGCAGAGGGCGGAACGGGAGATCAAGCAGCGCAACCGGGAGCTCTCCATCCTGAACGCCATCATCGGCCGCGCCAACGAGAGCCTGCAGCTGGAAACGGTGCTGGCAGCCATCCTCACCGAAACCATGGAGGTCTTCACTGCCGAGGCAGGGGTCATCCACCTCCAGCAGCACGACGGCACCGGCATGACCCTGGCCACCCAGAGCAATCTCCGGGAGACCCTCACCTGCCGGCTGGAACGGCTCGCCTGCTCATCGGACGAACGCTACTGCTGCCACTCGCTCGCGGTGCCGCACCCCCGCACCTGCCCGGTTGTCGTGAATGCCACCGAGGACGGCTGGCGCACCCTGGCCGGGGTGCCGCTCTTTGCCAAGCAGAAGGTGATCGGCGTTCTCCACATCCTCCACACGGCAGACCGCACCTATACCCCGGAAGAGATCCGCTTCTTCGCCACCATCGGCCACCAGATCGGCATCGTCATCGAGCATGCCCGGATCTTTGCCGAGCTCACCTGGAAGACCGACGAGCTGCTCCGCTCCTACAGCCTTCTGGAAAAGAGCAGCCACCAGCTGGCCCTCTCCCAGAAGCGCCTCAAGATGAACCTGGCGCTGGTCGAACGGGCGAACAAGGAACTGGAGCGACTGGACCGGATGAAGAACCACTTCCTCGGCGTGATCTCCCACGAATTCCGCACCCCCCTCACCAGCATCATGGGGGGGACCGACTTCCTGCTCGCCTCCCGCACCCCCCGATCCGAGGAGGAACGCCGTCTTCTCTCCATCATCCACGAGGGGGGGGCTCGGCTCAACGATATCGTCTCCAACCTGCTGAAGGTGGCGCGCCTGGAGGCGAAATCGCTCACCCTGAGCAAGGCGACGCTCCGGCTCGACGAGCTCCTGGAAACGCTCCGCAGCCACTTTCTCCCGCTCTTGGGCGAACGGGAGCAGAAGCTGGCATTCAGGGACCTGGAGCAGATCCCCAGCTTTGCCGCCGACAGGGAATACCTGGAAGAGGTGTTCAGCCAGCTCCTGGAGAACGCCATCAAGTTCTCCAGGGACGGCGGCCAGATCCTGATAGCGGCACGGCTGATCGACCAGATCGAGCTTGCCGGGAAGCAAGAAATCCTGGCCCAGTTCAGTGCCGGCTTTTTCGACCGGATGGGCACGACCCGTTTCATCGAGGTGGAGATCAGGGACAGCGGCATCGGCATCAACACCGATGAGCACCTGAACATCTTCGACAAATTTTACGGCGTGGGGGATATCCGCCATCACTCCAGCGGCCGCGGCAAGTTCCAGGGAAAAGGTCCCGGCCTCGGGCTGACCATCGTCAAGGGGATGGTGGAGGCCCATGGTGGCATGGTATGGGTAGAGAGCCCCTGCCAGGACCTTGACGAGAATCCCGGCAGCTCGTTTTTCGTGCTGCTCCCCACGGAAGAGGCGGAACAGCAGCCGGCCTTCCCCTTCATGCAGGGGGAAAGCGGTACGGAGCAGGAGGGTCCCGCCCCCCCGCAGCTCGTGCCCTGACCCGCGACATCCCGGTTCCGCCGCCAAAGAGAGCTTGAAAAAGGCGTGGCACCTATGCTATCAACCTTCAATGCTGCCGGTATTCCGACCACCGGCCGTTCGACAGCAACCGACCCTCTTGCACTGATGTCATGAGGTCCAACCGATCACCCAATGGAGACCGTGCAGATGAGCGACCGTGAAAAAGCGATAGACCTGGCGCTTAGCCAGATAGAAAAACAGTTCGGCAAGGGCGCCATCATGCGCCTGGGCAATGACGAGCCTCTGCCCGACATTGCCGCCATATCCACCGGCTCCCTGTCGCTGGACCTGGCCCTCGGCGTCGGCGGCGTTCCCCGCGGCCGCGTGGTCGAGGTCTTCGGCCCGGAGTCGTCGGGCAAGACCACCCTCGCCCTCCATATCGTTGCCGAGGCACAGAAACTGGGCGGCATCGCCGCATTCATCGATGCCGAGCACGCCCTGGACATCGGCTATGCCCGCAAGCTCGGCGTCAAGACCGACGACCTGCTGGTATCCCAGCCCGATACCGGCGAGCAGGCCCTGGAAATCTCGGAGATGCTGGTCAGAAGCGGCGCCATCGACGTGCTGGTCATCGATTCGGTGGCGGCCCTGGTCCCCAAGGCGGAGATCGAGGGAGACATGGGCGACTCGCACATGGGTCTCCAGGCCCGGCTCATGTCCCAGGCCCTCCGGAAGCTGACCGCCATCATCTCCAAATCCAACTGCTGCGTCATCTTCATCAACCAGATCCGGATGAAGATCGGCGTCATGTTCGGCAACCCCGAAACCACCACCGGCGGCAACGCACTCAAGTTCTACGCCTCGGTCAGGATGGACATCCGCAAGATCGCCAGCCTCAAGCAGGGCAACGATGTCATCGGCTCGCGGACCAGGGTCAAGGTGGTGAAGAACAAGGTGGCCCCCCCCTTCAAGGAGGTCGAATTCGACATCCTCTACGGCGAGGGGATCTCCAAGGAAGGGGATCTGCTCGACCTGGCCGTGGATCGCGGGCTGATCGAAAAGAGCGGCGCCTGGTTCTCCCATGGCAAGGACCGGATCGGTCAGGGGCGCGAGAATTCCCGCATCTACCTGAAGGAACACCCGGAACTCGTGGCCCAGATCGAAACCGACCTGCGGAGCCAGATCGGCCTGTAGTCCTGATGAGCCAGCCTTCCAGGGGGTAAGCCATGGAATTGAACGACATTCTTAGCATAGCGGTCAAGGCGCGGGGTTCCGACATCCACCTGAAGAGCGGCCAGTTCCCCATTGTCCGGATTGACGGCAAGCTGCATCCGATCCCCAACACTACGCGCCTTACCCCCGACATGATCTCGACCCTCGCCATGGGGATCATGAACGAACGGCAGAAGAAGCAGTTCACCGAGCACTACGAGGCCGACCTGGCCTACGGGGTGCCCGGCCTCGGCCGCTTCCGGGTCAGCGCCTATTCCCAGCGGGGATCGGTGGCCATGGTTTTCAGGACCATCCCCTTCACCATCCCCTCCCTGGAGGCGCTCAACCTCCCGCCGGTGCTCAAGAAGATCGCCGCGGAAGAGCGCGGCCTGATCCTGGTGACCGGGACCACCGGCAGCGGCAAGTCGTCGACCCTGGCAGCCATGATCGACTACATCAACGACAACAGGACCGCGAACATCATCACCATCGAGGACCCGGTGGAGTTCCTGCACCGCGACCGCAAGAGCATCATCAGCCAGCGCGAGGTCGGGTTCGACACCGCCTCCTTCGGCACGGCCCTGAAAAGCGCCCTGCGCCAGGACCCCGACGTCATCCTGGTGGGAGAGATGCGCGACCTGGAGACCATCGAGACCGCCATGGCCGCCGCAGAGACCGGGCACCTGGTCATGTCCACCCTGCACACCCTGGACGCCACCGAGACCATCAACCGGATCATCTCGGTCTTTCCCCCCTACCATCAGCGTCAGGTCAGGACACAGCTCTCCTCGGTCATCAAGGGGGTCATCTCCCAGCGCCTGGTCCCCCGTGCTGACGGCAAGGGAAGGGTCCCGGCGGTGGAGGTCATGATCGGCACGGCGCGCATCCGCGAATGCATCGACGACGAACTGAAGACCAAGCAGATCCCCGAGGCCATTGCCCAGGGGGTCATCTCCTATGGCATGCAGTCTTTCGACCAGTCGCTGATGAAGCTCTTCTCCGGCAAGCTCATCACGTACGAGGAGGCGGTCCGCCAGTCCTCCAACCCCGACGACTTCGCGCTCAAGGTCTCCGGCATCTCCTCCACCTCAAACGCCACCTGGGACCAGTTCGCCAAGGAACAGGATCATCACGACGAACCTGTCGCCGAAGAGGAACCGCTGAAGATCGAGAAGTATTGATGGCGGGACGGATGCCGCGCGGGGACGCGCCACCGGCCCGGCAAAACCGGCAAACCGGCCCGTCGCACGAAGAGAGAGACCCTGCCGCTGCTGCACGCGACTGCGCCTACCGGCTTTTGGCCCGCCGCGACCATTCGGCGGCCGAGCTGCGGCGCAAACTGCTCCAGCGCGGCTTTCAGGATGAAATCGTGCAGGCACTCCTCGACCGCCTGACGGAATCGGGCTTCCTGAACGACCGTCGTTTCGCCGAACGATGGGTGGAGGCGGCGCTGACCAGCGGACGGAGTTTCGGCCCCCGGCTCCGGATGGAACTGCAGCGCCGGGGCATCGCCAGCGAGCTGGCTGCCGAGGTGTCTGCCAGGGCAACGACGGAGATCGATGAACATGCGGCGCTTCGCGAGCTGGTAGCGCGCAAGATGCCGGCCTTTGACCCGCTGACCGCATCGGACCGCGAGCGGAGGCGGATCTTCGGCTATCTCCAGCGCCGCGGTTTTTCCACGGCCGCGATCATCTCGCTGCTCCGTGCGGGAACGGAGACCGGCTGAACCCCACAATATCTGCATCCGACGATGCATCCATCCTATGAAGAGGTTTTCATGACAGGCACAGAACTCAGAGCACGCTTCCTGACCTTTTTCAACGAGCGGGGCCATACCGTGGTCGCCAGCTCCAGCCTCATCCCCCACAACGACCCGACCCTCCTCTTCACCAATGCCGGCATGAACCAGTTCAAGGACTGCTTCCTCGGCCTGGAAAAGCGTGACTACGTGCGGGCCTGTTCGTCCCAGAAATGCGTCAGGGCCGGCGGCAAGCATAACGACCTGGAAAACGTCGGCCGGACCGCCCGGCACCATACCTTTTTCGAGATGCTCGGCAACTTCTCCTTTGGCGATTATTTCAAGAAAGAGGCCATCGCCTTTGCCTGGGAGTTCCTCACCAAAGAACTGAAGCTCGACAAGAACCGCCTCTACGTCACGGTCTACACCGACGACGACGAAGCTGCCGATATCTGGCACAACCAGGAGGGGGTCCCGCGCGAACGGATCTACCGTTTCGGCGAGAAGGACAATTTCTGGTCCATGGGGGATACCGGCCCCTGCGGACCCTGCAGCGAGATCTTCTGGGACAACGGCCCCGAGGTCGGCTGCGGCAGCCCGGACTGCGCCGTCGGCTGCGACTGCGACCGCTACATGGAGATCTGGAACAACGTCTTCATGCAGTTCGACCGCTCCAGCGACGGCACCCTGACCCCGCTTCCCAAGCCGGCCGTCGATACCGGCATGGGCCTGGAGCGGATCTGCACCGTCATGCAGGGGGTGAAGTCCAACTACGACACCGATCTTTTGCAGGGGATCATCAAGCATATCGAAAAGCTTTCCGGCAAGCGCTACCGCACCAACGACAGGGACGACGTCTCCATGCGGGTCATCGCCGACCATGCCCGGGCGGTCACCTTCCTGATCTGCGACGGCGTCCTCCCCTCCAATGAGGGAAGGGGCTACGTACTGCGCCGGATCATGCGCCGGGCCGCACGACACGCCAAGATGCTCGGCTTTGCCGATCCGGTCCTCTACCGCGCCGTCGATGCGGTGAACAGCTTCATGGGCGATGCCTTCCCCGAACTGCTGGAGCGCGAAGAGTACGTCAAGAAGGTGATCCGGGCCGAGGAGGAGCGCTTTGCCGAGACCCTCGACCGGGGCCTGGCCATCCTCAACGACGAGGTGGCAACCCTCAAGAACCGGGGAGAGCGGGTGGTGCCCGGCGAGATCGTGTTCCGCCTCTACGACACCTTCGGCTTCCCGGTCGATCTCACCGCCGACATCGTGGCCGCCGAAGGGTTCACCCTGGACGAGCCGGGTTTCGAGGCGTGCATGGAGCGGCAGCGGGAGCAGGCCAGGGAGCACTGGAAAGGCTCCGGCGAAGAGGGGATTGCCGCCATCTTCAAGACCCTCCACCACCAGGGGATGCGCAGCCGTTTCGTGGGGTACGACGAAAAAGCGGCCTACGGCACGGTCGTTGCCATCCTCAAGGCGGGCCAGCTGGTGCAGGAAGCCGCGGCAGGCGACGAGGTGGAGGTCATCACCGACACCACCCCGTTCTATGGCGAGTCCGGCGGCCAGGCCGGCGATACCGGTTCCATTTCCACCGGAGCGGCCCACCTGCAGGTGCGGATGTCCAGCAAGCCCTTCCCCGACCTGACCGTGCACCATGCCGTGGTGCAGGAAGGGGTGCTGCGCCGGGGGGATGCCGCCGACCTGAAGGTGGAGTCCTGCGAGCGAAACGCCACTGCCCGCAACCACACGGCGACCCACCTGCTGCAGTCGGCACTCCGCCAGGTGCTCGGTGATCACGTCAAGCAGGCCGGCTCACTGGTGACCCCGGAGCGGCTCCGCTTCGACTTCACCCACTACACCGCGGTGACCGCCGATGAACTGGTCCGGGTCGAGGAGCTGGTCAACGGCTATATCATGGACAACACCGATGTCATGGCCAGCGAGATGAATGCGGCCGATGCCATGAGCAGCGGCGCCACGGCCCTGTTCGGCGAGAAATACGGCGACCGGGTGCGGGTCGTCCGCGTCGGCGAGGTGAGCGCCGAACTCTGCGGCGGCACCCACGTCAGGGCAGCCGGGGATATCGGCTTCTTCAAGATCGTCACCGAAACCGGGATCGCCGCCGGGGTCCGCCGGATCGAGGCGCTCACCGGCAACGGCGCGCTCCGCTACGTCCAGGAGATCGAGGAGGGGCAGCGTCGCGTCGCCTCCCTGCTCAAGTCCGAGGGGAGCGACCCCCTGGAGAAGCTGGAAAAGATGCTGGCCCGCCAGAAAGAGCTGCAGCGCGAGCTCGAAACCCTGCAGGGGAGGCTCAATGCCGCCCAGTCGGCCGATCTGCTGGCAGGCGTGCAGGAGGTTGCCGGCATCAAGCTCCTTGCCACCAAGGTCTCCGTGGCCGACGCCAAGGGGCTGCGGGAACTCTCCGATACCCTGAAGGACCGCATCGGTTCGGGGATCGTCGTCCTGGGTGCCGAAACCGACGGCAAGGCCCATCTCCTGGTGGCGGTCACCAAGGACCTGACCGGCCGCTACAAGGCCGGCGACCTCATCCGCCAGCTCGCCCCCCTCATCGGCGGCAGTGGCGGCGGCAAACCCGAACTGGCCCAGGCCGGCGGCAGCCAGCCCGAACGGCTGCAAGACGCCCTCTCCGGGGCAGCCGAACTTCTGACCTGACAGCAGCCTATTCCCGGCCCGCACGAGAGGAGCAGCATGACTCCGACCAGCGCCCTGCTTGGTGGCAACGACCAGCAGACCAAGACCATCCTCATCGTCGATGACGAGGCGATCATCCGCGACCTCTGCAGCAAGGCGCTCAAGGGCTACCGGGTTTTCGAGGCGGGGGACGGCGACGAAGCCCTGGGGCTCTTCGAAAAGGGGGGGATCGATGTCATCCTCACCGACGTGATGATGCCCAGGATGAACGGCATCGACCTCCTGAAAAAGGCCAAGGAGATCGATCCGACCCTGGTCGTGATCATCATGACCGGCTTTGCCGAAAAAGAGATCATCCTCAACGCCCTCAAGGCCGATGCTGACGACTTCATCGCCAAGCCCTTGAATCTCTTGCAGCTCAAGACTGCCGTCGACAAGGCGCTGGTGAAAAAGGAGCTCAAGGAAGAGCTGGCCAGCCTCAGGAGCCTGGATCGGCTCAAGACGAACTTCCTGTCGCTCATCTCCCATAAATTCCGGACCCCCATCACCGCCATCTCCCTCTTCCTGCAGAACATGGCAAACGGGCTCTACGATACCAGCGATCCCTCATTCGAGCAGAGCATCCGGATGGTCTACAACGAGTCCTGCTACCTGGAACGGCTCGTTGCGGAACTCCTCACCTTCAGCAAGGTCATGGCGAACGACGAAGGGCTCAGGTTGGAGCTGTGCGACCTCTCCGCCCTGATCATGCAGGCGCTGGCCGAATCCCGCGAAGTAGTCGGCAAATCCGGCATCCAGACCGATCTCAACCTCGACTCGCTGCCGCCAACCACTGTCGACCGTGAGAAGATCGCCTTTGCCATCTGCCAGGTACTGGAAAACGCCTACAAATTCATCGGCGACACCGGCACGGTCAGCGTCAGCCTCAAGGAGCAGCAGGGGCAGGCGGTCATCCAGGTTCTCGACAACGGCATCGGCATCTCCAGGGAGAACCTCCCCAAGATCTTCGAAAAATTCTACCAGATCGATCCTGCCCAGACGGGCCAGGTCCGTGGATTCGGCCTCGGGCTCTACTATGCCCGGGAATTCATCCGACTGCACGGCGGGACCATCAGTATCGACAGCGAACCGGGGCTGGGGACGCGGGTGGTTATCACCATCCCCCTTGCCACGGCCTGAGCCTCTCACCCCCCGTGCCGAACCGCTCTGTACCCTCTTTCGTGTTGATTATTCCTCGTCTTCTGCTATAGTAGCACCTTTCGACTCGGCACCCACTGCACAAGGCGGAGCTATCCCATGCAGCACCTCATCGAGAAGGCCTCCACCCTCATGGAGGCACTCCCCTATATCCGGCGTTTTTCCGGCAAGACCGTGGTCATCAAGTACGGCGGCCATGCCATGGCCGACGAAGCGCTCAAGGAATCCTTCGCCCTCGACGTCATACTGCTTAAATCCCTGGGGATCAACGCGGTCATCGTCCATGGCGGCGGGCCGCAGATCAACGAAACCCTGAAGCGGTACGGCATCGTCTCCGAATTCGTGCGCGGCATGCGCGTCACCGACGCCCAGACCATGGCCGTGGTGGAAATGGTGCTGGTCGGCCAGGTGAACAAGGAGGTCGTCGGCTACCTGAACCAGCACGGTGGCCGCGCCGTGGGGCTTTCCGGCAAGGACGGCACCCTGCTCCTCTGCGAAAAGATGCTCCAGGAGGTGAAGGGGGAAGACGGCACGACCGAGATGGTCGACATCGGCTACGTCGGCAACGTGGTAAAGGTCAACCAGGAACTGATCCAGACCCTGGAGCACGGGAAGTTCATCCCGGTGATCGCTCCGGTCGGGGTCGGTGCGGCTGGCGAGAGCTACAACATCAATGCCGACCTTGTGGCGGGCCGGGTGGCCGGGGCGCTGAAGGCGGAAAAACTGATCCTGCTCACCGACGTGGAAGGGGTGAAGGACAACCGGGGGAGCCTGCTCTCCAGCATCGAGCTGGACGACGTGCCGAACCTCATTGACAGCGGTGTCATCACCGGCGGCATGATCCCCAAGGTCAGCTGCTGCGTCGACGCGCTGAACGAGGGGGTCAAGAAGGCCCACATCATCGATGGCCGGGTATTGCATGCAGTGCTGCTGGAGATATTCACCGATGTCGGCGTCGGTACGGAGATACGGAAATGAACGGAGCCCAATGGATTGAAAAATCCGACAAGTACATCATGAAGACCTACGGCCGATATCCGATCGTTCCGGTGCGGGGAGAAGGTTCCATCCTCTGGGATGCCGATGGCAAGCGCTACCTGGACTTCCTGGCCGGCGTTGCGGTGAACAGCCTTGGACACTGCCATCCCGCCGTGGTAAAGGCGATCCAGGAGCAGGCCGCAACCCTGATCCACTGTTCCAACTACTACCAGATCCCGAACCAGATCGAGCTGGCCGAACTCCTCTGTACCCACTCCTTTGCCGACAAGGCATTTTTCTGCAACAGCGGCGCCGAGGCCAACGAGGCCGCCATCAAGCTCGCCCGCAAATACAGCCGGGACACCTACGACAACCCGGAGCGCTACGGGATCATCACCGCCACCGATTCGTTCCACGGCCGGACCATGGCAACGGTTTCCGCCACGGGCCAAGCAAAGGTGCAGAAATTCTTCGACCCCCTGCTGCACGGCTTCCAGCATGTCCCCTTCAACGATGCTGCTGCCCTGGCAAGCGCCGTCACCCCCACCACCTGCGCCGTGATGCTGGAGCCGATCCAGGGCGAAGGAGGGGTCAACGTTCCCGACTCCGGCTACTTCCAGGCGGTGCGGGAGATCTGCGACCGCAACAACCTGCTCCTGATCTTCGACGAGGTGCAGGTCGGCATGGGGAGGACCGGCAAGCTGTTCGCCTACGAGCATTTCGGCGTCACCCCCGACATCATGACCCTGGCCAAGGCACTGGCCGGCGGGGCTCCCATCGGCACGATGCTGGCACGGGATGAGGTCGCCGCCGCCTTCACCCCCGGCACCCACGGTTCCACCTTCGGCGGTAACCCCCTGGTGACGGCCGCCGGCATCGCCGCAGTCAGGACGATCCTCGAAGACGGCCTGCTCAACCGGGCCGAAGAGATGGGCGAATATCTCCTGGGCGAACTGGAAGGGCTCAAGAAGCGCTTCTCCGTCATCACCGACGTCCGGGGTATCGGCCTGATGATCGGCATGGGGCTCACCGTGCCGGGAGCCGACATCGTCGCGAAGGGACACGAGCGGGGTCTGCTCCTCAACGTGACCCACGACAGCGTGCTCCGTTTCGTCCCGCCGCTGGTGGTGACCAAGCAGGAGGTCGACGAAATGATCGGCATCCTGGCCGGAATTCTTGCGGAGGTGCAGCCATGACGCGTCATTTTCTCGCCCTCAATCAGTACGCCAAAGCGGAACTGGATGCGCTCTTCGCCCTCACGGCCGAGCTGAAGGCCAAACAGAAGCAGGGGATCGAGCACCACCTCCTGAAAGGGAAGAATGTGGCACTCATCTTCGAGAAATCGTCCACCCGGACCAGGGTCTCCTTCGAGGTGGGGGTCTACCAGCTCGGCGCCCACCCGCTCTTCATCTCCTCCGGCACCTCCCAGATGGGGCGCGGCGAGCCGATCAAGGATACGGCCCGGGTCATGTCCCGCTACTGCGACGGCGTAATGATCCGTACCTTTGGCCAGGAGATCGTGGAGGAATTCGCCCGCTACTCCTCCGTGCCGGTCATCAACGGCCTGACCGACCTGTTCCACCCCTGCCAGATCATGGCCGACCTCTTCACCGTCATCGAGCAGAAGGGCCGCTACGACGGGCTCGTCTACGCCTGGGTCGGCGACGGCAACAACATGGCCAACACCTGGATCGAAGCAGCGGCACTGCTCGGTTTCGAGTTGCGGCTGGCCTGCCCCACGGGGTACGAGCCGGACGCCGGGGTTCTTGCCTGGGCACGCGGCATGGGGGCGAAGCTGGTCCTCACTAACGATCCCCGCGAGGCCGTGGCCGGTGCAGACGTGCTCAACACCGACGTCTGGGCCAGCATGGGGCAGGAAGCGGAACAGCAGGAGCGGGCCAAGGCATTTGCCGGCTACTGCCTGGACGACGCCCTGGTCGGCCTGGCCAGGCCGGACTGCCTGGTCCTCCACTGCCTCCCTGCCCACCGCGGCGAGGAGATCACCGACTCGGTCATCGAAGGCCCCCGGTCGGTGGTCTGGGACGAGGCGGAAAACAGGCTGCATGTGCAGAAGGCGATCATGGCAACATTGATGAAATAGTGAGCGCCGCTTTTGCGCCAGCTCGGCGTTGCCCTTCAAGAACTCTTTGTGCGACGTGGCGCTGCCACGCCTCCGCGGGTTCCTTCGGGCGCCTTGATCTGACACAAAATCGACGCTCACATGACGTTCAGTCATACAACATAAGGAGAGCAAAATGGCCAAGAAAGACGTGAAAAAGATCGTCCTCGCCTATTCCGGCGGACTGGACACCTCCATCATCCTCAAGTGGCTGAAGAACGAGTACGGCTGCGAGGTTATCGCCTTTTCCGCCGACCTGGGCCAGGGCGACGAACTCGCCCCCATCCGCGACAAGGCCCTGGCCACCGGCGCCGACAAGGTCTACATCGACGACCTGAAAGAGGAGTTCGTCCGGGACTTCGTCTACCCCATGTTCCGGGCCAATGCCATCTACGAGGGGCACTACCTGCTCGGCACCTCCATCGCCCGGCCGCTGATCGCCAAGCGGCAGATGGAGATCGCCGCCATCGAGGGTGCCGACGCGGTCTCCCACGGCGCCACGGGCAAGGGGAACGACCAGGTCCGCTTCGAGCTCGCCTACTATCACTACAATCCGGCCATCACGGTCGTCGCGCCCTGGCGCGACTGGAAGCTGAACAGCCGCCAGGCCCTGGTCAACTATGCCAAGAAGAACGGCATCCCGATCCCGGTCACCAAGAAGCGCCCCTGGTCCTCTGACCGCAACATCCTCCACATCTCCTTCGAGGGGGGCATACTGGAGGATACCTGGGCCGAGCCGCCCGAGAACATGTTCGTCCTGACCAAGGCCCCGGAAAAGGCGCCCAACAAGCCGCAGTTCGTGGAGATCGAGTTCAGGAACGGCAACGCCGTTGCCGTGGACGGCGAGAAGATGTCGCCGGCCCAGCTCCTGGCCCACCTCAACTACATCGGCGGCGAGCACGGCATCGGCCGGGTCGACCTCCTGGAGAACCGCTCCGTGGGGATGAAGTCCCGCGGCGTCTACGAGACCCCCGGCGGCACCATCCTGCGCGAAGCCCACTCGGCGGTGGAGCAGATCACCATGGACCGCGAGGTAATGCGGATCCGCGACTCCCTGATCCCCGAATATGCTCGCCAGGTCTATTCCGGTTACTGGTTCTCCCCGGAGCGGGAGATGCTCCAGGTCCTCATCGACGACTCCCAGAAGTGCGTCAACGGCGTGGCCCGGCTCAAGCTCTACAAGGGGCACTGCCGCACCGTCGGCCGCAAGTCCGAGACCAACTCCCTCTTCAACCTCGACTTCGCCACCTTCGAGAAGGACCAGGTCTTCAACCAGGCCGACGCCACCGGCTTCATCAAGATCAACTCCCTGCGCCTCCGGATCCGGGCGCTGATGCAGGCCAACCAGAAGAAATAGGCTTTCCAATCCCGATCTTCGGAGTATTATCTACAGGGACACGGCTTGCCGTGTCCCTTGTATATTTTCCATGTCCAAACCAACCTTCAAAAAAGACCATATCGTCACTTCGGTAGTTGCGGTCATCCTCAACGACGACGGCGAGGTCCTCCTTACCAAGCGGAGCGTCCCCCCCTTCCAGGGTGAATGGGTCATGCCCGGTGGCAAGATCGACCTGGGTGAGCCGATCATCGCGGCGCTCCAGCGCGAGGTGATGGAGGAGGTGGGGCTGCGGGTGGAGGTGGAGGACCTGCTGGATGTCTTCGAGCATGTCACGCCGGGCGAGGACAACTACCATTTCATCATCCTCTACTACCTCTGCCGCCCCCTCTACTGCGACATTAACTTCAATCCCGACGAGGTCGAAGAGGCCCGCTGGTTGACCAAAGAGGTGCTGGCCGACTACAAGATGCCGGACGGCACCAGGTTCATTCTCGGCAAGCTCTTCCCCCAGCATCGCCGACTCGACGACAGGTGACACGTTATGGTGCAGATCATCGACAAGAAGGTCAACCTGGAGTATCCCCTCGGCCATCACCTGCACTGCCTGATCGCCCAGATCCCCAATCATCTGCAGCGGGTCGAAAACGGCTTCGTCATCACCGACCCCGAGGAAAAATGGAATCAGGTCAAGGTCATCCTCGATCTGATCTCCGACGGCGAAGGAAACCTGAAAAAACTCCATTTCCTCATGCTGCCGGAAACCTCCATCCCCTTTGCCCGCTTCGATGACCTGCTTAACACCATCGACCAAGGCTTCAGACCGAACACGGTCACCATGTTCGGCATCGAGCACGTCCCGCTCAAGGTCTACCGCGAGCTCCTGGAACGCTTCCGGGAGGATAATGCCGAGGCCATCGAATGCGTCGACCGTGATATCTCGTCGGGCGACGTGCTGGAGATGCCGGTGAACTGGTGCTGCATAGCGATCAAGGAGGCCAGCGGCAAACTGCGGGTCTTCCTCGAAGCGAAATCGCACCCCTTCCATGGCGAGGAGTTTCTGGACAAGCACCACGACCTCTACCGGGGACGGCACTTCTATCTCTTCCGCGCCCGTCCCTCCTGCTTCAACTTCATGGCCTTGATCTGCCTCGACTACCTCTATCGCGACATCTACGCCTCCAACATCAAGCAGATCATCGACCACGCCAACCAGCTCTTTTTCACCACCCGGCAGGGGCTGGATACCCTCTTCATCATCCAGTGCAACCCGAAACCCGAACACGCATCCTACCGGGAGGTGATCTCAGGCTTCTACGGCGAATACCTGGAAGACTTACCCGGCGTCCGTGAAACCGTGACCGTCTTCGGCAATACCTCGGACGAGACCATGCTCGAAGGTGAGCGGGCAGTACCGGGCCATGGCCATTCCTACGTGATCATCAACCGCCATCACCGGCTGGCAAAGATAAGCAGCAGGGAGTTCCGCACCGACGACTTCAGCGGCGCCCCGGTCTGCCGGCTCCGTTTCGGCAGCGAGACCCGGCTCTACTACTTCAACCTGCCGCTGCACCACGAGATCGACCCCCGCACCTCGCGGGTGCCGCTGAAGGTCCACAGCATCATGCGCTGGACAGAGGACGGCAGATGGGAAAAACTCCCCGGCGAGGAACTCGCCGCAGAAACCACTCACGCATCGCAGAAGGAGCTTTCATCATGAGCAAGGACAAACTCTGGGGGGGGCGCTTCACCCAGCCGACCGACAAGTTCGTTGAAGTCTTCACCGCCTCCATCGACTTTGACAAGCGCCTGTACCACCAGGACATCCGCGGCTCCATCGCCCATGCCACCATGCTCGGCAAGCAGGGGATCATCCCCATGGAGGATGTGCTCGCCATCGAAAAGGGGCTGCAGGAGATCCTCCTGCAGATCGAGGCGGGCACCTTTGATTTTTCCATCTCCCTGGAAGATATCCATATGAATATCGAGTCCAGGCTCTCCGCAAAGATCGGCGAGGCCGGGAAACGGCTCCATACCGGCCGTTCGCGCAACGACCAGGTGGCGCTGGACATCCGTCTCTACCTGCGGGACGAGATCGTGGCGATCACCGCCTACCTTGACCTCCTGATCGACGCCCTGATCTGCCAGGCCGAGGCAAACCTGGGAGTGCTGATGCCAGGCTACACCCACCTCCAGACCGCCCAGCCGATCCTCTTTTCGCACCACCTGCTCGCCTACGTGGAGATGTTCAAGCGGGACAAGGGGCGGCTGGACGACTGCCTCAAGCGGGTCAATGTCCTGCCGCTGGGGGCAGGCGCCCTGGCCGGAACCACCTTTCCCATCGACCGGGAGCACGTGGCGGAACTCCTCGATTTCCCCGAGGTCACCCGCAACTCCCTCGATTCGGTCTCCGACCGGGATTTCGCCCTTGAGTTCCTCTCCGCCGGCTCGATCGTCATGATGCACCTCTCCCGCTTCTCCGAGGAGCTGGTCCTCTGGTCCACCAGCGAATTCAAGTTCGTCGAGCTCTCCGACGCCTTCTGCACCGGTTCCTCCATCATGCCCCAGAAGAAGAACCCGGACGTCCCGGAACTGGTGCGGGGCAAGACCGGCCGGGTCTACGGCAACCTGATGGCGCTCCTGACAGTGATGAAGGGGCTGCCGCTGGCCTACAACAAGGATATGCAGGAAGACAAGGAGCCGCTCTTCGACACCATCGATACGGTCAAGGGGAGCCTGAAGATCTTTGCCGACATGATCCGCGAGATGCGGGTGAATGTGCCGAACATGCGGGCAGCAGCGGCCAAGGGGTTCTCCACCGCCACCGACGTCGCCGACTATTTGGTCCGCAAGGGGCTGCCGTTCCGCGATGCCCACGAAGTGGTGGGGCGTACCGTGCAGTACTGCGTGGAAAACGAGATGGAGCTGAAGGAGCTGTCGCTGGCAGAATGGCAGCTCTTTTCCGGCCGGTTCGAGGAGGACATCTTCGACTGCATCACCCTGGAGGCGAGCGTCAATGCCCGCAAGGCAACCGGCGGAACTGCCGAGGAGCGGGTGAAAGCAGAGATCGAGCGCCTGAAGGCGGGCAAATGAGACGACTTCTCGGCATCGCCCTGCTGCTGCTCCTTGTTGCCGCCTGCGGCCGCAAGGGTGCGCTGATGGCTCCGGAAGGGCTGGTGCCGGCACGGGTGACCGACCTGCAGGCGCTGCAGCGGGGGGATGCCCTGCAGCTCTCCTGGACGCTCCCCGGCCGGCAGGAGGGGGGCGGCAAGCTGACCGACCTGGCGGGGTTCCGTATCATGCGGCACGAGGTGCTCCCCCCGGCGCAGGAGTGCACCGAATGCCCCGATGCCTGGAAACTCTTGAAGAATGTGGATCTGGAATACCTGCAAGGGGTGGAGCGCGCGGGAGACCGGCTCTTTGTCATCGACGGCACAGCGAAGCTGGGAACCGCCTACCAGTACCGGATTACGGCAGTCAACCGCGACGGTGACGCAGGCCTGAGCTCTGCGCCGGTCAGCTACCGCGTGCAGCCGCCGCTACCGCAGCCCCGTTTGACGGTAGTCCCCTCTCCCACCGCCATCCGGCTGGTCTGCGACGCCGGCAGCCTGCCCCAAGGGAAAAGCCCCGCAGGCTTCACCTTCTACCGCAGCCGCAAGGGAGAGCGACTTCCCCTCATCCCCCTCACTGGCGCGATGCTCGCCACCCCAAGCCACGATGACTCCGGCCTCACGCGGGGCGAAACATACCTCTATGCCGCCGGCATCGTGGTCGACAACAACGGCCAACTGCAGGAAAGCCCGCTGTCGGCAACCGTCGAGGCCGCCCTGGCCCCGCCCGACTAGTAGGTTGTTGAAAAACAGCCATCTCGCCGCCGTCCTCGAAAGCCGCCTTGTGCGGCGTAGCGCTGTTTATGCCCAGTGGGTACTACGCCTCCGCGGGGCTTTCTGCGGGTGCGACGATCTGACCGTTTTTGAACAACCTAAGGTTTTCAACAACCTGCTGAAGGAGCGGCCGCTACGAAAGCGGCAGAGTGACCCGGAACAGTGTCCCGACGCCGGGAGAACTCTCCACCGCGATATTCCCGCCATGATCCTTGATGATGCCGTAGGAAACCGATAGCCCCAGGCCCGTGCCGTCGGCGCGGGTGGTGAAAAACGGGTTGAAGATCTGTCCCATCTGCTCTGCGGCGATACCGGCCCCGGTATCGGCAACTGTCACCTCGCACATCCCCTCGGCCGGCATGGCCCGGCTGGAGACCGTCAGAATCCCCCCCTGCGGCATGGCCTGAATGGCATTGAGCACCAGGTTGGTGAACACCTGCCGCAACTGGTCCGCATCGGCATCGATCTCCAGGTAGCCCGAGCGATACTGCTTCTCCACGGTGATCCCGGTCAGCGGGATCTGGTGCCCCACCTGCCCGACAATCTCGTCCAGGATGCCGTTGATCGCCGCCCGGCCGAGCACCTTGTGTTCCCGGCGGGCGAAACGGAGCAGGTTGGCGACGATCCGTTCCACCCTCCCCACCTGCCGGGTAATGATCCCGACCTCTTCCTGGGAAGGTGATTCCTCGGGGAGGGCCAACTGCAGGAGTTCCGCGTTGCCGCGGATGATGGCGAGCGGATTGTTGATCTCGTGGGCCACGCCGGCGGCGAGCTCGCCGATGGCAGCGAGCTTTTCGACCCGGAGCAGCTCCTGCTGCGTCTGGACCAACAACCGGTTCTTCTCCTCCAGCTCGGCCGTGCGGAGCAGTACCTTGTGCTCCAGATCGCGGTTCAGCCCCCTGATCTCCTCCTCCTGCAGGGTAAGCGCCGCCGACATCCGGTTGAACTCCTCACCCAGGTCACCGATCTCATCGTTGCTGCTGCTCTCGATCCGCACGCCACGCTCCCCGGCAGCCACTCGACGGGCCAGCGACTCCAGTTCCTTGATGGGGCGGGCAAGCTTGGAGCTGGCAACCCTGGAAACAAAGATCCCCATCAATGACCCGAGCATGAGAACCCCCCCGACCAGCAGGCTCATGGTGAACCTGAGCCGCGTGTAGGGCTTTTCCAGCATGCCGACATAGAGGGCGCCAACCGGAGCCCCCTCCAGCGAGATGATCGGTTCATAGGCGCTGAAATACCAGTCGTTCACCACGAAGGCGCGGCCGACCCATTTCTCCTTCTTCAGCACGACCTTGTCGTAGACCTCCTCCGACAGCTTGGTGCCGATGGCCCGGCGATTCTCCGTATCCATGATGTTGGTGGCGATGCGCAGGTCGTTGAGAAAGATGGTGGCGCCACCCACGTCTTTCCCCTCATGCTTGACCCCTTCGTAGACCACCTTTTTGATCCTGTCCACCAGGTCGTTGTTGTTGTTCAGGAGTACGCCACCGTACAACGCCCCGACCACGGTCCCCGACCGGTCCCGAATGGGAGCCGACGCCATCAGCAGCATGCCGGCGTCTTCCACAGCGGCACGGAGCGGCGTGGCATGGGGAGTCAGCACTGCTGCCACCTTTGCCTGGCCGGCCAGGTCCTCACCTTCCATGGCGAGCTGCTGCGCAGAAAAGACCGCGGTCCCGGCAGTCAGTTCCCCGACCAAGGCCCGCTTCACCAGGAAGTCCCGGGAGCGGTCGTCGCCATAGACCTCGGGGTTGCGGGCGCGGAACAGAACGGTTCCGGCGGCATCGACCGCCGTAATGACATGCAGTTGCTCGCTCTTCAGGAGCGGCACGAGGATCTCGGCTATCTCCCGCCGGCTTTTACCGCTTAAGGCTTCAGCCGTGTAGGAGGCACCGGCGGTAAACTTGACCACGTCGCGGACATGATCGATCTCATTCAGGTAGATTTCACGGGCGGCATTGAGGTCGTTGCGCACCTTTTCCTGCGCCTGGCTGCCAATTTTGGCGATCAGAATGGAGAAACCCAACAGGCTGCAGATCAGGATGGCAATCAAAAGGGGCAGGAGAGTGGCAATGGTCAGTTTGACCCGGATGGGAAAGCGGCGGCGCTGCATCAGTGACGGGACTCCCCTCTGCTCATGCCGACTGCCGGGGCAGGACTAGCCCGTACTCGGCAATCTTGCGGTCCAGGGTCTTGCGCGAGATGCCGAGCAGCTCGGCAGAGCGGCTCTTGTGATACTGGTTGGTCTCCAGCACCTGCCGGATATGCTCGCGCTCCAGCGCTTCGAGCGATACCGCACCGCTCTGTGCCGCAGGCTGCGGCGCCGCGGCCGCATTCCAGATCGGCAGTATCTCGGGGGTGATGCTGGTGCTGCGTGCCAGGATGACCGCCCGCTCCATGACGTTTTCCAGTTCCCTGGCATTACCCGGCCAGTGGTAGCCGACCAGCAGGCGGAGTGCTTCGTCGCTGATACCGGTAACCTCCTTTTTCATGCGGGTGCTGAAGCGGGCCAGGAAATGCCGGGCCAGCGGCTCGATATCCTCGGGCCGCTCGCGGAGAGGGGGCAGATTGATGGTAATGACATTGAGCCGGTAGAAAAAATCCTCGCGGAATCGCCCCTGCCTGATCTCTGCCTCCAGGTCCTTGTTGGTGGCGGCCACAAAGCGGATATCCACCGATTTGGGCCTGGTACTCCCCACCGGGATGAATTCCCGCTCCTGGATGACACGCAGGAGCTTGGCCTGCACGGTCAGGCTCATATCCCCCACCTCGTCCAGAAAGAGGGTGCCGCCGTCCGCCTCCTCCAGCATCCCCTTCTGGGCCGCGAATGCCCCGGTAAAGGCACCGCGGACATGCCCGAACAGCTGGCTCTCCAGGAGGGTTTCGGTCAGTGCCGCACAGTTGATGGAGAAAAACAGGCCTCTTCGGCGTGGGCTGTTCTGATGGATGGTCGCGGCAATGAGCTCCTTGCCGGTTCCTGACTCTCCCAGGATCAGGATGTTGCTGTCACTCGCCGCCACCTGCAAGGTCAGATCGTACACCTCCTGGAATTTCCGGCTGCGAAACACCATGGTGTCGGATTGTCCGCCATGCAGTTCCTCCCGCAGGTGCCGGTTTTCCTTGCGCAGATGCTCCCGCTCCAGCAGGTTGTCCAGCACCCCCAGGATCTTTTCCCTCGGGAAGGGCTTGGTGATGTAATCGTAGGCCCCCAGCTTGATCGCCTCCACCGCCGCATCGATGGAGCCGTAGGCGGTCATGATGACCACCGGCAGATCGGGCCGCAAAAGTTTCACCTGCCTGAACACCTCAATGCCGTCCATGTCGGGCATCCGCACGTCCTGCAGCAGCAGGTCGGCGCTGACCGCACTCTCCAGCCGCTGCAACAGGATTTTGCCGGACGTGAAGGTCTCCACGCCGAAACCCTGCCCTTCCAGCATCTTTTTCAGATAGCGGAGGATCTCCGTTTCGTCGTCGCATATCAGGATCTTCGGCTTCGCCATGGTCCCTCGCACCGTTTCCGGTCAATTTCAGGGGTGCAGCCCCTGCCGGGCGGTCTCCCCGCTTCGGGTTCTCCCCCTGATTCGTCCACCGTTCCCATACCTTACCGCACACATGGACAAAATGATACACAGCCGGACAAAACTACGCAAGCCGATAATCCCTCCCCATTTTCACCGATGTTGCCCCCCTGCTGCCGTACCAATAATTCCTGACAGTTAGAGCATTATAATAAAAAAGGAATCGTCCCGGCGTCTTGGCAAGGCAGTTGCTGTATACGAGGGCAGGCTGCTACGGAAGTGCAGTATACATGCCTTTGATCAGGCTGACAGCACCATACGGAAAGGGAGGATCATGAAGAAAGACGACGAATTTTTCTGCGCCGGCGTAACCCGCCGGGATTTCATCAAGACCTGCGTGACGGCAACCGCCATGATGGGCCTGCCGTTCGGCATGCATGCCAAGGTTGCCGAGGCGCTGGAGACCAACCAGAACCCTGCGGTGATCTGGTTGCACTTCCAGGAATGCACCGGCTGCTCCGAGTCGCTGCTCCGCTCCAGCCACCCGACCATCACCTCGCTGATCCTGGACATGATCTCCCTGGATTACCACGAGACCCTGATGATCGGCTCCGGTCACCAGGCGGAGAAGTCGCTGCACGACTCCATGGCCGCCAACAAAGGGAAATACCTGCTGGTGGTCGAGGGGGCGATCCCGACCAAGGACAACGGCATCTACTGCAAGGTTTCCGGCAAGACCGCGCTGGAATCGCTGCGGACCGCGGCGGAAGGGGCGGCAGCCATCATCCCCATCGGCACCTGCGCCGGCTACGGCGGCATCCAGTCGGTCTCCCCCAACCCCACCGGCGCCGTCGGCGTCAGGGACATCGTCAAGGACAAGCCGATCATCAATATCCCCGGCTGCCCCCCCAATCCCTACAACTTCCTCTCCACGGTCATGTACTACCTGACCTTCAAGCGCCTGCCGGAGCTGGATGCGCTGGGTCGCCCCAAGTTCGCCTATGGCCGCAAGATCCATGAGCACTGCGAGCGGAGGCCCCACTTCGATGCCGGCCGCTTTGCCACTGCCTATGGCGACAACGACCACCGGGAAGGGCACTGCCTCTACAAACTGGGGTGCAAGGGGCCGGAAACCTTTGCCAACTGCTCGGTACAGCGGTTCAACGACGTGGGAGTCTGGCCGGTCTCCATCGGCCACCCCTGCATCGGCTGCACCGAGCCCGATATCCTGTTCAAGAAGGCGATCGCCGAAAAGGTCCAGATCCATCTGCCGACCCCACCCGATACCTACGCACCGGTCAACATGAAGGACAAGGGAAAAGGCGCCGATCCGCTCACCACCGGCATTCTTGGACTGGCAGCCGGGGCGGCCCTCGGCGCCGGGGCCATGCTGGCGAAAAAACTCCCCAAGGACGGCGATTCACAGGAGAAGAAGGATGAGTAAGCAAAGTCGCAGGAGCTTTCTCAAAACCATCGGCTTCGGCGGTGCGGCGCTCGTGGCGAGCACCACCGGATTGTCCCATGCATCCGAACAGCCGCCGGTCAACAACGAGGCGCTCGGCATGCTCTACGACGCCACCATGTGCGTCGGCTGCAAGGCCTGCATGACCGCCTGCAAGCGGGTCAACGGCGACTTCGGCAGCCTCGCCTTTGAAAAGGCCCCCTTCGACCCGGACGGCCTCTGGGATGCCCCCCAGGACCTCTCCGGCAGCACGCGGACGCTGATCAAGCTCTACAAGGAATCGGACAAGGAGTGGTCGTACATCAAGTACTCCTGCATGCACTGCCAGAAGCCGTCATGCGTCTCGGTCTGCCCGGTCAGCGCCATGACCAAGGACAAGGTCACCGGTATCGTCGACTACAACAAGGACACCTGCATCGGCTGCCGCTACTGCCAGGTCGGCTGCTCCTTCAACATCCCCAAGTTCCAGTGGGAAAAGACCCTGCCCCAGATCGTCAAGTGCGACCTGTGCAAAAACACCAATCTCAAGGAAAAGGGGATCACCGCCTGTGCCCAGACCTGCCCGGTGGGTGCCATCTCCTTCGGCAAGCGGCGGGAACTGCTGGATATCGCCCATGCCCGGCTGCGTGACAATCCCGGCCGCTACATCCACCATGTCTACGGCGAATTCGAGCTGGGAGGGACCAACCACCTCTACCTGGCCGCGGTGCCGTTCCACAAGCTGGGACTCCCCATCGTGCCGCAGGATGCGCCGGCCGAATTCTCGGAAAAGATCCAGCATACCATCTACAAGGGATTCGTGGCGCCGGTGGCGCTCTACAGCACCCTCTGTTTCATCGCCCTGAAAAACCAGAAACGGCAGGACAGTAACGGAAACGGGGAGGACGACAAGTAATGGCCGGACATCATGATGAATTCATAAAACTCGAAGGGAAGATCTTCACCAGATCGTTCTTTGTCATGCTCACCCTGGTGGTGATCGGCTTCTTTTTCATCGGCGTCCGCTACGTCAAGGGGATCGGCGCCGTCTCCAACATGAGCGACGGCTACCCCTGGGGGATCTGGATCGCCTACGACGTGGCAACCGGGACCGCCATCGCCTGCGGCGGCTACGCCGTCGCCATCCTGATCTATATCCGCAACAACTGGAAGTTCCACCCCCTGATCCGTTCGGCGCTCCTTACCTCGCTGTTCGGCTACGGCCTGGCCGGCTTCTCGGTGGTCGTCGACCTGGGGCGCTACTGGAACTCCTACGGCTTCTTCATCCCGTCGCGCTGGCAGATCAACTCGGCCATGTTCGAGGTGGCGCTCTGCGTCATGACCTACACCCTGGTCCTCATCATCGAGTTCCTGCCGGCAGTGCTCTGGTCGCTGGAGAACAGCAAGGGTGTGACGCTGCGCAAGGTCGCCGACTGGCTCCATCCCCGGCTGACTCCCGACGAGGCCAGGCTCGCCTCGGGCCTGGAGTGGGTCAGGTCGTCCGCTGCGTGGCTCAGGCCGCGGCTCGACAAGGTTCTGGTCTTCTTCATCGTCCTCGGCATTACCCTCCCGACCATGCACCAGTCGTCCCTCGGCTCGCTGCTCCTGATCGCGGCCACCAAGCTCCACCCGCTCTGGCATACCGGCTTCCTGCCGCTTCTGTTCCTGATCAACTGCATCTACATCGGCTACTCCATTGTCATCCTGGAATCGATCATCTCCTCTAACGCCTTCAAGCGGGAGATCGAGCTGAACGAGCTGTCGGGGCTGTCGCGCATCATCCCCTGGCTGACGGTGATCTGGCTTTCGGTGCGGGTCGGCGACCTGGCCTACCGCGGCCAGCTCGGCGCCGCAATCAAGCTGGACTTCTACTCCTGCTTCTTCCTCCTGGAATTCCTGCTGGTGGCGGGCGGCTCCATCATCCTCTTCAGCAGCAGGATGCGCCGCTCCCCGCGCTGGCTCTTCATCACCGCGGCCATGATCATCCTGGGGGGCGGGCTCTACCGCTTCAACGTCTACCTGATCGGCTTCAACCCCGGCCAGGGCTGGCACTACTTCCCCTCCATCGCCGAACTGATGATCACCGTCGGCGTCATCGCCCTGGAACTGTTGGGGTACCAGGTGCTGGTCAAGCTCTTCCCGGTCCTCCCCAATCCGAAGCATGCGGGCAGTGGCCACAAGACCGCAGATAACAGCCATCATGCCGGCACCCACGAGGAGATCCTCCCCGCTGCCGTGCATGTGGGCAAATAACATCCGCTACCTTATTCATAGAGGAGAAACTGCATGTCGAAACGAATCACCCTGGATCCCATCACCCGCATCGAGGGTCACCTCCGGATCGATGTCGAGGTCAACGGCGGCAAGGTCGCCAAGGCTTGGTCGTCAGCCCAGATGTGGCGCGGCATCGAAACCATCCTGAAAGGGAAGGACCCCCAGGACGCCTGGTCGCTGGCCCAGCGCTTCTGCGGCGTCTGCACCACGGTGCACGCCATCTCGTCCATCAGGTCTGTGGAAAACGCCCTGAAGGTGGATGTCCCGCTCAACGCCCAGTATGTGCGCAACATCCTCATGGCCCAGCACTCGGTGCAGGACCACATCGTCCATTTCTACCACCTGTCGGCGCTGGACTGGGTCGACATCGTGGCCGCCCTCAAGGCCGACCCGAAAAAGGCCGCCCAGATCGCCCAGAGCCTCTCGGACTGGCCGGGGAACAGCGAAAAGGAGTTCAAGGCGGTCCAGGACAAGCTGAAGTCTTTTGTCAGTGGCGGCAAGCTGGGGATCTTCGCCTCCGGCTACTGGGGGCACCCGGCCATGCGGCTGACCCCTGAAATCAACCTCATCGCCACGGCCCACTACCTGAAGGCGCTCGATTACCAGCGCAAAGCGGCCCAGGCCGGCGCCATCCTCGGCGGCAAGAACCCCCACATCCAGAACCTGGTGGTCGGCGGGGTGGCGACCGCCCTCAACCTGGAGAACATGACGACCATCAACATGGAGCGCCTGGCTTACCTCCGCTCGCTCATGGAAGAGACCAGGGATTTCGTGCAGAAGGTCTACTATCCCGACATGATCGCCATCGCCTCTGCCTACAAGGAGTGGTTCAAATACGGTGCCGGGGTCACCAACTACCTGGCCGTTCCCGAATTCCCCGAAGATACCAAGAATACCCAGTTCGCCCTGAACGGTGGAATCTTCTTCAACGGCGACCTTGGCACCTTCAAGGCGATCACCAATCACCAGGACCCTTACCTGATCGACAATATCAGCGAAGGTGTCGCCCATGCCTGGTACGAGGGTTCCGCAACCCACCACCCGTGGGAAGGGGAAACGAAGCCGGAGTACACCGACTTCCAGGAAAACGGCAAGTACAGCTGGTGCAAGTCGCCCCGCTTCGCCGGCAGACCGGTCCAGGTCGGGCCGCCGGCCCAGCTCTTTGCCGCCTATGCCGGCGGCAACCAGAAGGTCAAGAAGCTGGTGGATACAACCTGCCAGAAGATCGGCGTCTCGGTGCGCGACCTCCACTCCACCATGGGGCGCCTGGGGGCCAGGGCCATCAGGGCCCACCTCATGGCCGACCTCTCCCTGGAATACCTGGACAAGCTGGTTACCAACCTGGGCAAGGGTGACACCATCTACGCCAACCACACCGAGATCCCCAGCGGCGAATACAAGGGGGTCGGGTTCCACGAGGCGCCGCGCGGCAGCCTCTCCCACTGGATGGTGATCGACGGCAAGAAGATCAAGAACTACCAGGCCGTGGTCCCCTCCACCTGGAACGCCTCTCCCCGCGACGAAAAGGGGAATCTCGGCCCCTACGAGGCATCCCTGGTGGGAAACCCGGTGGCGCAGGAGGACAAGCCGCTGGAGGTGCTCCGGACCATCCATTCCTTTGACCCGTGCATTGCCTGTGCGGTGCATGCAGTGGACCCGGAAGGGAAGGAAATCACCTCGGTCAAGGTATTGTAGGAAACGCCCACTTTTCCGCAATATCTGCGTAAGTCTTCGGGATTGATTGTGCGGCGTAGCGCTGCTACGCCTCCGCTCAATCCCTCGACAGCCTTGATCTTGCGAAAAATTGAGCGTTTGCAGGCAACAAAAAAAAGGAAACTCTTATGAAAACATTGATTTTTGGTGCCGGCAACCTGCTCCTTTCCGATGAAGGGTTCGGGGTCCACTGCATCAGATACCTGGAAAAACACTACTCGTTCCCCGAGGAGGTCGAGCTCTACGACGGCGGCACCCTGGGGATCATGGTGACCCACAAGTTCGAGGAGGCCGAGCGGGCCTACATTATCGACGTGGTCGAGGCGGCCGGAACGCCGGGGGAACTGCTCCGCTTCGAGAAGGACGACATCATGCTGAACCGGATCCCGGTGAAGCTCTCCCCCCACCAGATCGGCATCCAGGAGATGCTGCTGTTGAGCGAGATGCGCGGCGGCAGCCCGGACCGGATCACCCTAATCGGCGTCATCCCGGAATCGCTGGACGCAAGCGACCAGCTCTCCCCCACCCTCCAGGCTCGTCTCGACGACGTAGCCGGGATGATCCTGAAAGACCTTGCAGCAGACGGCGTTGCCGTCCTGCCCATGGCGGCGTGACGGACCGGCAGAAAGAAACGTCCATGCCTGAAAGGAGATAAAAAATGTTTGGCATCGGTATGCCGGAGCTGTTCATCATCCTGGCCATCCTCCTGGTCGTGGTCGGTCCCTCCAAATTGCCCCAGATCGGCCAGGCGCTGGGAAGCGGCATCAGGAACTTCAAGAAGGCCTCGACCAGCGACGACGTGACCAAAATACACGAATAGTACTACTCTCTGCGCACAAGAAAACCCGCCGCTCGATACGGCGGGTTTTCTCATTCCCACCCCTGTTCGATGAAAAAATCCCTGCCCGGATCGCCCCGTCCTACCCAGCAATCTGTCCATTACCTTGTTTTTCTTTGCTTTCTCTTTCGGTACCCCCCCGGCAGCGCCGGCACACTGCATCTCCTTAACCCGGAAAATATTCTTGACAGTCCCGTGACATGACGATATTTTGAATGAACATTCATTCCGAATATGGAAGGCGATCTATGTCAAAACCGGACAAGCGTGAAGAAATCATCCGCGCGGCTTTGGAATTAATGGCGGAACAGGGCTTCCATGGCGCTCCCATGGCCATGATCGCCGAACGGGCCGGTGTGGGGGCCGGGACGATCTACCGTTATTTCGAGAACCGGGATGTCCTCATCAACGAATTGTACCGGACACTCGAAGGATTGATGTACCCGTACATCCTGGACGGCTACTCCACCGAAGCCCCGTTCAGGGCGCGCTTTCTCCATCTGGGCACGGCGCTCTTGCGCTACTTTATCGAGCACCCCCTGCATTTCCGCTACCTGGAGCAGTTTCACAACTCCCCCTACGGAGTGGCCTTCCGGCGGGACAAGCTTCTGGGAAACGAGAAAAGGTGCGAGGTCTACCGGGAGCTGTTCGACCAAGGCCTGGCCCAGCAAGTGCTCAAGGATTTCCCCCTCGTCATCCTGTTCGACCTGGCCTTCGGCCCCCTGATCTCGGTGGCGCGCGACCATATCCTCGGTTTTGTCCACCTGGACGAAGCCATGATCACCCGGACCATCGAGGCCTGCTGGGACGGGATCAGACGCTGAACGCACCGGCAGCGCACTGCGGGCAGTAATTACCATATATCCATTATGGAATGAACATTCACTCCAATTTACGCGAGGAGGCGAACATGAAGCTGTTTGTCACACTTGTCATAGCAGCATGGACGCTGACGGTCATCGTCGTCCTGGTGAAGAAAAAGAACTAGCGGCCGGTTGGCCGTTAATGCCACCCCACCCATGACCAGCCCGCAGGGCTGGCAAACTTGCACATTGCAGAGGTATCCATGAAAAGCACGTACAGAGCCGAAATCCTTATGGCCGCTGCGGGTCTCGCAGTCTGCGGGCTGTTGCTCGCCGGATGCGGGAAAAAGACCAATGCCACCAATCCACAGCAGAAGGCCGTTCCCGAGGTCGGGGTCGTGGTGGTAGAACCCAAGCGCGTATCCCTGACCACGGAACTGCCCGGTCGGACATCGGCTCACCTGATTGCCGAGGTGCGCCCACAGGTCAGCGGAATCATCCAGAAGCGCCTCTTTACCGAAGGTTCCGATGTCAAGGCGGGGCAAGTGCTCTACCAGATCGATCCCTCCACCTACCGGGCGGCATACAACAGCGCCAGCGCCTCACTCTCCAGGGCTGAAGCCAATCTCATCCCGGCCCGGCTGAAGGAGGAACGCTTCCGCGACCTGGCCAAGATCAAGGCAGTCAGCCAACAGGATTACGACGATGCCAGCGCCGCCCTGAAACAGGCCGAGGCCGATGTGGCTGCGGCAAAAGCGGCAGTGGACACCGCGCGGATCAACCTGGCCTACACCAAGGTAACCGCCCCCATCTCCGGGCGGATCGGCCGTTCCACCGTAACCGACGGGGCACTGGTGACCGCCAATCAGGTCACGGCACTGGCAACGGTGCAGCAGCTCGGCACCATGTACGTGGATGTCGTCCAATCCAGCGCCGATCTGCTCCGCCTCAAGCGGAATCTCGCCAGCGGCGAGATCAGAAAGAACGGCGCCAGCCAGGCAAAGGTGAAACTCATCCTGGAGGACGGCAGCCCCTATCCGCTGCCCGGCACCCTGAAGTTTTCGGAAGTGACCGTCGACCAGAGCACCGGCTCCATCACCCTGCGGGCGATCTTCCCGAACCCGAAGCAGACCCTGCTCCCCGGCATGTTCGTGCAGGCCATCATCGAGGAAGGGGTAAGCGACCAGGCGATCCTTGTCCCGCAACGTGGCGTCACCCGGAATCCGCAGGGCGAGGCGATGGTCATGGTGGTCGGGGCAGAAAGCAAGGTGGAACCGCGGGTCATCAAGGTTGCCCGGACCGTTGGCGAAAACTGGCTGGTCAGCGAAGGGCTCAAGGCGGGTGACCAGGTCATCCTCGAAGGTATCCAGAAGGCGCGGCCCGGTACACCGGTGAAGGTCGTGCCGTTCGGGGCCAAGCCAGAGGGCGCGGCAGCACCAGCAGCTGCGCCGGCAGGGAAGAAATAGTTCATGATCAACTCACCACAGAGGCACGGAGACAAGGAGTACAGCTCACGTCTCTATTAAGGAAACAGCCGGATGAATGATTTTGCTTTAACCCGTCCGTTTTTGTTTTCTCCGTGCCTCCGTGTCTCCGTGGTGAAAAGGTTTCGCCAGTTGAAATCATAAGGAGCTCCCCCTATGTCCCGGTTTTTTATAAATCGTCCCATCTTTGCCTGGGTAATCGCTATCATGGTCATGCTGGCCGGCCTTCTGGCGATCAAGACGCTGCCGGTTTCCCAGTACCCGCCCATCGCGCCGCCGCAGATCACCATCAATGCCACCTATCCCGGCGCCTCGGCCCAGACCGTCCAGGATACGGTCACCCAGGTCGTGGAGCAGAAGCTGAACGGGATCGACAACCTGATCTACATGTCCTCCACCAGCGATTCTGCCGGGGCAGTCTCCATCAACCTGACCTTCAAGGCCGGCACCGACCCCAACATCGCCCAGGTGCAGGTGCAGAACAAGCTGCAGCTGGCCACGCCGCTCTTGCCCCAGATCGTGCAGAAACAGGGGATACAGGTCGTCAAATCCACCAAGAACTTCCTGCTGATCATCGGCCTCGTCTCGGAAGACGGCCGCTACGATCGCCACGTCCTGTCCGACTACATGGTATCCAACGTCCAGGATATCGTCAGCCGGGTGGAAGGGGTGGGTGAAGTCCAGATGTTCGGCACCCAGAACGCCATGCGGATCTGGCTGAACCCTGCCAAGCTGAACAACTACCATCTCACGACCAACGATGTGATCGCCGCGCTGCAGGCGCAGAACGCCCAGGTGTCGGCCGGCCAGTTCGGCGGCACCCCGGCGGAAATCGGGCAACAGCTGAACGCCACCATCACCGCCCGCACCCTGTTGCAGAGCCCTGAGCAGTTCGACGCCATCATCCTGCGGACCAACAGCGACGGCTCCACGGTCAGGCTGAAAGACGTGGCCGTCAGCAAGATCGGCACGGAAAACTACGATATCGAAGCCCGCTACAAGGGGAAACCGCTGGGGGGGATGGCGATCCGGCTGGCGGCCGGCGCCAACGCCCTGGATACGGCAAACCGGGTCAAGGCCAAGATGGAGGAGCTCTCCAGATACTTCCCGGCAGGTATGCAGGTGGTCTACCCCTACGACACCACCCCCTTCGTCAAGATCTCCATCGAGGAGGTGGTCAGGACCCTGATCGAGGCGGTCTTCCTGGTCTTCATCATCATGTTCCTGTTCCTGCAGAACATCCGGGCCACCCTGATCCCCACCATCGCGGTGCCGGTGGTGCTCCTGGGGACCATGGGCGTCCTGTCGGCCGCCGGCTTCTCCATCAACACCCTGACCATGTTCGCCCTGGTCATTGTCATAGGCCTCTTGGTGGACGACGCCATCGTGGTTGTCGAAAACGTGGAACGGATCATGTCCGAGGAGGGGCTCTCCCCGCACGACGCCACCATCAAGTCCATGGGGCAGATCACCAGCGCCCTGGTCGGCATAGCCACCGTACTGACGGCGGTCTTTCTGCCGATGGCTTTTTTCGGCGGCTCCACCGGGGTCATCTACCGCCAGTTCTCCATCACCATCATCGCCGCCATGATCCTGTCGGTCCTGGTGGCCATGATCCTGACCCCGGCGCTCTGCGCAACCCTGCTCAAACCGGTGGAAAAGGGGCACACGCCGGGCGAGTGCGGCTGGTTCTGCCGCTTCTTCCGCCACTTCAACAGGTGGTTCGACTGGGCAAGGGGAAAATACGAAGGGATCGTCGGTCGCTCCTTTGGCAAGCCGGTCCGCTACCTGGTGGTCTATGGCGCCATCGTGGCGGCCATGGCGGTCTTCTTCCTGCGGCTCCCGACGGCCTTCCTGCCGGATGAGGACCAGGGGTTCATCATCTGCCAAGTGCAGTTGCCGGCCGGTGCCACCAAGGAGCGGACCATCAAGGTGATCGAGCAGCTCGAAAAGCATTTCCTGGAGCGCGAAACCAAGACGGTGGACACCATCATTACCGTGGCAGGTTTCAGCTTTGCCGGTCGCGGCCAGAACATGGGGCTGGCCTTTGTCAAGCTCAAGGACTGGAAGCTGCGCAAGTCCCCTGACCTGAAGGCGGCTGCCGTTGCCGGCCGCGCCATGGGCGCCTTTTCCACCATCAAGGACGGCCTGGCCTTTGCCTTTTCACCCCCGGCAGTGGTGGAGCTGGGGCAGGCCAACGGCTTCGACTTCATGCTGCAGGACCGGAGCGGCCTGGGGCATGACAAGCTGATGGAGGCCCGCAACCAGCTGCTCGGGATGGCCATGAAGAATCCCAAGCTGATCGCGGTCCGGCCCAACGGCCAGGACGATTCACCCCAGTTCAAGCTGGATATCGATGACGTGCGGGCCGGCGCCCTGGGAGTCTCGCTTGCCGACGTCAACAACGTGCTGGCCACTGCCTGGGGCAGCTCCTACGTGAACGACTTCATCGAAAACGGTCGGGTCAAGAAGGTCTACCTCCAGTCCGACGCCAGGTACCGGATGCTGCCGGAAGATATCAACAGCTGGTATGTCAGCAACAACAAGGGGGAGATGGTGCCCTTCTCCGCCTTTGCCACCGCCCATTGGCAGTACGGCTCGCCACGGCTGGAGCGCTACAACGGCATCCCGTCGGTCGAAATCATGGGGCAGGCGGCGCCCGGCGTAAGCACCGGAGAGGCCATGGCAGAGATGGAAAAGATGGCGGCCCAGCTGCCGACCGGCATGGGATACGAGTGGACCGGTCTCTCCTACGAGGAAAAGAAGGCGGGCGCCCAGGCCCCGGCGCTCTATGCCATATCGCTGCTGGTGGTCTTCCTTGCGGTTGCTGCGCTCTATGAGAGCTGGACGATCCCCTTCGTCAACCTGCTGATGCTGCCGCTCGGCCTGGTGGGTGCGGTTACGGCGGTCACGTTGCGGGTACTGCCCAACGACGTCTATCTCCAGATCGGCCTGCTCACCACCGTGGGTCTTTCCACCAAGAACGCCATCCTGATCATCCAGTTCATCAAGGATCAGATGCACCAGGGGCATGAACTGGTCGAGGCCACCCTGATGGCGGTGAAGATCCGGCTCAGGCCGGTCATCATGACCTCGCTGGCCTTCTTCTTCGGCACCCTGCCGCTGGCCCTGACCAAAGGGGCCGGGGCAGCGGCCCAGAACGCCATCGGTACCGCCGTGACCGGCGGCCTTCTCTCGGCCACCTTTATCGACCTGATCTTTATCCCGTTTTTCTTTGTCATGGTCTCGCGTCTCTTTGCCCGGAAAAAACAGCCCACGCGATTGGCCACGCCAATCGAATCATTGGAGGAACATTGACATGAACCGGATGACAACAGCCTTGTGTCTTCCTTTGGGGGTATTCCTCTGCCTGGCGGGATGCACCACCATGGCCCCGAATTACAGCCGGCCGGCCGCGCCGGTGCCGGCCGAATGGCCCAGCGGTGCCGCCTACGGGGAAGCGGCAGCCAAGCCTGCGGACAAGCCGCTGGCCGATATCCCCTGGCAGGAGTTCTTCGTCGACCAGCGGCTGCAGAAACTGGTCGCCCTGGCGCTGGAGAACAACCGCGACCTCCGCGTCGCCGTTCTCAATATCGAGCGATCCCGGGCCCAGTACCAGATCCAGCGCTCCGACCTCTTCCCCAAGGTCGATGCCACTGCCGACGGCGCGTTCCAGCGGCTGCCCGAGGATTTTTCCGGTACCGGCCAGGCACGGACCATCCATCAATACAGCGTCGGCCTCGGCGTCAGCTCCTATGAACTGGATCTGTTCGGCCGGGTGCGCAGCCTCAAGGACCAGGCCCTGGAGCAGTACCTGGCTACCGAGCAGGCGCGGCGCAGCGTGCAGATCAGCCTGGTTTCACAGGTTGCCACCACCTACCTGGCCCTGGGGGCGGACCGCGAGCGGCTGAAGCTCGCCAAAGAGACCCTGACGAGCCAGCAGTCATCCTTCCAGCTGACCAAGAGCCGTTACGAGGCGGGCGTCTCCTCCGCCCTCGACCTCCACCAGGCCCAGACCAGCGTGGACACCGCGCGGCTTGACATTGCCCGCTACACCACCCTGGTGGCCCAGGACGAGAACGCCCTGGCCCTCGTGGTCGGCTCGAAGATCCCGGCGGACCTGCTGCCGCCGTCCCTTTCCGAAACGCTGACCGCCCTGAAGGAGCTGGCGCCGGGCCTGCCGTCCGAGGTGCTGCTCAACCGTCCCGACATCCTCCAGGCCGAGAACCTGCTCAGGGGGAGCAACGCCAACATCGGCGCGGCCAGGGCGGCCTTCTTCCCCAGCATCACCCTGGTTTCGAACGTGGGCTTCGGCAGCGACGAACTCTCCGGCCTCTTCACCGGCGATGCCTTTGCCTGGAGCTTTGCCCCCCGTATCACCCTGCCGATCTTCACCGCCGGCAGCAACCAAGCCAGGCTCACGGTGGCAGAGGTAGATCGGGACATTGCGGTGGCCCGGTACGAACAGGCGATCCAGACCGCATTCCGGGAAGTCTCCGATGCCCTGGCCCTGCGGGGGACCATTGACGAGCAGGTGGCGGCGCAGCAATCGCTCACCGACGCCACCTCCGAGAGCTACCGCCTCTCCCAGGCCCGCTACGAGAAAGGGGTCGACAGCTACCTGCAGGTTCTGGACGCCCAGCGCTCCCTCTACAGCGCCCAACAGAACCTGATCAGCGTCCGCCTCTCCCGCATCAGCAATCTGGTGACGCTGTACAAGGTTCTGGGTGGCGGGACGAAGTAGCGGCAGCGCGGCAGCAAACCGGAGGAGCATGGGATGAAACCCTCAAGAATGGTTCTGTACCTCGTCATCGCCCTGCTTGCCGTCATGATGGCCTACACGTTCCTGGTCAGGGAACCGCACCCGGACTGGCCCATAAATCTGATACACCTGCTTTTCAGGCACTGACCGTTTTTGTGAGAGACCTCCGGACCGGGGGGCAGGCAGCCTTTCCAAGGCAAAAGCGTGCCTGAATGAACGCAACGTTATTTTGGGCATGAAACGGAGACAATCATATGAGCACAGTATGGATTGCCTTTACTTGCGGGTTCTTGTTAGGCGGAACGGTGGGCTTTGTCCTGATGTGCCTCCTGTTCATCAGCAAGCGGGGAGACTCACCGAACAGGCAGTGAGAGCATATTCGCCCAAACTTCCGTAGGGGTTGAGGGGAGTGCCAGCACGTGACCGCTTCACGACGCGCCATACTTGTCATATGTTTCTTCCTGTCGACAATCGCAGGTACAGCGGGTGTTGCCCGGACCGAACAGCTCCCCTCGCCCGTCGCCCCCGTAGAAACACCGCCCGCCGAGCCAGGGGCATCCGTTCCGCAGGACTCTGCCCTGCAACAACGGCTGCACCATGAAAAACAGGCCAAGGAATCAAGATTTTCCATCCTGCCGCACAAAACCAACTACCTGCTTCCCGTCAGTTACAACACCTCGCCCAATAATGCCGTATATGCCAACCTGGCAGGCCGGGACGAAAATCTCGACAACCTTGAGGTCAAATTCCAGTTGAGCATCAAGACCGCGCTCTGGGACGACATCTTCGGCGACAATGGCACACTCTATGTGGCCTACAGCCAACTTGCCTTCTGGCAGGCATACAACAGCGGCTCATCCGCACCCTTTCGCGAGATCAACTTCGAACCCGAGGCCTTCCTGGCATTCCATACCGGCTCCAGACTGCTGGGCATGACCAGCCAGATGATCACCCTCGGCTTCAACCACCAATCCAACGGGCGGGGAGAACCGTTGTCCCGCAGTTGGAACCGCATCGTCGCAAACCTCCTGTTCAGCGCGGGCGACACCTACGTCTCCCTGAGGCCCTGGTTCCGTATCCCCGAAAGCAGGGAGGATGATGACAACCCGCAGATGGAAAAATATCTGGGCTATGGGGAACTGTTTGCCCTGCAAAAACTGGGGGAGCACACCCTGACCCTGATGCTGCGCAACAACCTGCGCACATCCGGGAACAAGGGAGCGGTGCAGTTGGACTGGAGCTTCCCCCTCCACAAGCATCTAAAGGGGTATGTCCAATATTTCAACGGCTATGGTGAAAGCCTCGTGGATTACAACCATTCCACCAACCGGTTTGGGGTGGGGGTAATGCTGACCGACTGGCTGTAATATCTTCACTGGCAAAGAGAGGGTACCATGACCAAACCACGGAAAACATGGCTGATCATCGTCGCCGGACTGCTGGTTATGGGGATTCTTGGTATCGTTGCATGGCAGAAGTTCGCCGGCAACGACAGAGACCGCGGTCTCGTCAGCGGCAACGGCCGCATCGAAGCGGTGGAGATCGACATCGCCGCCAAGACCGCCGGCCGGATAAAGGATATCCTGGCGCGCGAAGGGGAGTTCGTCACTGCCGGGCAGAAGGTGGCGATAATGGACACCGAGGTGCTCGAAGCCCAGCTCCGCCAGGCCGAGGCCGAGCTGCAGAAGACGCGCGACTCGGTTGCCACCACGCGCAGCCAGCTGGTACAACGCCAAAGCGAAAAGGCAGCGGCACTGGCACTGGTCGGACAGCGCGAAGCAGAACTGGAAAACGCACAACAGCACGAAGCACGCTCGTCCGACCTTGTCTCACGGGGCGCGATGTCGCGACAAGAGGCTGACGACGACAGCACACGGCTCAAAAGCGCCGTGGCAGCCGTAAGCGCGGCCCGCGCCCAGGTCGCTGCCGCCGAGGCGACCATCGCAACGGTCCGGACCCAGATCTCCGGGGCGTTATCAGCCGTTGCAGCGGCCCAGGCCACGGTCGAACGGGTCCAGGCCGATATCCGGGACAGCGCCCTCGTCTCCCCCCGCGACGGCCGGGTACAATACCGGGTCGCCCAACCCGGCGAGGTGGTCGCCGCCGGCGGCCGGGTCTTAAGCCTGGTCGACCTGAGCGATGTCTACATGACCTTCTTTCTGCCGACGACCGCGGCCGGCCGGGTCGCACTCGGTTCAGAGGTCCGGCTGATCCTCGACGCCGCTCCCCAGTATGTAATCCCCGCCAAAGTATCGTTCGTTGCCGATGTGGCCCAGTTCACCCCCAAAACCGTGGAGACGGCCAGTGAGCGGGAAAAGCTGATGTTCCGCCTGCGCGCCCAGATCCCCGTGGAGCTGCTCCGGAAACATATCACCCAGGTCAAGACCGGTCTGCCCGGCATGGCCTATGTGCGGCTCGACGCCGCCAAGCCGTGGCCCGCCCACCTGCAGGTGAAGCTGCCGCAATGAGCGATTGCGATCCGCAAGCCATCCGGGCGCCCCTGCCGCCCGTAGCAAGGCTGCAGGGGGTCAGCCAGCGCTACGGCAAGACCCTGGCGCTGGCTGCGGTCGATCTCGAACTGCCGGCCGGCTGCATGGTCGGCGTCATCGGGCCGGACGGCGTGGGCAAGTCAAGCCTCTTCTCGCTGGTCGCGGGCTCCCGTGCCATCCAGTCCGGCCGGATAGACGTCCTGGGGGGCAACATGGCCGACAGGCGCCACCGCCGTGCGGTCTGCCCCCGTATCGCCTATATGCCCCAGGGGCTCGGCAGGAATCTCTATCCAACCCTGTCGGTGCTGGAGAATGTGGAGTTTTTCGCCCGGCTGTTCGGTCATGGCCGCCAGGAGCGGGAGCGGCGCATTGCCGAGCTGCTGGCCGCCACCGGCCTGGCACCCTTTGCCGACCGGCCGGCAGGCAAGCTCTCCGGCGGCATGAAGCAGAAGCTGGGCCTCTGCTGCGCCCTGATCCACGACCCCGACCTGCTGATCCTGGACGAACCGACCACCGGCGTCGACCCCCTGTCGCGCCGCCAGTTCTGGGAACTGATCGACCGCATCCGTGCCGGTCGGACCGGCATGAGCGTGCTGATCGCCACCGCCTACATGGAGGAGGCCGCACGTTTCGACTGGCTGGTGGCAATGAACGGCGGTCGGGTGCTTGCCATTGGCACGCCGCGGGAACTCCTGACCCAGACCGGCACCACGACCCTGGAAGAGGCATTCATCGCCCTGTTGCCCCAGGCGCAGCGCGAGGGCTACCAACCGGTCATTATCCCGCCGCGGGAGGCAGAACCCGACGGCAAGGCCGCCATCGAGGCCCATGATCTGACCATGCGCTTCGGCGACTTCATTGCTGTCGATCATGTCAGCTTCCGTATCGAGCAGGGGGAGATCTTCGGCTTTCTCGGCTCCAACGGCTGCGGCAAGACCACTACCATGAAGATGCTGACCGGCCTCCTGCCGGCCAGCGAAGGCGAGGCCCGGCTCTTTGACCGGCCGGTGGACCCGCACGACATCGACACCCGCCGCCGGGTCGGCTACATGACCCAGTCCTTTTCCCTCTACGGCGAGTTGACGGTGCGGCAGAACCTGGTCCTACACGCGCGCCTCTTCAGCATGCCGGAAGCCCGGATTCCCGCCCGTGTACGGGAGATGGCGGAGCGCTTCGGCCTGGACGGGGTGATGGAAAGCCTCCCCGACGCGCTGCCGCTGGGGCAGCGCCAGCGGCTCTCCCTGGCCGTGGCCATGATCCACGGGCCGGAGATGCTGATCCTGGACGAGCCGACCTCGGGGGTCGACCCGGTGGCGCGCGATGGCTTCTGGCAGATCATGATTGAACTGGCGCGCCGGGATCGGGTCACCATCTTCATCTCGACCCACTTCATGAACGAGGCGGAGCGGTGCGACCGGATCTCGCTGATGCACGCCGGACGGGTGCTGGTCAGCGACGCGCCAACAGCCCTGATCGCAGCTCGCGGGGCAGCATCGCTGGAAGAGGCGTTCATCGGCTATCTGGAAGAAGCCACCGATGCCGCAGCACCTACTCCCATCAGCATAGCGGCGGAAACGGCAGACATTCCCTCCGCTCCCCGCGCCGGCCAGCCTGCTCCACCGGCAGCACCCTCCGGCTTCTTCAGCCTGCAACGGCTGCTCAGCTATACCCGGCGCGAGGCGCTGGAACTCTTTCGCGATCCGATCCGCCTGACCCTGGCCCTGCTCGGGAGCGTGATCCTGATGGTCGTCATGGGCTACGGCATCACCATGGATGTGGAGAATCTGACCTTTGCCGCTCTGGACCGGGACCAGACCACGCTCAGCCGCGACTATCTGCTCAGCCTCGCCGGCTCCCGCTACTTTATCGAGCGCCCGCCCCTCAGAGACTACGACGACCTGGACCGGCGGATGCGGGCCGGCGAGATCAGTCTGGCAATCGAGATCCCGCCCGGCTTTGCCCGCGACCTGCGGCGCGGCTCCCCGGTCGCCGTCGGCGCCTGGATCGACGGTGCCATGCCACAACGGGCTGAAACGATCCGTGGCTACGTGCAGGGGATGCACGCCCAGTGGCTGACGGCCCTGGTGCGGGAAAAGCTCGGCACTGCGGCCACGGCCTCCGCGGCCGACATCGCGATCCGCTATCGCTACAACCCGGATGTCAAGAGCCTGGTGGCCATGGTGCCGGCCATGATCCCGCTCCTTCTGATGCTGATCCCCGCCATGCTGAGCGCGCTCTCGGTGGTGCGTGAAAAGGAGTTGGGCTCCATCGTCAATCTCTATGTCACGCCGGTCACCCGGCTGGAATTTCTCCTGGGCAAGCAACTCCCCTACGTGGCACTCGCCATGCTCAGCTTTCTGCTCCTCACCCTGCTGGCGATTTTCGTCTTCGGCGTCCCGCTCAAGGGGAGCTTCGCGGCCCTGTCGGCCGGGGCGCTTCTCTATGTGATCGCGGCCACCGCGCTGGGCCTGGTGATTTCCACCTTCATGCGGAGCCAGATCGCCGCCCTGTTCGGCACGGCTATCCTGACCCTCCTGCCGGCCGTGCAGTTTTCCGGTCTGACCCATCCGGTCTCCTCACTGGAAGGTGCCGGGGCCGCGATCGGCACGGTCTATCCGACCACCTATTTTCTGATCATCGCCCGTGGCGCATTTTCCAAGGGGCTCGGCTTTGCCGATCTCAAGGTGTCGTTTGTCCCCCTGCTGCTGGCCGTGCCCCTCTTGATCGGACTGGCCACGGCCCTGCTCAGGAAACAGGATCGCTGACCATGCGTAGCGCCAACATCCTCCATCTCGGCATCAAGGAACTGCGCAGCCTGCTGCGCGACCCCATATTGCTGGCGCTGATCGTCTACGCCTTCAGCTTCGAGGTCTATTCGGCCGCCAGGGCCATGCCGGAAACCCTGCACCGGGCGCCGATCGCCATTATCGACGAGGACCGTTCCCAACTCTCGGCGCGCATCGCCGACGCCTTTATCCCCCCGCATTTCACCACGCCGGCCATGATCACGCGGAACGAGATGGATTCCCGCATGGATGCCGGTCTCGACACCTTTGCCATCGATATCCCCCCGAACTTTCAGCGCGACGTCCTGGCCGGACGTTCGCCCATTGTCCAGCTCAACGTGGACGCAACCCGGATGAGCCAGGCGTTCACCGGCAGCGGTTACATCCAGTCCATCGTCAACACCGAAATCAGCTCCTTTCTGCAGGGCTATCGGGCAAACACCGCCGCAACCGTCGATCTGAACCTGCGGGCACGCTTCAACCCGGAGTTGAACCAATTCTGGTTCGGCTCGGTCATGCAGGTCATCAACAGCGTCACCATGCTCTCCATCATCCTGACCGGAGCCGCGCTGATCCGTGAACGGGAGCACGGCACGGTGGAGCACCTGCTGGTGATGCCGGTGACCCCCTTTGAAATCATGACTGGCAAGGTCTGGGCCATGGCGCTGGTGGTGCTGACGACCACCGCCTGCTCGCTTACCCTGGTTGTCCAGGGGTTGCTCAGGGTACCGATCGAGGGTTCCATCCCCCTCTTTCTGGTCGGCACCGCCCTGCACCTGTTCGCCACCACGTCGCTCGGTATCTTCCTCGGCACCGTCGCCCGCTCCATGCCCCAGTTCGGCCTGCTGATGATGCTGGTGCTGCTGCCGCTGGAGATCCTCTCGGGCAGTACCACCCCCCGCGAAAGCATGCCCGATGTCGTGCAGTGGATCATGCTAGCAGCGCCCAACACCCATTTCGTCATGCTGGCCCAGGCCATCCTCTACCGCGGTGCAGGGCTCGCCGTTGTCTGGCCGCAGTTTGTCTCCCTCGTCCTGATCGGCGCGGTCCTGTTTGCGCTCTCCCTGTCGCGCTTCCGCTCCACCATAGGGACAATGGCATGACTTTGCTTCTTCATGCCCTATCCATCAGACTTGATGCAGGTCCGTCGCCTGCACCGGAGCGATCCGAGCGCCGACAGTGCGGCTGTTCGACGATGACTGTACAGGAGAATACCCCATGAAATGGACCGCTCTTTTCGCCTGCCTGCTGATTTCCGCCGCCCCTGCCGACGCCGACGAGTTCTTCGGCCTGGGGGGGACGATGGAGACCGTCGGCACGGAGAGGACCGACACCTCCTACTCCTGGCAGCTGGAATACCGGCAGGATTTCGCCAAGCACGTGGCGGCGAGCCTTTCCTATCTCAACGAGGGGCATGTGCCCAACCATCACCGCGACGGCAATGCTCTCCAGCTCTGGGCACAGACGGACCTTTTGGAGCGGCGGCTGTCGGTCTCCGCAGGGATCGGCCCCTATCACTATTTCGACACGACGACCCCCTCGGCGAACGACGGCTCCTACACCAACGAGCACGGCTTCGGCGCGATTGCCAGCCTGGCGGCGATCTGGAAGACCGAAACCCGCTGGCAGTTCCAGCTGCGCACCAACTGGGTCAAGGCCTTCGGCAGCATCGATACCGTGTCGGCCCTGGCCGGGATCGGCTATCAGCTGGGTGAACCCGCATCGGCCACGGCACAGCTTTCCTCCAGGCCCTCCGATGAGAAGACCACGGAGAACGAGATCACCCTGTTTGCCGGCCGGACCATCACCAACAGCTTTGCTTCGGAACGTTCGACCGCGCTCAGCATCGAATATCGGCGAGGGCTCTTGCGCTATCTGGACTGGACGGTCGCCTGGCTCTACGAAGGCGACACCCGCCTGATCCGGCGGGGCGGTCTGGTCAGCCAGTTCTGGGCCGTCAAGGCCTTCCTGGACGATTCCGTAGCGCTCGGTGCCGGATGCGGCGCCTATCTCGCCGTGGATGAGCGATCCGACAAAAATCAGGGCGACGACGGAAAGATCTCCGCCATCGCAACCCTGACCGGGAGTTACCGATTCCACCCGCACTGGAGCCTGCGCACCTCGTGGAACCGCATCATCACCAACTACGACCGGGACACGGACGTCATCATGGGGGGGATCGGCTACCGGTTCTGAACATTGATCGCCAATCCGGATCGTTAGGACATCTTGACCCTCCCGACCCTTCTCCACCCGTACAAGTTCCGGAAATCAGAGTTAAAACCCCTTGACATTAGATATTAAAAATGTTCAACTGTGCATATGCACATAATTTGCCCATGGGCACTCTCTGCCCGTCTGCGCTTCTTGGCAGCGGACAAAGGGTCACAGTGCACGGGCTGCAGCCATTTCGGCAGAGGAAGGGAATAGCCGTGATCAAGCGCTACAGAACGCTGATTGCCGGGGAATGGGTCGGGGATCATCTTCCCGGCACCGAGGTCATCAACCCCTTTGACGACACCGTCGTGGGGATCGTGCCAATGGTCGGCAAGGATGAGATCGACCGGGCCATCAGGGGGGCGAAGCAGGCGTTGGCAGTCATGGCCGGCCTGCCGGCCTGCAAACGGGCCGATATCCTGGAGCGGACCGCGGGCCTGATCCGCCGCGACCGGGACGAGATCGCCGGGATCATCGCCAGGGAAGCGGGCAAAGCCTGGAAATACGCCCTGACAGAGGCGGACCGGACCGCCGAAACCTTCGCGTTCGCCGCCCACGAAGCACGGGCGCCCCAGGGCGAACTGGTCCCCATGGACGCCTCTCCCGTCTCCGCGGGCCGGTTCGGCTATTACCTGCGCACCCCCGTCGGTGTCATCGGCGCGATCTCCCCCTTCAATTTCCCCTTCAACCTGGTGGCCCACAAGGTCGCCCCTGCCCTTGCCGCCGGCAACACGGTCGTCCTGAAGCCGGCACCCAAGACCCCCCTGTCTGCCATCAAGCTCGCCGAACTGCTGGTGGAGGCCGGCATCCCCGAAGGGGCACTCAGCGTGGTCATTGGCGGGGCAGAGGTGGGCGAGGCCCTGGTGACGGACGACCGCCTGGCCATGATCTCGTTCACCGGCAGTCCTGCGGTCGGCAGGAAGATCAGCGCCCGTGCCGGGCTCAAGCGGGTAGCCCTGGAGCTCGGCGCCAGCTCCCCCACCATCATCGACGCGGATGCCGACCTCGATTTCGCCGTGAGCCGCTGTGTCTACGGCAGTTTCGCCAACTCCGGGCAGATATGCGTCTCGGTCCAGCGGATCTACCTCCATCGCTCCGTCTACGGGGCGTTTCTTGAGCGCTTCGTTGCCGCAGTCCGCAGGCTGAGGGTAGGCGACCCCCTCGATCCCGGCACAGATGTGGGGCCGATGATCTCCCGCGCCGAACGGGAGCGGACCCTGGCATGGATCGACGAGGCCCGGTCGGCAGGGGCGCGGGTGGAGACCGGCGGCGAAACCGTGGGCAACTGCCTTTTGCCGTCCGTATTGAGCGGCGTGACCAGGGAGATGAAGGTGATCTGCGCCGAGGCGTTCGCGCCGGTGGTTTCGCTCATGCCCTTCGATGACTTCGACGAGGCCCTGGCCATGGCCAACGACTCCCTGTTCGGCCTGCAGGCCGGGGTCTTCACCAAGGATATCGGCAAGGCGTTTCGCGCCGTCAGGCAGCTGCACATGGGAGGGGTCATCATCAACGACGTGCCGACCTTCCGGGTCGACCAGATGCCCTACGGCGGGGTCAAGGAAAGCGGGCTCGGTCGCGAGGGGGTCCGCTATGCCATGGAAGAGATGAGCAACATCAGGATGGTCTGCATCGATCATTCGTAACAGAGGACAGATCGGGCGCTGCCGCACTGCCCCAGCCGTTTCGGCGGGGAATCGCGACAGCGGTCCGGCTCGACCCGAAAGGGAACCAGCCCGCAGTCTGCGTGGAAATCTTGACAGATACAAAAAAGGAGTCAGTGCGTGAAGATGAAGATTGTCGTTATCGGCGCGAATGCCGCAGGGGCAAAGGCAGCATCCAAGGCAAAACGGACCAATCCCCAGGCGGACGTAACCCTTGTCGACCGGGGGAATTTCATCTCCTATGGAGCCTGCGGCATACCCTATTACGTCTCCGACACCGTTGCCGACGTGCACGAGTTGATGAGCACACCGGTGGGGGTGATCCGGGACGCCCTTTTCTTCAAGAAGGTGAAAGGGGTGACGGTCATGACCACAACCGAGGTCACCGGGATCGACCGGGAGGCCAACGTCGTGCACCTCCTCGAAACGGCCTCGTCCCGAAGTTTTTCGCTTCCCTATGACCGGCTGATCCTGGCAACGGGGAGCTCACCCTTTGTTCCGGCCATCGACAACGTCGATCTCCCCAACATCCTGACCGTCAAGTCGATCGAAGACGCCGAACTGTTGAAGGAAAAGGCTGTTCCGGGCATGTCGGCCTGCATCGTCGGCGGCGGGCTGATCGGGCTGGAAACCGCGGAAGCCCTGCAGCAAAAGGGGATGCGGGTTACGATCGTCGAAATGCGCGATCAGCTCCTGCCGGGAGTGCTGGACCCGGAAATGGCCGCGATCGTCGAAAAACAGGTCAGGCAGCAGGGGGTCACGGTCCTGACGGGGAGCAGGGTAACCGGCATTGGCGGGACAACCGCAGTTGAAACGGTCCGCGTTGGCGAAAAGGAGCTGGCAGCCGATCTGGTCGTCCTTGCACCGGGGGTGACGCCGAATGTGGGCCTGGCCAGGGACGCCGGTCTGGAGATCGGCGTTACAGGCGCCATCGCCGTCGATGCACGGATGTGCACCAGCGACCCGCACATTTACGCCTGCGGCGACTGCTGCGAAACAAACCATCTGGTTACCGGGCAGAAGGTCTATGTCCCGCTCGGCAGTACGGCCAACAAGCAGGGCCGGGTCGCGGGGACAAATGCCGCAGGCGGAGATGCGTCGTTTGCCGGCATCATCGGCACGAGCATCCTCAAGGTGTTCAGCATCAATGCCGGCAAGACCGGCCTTACCGAAGCCGAGGCCAGGGCCAACGGATACCGGGTGGAGACGGTACTCTCCCCTGCCTCAGACAAGGCCCATTTCTTCCCCGGCGCCAAACCGATCGCCTTGAAGATCGTGGCAGAACAGGGGACCGGCAGGATTCTCGGCCTCCAGGCAGTCGGCGAAGGGGCCGTGGACAAGCGCCTGGATGCGGCTGCCGCGGCGATTACCTTCAAGGCCACTGCCGAACAGCTCTCGCAGCTCGACCTGGCCTATGCCCCACCCTACTCGGCAGCCATGGACAATCTCATCGTTGCGGCCGACATCCTGAAAAACAAGCTGAATGGCCAGGCACGCGGCATCACGCCCATGCAGGTCAAGAAAAAGCTCGATGAGGGCGACGACTTCATCCTGCTCGACGTCCGCTCCCCCGCGGAACATGTCGAAGTCGACATTGCCGAGGCCAAACTGATCCCGCTGGGAATGCTGCGGGAAAAAATGGAAGGCCTGCCGAAAGACAAGGAGATCGTCACCTTCTGCAAGATCAGCCTGCGCGGTTACGAGGCACAGAAGATCCTGGAATCGGGGGGCTTTACCAATGTGAAATTCATGGATGGCGGCATGCAGATCTGGCCGTATGCCGTACGGAATGGCCACAGGCACCACGATCGCTAAAGGAGGCTGCAGGTGATACAGGACCCTACCAATCAGTACATCGCGACGATTCTTTCCCAGGCCGAGGTGCGGGGCAAGGAACTCCTCGAAGTGGGATGCGGCAAGGGGAGGATCACGCGGGACCTGGCGCAGCATGCCGCCAGGGTGATTGCCACTGATCCGGATGGGGCTGCACTGGACGTGGCGCGGGCTGCCATTACGGCGGACAACGTGGAGTTCGTACTGGCGCCCGACGGTCTGCCGGACCTCCCTGCCGGGACCTTTGACCTAGTCATCTACACTCTCTCCTTCCACCATGTGCCCATCGACGGGATGTCCGCCAGCCTGGCCAAGGCAGCAGCGCTTCTGAAGCCGGGAGGAGTGATCATGGTGCTCGAACCGGGGGACGGCGGTTCGTTCACCGAGGCAAAGGAGCGTTTCGGTGCGGGAAGCGGCGACGAACGGCCCGCCAGGGAGGCGGCCATCCGCGCCATGCACACACTCGAAGGGTGGACCGTGGGGGAGACGGTGCTGTTTCGTACCCTGTTCAGCTTCATGGACGACGAGGATTTTTTCGCCAGCCTGCTCCCCGACTACCAACAGCAACCGGAGTCGTTTGCGAGTGAAGTCCGGGCGTTTCTTGCGCAGCACCGGACCGCGGACGGGATCATCCTTGAGGCCGACCGGCGGATGAACGTGCTGCGGCAGGCCAAGGCCTGATCCGTCCCCCGGGTTCTCGCGGCTCCAGGTCAGGCAAGAGAGGTTATCCATGACGCAGCTCAGAACGGGACGACGCAGGTATTACGATATCTTTTCCCGGTATTACGACGCCTTTATCCGGCTTCATTCGCGCCAGGACGAGGACGACACCAGGGATTTCCTGGTCGCCGCAGCGCATCTGGAACAGAAGACGATGCCCCGGATTCTGGATATCTGCTGCGGCACGGGTTCGGTGATCCTGACCTTCAAGGAGCGCTGCCCGCAGTCTGTGGCGATCGGCTACGATTTTTCCCACGGCATGCTGCAAAGGGCTGCGGAGAAAAACGTCACGGGCCGGGTCCTTTTCGTGGAAGGCGATGCCGCACTGCTCCCTTTTCCCGCTGACAGTTTCGATGCGGTAACCTGCTCCCATGCCCTCTACGAACTGAAGGGGGAGACCCGACAGCTCGCCCTGCAGGAGATGAAGCGGGTAGTGCGCAGCGACGGTTACGTGCTGCTCATGGAGCACGAGGTTCCCCGGCATCCGGTCATCAAGCTCCTTTTTTACGTGCGGATGCTTTCCATGGGGGCGCAGGATGCCCGCGAATTCGTCACAGGCGGGGTCGAGCCGTACAGAAAGGTCTTTTCCCGGGTCACCCTGAGCCATTCTCGCACCGGGAGGAGCAAACTGCTCAGTTGCCAGCCCTGAAAGCGGGCAACGGAAAGGAGAAGGAGTATGCCTTCAGGAGACAGAACAGGACCGCAAGGTCTGGGACCGCGGTCGGGAGGGCAAAGAGGATTGTGCTCCGGAGCCGGCGCTCCGGGTTGCAAGACTGGTCAGGGCAAGGGCAAGAGACTCGAACGTTCTCGGAAAAAATTGTGCAACCCCTTGCGGGATGGTCTGGGGGGAGACGCAACAGCTGAGCCGACCTTTCTGAGACGGAAGATTATCGGCATGAAGGGGACCATCTCCGCACTGAAGGAGAGACTCGCAGCTTTCGGAAGACAGCCACGGTAAACAAACAACACGTATCAGAGGAGGAACAGGGTGAACGGCATGCATCAGAATGAACAGACGGCACATAAATCGTGCGGCGGCGGGCAGAACGACGAACTCTACCGGCTCAAAGAGCAGCTCGAACTCCAGGAAGCACTTCACAAGATCACACACAAGATCGTGGTCCTCTCCGGCAAGGGGGGCGTGGGGAAGAGTTCCGTAGCCGCCAACCTGGCAGTGGCACTCTCGCTCCAGGGGAAGAAGACGGGGCTTCTCGATGTCGACCTCCACGGACCGAGCATCCCGACCCTCCTCGGCATCGAAGGCCGATACCCGACCGCGGCCGCTGACCGCATCGAACCGGTCGCCTATAGTCCGAACCTCTCGGTCATGTCCGTGGGGCTTCTGCTTCGCGACCAGGCCGAAGCGGTAATCTGGCGCGGCCCGGCCAAGCATGGCGTGATCAAGCAGTTTTTGACCAATGTTTCGTGGGGCGACCTGGACTATCTCATCGTCGACTGCCCGCCGGGGACCGGCGACGAGCCCCTCTCGGTGATCCAGCTCCTGGAGAAGGCCGAAGGGGCCATCATCGTCACCACCCCCCAGGATGTGGCCCTGACCGACGTGCGCAAATCGGTCACCTTCTGCCGGCAGCTGCAACTGCCGGTCATCGGAGTGGTCGAAAACATGAGCGGCTTTGTCTGCCCCCACTGCGGCGGCGAGGTCGATATCTTCAAGCGCGGCGGCGGCAGCCAGATGTCGGACGAGATGAACGTCCCGTTCCTTGGGCGAATCCCGCTGGACCCGGCCATGGTCAGTGCCGGCGACCAGGGAACACCCTTTGTGGAGCATCAGCCCGACTCGCCCGCTGCCAAGGCATTCGGCGAGATCGTGGCCGACATTGCGGCACGATGCAGTTCAGGCAACCTGGCTGCGCAAGCCGGGAAAAAATGACGTGAGCACCCCTCCCCTGGCCACCCGATTCAGACCGGTCCGGCCAAGGGAGGGAAGCCGATCCCATCTGAACGGAAAAAGGGTGCAACTTTTTTACTGTCGTCAAATCCCTAACTGGCTGCGGATCAGCTGTTAAAGCCGATCCGACCGCTTGTGCCCTCCGGCCTGCAAAATATTTGCACCCCTTTCCTCCCCTCTCACCACCCGCTTCTCTCCTCCAACACCCCATCTGTCTTGTCTCTCATGAGAATTGCCGGCAATGGCACGAAATATGAGTAAGCAATACAATCAGCCCAGTTTCTTCATCTGCTCGAGAGCATCTTTGACAGCACGTTGAAATCATTGCCTCAAGGCCAAACCACCCGTGAGGGTGGGACGGAAAGCCACGGATCTTCACTACGGAGAAAGCCGGGTTGCGAAGGGATGTCTATCCTGATGCAACCCGGCTTTGCCTTTTCCGGGATCGACAGCACAAGGAGGGCAGGATAAGAGTTCCAGAGGAGAGCATACAACAGAGAGACGTGAGCGGATGCGTTCTCAGAGGGTAATAAGGAGGTATGTATGAACCGGCCATTATCAATATTTTCCAAGGCCTTGCGAACCGGCCTTTGGTCCCTGGTGGCGGTATCGTTGCTGGCAACGGGAGCTTTTGCGGTCCCGCTTCCCGGCGGTACCCTCGATCCCCTAACCATTCCCAAATACGTAACCCCACTCGTCATACCGCCGGAGATGCCGAAGAGCGCCAAGCAACCCGGCTTCCCGAAAGCGGATTACAACATCGCGGTCAGGCAGTTCAAGCAACAGATCCTGCCCGGCGGCATATGGAACGCCATTAACGGAAGGAACGACACCTTCCAGGCAACGACCATCTGGAGCTACGGCCGGGCGGAAGACCCGTTTCCCGATTCATCGGGAATTGCCGGCGGTGCGCGAGGGGTGGCCCCGGCACGCAACTCCAGTTTCAACTACCCAGCCTTCACCGTGGAAAACATCTCGGGGAAACTGACCAGCGTCCGCTGGATCAACGACCTGAAGGACGCCAAGGGGAACTATCTCCCCCACCTGTTCTCGATCGACCAGACCCTGCATTGGGCCAACCCGGCCGCAACCGGCTGTTCAGACGGCACCAACCATACCGACTGCATGACCATGAACCCGGCCCCCTACACCGGCCCGGTTCCGCTCGTCACCCATGTCCATGGTTCCCACGTGAACCCGGAGAGCGACGGCTACCCCGAGGCATGGTGGCTGCCGGCAGCGAAGAATATCCCGGCCGGCTATGCCAGGAAAGGGTCGCTCTTCGACCAGTATAACCGCCTCAACAACGTGGCAGGCTCTGCCTTCTATGCCTACGAGAACACCCAGCCCGCAACCACCCTCTGGTACCACGACCATGCCCTCGGCATGACCCGGGCCAACGTCTATGCCGGCCCAGCCGGTTTCTGGCTCATCCGGGGCGGCGCAAACGGCGATGCAGCCATCGATGACGCGTCGACAGCTCTTGCAAACGACGGCAAGCTGCCAGGCCCGGCTCCGCGGAGCGGCAAAGGCGATCCCAATTTCGACGCCACTGCCAGGGCCCTGATCCGGGAGATCCCGATCGTCATCCAGGACCGTTCCTTCAACGCGGACGGTTCGCTCTTCTACCCCGACAACCGGGCCTTCTTTGAGGGATTGAACAAGCCGACGACGGTGCCGTTCCTCGACATCCCCTTCATCGGCGACATGATGAATCCGAGCGACATATCCTCCATCTGGAACCCGGAGGCCTTCTTCAACACCATGGTGGTCAACGGCAGCACCTGGCCGAAGCTGGACGTGGCACCCGCGCTCTATCGTTTCCGGCTCCTGAACGGCAGCAACGCCCGCTTCCTCAACCTGAGCCTGGTGGCGCTGGATGCCGGCGGCAACAGCCTCGGCGAAGTGCCGCTCTATCTGATCGGAGCCGAGCAGGGCTTTCTACCTCAGGTAGTCAGGATTGTGACCGGCCAGCAGATCGCGCTGACCCCAGGTGCCTCCGAACCGCCGCTTCCCGCAACCTACCCGGCCCCCGGCGTCTCCCCTGCCCTGTTGATGGGGCTTGCGGAGCGGGCTGACGTGCTTGTCGACTTCTCCCGACTCCCGGCTGGAACCGTCAGGGTGAGGATGCTCAACACCGCCCCGGATTTCCCCTTCGGCGGCTTCCCCATCGATCCTGGCGACCTGGCAGACCCCGATACCACCGGCCAGGTTATGGAGTTTGTGCTGAACGCGGGCTTGGTCCGCCCCGGTGACCTGCTGGCCACAGCGCCGGCCAATCTCGTCCTGCCCGCGGAAGCCAGGCTTGCCGGTCCTGTTGCACAGACCCGCAAGGTCTCGCTCAACGAAGAGGTATCCGGTCAGGTCTGCGTGCAGACCGTGCCGGACGGCAGTGTCGTTGCCATCCCCGGCATACCCTTTGACCCGGCGAATCCCGCACTGTTCGAGACCGCCTGTGCCACTGCGGGCGGCGAGCCGTTCGGCCCCAGGGCAGCCCTCCTCGGGACGGTCAATATCGCCACCGGAGCCTCGGTGCCACTCCGCTGGATGGCACCGGTCACCGAAAACCCGATCCTGGGCGATACCGAGGTATGGGAGATCTTCAACATGACCATGGACGGCCACCCGATCCACCTGCACCTGGTGCGGTTCGAGGTGGTGAACCGGCAGCCTCTCATGACCGACCCCATGACCGGTATGGTCATGCCGATGGCCGACGAGAATGCCCAGGCAACCCCACCCCAGCCATGGGAAACCGGTTTCAAGGACACGGTCGTTGCCCTGCCCGGACAGGTCACCCGGATCAAGGCCACGTTCGATATCCCCGGCCTCTATGTCTGGCACTGCCACATCCTCGAACATGAGGACAACGAGATGATGCGGCCCTACGTGGTCAGGGTAAACCCCGCGTTCCCCGACTTCAACAATGACGGCATGGTAAACGTCAAGGACCTCGGCATCCTCTTGTCCGAGGTGATCAACAAGCCGCCCCGCAACCCCGGCTATGACCTGAATGGCGACGGCAAGGTCGATCTGCTCGACGTGAAATACTTCATCAAACTGGCCAAAACCCTCTGATGAAGTCACTGCCGGGCGCCTCGACCCGAGTCGCCCGGCAGGTGCGATGATATTTTTGCGATGGGAAACAGGGCCGGCAACGGCCCTGACTTTTTCGTGCTACCGCTTTCCCGCTTTGAGGAGCTTTCAGACGCAAAAAAGCCGCAATCCCCGATGGGTTGCGGCTTTTTTGCACTTATAAAGACCCTGCTCTAGAACGGGATGTCGTCGTCCGGGTTGAAAGCCGGCTCGTCGTAGGCAGGTGCCGAATTGTACTCGCCCCCCTGACGGCCACCAGCCGGGCGCCCCGAGCCACCCTCCCCCTTGCCGCCGAGCATCTGCATCCGGTCGCCGACGATCTCGGTGGTGTAGCGGTCTCTGCCTTCCTTGTCCTGCCATTTCCGGGTCTGCAACCGCCCCTCGATGAAGACCGTGCGCCCCTTGGCAAGATACTCACCCGCTATTTCCGCCTGGCGCCCCCAGAGGACGACATTGTGCCACTCGGTCCGCTCCTCCATCTCGCCGTTGCGGTTCTTGAACTTTTCGCTGGTGGCAATCGAGAAACTCGCCACCGCCTGGCCCGAGGTGGTGTAGCGCACCTCAGGGTCCTTGCCGAGGTTGCCGATCAGCATCACCTTGTTGAGACTGGCCATGTCATGTCTCCTTTATGATTGAAATTACCGATACTGAAATCGTTGAAACGCCGCGAATCGCAGGGTCATTAAAACGTCCGGCATGTTACCTCAAATTTCTCCTTGAGGCAAAATCTAATTGCAGCAGCTGCAACCGCGGAGCATGCCAACCGCCTGCCCCGCATCGACGCACCATCACAGGGGGGCGTCGAACGTGCCGAAGCGCGGGACCTCCCCGGAGTCGCCACCCCGAAAGGCCGGCGGCTCTTCGACCAGCCGGTAGGTGTAGCCAAAGCGCAGCCGCGCCGGCGTCCTGTCGACCGGGAAGCGGAGCCCCAGGCTGAACGGCTCGCTCTTCCTCGATGGCAGGTACGTCGGGAAGTCCGTAATCGTCTCCCCGGCTAGCACCTTTCCCTTGTCGTCGAGCAGGCGGACCGTCAGCTCCAGGTCCCGCAGGTATCCGATGCGGTGGTTGGCCACTATTCCGGCCACCAGGATCTCGTGGTCTTTGCGTTTCGCCTGCCAGGCGATCTCGACATCGAAGCTCCGGACGGAATGGGGGGCAAAGGGGGGATTGGCGTCGAATTCCCGGCGGTAGGCGCTGCAGGCAGTCATTACCAGCAGGAGCAGAACGGCGATGATCGTTCGCATGTTCATGGCAGCACCTCGGACAGGGTTGACGTCGTGGAGGTCATGACCTTGAGCCATGACCGGCCCCGTCACGCAAGGGCTCTATATTGGCAGGGGTGTAGACTATTCCGGTGGTCGCCCGGTAGTGCATCAGGCATACGGCAGCCGAAACGACAAAGCAGATGCCCGCCAAGAGGCATGAGGAAGGATTCGGGGCCGGGTCCCCCGAGAACAGCAGGACGCACGACGGGAAGAGCAGTATGACGAGATAGAAGTGCCCATAGAACAGCCTGCCCAGCGGCCGTTGCGTCTTTTCGGACCACTGGTGCCACATGGCCGCGACCCGGAACGTGTCGGCATTCTCCTGGCCCAGGCGTCTTCTGATCTCCGCTTCGTAGCGCTGGATCTCCCTGAGGTAGAAGAGGACCACCGACTGCTTCATGAGGGCGGCATAGCCGATGATGCCCAAAGCCAGCACGATCAGGAGATACCCCAGGAGGAGGTAGACCTGCTGGGCTTGCGCGCCGCTTCCGGAGATCTGCCCCAAAAGCGGCTTCCAGGAAAGGAGCGCCCCGACGCCACCGAGCAGCTTGATGTCCTCAAAGGCATTGCACGTCAGGTTCTCGCTATGATCGGCCAGCCGTGCGAGTTCCCGGTAATAGATCTCCAGCGCTTGTTTGTCGGTCTCACTTGACACTGGTTTCCCTTTCCTTATCACTCACCAAAGAGCTGTTGGTTCCTGATTGTACGCGGAGCGTTACTGATTCAGCGCTTTGAACATGAGGGGAAGAAGGAAGCCTATCAATAGCAGTGTCATGCCTGGACGGAGCAGGTTAACGGTTTTCATGTTTCCTCCCCTGACAGCCGTGACAACATGATTTGCCGCTGAGAGAGCAAAAAACAGCAGCATTGCCGTAACGATGGTGGCATCGGCATATCTTCCCCAATCCATGAGATATACGAGTAAAGCCGTTACTGCTGTAGCCGCATTGGCCAGGCCTGATTGAATTTGATAGGCCCGATCGGGCGCATAACCAATCTTTTCTGATGCAGCCTCTCCCAGAATCAAGGATTCAAAGGCCACCGTGCCTGACATGATCATGACTACAAACGGTCCAATGACATGAAATCGCGATATCGCATCCCCGTCGGGGAAAAAGGCGAAAAAAATGACGAGCCCTATGCCACAGGGTCTAAGCCACTCAATCATCACGGCAAGATTATTTCTTGTCATTTCGGCTTCCTGCCTGCTGTATCGGTCTGACCGCCGGCCATCGGGCCTGCATTACTGCAGCCTGACGCTCGTCTCCCCCTGGGCGACGACATCGACCGACAGCCGGTCATCCTGCACCTTTGCTTCGCCGAGCGACAGCGCCGTAACGGCACCGGTCAGCATCAGATGGTCGGCCACGCGCACGGACGACAGCGTTCCGCACATCTTCGTGCGCGCCTTCTCCAGCTGCCCCACGATGGCGGCGTCGAGCTTCTCCTTGATGGTGCTGCGGATGGTGCTGCTGAACAGCCAGCCCCCGGCGCTGATCAGCATCCCGGCGTTGCGGGTATCGAAATCGACATCCTCGAAGGTCAGGGTATTGCTCTGCGGGTTGAACACCGGCTTCGCCAGGATCGTCAGCTCGCCGTCGAAATCTCCGGTGGCGGTCAGCACGATGACCAGCCGCCCCTCCTCCCCCTTCAGGTTGAAGCTCTTCACCGTGATCTTCTTCTCCTCGCCGAAGGTCTTGTCGATCAGCACCGGGTTCAACGCCGTCACCAGGTCGGCAAAATGGATCTCGGTGGCGAGCTGGACATGGAACCTCTTGTCGAAGCCGAACAGCTCCTGCATCTGCGGCAGCGGCCGCACCGGGGCGTCGGCCGGCTTCGGCCCGACCGTGATCTCCGCACCGGTTATAAGCCCGATGGACATCCGGATACGGTTGTTCATCGCCAAGAGCGGGCTCATGACGATCTTTTCCGGGGTCAGCCGCAGCCAGGCGCTGAATTCCTTGCTTACCAGCCGCGGGGTGAACGCCTGCTGCCAGAGCGGAGCAACCTTGGCCCGAAGCTGCACGGCGTCGTTGACCTTGGCATCGATGATCGGCTCCAGCAGCCTCTGCACCGGCTGCGAGATATTCTCGACCGCGCTCCTCGGGTTGAGGGAGAGCGGCCCGATGGAGAACTTGTCGGCCAGATTGTCCGACAGCCCGGTGTAGTAGAGCTCGGTCTTCAGCCGCCAGTCCGGCCTGACGCTGACCCTGGCCTTGAACCTGAGCCCCGCCCGGAGCGGATAGCTCTCGTAGAACGAATAGCCGAAGGTCAACTGGACCGGCAGCGTAAAATAGACGAAATTGTCCGACGCTGAAACGGCCACCGGCCCGGTGCGGAGCACCGTCACCGAGGTTCCCAGCAGACCCTGCCCCTTGTAGAGTGCCGTGGGGAGAGACTTGTTGATGATGGCGGCCAGATCTGCCGCAGAGGTCTCCACGCTCAGGTTGATCGAAGATGGCGGCACGGCGGCAACGGCGCCGCCGGAAGTGAGCAGCAGGAGCAGGATGGTGATGAGCAGACGGGATATCATGGTGATCTCTTTCTTCCGCTGATGCGGGGATAGTGATTGCGTTGCATGGGAAAGCTAGCCGGTGCGGAGTTTTTTCCCGCGACCGGTTGAGTGCGTGGTCAGGCATGTTTCCCACGTTTCATGGATTGCCACGTACCTGAAAACCTGGGGTCAGGCCTGCAAAGCTGCAATTATGCCTCGTAACATGCTTATTTTATTACTGATCGCCTTGTCGTGCTTTGCCCGGTCGACGATTCTGCGTGCCGCCGAGCTCAATGACGAAGGGTCGCGACCTACCTCATGCGCCAAGCTCACAAGGTCACATCCGGGCAGTTCCAGGGCAACGTGCGCCGCCACACCGCGAATCTCCGCCGACAACATCCCACTTGATCGTATCCGTTCTTCGCCAACCCCATAGACTTCACAGACTGCGGCTATCAACTCCAGGACTGAATACTTTCGCACGGGATGGGTGTCCGCACGCATCAACGCCTGCTCCACGAACCGGTCTTCGCCGATGCAACGGCTGTCAATCATGCCATTTCCGTGGAATTCAGGCCGATGTCCCTCTGTCATGCCGTCGGCAACAAACGTGGCAAAGCCTCTCCGAGCCTTGCCGCTCGTTGGTGCAAACTGTCCGGAAATCCAGTCGGTGGTGAGCCACGGGAGGACTTCCTCGCCGATGTAAGCACGATGACTGCTCCACCGGTAATCACTCGGCAGCTTTGCCAGCCCGACACGAACGGGGTTCAGATGGATATAGCGAACGAGCTGGAGCAGGTATTCGTCCGCATCGACGAGGTAAGCCTTGTGCCGTCCCTGGAAAAGGTGGCCGGTGCGATTCTTGCGCCAGTTGATCCAGCGCGTATAGCGGAACGAGATATTCTGCATGATCTTCGACAGCGGCACCTCACCCACCTGGACTGCAAGGTGAACATGGTTCGTCATCAGGCAGAACGCATGGATACGGTGCCCGAACCTCTCCACCCCCTCTTGCAGGAGCAGATAAAAGCGATAGCGGTCTTCATCTTCAAAGAAGATATCGTCGCGGGCATTGCCGCGAAGTATGGCGTGGTAGGTTGCGCCGGGAATATGCAATCTTGGTTTACGTGCCATTAGCTACTTATACCACATTTTTGCAGCTTTGCAGGCCTGACCCCAGCCCCCAGGCCTGACCCCAGCCCCCCCAGCCCCCCAGCCCCCTGACCCGTGGCAACCCGCTCTAGTCGATCTTATGACCGCACTTGAACATTGACTTCGATTGGTAAACCATTACGGATCTCAAAGAGTATTGCAAAATCACTTTTTCCAAATCTTTTTTTGTACGATTTCCAATTTAGAATGAGGTTGTTAATTGCTTGAGTAGTACCTTCTATAGAGCATCCCGCCATATAGAAATAATATCCACCTGCACTTCTTCGAACTCGTTGAATGATAAATGGATTATGCGATGAAACGTGTGAGCCTAATTCAAGTGCAATGTTATCATTTATGAACCTTGCCAAATTAGCTGAATTTTCAATGTATTCAGAAGTCGCGTTATATCCCGGTGAACCAATGCAAAATATTGTTGTTGAATTTGGAATATCATTTTCATTTGTAATTTCTCTATTTGGCGAGGCCTCAATGGCTAAAGTCGGAAATCTTAAAAACATTATTTTTTTGATCCATGGCAAATCGCGAAGGGACGTATCATCGAAGTTGAAAATTCGCGAGAAATTCCTTAAGGCGACTATTTCATAATCAGGAATTGCTGAGCCGTAAAAATTTCTGCGCTGATCTCTGAAATCTTTTGATTCAATAACATTGAGTCGTGAGGTCATTGCTATAAAATGATTTGCTCCATTTAAAAAAAAGAGTTTTTTAGAACTCTGCTTTATCAAAACCACAATCGCTATTAGAATGACTCCGATAATTAACTCAATTATTGTGGAAATTAGATTTGTTCCGACTCCTCCACATATATTGCACCAATCGTCTATTTGACATGGGAATATAGTCAATAGCCTAGCCATATAAAGTCCTCATTTTAGGCTGAGAAAAAATTTGGATGCCTGCGAGCAAATTTTGCGACACTAAACTTTTCACCTATTAAAGTAAACAGTTCCAATATCAACTTGCAAGATGTTCCGGGCAAATTGGTCGTGTCACTTGTTGGAGCTGATTACTGGGGATCTGCCCCCACAATTATTTTCAAAACTGGACCTGCCAATGGGGCCAAAAATGCACTATCCTTTCAATAACGGCACACTAGCGCAGGCCATTTTCAAAAGCAAAGCTCCGACAAGAGCTTGATACCCTGCGCTATCCCGTCTGCGGTCATCCCGCCGAAACCGAGCATGAGGTTGGTTGCGGCAGGTTCGCCCGTGGCGCAGGTGGCGCTGAAGGGAAACAGATTGATCCCGTTGTTCGCTGCCCTGCGGAGTATCTCTGCCTCGCCGGGGTTCTTGGCGTCCAGTTGCAAGACCACGTGCAGCCCGGCACCCTGTCCGATGACGGTGGCCTTGTTGCCGAAATGCTGGGCGACGGCGTCGAGCAGGGCATCGTGCTTCTTCTGGTAGACAATGCGCATGCGCCGGACATGACGCTCCCAGTATCCCTGCTCCATGAACCTTGCCATGGTTTTCTGCTCAAGCAGCGAGACGGTGGAAAAATAATCGCGGTACAGCGCGCGGTACGGGGCAAGCAGCGAACGGGGCAGCACCATGTAGCTCAGGCGCAGTGCCGGGGACAGAATTTTGGAAAACGTCCCCAGGTAGATGATGTTGCCGTCCGGCCGCAGCCCTTGCAAGGAGGGAATCGGTTTACCGTGGTAGCGGAGCTCGCTGTCGTAATCGTCTTCGAGGATCAGCCTGTTGCCCGACTCCGCCCAGTCGATCAGGTTCAGCCGGTTGGCAATCGGCATGACGCAGCCAAGGGGGAGCTGATGGGAAGGGGTGACGTAGGCGATGCTACAGTCACTGGCCCTGAGCATCTCAAGGTCGATCCCGCTCGGCCCGACGGCTATCGGGACGACCCGGAACGCATTGTTGCTGAAGACCGCGCGCGGCAGGTGGTAACCGGGATTTTCCACCGCGACTGCTGCGTGGTCTGCCCGCAGCACGTGCGCCACGATATCCAGGCCCTGTTGCAGCCCCGCGCAGATGACGATCTGATCCGGCTCGCAGAGCACGCCCCGGGAGCGTTCCAGGTAGCGCTGGATGGTGAGGCGCAAGCCCCAATCCCCCTGGGGATCGCCGTACCCGGTCAGCTCGCGGGAGCTCCCGCGCAGGCACTCCAGGAAGCAGGTGCGCCAGAGCGCCGCGGGGAAGCTGGCAGGGTCGAGACGGGCAGGATGGAAATCGTAGGTGTAGGCTGGCGAAGGGTGCGGAAGGCGGCCTTGTTTTGTGCGGGGTTTCCGGGTGACGGCTTCATGATCCAACGCCGACACAAAATAGCCGCTGCGCTGCCTGCTATAGATATACCCTTCCGCGTACAGCTCGTGGTAGGCCCCTTCGACGGTATTGCGGCTGGTCGACAGCTCGGCTGCCAGATCCCTGACCGACGGGAGCTTGGTATGGGCAGGCAGCTTCCCCGAGAGCACATGCTCCCGGATCTGCCGGTAGAGCTGCCGATATAACGGGGCAGTGTCGTTAGTGTCCAGAACAAACATAGAAACGTCCCATCACCGCATAGTGGCTGAAAAACCACGCAACACCATGGAGGTCGTACCGATGATTCCCGAAAAACTGCTGGAAATACTGAAACAGGACGGCATTGTTGCCATCGCCACGCTGGGCCCGGACGGGCCGCATCTGGTCAACACCTGGAACAGCTACGTCCGCATAGCCGCAGATGGCCGCCTGCTGATCCCCGCCGGCTACATGCACCGCACCGAGGCCAATATCACCGTCAACCCGGAAGTCCTGATCACCCTGGGGAGCAGCAAGGTCCAGGGTCTGCACGGTCCCGGCGCCGGCTTCCTCATCAAGGGCAAAGCGGCCTTCATAACCTCCGGACCGGATTTCGACCTGCTCAAGTCAAAATTCGACTGGTTACGCGCTACCGTGGCAGTAACGCCCGATTCCATTACTCAGACGTGGTAGGCCACACGAATCGATACCGGAGGAGAGCGCCAGCGAAACCGCAAAGATATGGATGGTGAGGTCAAACCCGACAAACGCCTTTGATGGTTCCTGAGACATATCCGTTCCCTTGGTGGAGTCTGCGGCAACATAAAAAGCCGCACCAACCAGCGCATTGCCGGCCGGTGCGGCCCTGAATCAACGGGGTGTTCCCCCTGTTGCCATTGCTTCACCTCTTCCGATGTTTTCTCAGCTACTACGGACTTTTACACCACCTCCAGCCGGTTGGCAACCGTAAATGTCATTCGCACGATCCATTCATTCAGCCGTACACCGGTGCTGTGACAGCACCACTGTACGACCCCCTCGCCCTATGTCAGTCCTGCCATACAAACTGCCACACCGCGCCGCTACTTCACCATCCACGACGCCTTGGCCGGCAGCCTGGTCCCGTCTTCCAGGGTGGCCTGGGTGAGGCTGCCCGCCTCGGCCTGGATGCAGATGAAGTAGAGGTCCTCCGCGCCCGCCTTCCAGGCCCGCTCCCCCTCCGGGGCGACCCGGATCAGGCTCCCCTCGCTAATCGGGAACTCCTCGCCGTCCACATGGAACGTTCCGCTGCCACGCAGCACGATGTAGAGCTCTTCGTTCTTCGTGTGCCTATGGACGAACGGCATCCCCTTGCCGGCCGGCAGTCGGTTGAGCGAGACCTCGCAGCCAGTGAGGCCGAGCTCTTTGCCGATGAAGTACTTGCCGTGAAACCCCATGAAATCCCGCTCCAGCAGGTTTTCCAGCGGGCCGGCATCCTCTGCCGTGAAGTTCTTTCCGGTGATGGTCATGGTCTGTCTCCTTTCGTAGCAGCCCCAAGGGGTGCTCTCTCAGTCGCGCCGGGACCCCGGCGGGATGCGCCCCTCGCAGGGGACCGCGGTCTGGCAGAGGCCGCAGCCTGTCGCCGTGACGCCATACTCCTTGGCGAGCGCGGCGATGACGGTCTTGTAGACGTAGTCCCGACAGATATCCTTGTCATGCCCCTCCCGCGACAGCGCCCCGACCGGGCAGCGGGCGATGCAGGCACCGCAGGTCCCCTCCCGGTAAAAGAGACAGTTGTGGCGGAAATGGGGAGCGGTGCGCGGCGTCGGCGTCAGAGGGAGGTCGGTGACGACACTGCCGCAGCGCTGGGCAATGCCAACGGGGGTGATCAGGCCGTCGTTCAGGCTGAAGGTGCCGAGCCCGGCGGCATAGGCGGCATGGCGCTCGGACCAGGTGGAGGCGATGCCGACCGGCGTTTCGGCGAATTCCTGCCAGGAGGGGGCCAGTTGGGGCGCCACGGCCTTGTAGCCCTGCGCCTCCAGCCAGCTCACCAGCCGTTTCCGCAGGTCGGCGTTGCACTGCTCGCCAAAGGTGCGGGTCTGCGACCAGGCGCGGGACGGGAAACGCTTTTCCGGCCGGTTGCTGGCGCGGGTCGCAGGGGTGATCGGCAGGACCCAGCTGATCACCGTGGCGGCGCGGGCCTCCGGGCCGCAGGCGGCCTGCAGCACCTCATGCGGCGTCATGTGAAAGCTGCCGATGATCCGCTTGTAGTCGGCAAAGAGCGGATCGTCGGCAGCGGCGAACCCGACCAGCGGCGCGCTGAAATAAGGCTCGGTACTGTCCGGAAAGCGGTTCAGCGGGCTTTCGGCGACACAGCGGATAATCTCGTCGCGAACCTGTTCGTCCATCCCCTCCTCCTTCCGGTCAGGCCATGAGCCGGCGGGCCGTTTCCTCGGCCTGACGGAGTATATGCTCAGGAACCGTGTCAACGCTGTTGGGGCCGATCCCGCAGGCCCGGATCAAATGGACTTCGGAGAAACCCACCCATTTCAGGAACATCTCGTAACGGGGGAAGATATCGGCGAACATCGCCTCATCCGGGTGCCCTTGCGTGAGAACGAAGACCATTTTTTTCGGGGAGAGACGGCTCGGTTGCGGACTGGTGCGGTAATCCGGGGTCAGGTAGGAGAAGGTCCGGTCGATGAACCCCTTCAGCTGGCTCGTGACCTCGCCGTAATAGACCGGAGTGGCGAGCAGTACCAGGTCTGCCTCGCTCACCGCGGCGAGCACCTCGGTCAGGTCGTCGTTCAGCACACATCTGTCGAGCTTTGTCTTGCAGACGTAACAACCCTGGCAGCCCCGATAGGCGAGACCGTTCAGCGTATATTCCGTGGTCTCGGCCCCGAGGCTTGTCGCGGTTTCCATGAACCGGCGCGCAATGGCGGTGCTGTTGCTGTTTGTACGGGGGCTTCCCAGCAGACTGACTATTTTCATCGTTTCTCCTCCGCTCCTATGTTCTTGCCGATCTCCCATGCCGTGCCGATGCTGTCGCCCAGGCCGAAGTAGCGACGGTGGGCCGAATCCCAGACGATCGGCCGCACCTTGGTGATGTCGGGGTAACCCTTGTCGCCGAGTACCGACTCGTCTGCCTTGATGTCGACGATCTCGCCGACGAACTGGGTATGCAGGCCGATCTCCAGGGTATGAAGCAGCCGGCACTCCACCACCAGCGGTGTCTCCCCCACATAGGGGGCATCCACCAGCTCGCTTCGCACCGGGGTCCAGCCGCAGGCGGCGAACTTGTCCACGTCGCGACCGGAGGCGATGCCACCGAAATCGGCCTCTGCCACCTGGGCCTGGGAAGGAATACTGACCGTGAACGCCCGGCGGGCCTCGATTGCCGCATAGCTGTGGGTGGCACGGCGAAGCGACACGGTCACGCAGGGTGGCTGGCTGCAGCAGATGCCGCCCCAGGCGGCGTTCATGAAGTTGGCCCTGCCATCGGCATCATACGTCCCGACCAGCCAGACCGGGCAGGGCATGGCCAGTGTCTTTGCTCCCATCGATTTCTTCATCGGCTCCTCCTTCGGGTGTCAGAGTTATCATCCGCATTAGACCGGTCGTCTAGCATGCGGGCAAAAAAATTTATCGCGGCCGCAGGGTGGTGGCAAAGAGGATGTCGAGGAAATCCCGCATCGGTTGCGGCGATTTCATCACCTTGGCCCGCAGGATCGCCCCTTCCCAGCCGGAAAGGATGAAGCAGGCCACCGCCTCCACGTCCATCTCCCCCAGTTCCCCCCGTGTCTGGGCCTTGCGCAGGCAGGCGGCGAACTGCGCCCGCCAGAGGGAAAAGACCTGGTCGAGCCGCTCCCGGAACCGCTCGTTCAGGTCGGCCATCTCCTGGCCGAGGTTGCCGATCAGGCACCCCCTGGTGCAGCTGTTCTGGCTGACCCGCGTCAGGCCGCTTTCGAGAAAGTTGCGGATCCGGTTGAGCGGCGTCACCTCTTCGTCCTGCAGAAAGGTTTCCAGGCGCTGGGCAAAGCGTTCGGCAAAACGGTCGATCACCGCCAGGCCGAAATCCTCCTTGCTCCGGAAATAGTGGTAGAAGGAGCCTTTCGGGACCGCGGCCTCCTTGAGGATCGCCTCGATGCCGGTGGCGTTGTAGCCCTGGCGGGAGATCAGCTCAGTGCCGATCCGGACGATTTCCGTGCGCGTGTCTTTTTTGTCCATGGGAAACGTATAGACCGATCGGTCTAGCTTGTCAACCGGAAAGCTGCAGGGATCACTCCTTTTCCGCCACCAGGTAGATCCGGTGAAAGACCAGCTCCACCCGGCCGGCGGCGTTCGCTTCCGCGACGAACGATTCCCTGATCCCCTGCAGGAGCTGCGCGGAAAAGTCCGCCGGCAGCGGCGCCGAAAAGCAGTCCTGGTTGAGATAGCCGGCAGCGGCGCCGGAGCGGAAGACATCGAGCGACTGATCGACCGTATACTCCTGCCGCTCCTCGTCAATCCGGCTGAAAGGGACCCGGAACCCTGCCTGCTCGAACAGCAGCCGGTAGTCGCCCGCTGTCTCGCGGAAATGCCAGGGGGGGCGGAAGCCGGCAAAGAGCGCATCGATCCGGGGCACCCGGCGGCAATGCTCGATTGCCCGGAGAAAGTTCGGACAATAGCTCCTCGTAGCCGGGGCCTGGATGCCGACCCGCCCCGCCGGGCGCAGCGCCCGATGAAACCGCTCCAGCACGGCGGAGGGCTGGCTGAACCACTGGAACACGGAGCTGCAGTAAAGAATATCGAATTCAGCCACGAAGGGAAGCTCGTCGGCAGACATGACCGAGAACTCGATCTCTTTGCCGGCGCAGAGCTCCCGCGACTGCCGGATCATCCCCTCGGCCGGGTCGATCCCCGCCACGCGCCCCGAGGTCAGCTCCCGCAGTTCGGTCGTCAGGTTGCCGGCGCCGCACCCCACGTCCAGTATGTCGGCATCCGGCTGGATGTCGAGCAGCTCCATGAGCTGCCTCCCTGCCGATGCCTGCACCAGGGACTTTTCCCGATAGAATGTCGAGATTGTCGAAAAATCGCTCATGATTCACCCCTTCTTCGTGCCAACGAATACCCCGATCGGCACGGTATAGACCACCGTATCACCCTGACGGCGGGGGCTTATGCCCAGCGCGTCGACGCCGATGTCTGAGACGATCATTTCCTGCAACCGCTCCGCGTCCCCTTCCCTGGGAAAGGAGGCACGCAGCTGCGCTTCCAGTTCGATCTCCACCCCATAGGCGCTCTGCCGGCAACCCGTGAGTCCAGAGCCGGCAAACAGGGCGGCGAACTCATCAGTGGTCAGCGCGTGGGTGTGGGACGGGTCGCGCAGACGCTCCAGACAATCATAAGCTTTTGCCTTTTCCGGCGCAATGGCTACATCCGCCACCAGCACCCTGCCGCCGGGACGGCAGACCCTGATCATCTCCGCCAGCACCGCGCCGGGGTTGAGAAAGTGGTGAAAGCTGTAGCGGGTTATCACCAGAGAAAAGCAGCCGTCCTCATAGGGAAGCGGCAGAACGTCGCCGACCCGCCAGAAGAGGTTGGCCAACCCCTGCTCCTGCTGGCGCTTTTCAGCCTGGGCAATCATGGCCGGCGTAATGTCTATGCCCGTGACACTGCCGCTGTGCCCGGCAAACGCACACGCCACCAGCCCCGGACCGCAGGCCACGTCGAGCACGCTGTCTCCCCGGCTCGGCCGCGCCATTGCCAGCAGCAGCTCCATGGCATCCAGGTGGCCGGGTACCTGGGCAAACGGCACGGCCTGGCGGGAAAACTGATCAATGATCTCTTCGTTATGGCTCCGACTCATGGGGTCCGCTCCTCTCCGGATATGGTACCCAAAACTATAGCTTGATTCCGAATGTCTGTCTTTCTATACTATGACAATGAGTATCGCAAAACTGACAAGATTGGCTCCGGTGGAGCTTGGCTTCCGTCTGGATCCGATGCTCCCCGTCATCCCGCTGGCCATTGAGGTCAATCCACAAAAGATGGGGTCCCGAGAGGTGGGGTGCGCGGCGGTCCACGCCCACCCGCGCGGCCAGCTGATTTACGCCAGCAGCGGCGTGATGCGGGTGATCTGCGGCCGCGACATCTGGGTGGTGCCGCCATCTCAGGCAGTCTGGGTACCCCCCAACCAAGAGCACGAGGTCTATTTCCCCGGCAATGTGGCCCTACGCAGCCTCTTCGTCGACCCGTCGGCAATCGCCGGTCTACCGCAGCAGTGTACCGTGCTGAAGGTAACGTCGCTCCTGCGGGAGCTGATCCTGGCGGCAGTGCGGGTGGGGGAGCGGTATGAGCCCGACGGTGTCGGCTGGCGGCTGATGCAGGTGCTGCTGGACGAGCTGCGGCAGGCAGAATCGACTCCGCTGCACCTGCCGATGGCGCAGGACGAACGGGTCATGCGGGTGATCGAAGCGTTGCTGCAGAATCCGGGCGACCCGCGTGACTTGAGGGACTGGGGGAACATGGCCGGTGCCAGCAGCCGGACCCTGGCGCGCCTGTTCATCAGCGAGACCGGCCTGACTTTCGGCGCCTGGCGCAAGCGGCTGCTCCTCCAGGAAGCGGTCAACCGTCTGGGCCAGGGGGAGCAGATAACACGGATTGCCTTCGATCTGGGCTACCGGAGCCTGAGCGCCTTTATTGAGATGTTCCGCCGAGAGTTGGGAAGCTCACCTCGCCAGTACGCCCGGCAACAGGAGGCGACATAGCGGATGGCAGCGTGCCCCTGGCAAAACGGCCCGGATACCGCATCGCCGGGCCGTTTCGCAACCGCACAATCTGTTGACTCAAGGGGAAAAAACAAGTAAGTTGGGGGCATTTAACTCTATCGGATTGTCCGCATGCTGCGAGCCTATCTGTTTCTGGTGTTGTTTGTCCCCCTGACATTCCTGCTGGCTTTCAGCGCACTCATCGCCACGCTGTTCGATGCCAGCGGCAGGGCGTATCATTTCCATGCCCGGCTCTGGAGCCGGATCAGCCTGCGGATGGCAGGGGCCAGGATCGAAACCTACGGCCAGGAGCTGATCCCCCGCGGCGAGCCGGTCATCTTCATGAGCAACCACCAGAGCAACTTCGATATCCTGGCCCTGTACCAGGCCATACCGGAGCGGTTCTCCTGGATCGCCAAGGAAGAGCTCTTCAACATCCCGGTCTTCGGCCATTCCATGCGGCGGGCCGGCTACATCCCGCTGGACCGCAGCGACGGCCGGCGCTCCCTGCGCAGCATGGTGGCCGCAGCCGAGCACATCCGCAGCGGGCACAGCGTGGTCATCTTCCCGGAGGGGACCCGCACCAACGACGGCGATCTCCTCCCCTTCAAGATGGGGGGATTTCTCCTCACGGAAAAGGCCAGGGTTCCGATCGTGCCGGTCACCATCAACGGCAGCGGCCGGATCAACCCGGCCAAGGAGATCAGGCTCAAGCCGGGAACCATTTCCATCTCCTTTGCCGAGCCGATCTCCGTGCAGGCGCAGACGGGCCGCAAGCGCGACGACCTTGCCGAGCAGGTCAAGGCGGCCATAAACGCCAATCTGGAGCACTAGACGTGACATTCATCGCCATCGCCCTGATCATCTGCGGCATCGCAGGGGTCGCCTGGGGGCTGCCCGCCCTGCACCGGCTGCGCAAACCTTTTGACATCCTGGCAGCGCTCACGGTGCTGGCCGGCGTCGTCGCCGCCCTTCTCGGCTGCCTGCTGGCAGCGGTGCCCGGATTTTTCGCCGGATGAGCCATCCCATGGACAAACCGAAACATATCGCCCTGAACGTCGCCGTGGCCGGAGTCATCGCACTCCTGCTCATCTGGGGCACGACCCAGTACCGCCAGTGGAGCCAGTTCAACAAAGGCGACCAGGCCCTTGCCAGCGGCGACTACATCGGCGCCATCGCCGGCTACGAAGCTGCCATCCACATGTACACCCCGCTCTCACCGCTGGTGGGGCGTGCTGCGGAAAAGCTCTGGCTTATCGCCCAGACCCTGGAGCAGCGGGGAGACACTGCCAAGGCGCTGGTTGCCTACCGGTCGCTGCGCAGCTCCTTCTACGCCGTGCGCGGGCTGTATGAGCCGGGCAGAGCGTGGATCGACAAGTGCGATGCCCGGATTGCCGCGCTGACAGGCGCTCCGGCGACTCTGCCGCACCAGCCTGCCCGACCCTGAAAGGGGATCACCCATGACCACCGAGAACCGCGACACCACCGGCCTGAAGATCATCCCCCTGGGGGGGCTCGGTGAAATCGGCCTGAACATGGCGATCTTCGAATACGGCGAAGACATCATCGTCGTCGACTGCGGCCTGATGTTCCCCGACGCCTCCATGCTGGGGATCGACCTGGTGGTGCCCGACATCACCTACCTCAGGGAGCGGGCCGACCGGGTCCGGGGCATCTTCCTGACCCATGGCCACGAAGACCACATCGGCGCCCTCCCCTATGTGCTGCCGGAGATCAACCCGCCCCTGTTCGGCACGGCCCTCACCCTGGGACTGGTCAAGGCCAAGCTGAAGGAGTTCGACCTGGACTCCAAGGTGGACCTGCGGGTGATGAAGCCCCGCGGCAAGGCAACGGCCGGCTGCTTCACGGTGGAGTTCATCAGGGTGACCCATTCCATCGTCGACGGCTGCGGCCTGGCCATCCGGACCCCGGAAGGGGTGGTGATCCATACCGGCGACTTCAAGATCGACCAGACCCCGGTGGATGGGGAGCTGACCGACCTGGCCACCTTTTCCCGCTATGGCGAGGCCGGGGTGCTGGCCCTCATGTCCGACTCCACCAACGTCAAGCGCCAGGGGTACACCATCTCCGAACGCTCCGTGGGCGAGGCCTTCCTCGATCTCTTCCCCAAGTGCGACTCCAGGATCATCGTGGCGGCCTTCTCCAGCAACATCCACCGGGTCCAGCAGGTGGTGGACGCGGCCCTGGCCTGCAACCGCAAGGTGCTGCTGAACGGCCGCTCCATGATCGCCAACGTGCAGATCGCCCGTGAACTCGGTTACCTCAGGATTCCCGACGGACTCCTCATCGACCTGAAGGAACTCCCCCGCCTCCCCAGGGAAGAGGTCTGCATCGTCACCACCGGCTCCCAGGGGGAACCGATGAGCGCCCTGACCCGGATCGCCATGGACGACCACAAGCAGATCAAGCTGGAGCGGGGCGATACGGTCATCCTGTCGTCGCGGGTCATCCCCGGCAACGAGAAGACCATCACCGACATGATCAACCACCTCTACCGCCGCGGCGCCGAGGTCTTCCACGAGCAGGTCTCCGAGGTCCATGTCTCCGGACATGCCAGCCAGGAGGAACTGAAGCTGATGTTAAACCTCGTCCGGCCCCAGTGGTTCATCCCGGTGCACGGCGAGTATCGCCACCTGGTCCGCCACGCCCGCCTTGCCCAGCGGGTCGGCATCCCGGCAGAGCGCTGCATCGTCGCCAACAACGGCGACGTCATCGCCTTCTCCCAGGGGGAAGGGTGTGTCCTCGGCCAGGTGGAAAGCGGTCGGATCTTCGTCGACGGCAAGGGGATCGGCGACGTGGGGGAGATCGTTCTCAAGGACCGCAAGCATCTCTCCGAGGACGGCATGGTCGTGGTCATCATCGGCATCGCCCAGTCCAGCGGCGACATCATCTACGGCCCGGATATCGTCTCCCGCGGCTTCGTCTTCGAAGACGAAAGCCAGGATTACCTGGACGCGGCCCGCCAGGTGGTTACCGACACCCTGTCTCAGCTCAACGCCGAGGTAATGGGGGACTGGAACGAGGTCAAGCAGGAGGTGCGGCAGGGGCTGCGCCGCTTTTTCAAAAAAACCATCGAGCGGCGCCCCGTGATCCTGCCGCTCATTCTTGAAATGTAACAAACCCCATGCATACTGGAATGGACCGACGATAAATTGCCATGGAAACCACTGAACCGAAAAAAGAGAAACTGACCAGCGAGATCAAGGGGATGCTCCTGGGGGCAGCCGGGCTCTTCCTGCTGGTGGCGCTGGCATCCTTCAATGCCGACGATCTCTCCTTCAATACCTTCTCGTCGGAGAATGTGATCCGCAACTTCGGCGGCCGGCTCGGCGCCCAGATCGCCGACCTTTTGCTGCAGTTCTTCGGCGTTGCCGCCTATCTGGTGCCCGGCGCCTGCCTGGTAACGGCCTACCGGCTGCTCCGTTTCAAGGAGCTGAAGCTGACCGTCTACAAGTGCTTCGCCTTTGTGGGGCTGCTGGTCTCCCTCTCCGCCCTGTTCGCCTTCAACATCGAGTTCACCGACCTGCTCGGCCAGCGGATCCCCACCGGCGGCGCCATCGGCTACAAGACCGCCTCGCTCCTCAAGGGGCTGCTCGGCGTCACCGGGGCGCTGCTGTTGCTTTTGCCGATGCTGGCCGCCTCCATCACCATCATGTCGCGCTTCTCCTTTGTCCTGTTCGCCGACTGGTGGATCAACGCCCTGGGGGACCGCTGGTCTCGCTACCGCGAGAAACGGGCGCTCAACCGCGAGCTGCTGAAGGACGAAAAGCCGAAAAACAAGGATCGGGACAAGGTGGAACCGGTGATCAAGCCGGTAACCGTGGCACCCGCCCCCTCCCCGGCCACCCAGACCAAGCGGGACAAGCGGGACGAAGAAAAGAGCCGCCCCCAGCAGGAGCTGTTCGATTTCGCCAAGAGCGACGGCGATTTCCGCACCCCGCCGCTCTCCCTCCTGGACCCGCCCCAGGCCAGCAACCGCAAGGTGGACAAGGAAGTCCTCACCATGAACGCCCGGCTCCTGGAGAAAAAGCTTCGGGACTTCGGCGTCGAGGGGGAGGTGGTAGAGATCTGCCCCGGCCCGGTGGTCACCATGTACGAATTCGCGCCCGGACCGGGGATCAAGGTGAGCCGCATCGCCGGGCTCTCCGACGATCTCTCCATGGCTCTGCAGGCGCTCTCCATCCGGATCGTGGCGCCGATCCCCGGCAAAGGGGTGGTGGGAATCGAACTCCCGAACCGCGACCGGGAGATGGTCTCTCTCAAGGAGATCTTTACCAGCGAGGAATTCCAGGCAGGGAAGCACAAGCTCCCGCTGGCGCTGGGGAAAGACATCGCCGGCATCCCGCTGGTGACCGACCTGGCGCGCATGCCGCACCTGCTGGTGGCGGGCGCCACCGGCTCGGGCAAATCGGTCTCCATCAACACCATGATCCTGTCGCTCCTCTACACCGCCACCCCCCGCAACGTCCGGATCATCATGGTCGATCCGAAGATGCTGGAGCTCTCCGTCTATGACGGCATCCCCCACCTGCTGCTGCCGGTGGTGACCAACCCGAAGAAGGCCTCCATAGCCATGCGCTGGGCGGTCGAGGAGATGGGGCGGCGCTACCGGCTCATGGCCGACAAGGGGGTCAGGAACATCGACTCCTACAACAAGGCGCTGGAGCGGGAGGAAAAAGAGACCGCCGAGAACCTGGCCCGCGAGACCGTGGTGGTCGAGGAGGTCGAGGAGCCGGCCGGCGACGAACAGATGGCCATCGAGGCGTTCCTGGAAAAGGACGAGCAGCTGGAGCACGGCCATCTCCCCTACATCGTCATCGTGGTGGACGAACTGGCCGACCTGATGATGGTGGCGGGCCGCGAGATCGAGGAATCCATCGCCCGGCTGGCCCAGATGGCCCGCGCCGCCGGCATCCACCTGATCCTGGCGACCCAGCGGCCGTCGGTGGACGTCATCACCGGCCTGATCAAGGCCAACTTCCCGGCCCGGATCTCCTTCCAGGTATCGAGCAAGATCGATTCCCGCACCATCCTCGACTGCAACGGCGCCGAATCGCTCCTTGGCGCCGGCGACATGCTCTTCCTGCCGCCGGGGACCGCCAAGCTGCAGCGGAGCCACGGCGCCTTCGTCTCCGACGCCGAGGTGCAGCGGGTGGTGGACTTCCTGAAGAAACAGGGGAAACCGGTCTACGACAAGTCGATCCTGGAGGTCAAGGTAGGCGACGACAAGGGGGGCGACGGCGACGAAGAGCTGGACGACCGCTACGACGACGCCGTGGCCCTGGTGGCAGAGGCCAAGCAGGCATCCATCTCCATGATCCAGCGCCGTCTGCGGATCGGCTACAACCGCGCCGCCCGGATCATCGAAAAGATGGAGCAGGAAGGGATCGTCGGTCCCTCGGACGGCACCAGCAAACCACGGGAAGTGTTCATCAACAAGCTGTAAAACGGCCATCAGATCGGCCTCTGCTTACCTGTTCCCGGCCCGGGGAGCAGAAGAAGGAGATCCCATGACCCATTGCCGCAAAGACAATCTGGTCCATTTCGCCGTGACCATCATCAGCAAGGATCGCCCCGGCATCGTGGCAGACGTGACCGAGGTGCTGTTCCGGCTCGGCTGCAACATCGAGGATTCGAGCTGCACCATGCTGGGTGGCGACTTTGCCATGATCCTGGTCGTCTCCCACGACAAGCCGTTTGCCAAGGCGAAGCTGGCGGACGAGTTCAAGCTGCTCCACGAGCGGACCGGGCTGCAGATCCACATCCGCTCCCTCTCCGAAGAGGAGATCTGCCCGGTAAAGGACGAGGGGGAACTCTGCCTGGTCTCGGTCTACGGCTCGGACCAGCCGGGGATCGTCTACCGGGTGACCCGGGCCCTGGCCGATCGCAGGGTCAACATCACCGATCTGAACACCAAGCTGATCGGCACCAGGGAAGAGCCGGTCTATGTGCTGATGCTGGAGGCGATCCTTCCCGTCGGCCTCACCGTGGAGGACGCTAGCGCCCTGCTCGACAACCTCAAAAAGGAGCTGAACGTGGAGATTTCGGTACGCGCCATCACGCCGGTCTCCTTGTGACAACATAAATGCCCGTCCAGAATATTCTCCTCTATCCCCATCCCATCCTGAAGAAGATGGCCCGGCCGGTAAACCGTCTCGACGACGAGATCGCCGGTCTCGTCCAGGACCTGATCGACACCATGCGCGAAGGCCCCGGCTCCGTTGGTGTGGCGGCACCACAGATCGGCGTGTCGCTGCGCGTCTGCGTGGTGGACGTTTCCGCCAACCGGCACGGCAAGGAGAACAACCACGGCCTCTTGGTGCTGGTAAATCCGGAGATTGTCGAACGGGAAGGAGGGGCGATCATGCGGGAGGGGTGCATGAGCGTGCCGGATTACACCGGCGACGTGGAGCGGGCTACCCGGATCAGGCTCCGCTTCCGGACAGCGGACGGCTCGGAGCAGGAGATCGAGGCGAGTGGTTTCGAGGCGGTGGCGATCCAGCATGAGATGGATCACCTGGACGGGGTACTCTTCCTGGACCGGATCGTATCGCTGAAGACAGGGCTATTCCGGCGCAAAAACTACCGGTGATGCATTCGAAAAACTTCACACCCCCGCAAGGGTCCTCCCTGCAGATAGCAACTCCTCCACCACCGCAGGATCATTGGCCTCGCTGTAGAGCCTGAGCACCGGCTCGGTCCCCGAAGGCCGGACCAGGAGCCAGGCACCGTCGCTAAAGATGAACTTGAAGCCGTCACGGAAGTTGGTGGCAGCCACGGCGCGTCCCGCGATTGCCACCGGTGCATCGTCCCGCAACCGGGCGATGAGCGCCGCCTTGGCCTCCTGACCGATGGGAAGATCGATCCTCCGGTAGAAGAAGTGGCCGATCTCGTCCATGGTTTCATTCAGGAGCTGGCGCAGCCCCTTGCCGGTCATGGCCATCGCCTCCAAGAGCAACAGTCCCATCAGGATACCGTCCCGCTCCGGGATATGCCCTTTGACCCCGAGTCCGCCCGATTCCTCCCCCCCCATCAGGATGTCATGCTCCAGCATCAGTTCGCAGATATGCTTGAAGCCGATGGGGGTCTCGAAGAGCTCAAGGCCGAATTTTTCGGCCAGGAGGTCGATCATCCTGGTGGTGGAAACGGTCTTCACCACCCCGCCGGAGAGCCCCTTACGCTCGCAGAGATGCCGCAGGAGCACCGTGAAGATCATGTGGGAGGAGAAGAAGGCGCCGGTCTCGTCCACGGCGCCGATCCGGTCGGCGTCGCCGTCCAGGGCCAGCCCCGCGCGATAGCCCCCTGCCTGCACCAGGGACGCCAGCTCGGTCAGGTGCTCTTCGGTCGGTTCGGGCGGCTGGCCGCCGAAGGCGGGGTTCTGCTCGCTGTGGATCTCGGCGATACCGGGGAGCAGCCGGGGGAAGAAGCCGCAGCCGGCGCCGAACATCGGGTCGACCACCACCGGGATCGCTGCCTGGCGGATTTTCTCCAGGTCGATGTAGCGGCCGAGCTGGGCAAGGTAGCCGGCAGCGGCATCGAACACCACCAGATGCCCCGCTGCCAGGGCGTCCGCGAGCGGCTCTTCTCTGACGGGCCGCGACTGAGCCATATTCTCGGCAACCAGCTCCTCCAGCTCCTTGGTGGTTGAGGGGCGAGCAGAGCCGCCGAAGGATTCCTTGATCTTGAAGCCGTTGTAGCACGGAGGGTTGTGGCTGGCAGTGATCATCACGCCGGCACCGGCCCCCAGCTCGCGGACGGCCCATGAAACCGCCGGGGTCGGGGCATAGGCATCGGCCAGCCAGACCTGCAGGCCGTTGCCGCAGGCGATCTCTACCACCCGCTCGGCAAATTCGCGGGAGAGGAAGCGCCGGTCGTAGCCGACCACCAGCCCCTTGCCGGCCAGGCCATGCCGGTGCAGATAATCCATGGTGGCCTGGGCCACCAGCGAAAGATTGTCGAAAGTGAATTCGCGGGCAATGACACCGCGCCACCCATCGGTTCCGAAGAGAATCTGCACGTACTGCTCCTTCCGGTCCCCCGCGGAGGACGGTTCCATGAAAAGCCCGTCAATTTTTACCGCTTCTGTACCGATTGTCAACCCCCGATTCCCTGCGACATCGCGTCGATTCGTGATGCAAAGGGTTTGACATGCTACGGAACATTTACTACTATCGCCTGATCTTCGTATACGACAGGACTACCGCTCAGACCGAGGAGACCATGGAAGACCGGATCAAGCAGGAGATCAGAGATCTGCTCAAGGAACGGAATGCCGTTCTGCTCGCCCACAACTACATGCGCGACGAGGTCCAGGAGATTGCCGACCTGACCGGCGATTCGCTGGGGCTTTCCATCGAGGCTGCCCGCACGGAGAGCGACGTCATCGTCTTCTGCGGGGTCCATTTCATGGCCGAATCGGCCGCCATCCTCTCCCCCGGCAAGACGGTGCTGCTGCCGCGGCTGGACGCCGGCTGCCCCATGGCGGACATGGTAACCGTGGAGGAGCTGGTCGCCCTCAAGGAGCGACACCCCGGCGTGCCGGTGGTCACCTACGTCAACTCCTCCGCCGCGGTCAAGGCGGTGAGCGACATCTGCTGTACCTCGGCCAACGCGCAGAAGGTGGTCGCCTCCCTCCCCGACCGGGAGATCATCTTTGTCCCGGACCGCAACCTGGGGCGCTACGTGGCCCGCACCTCAGACAAGGTCTTCCACTTCTGGGACGGCTACTGCCCCACCCATGAGCGGCTGAAGGCAGAGGATGTCCGCCGTCGGAAGCAAGAGTACCCCGACGCCCTCTTTATCTGCCACCCCGAATGCAACCCCGCGGTGGTTGACCTTGCCGACCATGTCTGTTCCACCACCGGCATGTACGACTGGTGCCGGCAGAGCCCGGCCCGCCGCTTCATCATCGGCACCGAGGCAGGCATCCTCTATCGCCTCCGGGCGGATAATCCGGGCAAGGAGTTCATCCAGGCTTCGCCCGCCCTCATCTGCCCCAACATGAAGCTGACCTCCCTGGAGGACATCCGCGCGGCCATGATCAGCATGGAACCGGTGGTCACCGTTGCCGAGGATATCCGCATCCCGGCAAAAAGGTCGCTGGACCGGATGCTGGCCATCCCGCGGGACTGACAGCAGGCTGCGCCAGCCGCGCGCCTTTGAGGAACAGGCCATGATCAAGCCCTTCCAGGGGATGCACCCCCGCATCGACCCGAGCGTCTTCATCGCCGAGACCGCCGTCATTATCGGCGACGTCACCATCGGTCCCCAGAGCAGCATCTGGTACAACGTGGTTGCACGCGGCGATGTGAACTTCATCCGGATCGGCGCCAGAAGCAACATCCAGGACCTCTCCATGCTCCATGTCACCCACCGCAAGGATGCCGGCGATCCGGGAGCGCCGCTGGTCATCGGCGACGACGTAACGGTCGGGCACGGAGTTACCCTCCATGGCTGCACCATCGGCAATGGCGCCTTCATCGGCATGCAGGCGATTGTCATGGACAAGGTGTTCGTGGGTGAAGGGGCTCTGGTGGGAGCACGGGCGCTGGTCCCCGAAGGGACCGTGATTCCGCCCTACACCCTCTGGGTCGGCGCACCGGCCAAGAACAAGCGCAACCTCACACCTGACGAAATCGCCTTGCTGCGGAAATCGCCGCAGAATTACGTGCACTATGCCCTCCAGTTCATCGAGGACGGGCTGTCCGCACTCCCCCCTGCCTAGCTCGTTCATGCAAACAGGGGGGCGAATACTCGCCCCCCTGTGACACCTCTTTATTGCCTGCACGGTTTCTGCCGACATTCACCGATCATCGAGCTGGTGTCGGCTCCCACCCCATGGCTCGCGCGAGAGATCCAGTGCCGCGCTGAAGGATTCCACCGTGAGCGGCTTGGGAAGAAAGCCCAGGGCTCCCAGCTCGCGGCAGACCTCCTTGTCGTGGGGGTCTTCCGACGAGGTCAGGATATAGACCGGCAGGGTTCGGGTTCGTCCATCGCTGCGCAGTTTCCGGAGGACTTCGAGCCCGTCAAGCTTCGGCAGGCGCAGGTCCAGCAGAACAAAACGCGGATTCTCCAGCCGCGGCAAAGCCCCCGACCCCTCGTCTCCCAGCAGCAGGGTGATCGCCTCCCTCCCGTCACGGGCAACGCGCACATCGTTGAACCCCATCTTGTGCAGGGTCCTCAATGCCAGAAACTCGTCGTCGCTATTGTCCTCTACCAGAAGAATGATCGGCTCAGACACGCTCCAGCCCCCTTTCACCGGTCGCAAAAAGCTACATGAAATCAGATTTACCCTGTTCGATCAACAATCCCAATCCAGTCACTACAGACGGTGCAGCCCCATGGACTGACGTGTGCCAGATCGACGGCACAGGGGGCGCCCCTGTCAGGCACACGAACCCCCTGCAACTCCCAGCGTGAAATAGAATACCGCTCCGGCCCCTTCACGGGATTCCGCCCAGATCCTCCCGCCATGCCTTTCCACGATCCGTGCCACCGTGACCAGGCCGATCCCCGTTCCGGGATAGTCCTCCATCCGGTGCAGCCGCTGGAACGGGATAAACAGCTTGTCGATGTAGGCCATATCGAAGCCGACCCCGTTGTCCCGGATGAAGTAGACCGGCGTCTCCTGCTGGAATTCCCTGCCGACCTCGATGCGCGCGTCATCGATCTTCCAGGTGTACTTGACGGCATTCCCCAACAGGTTTTCCAGGCAGATCCTGAGGAGCACCGGGTCGCCTTTGACCGTGAGATCCGGCGTAATGACGAACTGCAGGCGCCGCTCATGCTCTGCACCGCGGAACTCTCCGGCCAGCTGTTCCGCCATGGCGGACAGGTTCACTTGCTGGCAGTGGATCTCGGCGCGGGAAAGCCTGCTCAACATGAGGATGGCATCGATCACCGTCCTGAGCTGCGTGCTCGACCTGGCTATCCGTTCCACGTAGTAGCAGCGGCTCCGGTCCGCCTGCCCTTCGCATTCCTCCAGGAGTGCGGTGCTGAAGCCCTGAATCCGCGCAATCGGGGCACGCAGCTCATGGGAAATAGCATAGCAGAACTCTGCCAGTTCATGGCTGGTTTTTTCCAGCTCCTGCGTACGCTGCAGCACCAGATGCTCCAATTCCTCGTTCAGCCGTTGGATCTCCTGTTCGGCCTGCTTCCGTTCCGTAATGTCGCGGTTCGAGGCCCGGCGGCCGAGATATTCCCCCTCGCTGCCGATGATGGGCCGGCAGACATGCCCGATGCAGCGCGTCTCCCCTTCCCTGGTGACGATGCGGAATTCCAGCTCGTCATGGGCATCGGCAGGAACCGTGGCTGCCAGCGAGTCGGTGTAGTGCTTCATGAAAGAGGCCCTGTCGTCGGGATGAATGATCCGTTCGAGCAGCCGTGCATCTGCCAGCAGCTCCTCCGGGGCGTATCCCGTAAGCCTCTTGCATGCGGGCGATATGTACTTGAAGCTCCCGTCGGGTGCTATCCAGTATTCCCAGCCACTGGTGAAATCCGCCACGGTCCTGAATTTTTCTTCGCTCTGGCGGAATTCGTCAAGGGTCTTTTGCAGCCTCTGCGCCATGCTCCGGAAGCTTTCCATAAGCTGCCCGAATTCATCGGAGCGTTGCGGTAGAAGGCCGATCTTGGAAAAATCCCCGCGGCCGAGCGCCCGTGCATGCCGCGCCAGATCCTCAAGGGGGAGGATCATGCTGGAGGCGGTAAACCAGACCAGGGTAGCGGAAAGCAGGGTCATGAGCAGGGCAAATATGACCATTTCCCTGCCATGGAGCCACGCCTCGCTGAAAAGTAGCTTCTTTGGCGCCTCTATCCTGAGAAACCACGGCGCCCCCTGGCCCGAACGATCTTTCCCCCTGGTGGCAATGAGTGTGATCTGTTCAGGGGTTTCCACGGTCAGGTCGTTTTCCCGCCTGGCATCAATATCTGCCAGGTATCCCTTCAGTTCGGGCCAGCCATCCACCAACCGGTTCACCCCTTTTTCGCCGGTATTCGAATAGAGGAGCAGACCATCGCTACCGATCATCTCCACCTTCAGGGTGGGCATGCCCTCCTGCTGGTAGAAGTCGAATCCCCGCACCAATTCGCTGAGCCGGATGAGCGGCACGCGGGCGATCAGCACTCCCGTCGGCTTCTCCTGCAGATTGAACACCAGCCGGTAAATATGGACCGACCCGACATGCTGGTCGCCGGAAAATTCCACCTCATGGCCGGAAGTCTGCCGCAACGCCTCGTTCATGCACTGGCAGTCCAGCTCTTTTCCGATATCCAGGCCGTCCGAATCCGCTTTGACGACCCCCTCCAGGTCCACTAGGGAGATCCGCTCGTATACCTTGGTAATGTCCCGATATTGGGTAAGCCTCTGGTTCATGTACTCAAGCGACGAGTTGTCGAACCAGACCCGTGCCGTGGCAATGGCCGCAACCTCGACCTGGCGCTCGTCGATAAACCGCTCCATGTCCGAAAGCGCCCGGACGGCATTTCCCTGGAGCTGCGCCATGGCGTGACGCTGTTCGTTCTGCGTGGTTGTCTGGTAATAATATACGATGATGGAGATGGTCGTAAGGATAAAGAAGAGCAGGAATGCGGCGAGAATACGGAGACGAAAGGTCATGTTCCGCCTCCGGGAAAGGCGCGAACCGGCAATACATAAAGGCTAGCGCCGGTCACTGCCGTGCTGCCAAAATCTCCCTCTGTCTGTGGTAACCGCAGCAGCATCCGTCCCGATCCATGGCGCGAACGGAGCCCCCTGCTGTCGGTCAAGGCGTCAGTATTCCTTCCCGGCATTGCAGAGCAAACCTGACCGGCAGAGTGTCCTGTGATGATCAGCCGGAACATGTCCCCCTCCGTGGGTATGGACCATGACATTCAACTGACATAGACTAAAGATTTATATTTTTTAATTATACACCATTCGGCAGGTTATGCAATTGTTCTATGCCTGCCGATGCCCGAGTCCGGGCAGGCTGAGGATGGTATCGTAACAGAGAAGGCCGGGGCAATGGGTGTGACGGGGCTCGGAAGATCAACCGAGGGTGAAGTAGAAGGTTGCACCCTCGTCGGGGGTGCCAACGGCCCAGATCCGGCCGTTATGCCGCTCGACGATGCGCTGTACCGTGGCCAGGCCAATGCCGGTGCCCAGGAATTCGTCCGGCCCGTGCAGCCGGGAGAACGGCTTGAACAGCTTGTCGGCATACGCCATGTCGAAACCTGCCCCATTGTCGCGAACAAAGAAGGCGGTTACTCCGTCGTCGGACGTCCTGCCGAATTCGATGACACTCAGTTCCTTGCGGGAACTGTATTTCATGGCATTGCCCAGGAGATTTCCCAGACAGATCGCCAGCAGTTGCTCGTCACCCTGCGCCGTCAAACCCGGCTCGATCAGGAACTGCACCTTGCGGCCCGGTTCGGAGAGCATAATGTTGTGCATGATGTCCTCTGCCAGTGCAGAGATGTCGATCTCCTCCCGGACGATTTCCGTCCTGGACAACCGGGATAGAAGGAGAATCGCGTCGATAACCTGCCTGAGCTGCTGCCCGGCAATATTGATCCGTTCGGCATAGAACAGCTTGAAGCCATCCGCCTCATCGGTGCACTCGTCCTTCAAGACTTCGCAGAACCCCTGCAGCCGGGCTATCGGGGCGCGAAGCTCATGTGATATGGCATAACAGAACCCTTCGAGCTCCCGGTTGGTGTAATCCAGGGCAGCACTCCGCTCCGACACGATCAGCTCAAGCTCCTCGTTGAGCCTGCGCACCTCGTCCTCGGCCTTGTAGCGTTCTGAAATATCAATGAGCATGCCGCGCACACCGGTCACCTCCCCTTCGTGAGTCACCGGCGATGCATAGACGATAACCGGGAAGGTGCTCCCGTCCTTGCGCCGGGCCAGATATTCACGGCCGGTCTCCATGCCGGAATTACCACCAAGGATAAACCTGAAAATTTCCCGTGCGCGCTCACGGTCCCCGGAGGCGAGCATATCGAAGGTCCAGAGCCCTTGGTAAAGCTCTTCTTCTGAAAACCCGAACAGCTCCAGTGCGTGGCGGTTGACAAAAGTGAGCCTCCCTTCCCTGTCGGTCTCAAAGACCGTCTGGGGGAGAAACTCGGCAAATTCCCGGTAGGTCCGCTCACTCTCCTCCAGATCGTGGGTCCGTTCGGCAACACGGGACTCCAGGGTAGCCTTTGCCTCCTCAAGACCGGCAAGATAGCTGCGCAGGCTCTCAGCCATCTGCGAGATATTGCCCAACAGCACTTCCAGCTCGTGGAATGCCACCCGCGGCCATGTCAGTACCTCATGGGCAATGATCTTCTGGGGCAGTGCCGTGGTGAGTTCCGCAACATCCATGAGCGGTCGTGAAAGCGCCCTGCTCAGCACCTGCGAGATGGCGCCGGCAAAGATCACCAGCAGGAGCATCATCAGGAATCTGCTGATCACTTCATTCCGAATGGCCACGAAGAGCGGGGCAAGGGGCGCTTCTATCAGGATCGACCAGTCCGTCCCGTTCTCCAGGGGTGCCTCTTTCAGGTAGATAGACTTCTGAAACCGCGCAAAGGCGCTCTCCCCGAGCATGGCCCTTGGCGTGACCAGATTGACCCCATGCGGAAGGAGTGCAATCTCCCGATCTTTTTTCGGATCGTATCGTTCTCCCCGTGTTCTCCCCCCTGCGGTGGAAAGGACAACGTTTGCCCGCCCATCCACGACCGTGATCAGCACACCCCGTTTCGCGGCATAGCTGGACAGCTTGCTGTCGAGAAACCCCAGGCCCATGGCTGCCGCAACCTGGCTTGTGACCGTTCCCCCCTCCCGCACCCCCTTCCGTTGCTCAGCAATCCGTTCGTCAACCATGTCCCGCACCGTTTCGGCATAATGGTTCATGCGAAGCAGCGTTTCCGTTTCCTTGGCACTGATGTCGTAGCGGGTATCGATGGCCATGAAGCAGAGTGCGGGAATCAGGAGGAGGGAGAGTATCACGATGAACAGAAAGCTGCGAAGATACGTCGCCGTGCCGGTTGCCGTCCCCTTCAGCGTCGAACGGACCCGGAAGAAGGCAAGGATGACGGCTGCCAGGAGGGCATTGAAGATGCCGTTGACTGCCTGCTTGGAAACAATGAACGCCACCTGTTCCAGCGACATCTGGAGCATGCTGCGGTAGAGGAGCCACGAAAGCGGTATCCCGGCAACGAACCAGAAGAGTGTGTCGGCAATGACGAGGTCCTTGCCGCGGCGCTGGTGCAGCCACCCCACTGTCAGCGCCTCGCAGGAAAAGACGACCAGAGCCCAGGGATGGTGCCAGTGCATGACCGTAAAGGAGGCGGAAATCATGCCGGCAATGAGGCCCGGCACCATGCCGAACCATCCGACTGCCAGCATGACAAAGATCGAGCCGAAGAGAAAATCTATCCCATGGTACAGTTCAAGGTTGAACCCGTTTGCCGCAAAACCGAGCAGTCCGAACAGCACCCCCAGCACGCAGCCCTTGAGCCTCACCTCTCCGGTCCCGTTCATACCTCGATGTGCCGTTTCCATGGAATGTGCCCTATGTTTTGCTCTGCCGACATTCCCTCAGCAAAATAGTAACATAGAAGACGCTAATGACAAATGGTGCCGATGGAATCTCCTTGCCTGCAGGGTAAGCGCAGCCTGTCACGGTCCGTACCGTGAAAAGGGGCGAGATCGGGGTGGTGATCGGATAAGAGGAAAAGAAGACTGGTGCAGGGTGGGAAGATATGTGGCAGGCACGGAGGCCCCGGGGTGGCACGATCACCGGGGCCTCCGGCTCAGAACTCCTGGGGCATGGCCTTGACCTGGGCGGCGGTGAAGACCGGGCCGTCCTTGCAGACATAGACATTGCCGACATTGCAGCGGCCGCACTTGCCCAGACCGCACTTCATGCGGTTTTCCAGGGTGGTATAGATCTGTTCGTCGGAAAAGCCGAGCTTCTCAAGGACCGGCAGGGTGAACTTGATCATGATCGGCGGGCCGCAGACCAGGGCGATGGTGTTAGCCGCGCTGGGGGCAGCCTCTTCCAGGATGGTCGGGACGAAGCCGACCCTGCCGTCCCAGGCCGGACCGTTGCCGCCGGGATCGACGGTCTTGACGAGCCTGACGTCCGGCCGTGCCTCCCATTCCTTCAGTTCATGCTTGTAGACCAGATCATCCTCGGAGCGGGCACCATAGACAATGGTGATCTCGCCGAACCGCTCCCGCAGGTCGAGGCAGTTCCAGATCAGGGTCCGGAGCGGCGGCAGGGCAATCCCCCCGGCGACAAAGACCAGGTTTTTCCCCTCGAACTGCTCGATGGGAAAGGAGTTGCCATAGGGGCCGCGCACACCGATGGCATCTCCCACCTCCAGACGGCGCAGGGCATCGGTTACCCTGCCAACGGCACGGAAGCAGCACTCGATGTACCCTTTCCGCGTGGGGGAAGAGGCGATGCAGAAGGTCGACTCGCCATAACCGAAAGCCGAATACTCGGCAAACTGGCCGGCCCGGAAAGAGAAGCTGTTCCGCAGCTCTTCATCCTGGAACACCAGGCGGAAGGAGCGGATATCCGGGGTCTCGTCGCGGATCGCCTCGATGGTGGCGAGATGGGGCTTGTAGATGTTCTTGCTGTGATCGCACATGGTGACAACCTTTAGAACCCACCACGGAGTCACGGAGACACGGAGTTGTCAGCAGTCAGGTTACGATGTTGCTTTTCTCCGTGCCCCCGTGTCTCCGTGGTAGATGTTATTGTTTTTGTATCTCGTCCAGGATCGCGGCGATGTCGATGCCGACCGGGCAGGCCCGGATGCAGCGGCCGCAACCGGTGCAGAGTGTCTGGCCGAACTTGTCGTCGTAATACTTGAACTTGTGCATGATCCGGTTCCGGTAGCGCTCGGGCTGTGCGTCGCGGGGGTTGTGGCCGGAGGCATGGTTGGTGAACTTGCCGAAGGCGCAGGCATCCCAGTGCTTGCGGCGATGCCCCTCCTTCTCCGTCCCCTCGTCGTTGATATCGAAGCAGTGGCAGGCCGGGCAGAGGAATGCACAGGCGCCGCAGCCGGCACACCGCTCGGAGATGCCGACCCAGAAGGGCGATTCGAAGTGATTGTCGAGCCACGCCTTGATCCGCTTCAGATCGAACTGACCCGCTGCGGGCTCGGCCAGCGGCTGCGGCGTAGCCGAGGGGGTATCGGCAAAGAGCTGCGAATGTTGGTCGACCAGCGCCTCACCCTTGTCAGTCACTACCTGGCAGACATACCCCCCACCTGCCAGCGGGGTAAGGAAGAGGTCGCTCCCCCTGGTCTCTGCCGGGGAGAGCCCGACAGCGGTACAGAAGCAGGCGTCATCGCACTTCGTGCAGGCAACGCCGATGACCGTGGTCTTTTTCCGTCGCTCCAGGAAGAACTCGTCCCGGTAGTCCCAGGAGAAGACCGCATCCAGCACCGGAGCCGCCGCGGCATCGCAGGGGCGGGCACCCACCAGCACGGTCTCGGGAAAGGTGCAGACGTCCACATCCGTCACCGTCGTCCCCTGCTCGGTGCGCTGGAAGGAAAGGATGTTCTCGCAGACCGGGAAGAAGACTTCCTTGGCGGAACGCCGGGGCATCTCCGCCAGGGAGAGTTCCACCCCCGCGGAAAGAGGCTCGTAGACGGTCATGGTGCCGGCCCGCTTCGGACCGACCACCCGGGTGCCATCCTGCACCAGCGCATCAATGAGACTGTTGAGATTCTGTTCAGTTATGGTTTTTGGCATAAGGAACCTTTTATTTCACCACTAAGGCACTAAAGACACTAAGAACTTCCAATCGTGTTGGCATACACCCAAACCAGGGGCTTTGATCTTACTTAGTGCCCTTAGAGTCTTCGTGGTAATAAAGACTTATTACTTTATGAAGCTTTCGTCGTCGTCTTCCTTGTACTCGGTCAGCGGCCCCTTTTCCTGCGGGGTCAGGCCAGCCTCGTAGTCGTACAGCTCCTTCAGCTCCTTTGCCATCTTCCGGTTGAGGAGGTTGAGCGGGATATCCATGGGGCAGACCCGCTCGCACTCAGCGCAACCGCCACAACGGCCGGCCAGGTGCATGGCACGGACGATATGCCAGGCCGTGTTGCCGGCGGGCCGGGGAGTGGTCTCCACCGACTGGGGCCGGTTCCGGTCACAGAGACACTGCTCGCAGAAGCAGAAGGGGCAGACCTGCCGGCAGGCAAGACACCTGATACAGCGGGAAAAATGTTCCTTCCAGAAGGCCCAGCGCTCCTGCGGCGTCATCGCCTCCAGCCTTGCCAGCTCCTGCGCTTCAAGGGGCTCAAGCTTCTGCAGTGCAGGGAGCGTCCCTGCAACCGCATCGGCACCTGTCGGCTCATGAACCGTGCACTCCCGGCATTTGCGGGCAATGGTCGCATCGCACAGCGGCTGGCTCCGGTCGGCATGGGCGCCGTAAACCCCGGCGCAGGCGATGCCGATGATGTAAACGTCCTCCCGCTTCAGCTGGCTTTCTCCCATGAGCCCGGCCAGGGCACGCAAGTCGCACCCCTTGGCAACGATGGCCAGCTTTCCCTTGGAGCTAACCTCTTTCTTCGCCTTGGTAAAGTAGAGAGCCAGGTTGTTGACGCAGGCAGGGGAGAAGATGAGCTGCCGAGCCTCATCAGGAGTGGCTGCCACGACCGGCATGGCAGTCCCCGTGCGCCGGCCGGCAATGTAGCCGACCACACCGGCCACTGCCCCCTGTTCCAGGAGCCGAACCGCCTCCTGCTGAATCGCCTGGCTGACCGAGGACCAGTAGCCCTCATCGACCAGTACGGCGGAATCATGTTTTCGTGCGGTTTTGTTCATAATTCTCGTAACCGTTCTCACCACTAAGGCATTAAGTACACGAAGAAAATCCTAAAACTGTTTATCTGTTTTGCCTTCCTTAGTGCTCTTAGTGTCTTAGTGGTGAATTGAATGGGTATTGTTCAGATCGCCTGGTACGCCTCTTTGAGTTCCGGAGTGGTAAGGGTCGAACCGGACCACTGCTCCGCCAGTTCCAGTTCCCGGAATTCCGTGAGCGGCCCCAACTGGCGCACCCGCTCTGTCAGCTCGGTGACCATCTCCACCCACTTCCCCCCCTCGGCAGCAGAGACCCAGGAGAACTGGAGGCGGGAGAGATCAACACCGACGAACTCCAGGAGCTTGCGGAAAGCGGCAAAACGCCTGCGGGCGTGGAAGTTGCCGGCCATATAGTGGCAGTCGCCCGGATGGCAGCCGGAGACCAGCACCCCGTCGGCCCCCTTCTGGAAAGCCCGGAGGATGAAGACCGGGTCGATCCGGCCAGTGCAGGGGAACTTCACCACCCGGACATTGGGGGGGTACTGCATCCTGCTGGTGCCGGCAAGATCGGCACCGGCATAGGTGCACCAGGTGCAGACCAGGGCGACGATCTTCGGTTCGAAGTCATGTTTCACTTTGTCAACATGCATAGTTCAATAACCTTTCACCACGGAGACACGGAGGCACGGAGAGACGCGGGAGAAGAACCAGGTTTGGGGAAAATAACGGCGCACGTTTTTCTGAACCGGAAAAACATGCATCTTTCCATTATGTCCCAGTTGTTGACTTTCTCCGTGTCTCCGTGCCCCCGTGGTGGGTTGTCATAAAGCCTCGATCATGGCCATGATCTGCTCGTCCGTATAGCCGTCCAGCTCGACGCTCTTCGACGGGCAGGTGGCCTGGCAGGTGCCGCAGCCGCCGCAGACGCCGGGATTGACATAGGCGACCACCTTGATCAGGTTGCCGCTGCGGTCGCGGATCTCCTTCTCCTCCACCGCACCGTAGGGGCAGACCTTCCGGCAAGCGAGGCAGCCAACACAGAAGCGCTCATTGACCTTGGCGACGATCGGTTCCCGCTCCAGTTCGTTTCTGGAGAACAGGGTCATGACCTTGGCAGCGGCAGCAGAGGCCTGGGCAACGGTGTCAGGGATGTCTTTCGGCCCTTGGCAGGCGCCGGCCAGGTAGATCCCGGCAGTAGCGCATTCCACCGGCCTTAGCTTGGCGTGGGCCTCAGAGTAGAAGTGGTACTTGTCGTACGAGATACCGAGCTTCTGCGCCAGGGTGTCGGCTCCTTCCCTCGGCTGAACGGCAGTGGCGAGCACCACCAGATCGGCCTCGATCTCCACCTGGACGCCGACATGCACGTCACTCCCCATCACCACGATCTTATCACCCTTCTGGTAGAGCCGGCTGACCATACCACGGATGTAGACCGCTTCCTCCTCTTCGATGGAGCGGCGCCAGAACTCGTCGTATCCCTTGCCGGGGGTGCGGGCGTCCATGAAGAAGACATACGCCTGGCCGTCGTGGACCTTGTGCTTGTAGAGCATGGTATGCTTGGCGGTGTACATGCAGCAGATCTTGGAGCAGTAGGAGATCCCCTTTTCACGGGCACGGGAACCGACGCACTGGACGAAGACCACGGATTTGGGCTCGGTACCGTCGGACGGACGCTGAATCTTGCCGCCGGTGGGCCCGGAGGCGGATGCCAGCCGCTCGAAGGTGAGCCCGTCGATGACGTCGGGGATGGTGCCGTAGCCGAATTCGCCGTAGCCTTCGATGGGTGAACCGGCAGGCTTGGGACCGATGTCGTAGAGCTGGAAGCCGGTGGCAACGACCACGGCCCCCACCTGTTCGACTACGATCTCGTCTTCCTGGGTGTAATCGACGGCGCCGGGTCCGCAGACCTTCTGGCAAACCCCGCACTTACCGGTTTTGAAGTAGGTACAGTTTTCGCGATCGATCACCGGGGTGTTGGGGACTGCCTGGGGGAACGGGACGTAGATGGCAGGCCTGAAGCCCAGGTTCTTGTCGAAACTGTTGGGAATCTTCTTCTGCGGACACTTGGCCATGCAGATCCCGCAGCCGGTGCATTTGGCCATGTCGACGCTTCTGGCCTTCTTTCTGACCTTGACCTGGAAGTTGCCGATGTAGCCGTCCACCGCCTCTATTTCTGCGTAGGTATGGAGGGTGATGTTGGGATGGTTGACCACGTCGACCATCTTGGGAGTCATGATGCACTGGGAGCAGTCCAGGGTCGGGAAGGTCTCGGAGAGCTGAGCCATATGCCCGCCGATGGAAGGCTCCCGCTCGACGAGCACGACCTGGTGGCCGGAATCGGCAATGTCCAGGGCAGTCTGGATGCCGGCGATGCCACCACCAATGACGAGGGCCTTTTTGGTCACCGGCACGGTGATCGGCTGGAGTTTCTTGTTCCTCTTCACCCGCTCGACCATCATGCCGACGATGTCAATGGCCTTGGCAGTCGCCTCGTCCCGGTCTTCGTGGACCCAGGAGCAGTGCTCGCGGATGTTGGCCATCTCGCAGAGGAAGGGGTTCACGCCTGCGGCTTTTGCCGCGTTGCGGAAGGTCTTCTCGTGCATCCGGGGGCTGCAGGCGGCAACGACGATCCCCTCCAGCTTGTGCTCGGCTACTGCTTTCTTGAGCAGGTTCTGGCCGGGATCGGAGCACATGTACTTGTAGTCGCAGGTGTAGGCAACGCCGAACAGCCTGCCGACCTCGGCCGCGACCTTTTCCACGTCGACGGTGCGGGAGATGTTCTCGCCGCAATGACAGACAAAGACACCGATTCTGGACATCTAAAGCCTCATTTAAATCCACCACGGAGACTGAGACACGGAGAAAACCTGAAAAGAAGCCCCGGTTTTGATCTGCTCCGTGCCTCCGTGGTCGTTATAATAGATTTTTCGCTTTCAGCAGCGGCTCAGGGCTGACCATCATGCTGCCGAAGCCGAGCTTGCCCGTGGCTACGCCGGCGGCAAGGGCCAGCAGTTGTGTCATGTAGAAAACCGGCATGCCGTAACGATTGCCGGTCGCCTCCTCAATCTCTCTCTGCCGGATATCGAGATTGCCGTGGCACAGGGGACAGGCGACCATGACGCAGTCGGCACCGGCCCGCTTGGCAGAGGCGAGGACCTCACCGGAAAGCTTCAGAACCACACCCGGACGGGAGAGGGTAAAGTTGGCGCCGCAGCATTCCATCCGGTGGCTCCAGGATACCGTCTCCGCCCCGGTCGCGCCAATGACCCGCTCCATGATGCTGGGGGCCTCGCAGTCGTCCAGCTCAGGGACATCGGGTGGGCGGGTCAGGAGGCACCCGTAGTAGCAGGCGACCTTAAGCCCCGAAAGCGGCTTCTGCACCGCAGCGGCGAGCCGGTCGAGGCCGAAGTCGGTGGCCAGTATCTCCAGAAGGTGCTTGACCGGCTTGTCCAGGGCAAGCGGGGCATCGAGGGCATAGGCCACCTGCTGCCGTTTCTCCTCGTTTTCCGCCAGCCGATGCTGAGTCACCTTAAGCCGGGAAAAACAGGCGGCACACGCAACGGCCAAGTCACCGTCCACCTTATTCGACAGCTCCAGGTTCTTGGCACACAGCGACAGCGACAACAGTTCGTCCACGTTGTGGGCCGGGGTGGCACCGCAACAGAGCCAGTCGGGTACTTCGTGCAGCCCGATCTTCAACGCCTTGAACAGGCCCCGGGTCGATTCGTCATATTCCTTGGCCGAGGCGTGCAGGGAACAGCCTGGGTAATAGGAATAGTTGAGGATGTTTTTTGCCGGTGTCATGTTGCCTCACCCTTTCGCCGCAGCTCCTCGATTCTGCTGAAGATCCGTTCGATCTCGCCAATATTCCGGTTCTTTTTGTGGAAGACCTTCAGTTTACCTTTGGTGAAGAGCGAGGGGCCGAGCATGAAGTCTTTCAGAAGCTTGCCGCTCTTCAGGTTGAAGACAGCGGCCAGGCGCATCTCGTACTGGCGACCGTAGGTGCGGATGTTGTCGATGAAGAGCCGGTTGGCCAGCTGCACCAGGCTCTCCTTGGACGGACCTTGGGCATCCCAGGAAAGCTTCCTGAGCGCATCCATGATCGCCGCCAGGTCGACCTTGTTGGGACAGCGGGTGGTGCAGGTTTCGCAGGAGGCGCAATACCAGATGGAACGGCCCGCCAGCACCCGCTCGTACTGCCCCAGCTGCAGCAGCCGGACGATACGGTTGGGGGGGTGTTCCATGAAAGAGCGCATGGGGCAGCCGGCCGAGCATTTGCCGCACTGGAAACAGCGCCGCACCGAACTGCCCGAGAGCTGCTCCACCTTCTTCACAAAGCCGAGATTCATGGTTTCGGCTGAGAGGGTCATCTTGGAATGCTTCATAGTGACTCCTTTTCCACATCTGTGCGAAAAGAGGGGGATTTTCGGAAAACCCGATACCGCATCACAGGGGAAGGGGAAGAGCTGAAAGCTTGGCGAGGTTTTTTAGTCGCACTAAACTATTAAAAGAGAATAACGTTGTATCTCGTTCATATCGGCTAAAGTTTTTACTATCAATAAAAAATCGATACCATATGCCACACGCCTTTGTCAATCAATAAGTTGCACGGTATACACAACTCTAGAACGGGCGACCTGCAGCATCCAGCACTATACTCCAATCCCGGAATGTCTGCAACCGGCATTGAGCCTTTTTGCGAACAATTACGGCATTTCCAGCGGCATTCTTGATCGCGACCATGCAGGTATGGGGCAAACGCTTTGACAGCCCGGAAAAAACAGGGTACAACTTGAATCGTTCACGCAGGTCATCCTATCCGGACGGGGAGCCCCATCAGCGAGCTGTCACGATTATACCGCTATGCAGGCGAGAACCGGCGGAGCTATCTCCTCGGCGCTCTCTTCCTGGCAGGGACCAACGGATTCGCCCTTCTGATCCCCTGGCTCCTGAAGCTGGCCATCGAAAGCCTGCAGGCACCCGGAAAAGCCGCCCATTCACCCTCCTGGTACGGCGGAATGATCATCGGTGCCGCCCTCCTGCACGGTTTCATCCGCATCTTCTCCCGCACCACCCTGCTCCATGCGGCCCGTCGCATCGAATATCGGATCAGGGACGACCTCTACGCCAAACTGCTCACCCTTGACCAGCCCTTTTTCACCGGCGGGCGGACCGGCGACCTGATGTCCCGCTTCACCAACGACCTGACCAACGTCAGGATGCTGGTCGGTTTCGGGGTGCAGAACATCATCAACACCGCCATTCTCTACGTTGCTGCCCTTACCCTGCTGATCAGCATCAGCCCTTCCCTGACGCTCTATGCCGTTCTCCCCTTCCCTGCCATGATCTTCGTGGTGAAGCGCCTGAGCGCCTCCATGTTCCGCCGCTCCAAACGGGCCCAGGAAGAGCTGGCACGCCTCACCAGCGCCGTGGAGGAGAATGTCTCCGCGGCAGCCGTGATCAAGGCCTACTGTCGGGAAGAGGCAGCCATCTCCTCCTTCCGGGAAACGAGCGGGCGCTACATGGAGAGCAACATGCGGATCGCCCAGCTGCGCGGGTTCATGATCCCGGTCATGGCCGCAACCGGTGCGCTCGGGACCCTCATCGTCCTTCTGGTCGGCGGCGAACGGGTGGTCGGCGGCACCCTCACCCTGGGGGATTTCGTCGCCTTCAACGGCTATCTCGCCATGCTGATCTGGCCAACCATCGTCTTCGGCTGGATCCTCAACCTGGCCCAGCGCGGTGCCGCCTCCATGTCCCGGCTGAACGCCATCCTGGCCGCCGAACCGGTGGTAACCGAACCGGAACGGGCAACTCCCGTGCCGGTTCTCCGCGGCGAGATCACACTGCGCAACCTCTCCTTCTCCTATGGCGGCGAACCGCTCCTTGCCGGGATCGGGCTGCAGATACCGGCCGGCTCGCGGCTCGGCATCGTCGGGCCGATCGGCTCCGGCAAATCGACCCTGGTGAAGCTCATCGCCCGGCTCTACCCCGTTGCCGACGGCATGCTGTTCATCGACGGCATCGACATCAACACCCTCCCCCTTGCCGGCCTGCGCAGCGCCATCGGCTATGTCCCCCAGGAGAGCTTCCTCTTCTCCCGCACCATCCGGGACAACATCGCCTTCAGCAGCGCAGGCGCCACCCAGGAGGAGATCGAGGCGGCAGCCGGGCTGGCCAGCCTGTCGGGCGACGTCTCCCGGTTTCCCGGCGGCTATGACACCATGGTCGGTGAACGGGGGATCACCCTCTCCGGGGGGCAGAAACAGCGCACCGCCATTGCCAGGGCAATCCTCAACGACCCGGCCATCCTGATCCTGGACGACCCGCTGTCGGCAGTGGACGCCCGCACCGAAGAGGAGATCCTCACCGGCCTTTCAGGCTACTACGGCCAGCGGACGGTCATCATCGTCTCCCACCGGCTCTCGGCCCTGCGCGACTGCGACCGGATCATCGTCCTGGAGCAGGGCCGGATTGCCGAACAGGGGAGCCACGAAGAGCTCCTGGGGCTCAATGGCCGCTACGCCGCGATCCACCGCGAGCAGCAACTCCGCCAGGAAATCGAAGGGTACTGAATGCACCACGGCGGGATATACGAAGACGAAATAGTCGGCAAGGCCTATGACCGTGCGCTGATGGCGCGGTTCTTCCGCTACCTGGCGCCCTATCGTCTGCTGGTTGCGGCAGCGCTCACCGTACTGCCGCTGACCATCGTCGCCAAGCTGGCCCAGCCCTACCTGATCAAGCTGGCCATCGACAATCACATCATGACCGGCCAACTGGCCGGCCTGCCCAGGCTGGCAGCGCTCTTCCTGCTGCTCATCATGGCCGAATCCCTTCTCTCCTTCCTGGAGGTCTGGCTTCTCCAGTACCTGGGACAGCGGCTCATGCAGGACATCCGTATCGAGCTCTTTTCCCACGTGCAGCGGCTTTCGCCAGCCTTTTTCGACAAGACCCCCACCGGCAGCCTGGTGACGAGGCTGACCAGCGACGTTGAGGTGCTGGGAGAGATGTTTGCCGCAGGCATCATCACCGTGGTGGGGGACCTGCTCCTCCTGGTAGGGATCGTCGCAGTGATGCTCTGGATGAATCTTCAGCTCTCCCTGGTCACCTTTTCGGTGCTGCCGTTCCTGATCTGGATCGCCTTCACCTTCCGCCGCCGGATGCGGGCAGCGTTCCGACAGGTCAGGGCCAGGCTCGCCAGCCTCAACACCTTTCTCAACGAGAGCATCTCCGGCATGTCGCTGATCCAGCTCTCCAACCGCCAGGCAGCAGAGCACGAGGAATTCCGCCGTCTGAACGCCTCCTACCGGGATGCCAACCTGCCGGTGATCACCTGGGATGCTGCCCTCTATGCCGGGGTCGAGGCGCTCTCTTCCGTTGCAGTCGGGCTTCTCATCTGGTACGGCGGCAGCGAGATCCTCGGCGGCACCCTCACCTTCGGTGCCCTGGTCGCTTTTATCCAGTACATCGAGAAGTTTTTTTCGCCAATCCGCGACCTGTCGGCCAAGTATTCGGTGATGCAGGGCGCCATGGCCGCACTGGAGCGGCTGTTCAACCTCCTTGACACCCGCGATACCCTCCCCGAACCGGACGAGGCACACCGCACCATCCCGCCCCGACCGGCGGCCGTCATCGATTTCCGGGATGTCTGGTTTGCCTACCAGGGGGATGATCATGTGCTGAAGGGGTTCAACCTGACCTTGCGGCAAGGCGAAAAGGTGGCGTTGGTCGGTGAAACCGGGGGGGGGAAGACCACGGTGACCCGCCTCCTCTCCCGGCTCTACGATGTGAATCGCGGCGGGATAACCCTGGACGGCATCGATCTGCGGGACATCCCGCTCAACGAACTGCGGCGCAGGACCGGCGTGGTGCTCCAGGATCCCTACCTGTTCACCGGCACCGTCGAGGAGAACATCTGCCTGGGTGATGAGGCCGCGCGCCAGCGCGTCCGGCAGGCTGCTGCAGCCGTGGGTGCCGACCGTATCATCGACCGGCTCCCCCATGGCTACCAGGAAGAGGTCAGGGAGCGGGGCGCAAACCTCTCGGCCGGCGAACGGCAGCTGATCTCTTTTGCCCGGGCCGTTGCCTTCAACCCCGAGGTGCTGGTTCTGGACGAGGCAACCGCCAGCGTCGATACGGCCAGCGAGCGGCTGATCCAGGAGGGGCTCAAGGGGCTGATGGCGGGCCGCACCACCCTGGTCGTTGCGCACCGGCTCTCCACCATCCGCGATGCCGATCGGATCGTAGTGATTCACCGGGGTGAAAAGGTGGAGGAAGGGACTCACGACCGCCTGATGGCGGACCGGGGCATCTACTACCGGCTCTACCAGCTGCAATTCAAGGACTGACGCTCCATTGCACACACTTTCTTGACCTGCTGCATGGAGACGGGTATCCTGTTATCCATATTTTCATGAGATTAACGTAGCACGCAAACGGTCGGCCTTTCCTGGCCGATGCGCTGCCTGGGTGGCACATCACGGCACCCTCGACCGCGGCCCCGGTATCACTGCAGATTTATCGACCGTCTAAGGATTGGAACGCATGAACGGCATATCCAGCGCCAATGCATCACCACAGTTGTTAGACGCCTGCAGGGTGCTGTTCCCCGACGTCCTTATCCAACCGGTCTTTCTTGACCAGTTGCATGCCCAGCAGCTGAAAAGCACCTATCGTTCACTTGCCAAGGAATACCACCCCGACTCCTGCGTCGGCCTGCCCGATACCACGCGACAGGCCGACCAGTTCCGCCGGGTGACGTCCGCCTACGAGCTGCTGACCGGCTACATACGGAAACGTGACACTCTCTCCCTGCAGCAGGCCTTCTGGTCCAAGGCGAGGCACCCCGCACCAGCTTCACCATTCCAGAGACCCCATGTGCACGGTACTTCCAGGCCGTTCAGACCGCGCTACTCCTCAGGCAAGCCGGCCCGCAACCCCGAAGAGCATTACTACGACGGACCTCTTCCCACCTTCCCCCTGAAGATCGGGCTCTATCTCTACTACCGGTCAGCCGTTTCCTATCAGGCCGTGGTCAAGGCCATCATCTGGCAGCGCGACATGCGCCCCCCCTTTGGCGAGCTGGCTGCTGCCTGGGGGTGGCTCGATCCCTATTTCGTCTCGGTCATCCGCTCCGCAACTGAGATCCCCGGCACCTTTGGCGAGCGGGCCGTCAAGCTCGGGCTGCTCAGCGAGGCCCAGGTCAGGGTCATCCTGACCCACCAGAAGATGCTGCAGCTCCCTGTCGGCAGGTATTTCGTCGACCGCGGACTGCTCAGGGAATACGAGCTGCGGACCTATCTCCACGAACAGAACCTGCACAACCGCGCCGTTGCGCGCACCGAGCCCTGCACCGAAAACCGGGAGAAGTGATTCTGCCGCCGGCTACCGGTATTCTCCCCGAACACGCCGGATCTCGCTAATAGCTGACTATCACCTCATACCCTTCCTTCTTGTACGACTCGACGCAGGTTTTCATTTGCGCGGCTGAACCGGTGTCGATCCCGGTTTCTCCCGGACATTCCACGGTCTTGTTGGTGACGGGATGGCGGAGCAGTACAAAGTTTCTGGTGCTGGCGCACCCCGCACTGCCTGCAACGACCATTGCCAGACAGAGCATCAGTATGTATCGCATGGTCAGACTCCTTTCTCTGCATTTATAGAAACCATACCTCCCTTTAAGCCCCGCGTCCATCGGTGCCGCCGCGCCGCTTCGGTTATCACTCTGCGAGCACAATCGTGCTTCACTGCAATTTTCATCCTTGACCCGTCTACAGCTTCACACTTTACCCTTGATTTTGTCACGGCCATGACGCACACACTAATCATGCAGCGAAAGGAGTACGACGATGAAACAGGCAGTCACGGTAGAGGAGTGGGTTGCGCGTTTCCGGGCCATCGGCCTGGATGATGCCGCCATGGAGCGCTGGCACAGGCTGTTCGAGCAGGAAAATCCAAATGGGCACCAGAGTTTTCTCGAATGGCTGGGGCTTCCCGCAGGTCGGATAGCCGAGATCCGCACCAAATCCGCCTGACGTAAAAGCAGCCTCCGGCGCCCTGCCGGAGGCTGTTCCTGTCAGTCATCAGGAGGCGCCATGTACCGTATCACCGAGCTTGCCCGTCAATTCGGGTTATCGCGCAGCACACTTCTGTATTACGATCATATCGGGCTGCTCCGGCCTTCCATGCGGAGCGACGCGAACTATCGCTGCTATTCGACAGTCGATCGCGAGCGGCTGGCGACCATCTGCTCCTTGAAGCAGGCCGGACTGGATATTGAGGGCATCCGAACGATCCTGGACGTTGCCGGCGACGACACGACCTCTGTGCTGCAACGCCGGTTGTACCAGATCGGTGCGGAGATCAATGCCCTGCAGGCAAAGCAGCGGATGCTGGCAAGGATGCTCAGGCTCAAGGAGGAGGGGGGTCCGAAGTCTTCCGTGGACAAGGAGATGTTCGTCGAGTTGCTGCGCGCCGCCGGTATGGACGACAATGCCATGAATCAGCTGCATGTGGAGTTCGAACGTCGAGCTCCAGAAGCGCATCACCATTTTCTGCTGTCGCTCGGCATTCCCGAAAAGGAGGCGCTCATGATCCGCGAGTTCTCCGCCGCAGGTGGAAGCAGATAATTCCGACAGCTCCATGACGGCATCGTCTAGGTCAGGGTTTCATTGCCGCCACGGTACTGCACACAAATTGATCAGCAAAAACGGGAACGAATAATCGCTACAGGAGGGAGATTCAAACTGCACAGTTTTTATGCAAAAAGAGGGCGCTCAAAATATGCGTAGAATAGGTTTTTTCCGGCTGGCCAATACCACGACCTCGACAAGGGACCAAAACGGCTCTGAGAGCCACTGAAGGCGTTTCACGCGATTTTCGTGTTTTCAGCAGCAATCGTTGCCATACCCACCTCGCGACCGAGGATAATCAGGGTCCGTTCGTCGCCACTCACCGGCAGACGCAATTCATGCACATCCTTTACCACCACCCCCAGCGCTGAAATCGTCTCGCGTGCCAACTCGATCTCTTCCCTCCCCTGCCTCCCCTTCATGGCGATCATTATCCCATTGTCGGCAAGGAGAGGAAGGCCGAGCCGGAGCAGTGTCTCCACGTCGGCGACGGCACGGGCGACCACGACGGAAAATTGCCGGTCCATGGCCTGGGCCAGCGATTCTGCCCGGCCATGGACCGCCGAGAAATGGTCGAATCCGAGCAGGCGGGCCACATGGCGCTGGAAGAGGATCTTCTTCTGCACGCCGTCCACCGAGACAATCTCCAGGTCGGGGCGGGCGATCTTCAGGGGGATGCAGGGAAAGCCGCCGCCGGAGCCGATGTCCAGCAGGTGTGCCCCGTGCGGCAGCAATGTGGCAATGGTAAGGGAATCGATAAAATGACGGGTAACGATGTCGCGGATACTCTTCAGCGCCGTCAGATTGACCTTGGCGTTCCAGCGCCGAAGCTCTCCCGCCAGCAGGGCGAAGCGATCCAGACAGGCATCGTCCAGGTCGATGCCGAGCTGGAAGGCGCCGTCACGGAGCAGTTCCCGTTCCGCCGCGTTCACCGGCTGCTCCGCGCCTTGAGAGAGACCGAGAGGATGGCGATTGCGGCAGGTGTGATGCCGGGAATCCGTGACGCCTGGCCGAGGGTGTCGGGCTGAAACTTTGCCAACTTTTCCCGCACTTCGGTCGAAAGACCGGCAAGCGTTGTGTAGTCGAAGCCGGTCGGGATCCTGACCCCTTCGAGCACCCGGCTTTTTGCCACTTGCTCCAGCTGCCGGTCGATATACCCCTGGTATTTCACCTGGATCTCGATCTGCTCCCAGATTCGGGCATCGGCCTCACCAATGGTCGGGTCGAGCCGGATCAGGTCACGCCAGCCAACGTCCGGACGGCGCAGGAGCTGATCCAGACTCATTGCGTTCTGCAGGCCGACCAGACCGTACTCTTCCATGAAGTCAGGTTCCATGGCTGATGGAGCGATCCGGGTCTGGCGGATACGTGCCAGCTGCTCATCTATCTGCGCCAGCTTCGCGGCAAAGCGGCCGTATTCCTCCTCGGGCACCAACCCGACCTCGTGGCCGATCCGGCGCAGACGCTGGTCGGCATTGTCCTCGCGCAGCAGCAACCGGTATTCGGCCCGCGAGGTGAACATCCGGTAGGGCTCCCGCGTTCCGAGCGTCACCAGGTCGTCAATCATGACCCCGATGTAGGCCTCGTCCCGCCCCAGAACCAGCGGCTCCTTCCCCTTGACCCTGAGCACGGCGTTGATCCCGGCGACAAGCCCCTGCCCTGCCGCCTCCTCGTACCCCGAGGTCCCGTTGATCTGGCCGGCATGGAAGAGGTTCTGCACCACCTTGGTTTCCAGCGTGGCATGCAGCTGGATCGGGTCGACATAGTCGTATTCGATGGCATAGGCGGGCCGCATGATCTCCACCCGCTCCATCCCGACGATGCTGCGGTAGAACGCCCATTGGACGTCGATTGGAAGCGACGTGGAGAGCCCCGACGGGTAGTATTCCACAGTATCGGCCCCTTCGGGCTCGATGAAACTCTGGTGCCGGTCCTTGTCCGGAAAGCGGACCACCTTGTCCTCGATGGAGGGGCAGTAGCGCGGGCCGATCCCCTCGATGATCCCGGCATAGAGGGGTGAACGGTCGAGTCCCGAACGGATGATCTCATGGCTCCGCTCGTTGGTGTAGGCGATATAACAGGGAACCTGGGGACGGTCGATCCGCTCGGTGGAGAAGGAAAAAGGGACGGGCGGGTCGTCGCCCGGTTGTGCCTCCAGCCGGCTGAAATCGATGGTCTTGCCGTCAAGACGGGCAGGCGTCCCGGTCTTCAGACGCCCCACATTGAACCCCAGCTCACGCAGGTGGTCGGAGAGCCCCATGGAAGGGATATCCCCGGCCCTGCCGCCCGGATAATGCACCAGTCCGATGTGGATCAGTCCGCGCATGAAGGTGCCGGTGGTCAGGATCACCGTCGTACCGCAAAAACGAACCCCGCCCCTGGTATCCACCCCCAGGACCCTGCCTTCTTCCACGTGCAGCGCCGTCACCTCGGCCTGCTTCAGGTCCAGGTGTTCCTGGTGTTCCAGGATGCGCTTCATCCGGAGGCGATACTGCTGCTTGTCGGCCTGCGCCCTTGAGGCACGGACCGCAGGCCCCTTTCTGGTATTGAGGATGCGGAACTGGATGCCGGTGGCATCGATATTCTTTCCCATCTCGCCACCGAGGGCATCGATCTCCTTGACCAGATGCCCCTTGGCCAGTCCACCGATGGCAGGGTTGCACGACATCAGGGCAACGGCATCGAGATTAATGGTGAGGAGCAGGGTCGCGCACCCCATCCTGCTTGCGGCCAGGGCAGCCTCGCATCCAGCATGCCCGGCACCCACCACGATGACATCATACTGCCTGTCATAGACGATCATTCCCATATCCTGTTTTCCGTTCCACACACCATACGACAATGATACTGTATCCCAGGGACAACGCCGCTCCCCATGGGGCCTTACACACTTTGTTCCACGTGGAACATGCTGTTATTTCCCGACACAGAACTGGCTGAAGACCAGGTCTAGCACTTCGTCCGGCGTGGTCTCGCCGGTCACCTCGCCAAGGGCGGAGAGCGCCTCGCGCAAATCAACAGCCACGATCTCGGGAGGCAGTCCGGCAGTCAGGCTCTCGCCGAATTGTACCAGCGCAGACTGGCATTTGACAAGGGCATCCCGGTGACGGGCACGTGACAGCGCCACGAATTCGCGGCTGTCCACGGCCCGACCGTGGAGGAATTCCCGACAGACTGCATCCTTCAGTTCGTCGATGCCCGCGCCGGTCTTGGTCGAGATGTCCAGGGGAGAGACTTCGGACAATCCGGCTGGCAGCTCCACCCTCTCGTTTAGATCGGACTTGTTCTTGACAAGAAGGAAGCGACGCCCCGTCAGGGAAGCACAGATCTGCTCGTCGTCACTGTCGTAGGGACGGGAACCGTCGACCAGGAAGAGAACCAGATCGGCACGGGGAATCGCCTCCATGGTGCGACGCACCCCTTCCTGTTCAACCTCGTCGCCGGTTTCGCGGATACCTGCCGTGTCGATAAGTGTGACCGGCAGTCCGCCGATATTGACTACTTCCTGGATCATGTCGCGGGTCGTGCCCGGAATGGCGGTGACGATGGCACGCTTCTCCCTGAGGAGGGTGTTGAGGAGACTCGATTTCCCGGCATTGGGCTTGCCGGCAATCAGCACCGATACCCCGTCGCGCAGCACGCGTCCCTCATCATAACTTCCCAGCAGCTGGGCAATGATCAATTGCGCAGCTGAACACCGAGAATCGAGCTGCTCCCGGTGGAAACCACCGATCTCGTCGTCAGGAAAATCGACATACGCCTCCAGAAGGGCCAGGACATGCACCAGATGCTGGCGCGCCTCAGCAATGAGCCGGGAGAGCCTCCCCTCCCGCTGGTGCTGGGCGAGCGCCAGTGCAGCATCGGTCTTGCCACGGATAACGTCGATCACCGACTCGGCCTGAAGCAGGTCGATACGGCCATTGAGAAATGCTCGCCGGGTGAATTCTCCCGGTGCGGCAAGACGCACCCCCTGACCAAGGATCAGTGACAGGATCTGCTGCACCAGCAGATAGCCGCCATGGCAGTGCAGCTCAACAACGTCTTCGCGGGTAAAGGAACGGGGCGCGCGCATGAAGACCATCAACCCCTCATCCAACGGCAACAGGGAAGCAGGGTCGACTATCTCCCCATAATAAAAACGGTGGCTCATAAGGCCACCGCTGTTCGTGCGCTGAAAGATCCGCTCGGCTATTCTCCGTGCGTCCGGTCCACTTATCCTGATGATGCCGATCCCCCCCTCGCCCAGGGGGGTACTGATGGCGGCAATCGTGTCGGCGATGTACATCGCGAGCCTATGCCTCCTTGAGAGACTTGTTGATATACGCCTGCTGGGCAATGGTCAGTATGTTGTTGACCAGCCAGTAGAGTACCAATCCCGACGGAAAGCTCAGGAACATGAAGGTGAAGACCGCCGGCAGCATGAGCATCATCTTCTCCTGCATCGGGTCCATGTTGGTGGGAGTCATCTTCTGCTGGATGAACATGGAGGCCCCCATCAGGATCGGGGTCACATAGTAGGGGTCCTTGGCGGAGAGATCCTGGATCCAGAAGTAGAACGGCGCATGGCGCAGCTCGATGGAGAACATGAGCGCCTTGTAAAGGGCAAAGAAGACCGGAATCTGGACGACCATCGGCAGGCAGCCCCCCAGGGGGTTCACCTTGTGCTCGCGATAGAGCTCCATGACCGCGCGGTTCATGGCATCCCGATCGTTCTTGAACTTCTCTTTCAGAGCCTGCATCTTCGGCTGCAGCTTCTGCATTTCTTTCATCGACTTGTAACTCTTATGAGTGAGCGGATAGAAGAAAATCTTCAGGATCACCGTAATGATGATGATGGCCAGACCATAGTTATGGGTAAATGAGTAAAAGAACTTGAGAGCAAACAGCAACGGCTTGGCGAGTACAGAGAACCAGCCGAAATCAATAACCTCTTCCAGTCGGCTCCCCTGCCCTTTGAGGATTTCCAGATCCTTTGGCCCGAAATAGAGCCGGCACGGTACGGTCGCTGTCTGGCCTGGAGCAATGGTCAACCGCTGGGAGGAAACGATATTTTCGGCAACACCGGCACCAGCCTGGGTTACCTGCGCGCTCGCCAGACTGGCATCCTTGGCAATAATACAATTAAGGAAATACTTGTCGGCAAATCCGGTCCAGACGAGCTGCTTGTCGTAGGTCTTCGCACCTTTGGCCAAATCGGCGATAGAGAGCGATACCACCTTATCGTCGCTCAGGGTTACCGGTCCATGAACTTCATATCGACCCGTCTTGCTACCGGTCACAACCTTGTTTGCCAGGATCAGCCGCAGCACGCCATTGACCGGTGCCGTTCCCGCATTAGCCAGCTGCTGGTTCAGGTCGATACCGTAGCCGTTGCCGGTTACCGTGTAGATCTTGCGGAATGTCACTCCCTGCGCTGAAGTCCAGACGAATTCGATATCCTTTTTCTCTGTGCCGGAAACGGTCACATTACCGGAGGTAGTGGTAAAGGTGGCGTTCGGGTCAATGGGGAACCCGTCGGCAGAGCTGGTAAGTGTCAGAGGGCTGGAACCATTAACGAGGGCAATTTCCGGGCTTCCCTTCGCTGTGTCTTCGCGGTACTTCTTCAACACAAACTGTTTCAGGCTCGCCCCGCGTGTGGTGAACACCGCCTTGTACAGATCGGTTTCGACTGTAACCTCACGCTCCGGTGCCTGGGAAGTCGGAAGAGTTGCAGCGAGCGGCGCCATAGTTGTTGCAACCGTTCCAACAGCAGCCTGACGCGCTGAACTGATGCCCTGCTGGGCTACCTGCAGCTTTGCGGTCTTGGATGAAGGCTGGGGGAAAAAATATGAAAAACCGTACATAACGGCAATGGAGAGGACTACGGCGATGAGAACTCTCTTTTCCATGAACTACCTCGCTGGTCTATTGAACGGGGTCGAAACCGCCGGGATGAAAAGGATGGCATTTGGCGATTCTTCGTACGGAACACCAGGCACCCCGGAGCAATCCGTGTTTTTGTATCGCTTCTATGGCATAGTGGGAACAGGAAGGATAAAATCTACAGGTAGGCCCCTTCAGGGGGGACAGGTACCGTTGATACAGACCGATGAGGTAAATAACGATCCTGTTAGCCATGATGTGCCTGAAGCTTCTGCAGGGCGCGTTGCAGGTCCCTGCAGACACCCGCAAAATCGAGACGCGCAGCACTGGAACGAGCAATGAGCGAATAGTCGGCCTGCTGAAACCATTCCTTATGAAGACGGCTGCACTCGCGAACAAAGCGTTTGATGCGGTTCCTGACTACGGCTCCACCGACTTTTTTACTGGCGGTTATACCAATACGCACCGCACTGCCGGGGCAGTCACGTCTAATGACGATGAAATGGCTTGCCGTAACCCGCTGCCCCTGCTGATTTACGGAGAGGTAATCCCGACGTTTACGGAGACGAAGCGACTTTGGAAACGAGTTGGGATGCTCTGGTCGGGACAATTACTTGGATGCAATGGTTACAGACAGTTTTTTGCGCCCTTTGGCACGACGACGCTTGATCACCAGCCTGCCGTTCTTGGTCGACATGCGGACAAGGAAGCCGTGGGTGCGCTTGCGGGATGTATTGCTCGGCTGAAAGGTCCGTTTCATATACTAACTCCTTATGCGTTCTTCATACTTAGCGGAAATGTGTTATATACATGCTGATACCATATCAAGTCAACTGCTATTTCATTCCCTGAAAAAAAATTAGCCTTGCAAATGAGAGGTAGCTCTGGTAGTCTTCAAAATCCCAAAATAGGCATCGATAAACAGAGAAACACCTGCATAAGCTCTCAATTTACAAACATAAATATATTATCAACAGGTGTTGATAAACCTGTGTATAAATCGACTGTTAAGTGGCACCTCCGTCACCTGCAGTAGATCATGATATGTTCCCCTGTTCCGCTCATTTGCTGCCTGTGATCTACAGGTAGTGCAGCCTGCACATAATACTGGGTAGTTGTGATTGTCCTATGGAAAAGATCTGGCAAGAGGTACAGTCGAATATTGAAAAAGTGCTGACTCCCCAGACCTTTAATGCCTGGATCAAGCCGATCAGGTATCAGACACTCCAGGGGTCCTCGCTTGTCCTCGAAGTCCCCGACTCCTTTTCCCGCGAATATATCAAAGACAAATACTCCATCATGATCAACGAGGCGCTTGCTGCCCTCACCAACCAGAACTATACCCTCGAATTTGCCATCCAGGAACGGAAGGAAACGCTCGACGATACAGTAGCAGCACCGTCTGCCATTCCGCTTCCTCCGAAGAATACGCCGAAAGAGCCGGAAAAGGTCAATGAATTCCAGACCTTTCTCAATCCGAAATATACCTTTGATAAATTTGTGTGCGGCAGTGGCAACCAGTTCGCCCATGCCGCTGCCCATGCCGTGGCCAACAACCCGGCTACCAACTACAATCCTCTCTTCATCTATGGCGGCGTCGGCCTCGGCAAGACGCACCTTCTCATTGCCATAGGAAACCATATCCTGGCACACAACAACGATGCCCGCATCTGTTACTATACGTCGGAAAAATTCATGAACGAGATGATAAATTCTCTCCGACATAAGAAAATGGATGAATTCCGTAACAAATTCAGAAAGGCCGATGTCCTGCTCATCGACGATATCCAGTTCATGGCGGGCAAGCAGGCGACCCAGGAAGAGTTTTTCCACACCTTTAATTCACTCTACGAATCGCACAAACAGATTGTGCTCACTTCGGACAAATACCCGAAAGATATCCCGGATCTGGAGGAACGCCTCCGGTCACGGTTTGAGTGGGGTCTCATCGCCGATATCCAGCCACCTGACATAGAGACGAAATCGGCCATCCTCAAGAAAAAGGCAGAATGCGACAATATTGATCTGCCTGATGATGTGGCTCTTTTCCTGGCATCGAGTTCGGCGAGCAACGTTAGGGAACTTGAAGGGATGCTTGTCCGTCTTGGTGCCTATTCAAGCCTCACCAGCAGCAAGGTCACCCTTACCATGGCCAAAGAAGTTCTAAAGGATATCATTGTCGACAAATCAAAGGATATATCCATAGAGGCCATTCAGAAGGCTGTTGCTGATCATTTTCAATTAAAGGTGGCTGAACTCAAATCGGACAAAAGGCTCAAGACCCTGGTTCTGCCTCGCCAGATAGCCATCTATCTCTGCCGGGATCTCACCAAGGCCTCATTTCCCGAGATAGGCGACCGCTTCGGCGGCAAGGATCATTCGACTGTGATCCATTCGGTGAAAAAGATCGACAAGGTCCTCACCCATGATGCCGAACTGAAGAGCACCATAGAAACCATCAGAAGAAACCTGTTGAATTGAGCCTGACAATCTGTTGATAACTCAGGCGAGCTGTGGACGGATTTTTTTGGGTGTTGAAACAAAGCTGAAATCGGCCTTCGGATCAACAGCAGGTTTTTTGCAATAAGTATAATAATATCAATAAATTAACGTGTCGTTCAACATTTCCACAAGGCTTACTACTACTACTGCCTTTAAATTATTTAAAACCTATTATTAGTCTATGTATTGATCACGTTTCACAGGGGGGACCATGGAATTCAAGATTCTCAAAGAACCTTTCTTACGCGCACTGCAAAAGGTCCAGGGCATCGTGGAAAAGAAGAACACCATGCCGATCCTTTCCAATGTACTACTCGAAGCCGTTGATGACAGGATCTGTATCCTGGCAACCGACCTGGAAGTGGGAATCAAGACCTCCCATCCGGCAAAGGTGATTCAGGAAGGGAGAATAACCGTCTCTGCCAAGAAGCTCTACGAGATCATCAAAGAACTTTCAGATGATGAGATCACCTTTCTTACCCGTGAGAACGACTGGGTAGAACTGCGAAGCGGTAAGGCGCAATTCAACATTGTCGGGCTCTCTCCGGAGGAGTTTCCCTATTTCCCGCGTGTCAGCGATGAGAATCTGATCAAGATCAACGGCGGCCTGTTGAATGACATGATCGAAAAAACTGCCTATGCCATCTGTCATGACGAGACCAAGTACAACCTCAATGGCATTTTTGTGCGGGCCGTGGAAGAAGAAGGGCGAAATCTGCTCCGGATGGTGGCAACAGACGGCCATCGCCTTGCCATAGTTGAACGGGAGTTCAGCGGCTCAGTCTGTCCCGAATTGAGTGCCGGCATCATCTTCCCCAAGAAAGGGATCTTCGAGCTGAAGAAGATTACCGAGGATGCAGATGAGGACATCCTGATGACTTTTCTCGACAACAGTGCAGTTGTCAAGAAAGGTGATACCATCGTAGTGATGCGTCTGGTTGACGGCGATTTCCCCGATTACACCCGGGTTGTTCCCGTTGGCAACGATCTGGAGATCAAGATTGACAGAGAGATATTCCTCAGGGCCTTGAAACGTATCGCCATTCTCTCCAGCGAAAAATTCAAGGGGGTCAAGTTCAACATTGCACCGCAGCTTCTTGAGATTTCATCCAGCAATCCCGAGGTTGGAGAAGCCAAGGAGGAGCTGGAGATTGAATATTCCGGCGATCCACTGGTAACCCGCTTCAATGCACGCTATATCATTGATGTCCTGTCTGTGCTGCAGGAAGATCAGATCAAACTGATGCTGAAGAGCGAGATGGCGCCGGCGATCGTCAAGCCCGCGGTGGAACAGGGCTTCCTGTCGGTAATCATGCCGATGCGCCTGTAAATGGATATGGCACGTAACAGCAAGCTTCTGAAGGCCGATCGAGCAGAGCGGCCTTTTTCATGACTACCAGCGGACCATGATTCTCACGAAAATTTCGGTCCAGTCATTTCGCAACCTGGATGCCACGACCCTCGAATTTTGTAAGGGTTTCAACATCCTGTATGGAGATAATGCCCAAGGGAAGACGAATCTCTTGGAATCGATCTTTCTGCTCGGTACGCTGAAGTCGTTCAGGCATGCCAGAAACAGCGATCTGATCGCCTGGGACACCCCATTTTCCCTGATCCGGGGTGCTGTCACGGATGATCTGACAAGGCATGAGCTAGCACTGCTCCTGGAAAAAGGGAGCAAGAAGGTCAGGATCGATCAGAAAACAGTCACCAGGGTGGCTGAATTTTTCGGCATACTTACGGTTGTTCTCTTTGCTCCCGAAGAGCTGTTGATGGTCAGGGGAGCTCCTGACTCGCGGCGACGCTATCTCGACCGGGCCATATTCGCCGGGGATCTCCATTACCTGACCCAGCACCATGAATATTCGCGGATATTGAAGCAGCGCAACTCGCTCTTGCGCAGCGGCGATTCATCCGCCCTTGAGCCGTGGAACGAACAGCTTGCCATGGCAGGCGGCCGCCTGGCAGCACAACGGGTCGATTACCTGACACGGATCGGCGACCTGCTCTCATCTCTGTACCGGGAAATAACTGGTACGATGGACAGGGCAACCATTGCATACCGGAGTTCCCAGGTAAGCTACTCTGCCGATGAAACGGACAACAGCGCCAGGATTCTGGCTGCGCTGGCCGGCGTGAAAAACCAGGAACGGCTGCAGCAGACCACTCTCCTTGGCCCGCACCGCGACGACCTTGCCTTTACCCTGAACGGCAAGCCGTTGCGACATGCAGCATCCCAGGGTCAGCAGCGTTGCTATGTGCTGGCTCTCAAGATGGCGGAGATCGAATATCTTCGAAAGCTTAACGGCCATCCGCCCGTGCTGTTGCTGGACGACATGACCAGCGAACTGGACCGGCAACGAACGGCCAATCTGGTCAGGTTTCTCACCCAGCGCGGCATGCAGGTCTTTATCACCACGACCAGCCTGGATCAGGTCGGGTTGTTTGCAGAACATGAGACATTGCGCACGTTTCACGTGAAACAGGGGAGCGTGCAAAGACAGGAGTTGCAATGACAGATACGAACGTCAACGATTACGGTGCCGATAAGATCAAGGTTCTTGAGGGGCTGTCCGCGGTTCGCAAGCGGCCGGCGATGTATATCGGTTCCACCTCGGCCCAGGGTCTGCACCATCTGGTCTACGAAGTCGTCGATAACTCCATCGACGAAGCCCTTGCCGGGCACTGCGACGCGGTGAGTGTGACCATCCATGTGGATGGTTCGGTGACCGTAGTGGATAACGGCCGCGGCATCCCCACCGACATCCATCCCACCGAGGGGAAGTCGGCTGCGGAAGTCGTCATGACCGTGCTGCATGCAGGGGGCAAGTTCGACAACACCTCCTACAAGGTTTCCGGTGGTTTGCACGGTGTGGGTATCTCGGTGGTGAACGCACTCTCCCGGCGGCTGGAGCTGGAGATCCGCCGCAACGGCAGGCTCTTCCGCCAGTCCTACCGCCGCGGCGAGCCGCTGGCCCCACTGGAGGACGCGGGTGAAACCAAGAAACGGGGCACCAAGATCACCTTCTTCCCCGACGAGGAGATCTTCGAAACCACGGAATTCTCTTTCGACGTCCTGTCCCAGCGCCTGCGGGAGCTGGCATTCCTCAATGCCGGGGTAAAGATCAAGATCACCGACGAACGGGTGGCGGACAAGAGCCATGAGTTCTTTTACGAAGGGGGGATCATCTCCTTTGTCGAGTACCTGAACAGGAACAAGACTTCGCTCCATCCCAAACCGATCTATTTCCGGGGCGAAAAAGGGGGGGTCGACATGGAGATTGCGCTTCAGTATAACGACTCCTACGATGAAAAGGTCTTTACCTTTGCCAACAACATCAACACCCATGAGGGGGGCACCCACCTCATCGGCTTCCGGGCCGCACTGACCCGGACCATGAATACCTATGCCAATGCAAACAACCTGTTGAGCAAGGCAAAGGTGGCCATCTCGGGCGAGGATCTGCGGGAAGGGCTCACCGCGGTCGTCTCCGTCAAGATTCCTCAGCCGCAATTTGAGGGACAGACCAAGACCAAGCTCGGCAATTCGGAGGTCAAGGGGTATGTGGAGACCCTGATGAACGAGAAGCTGGCGGTCTACCTGGAGGAGAATCCTGCCATTGCCAAGCGGATCCTGGAGAAATCCATCGAGGCGGCCCGGGCGCGCGAGGCGGCCCGCAAGGCCCGTGACCTGACCCGGCGCAAGGGGGCCCTGGAAGTGGGGAACCTTCCCGGCAAGCTGGCCGACTGTCAGGAAAAGGATCCGGCGCTCTGCGAGCTCTACCTGGTCGAGGGCGATTCTGCCGGCGGTTCTGCCAAGCAGGGGAGAGACCGCAAAAATCAGGCGATCCTGCCGCTCAAGGGAAAGATCCTCAACGTGGAGAAGGCCCGTTTCGACAAGATGCTGTCGTCGCAGGAGATCCGGACCCTCATATCGGCTCTGGGGACCAGCATCGGCAAGGATGACTTCGACATCGCAAAGCTCCGCTACAACCGGATCATCGTCATGACCGATGCCGACGTGGACGGTTCGCACATCCTGACCCTGCTCCTGACCTTCTTTTTCCGCCAGATGCCGGAGCTGGTGGAGCGGGGGCATCTCTACATTGCCCAGCCGCCGCTTTACAAGGTGAAGCGGGGCAAGAAGGAGCTCTACCTCCGGAACGAGGCGGCTCTGCAGAATTACCTTCTGGACGAGGGAACCGAGGATATGACGCTGACCCTGGCCGGTGTGGACAAGACCTACCGCGGCAAGCAGATCATTCCCATCCTCAGGCAGCTGATTGAGCGGAAAAGCCTGTTCGACAAGGTGGTGCGCAAAGGGGTGAACGAGGAACTCCTCCGTCTGCTCCTGGAGCACGGGGTCATCGGCGGCTGTGAGGAGTTGGAGGGGTTGGCGCCCGCCCTGGAACTGGTCAAGGTGCACAACGAGGATTTCGATTTTGCGGTTTCCGAGGGGCGGATCATCTGCCGCATGGGCAACCTGCGGGTTGCCATCGACATGCACACCCTGGAGGTCTTCAATTCCCACGAGTATGAAATCCTCGTGGAGCATAACAACCGGGTAAAGGAGCTTTTGGGTGACGGCACGGCGTCTGTTGCCAATGAGAACAAGACCCTGCTGGAGACCGGCTTCCACGAGGAGTTGCTCACCTTCTTCCTGGAAAATGCCAAAAAGGGGCTCTACATCCAGCGCTATAAAGGCCTTGGCGAGATGAACCCGGAACAGCTCTGGGAAACCACCATGAACCCGGAGAATCGCGTGCTCTTGCAGGTCAAGATCGAGGACGTGGTGGAGGCGGAGGAAATCTTCACCATCCTCATGGGAGACCAGGTGGAACCGCGCCGAGAGTTCATCGAACAGAATGCGCTGAACGTGTCGAACCTGGATATTTAACCTGCTGCTTACCGGCCGCCACAAGAGCGGGGCTTCCGGCAACCGCCGGTAATGGGGTTTCCTGAAGTACGTGGCAGCAGCGCGATTCAGTGATTTCCGCATAAAGGACACTACATGCTCGACCAGAACAACAACAAGATTTCCGTTAATATCGAAGACGAGATGAAACGGTCCTACATGGACTACGCCATGTCGGTCATCATCGGCAGGGCCCTTCCTGATGTCCGCGACGGACTGAAGCCGGTGCACCGGCGCTGTCTTTACGCCATGTACGACATGGGGAACGACTACAACAAGCCGTACAAGAAATCGGCCCGCGTCGTCGGTGATGTCATCGGTAAGTATCATCCCCACGGCGACTCGGCGGTATACGACACCATCGTCAGGATGGCGCAGGATTTTTCCCTCCGCTACCCCTTGGTGGACGGTCAGGGTAACTTCGGCTCTGTGGACGGTGACTCGCCTGCTGCTATGCGTTACACCGAGATCCGCATGGACCAGCTCGCCCATGAGCTGCTTGCCGACCTGGACAAAGAGACGGTGGACATGGGGCCGAACTACGACGACTCGCTCAGCGAGCCGCTGGTTCTCCCCTCTAAGTTTCCCAACCTGCTGGTCAACGGCTCGGCCGGCATTGCCGTCGGCATGGCGACCAACATCCCCCCCCACAACCTGACCGAGGTGATCAACGGGATCATTGCCGTCATCCATAACCCCGATCTCACCTTCGACGAACTGCTCGGCCACATCCCCGGTCCCGATTTCCCCACGGGCGGTTTCATCTACGGCAGGGAAGGGATTCTCTCCGCTTACTCCACCGGCCGCGGTATCGTGCAGATGCGGGCCAGAGCCATCGTCGAAACCCACAAGAAGACCGAGCGCCAGTCCATCGTGGTGACCGAGATCCCCTATCAGGTGAACAAGGCCAGGCTGATCGAGAAGATCGCCGAACTGGTGAAGGAGAAGAAGCTGGAAGGGATTTCCGACCTGCGGGACGAATCGGACCGCGACGGCATGCGGATCGTCATCGAACTGAAGAAGGACGAGAACCCCCAGGTTATCCTCAACCACCTCTACAAGCAGACCCAGATGCAGTCGTCCTTCGGCATCATCATGCTGGCCATTGTCAACAACCGGCCCAAGGTGCTGGCCCTGCGGGAGATGATCAACTACTTCATCGACCACCGGCGGGAGATTGTCACCCGGCGCACCATCTTCGATCTGAAAAAGGCCGAGGCCAGGGCCCATATCCTGGAAGGCCTCAAGATAGCCCTCGACTGGCTGGATGCGGTGATAGAGCTGATACGTTCCTCACCTACCCCTGCCGATGCAAAGATGGGGCTGATAGAAGGACGGTTTGCCGATCCCGACTTCCTCAAGCGGTTCGACATCCCGATGCCGGCCAATTTCGAGGGTCCGGTCCGGCTCTCCGAGCTGCAGGCCCAGGCGATCCTGGAGATGCGGTTGCAGCGTTTGACCGGCCTGGAGCGGGACAAGATCATCCAGGAGTACCTGGATATCCTCAAATACATCGGCCGGTTAAAGGAGATCCTCGCCTCCGAGGAGGAAATCCTCAAGATCATCACGGCAGAGCTTCTGGAGCTGAAAGAGAAGTTCGGCGACGAGCGGCGGACCGAGATCGTCGGCCAGACTGCCGAGATCTCGCTGGAGGATACCATTGTCGAAGAGGACATGGTGGTCACCATCAGTCATACCGGGTACATCAAGCGGAACGCCGTGACCCTTTACCGCGCCCAGCGGCGCGGCGGTAAAGGAAAGACCGGGATGAAGACCAAGGAAGAGGATTTCGTCGAACATCTCTTCATCGCCTCCAGCAAGGACTTCATGATGTTCTTCACCGATGCCGGCAGGGTCTACTGGCTGAAGGTCTATGAAATCCCCGAGGCAGGGCGCGCCACCCGCGGCAAGGCGATAGTCAACCTGTTGAACCTCAATCCGGGCGAGAAGATCACGGCGATCCTGCCGGTCAAGGAGTTCAGCGAGGACCGCTACCTGATGATGGCCACCCGCCTCGGCGTGGTGAAAAAGAGCCCGCTGCGCGAATACTCAAACATCCGCGTCGGCGGGATCATCGCCGTCAACCTTGACGACAACGACAAGCTGATTGCCGTGTCGCTCACCGACGGCAAGCAGGACGTGCTGCTCGCCAGCAGACACGGCAAATCGATCCGTTTCAAGGAAGAGGATGCCCGTCCCTTGGGCAGGGTCTCCCGCGGAGTTCGGGGGATGACCTTGGAAGAGGACGACGTGGTGATCGGCATGGAGATCATCAACGAGGCGTTCAGTGCCTCGACCATCTTCACCGTCACCGAGAACGGCTTCGGCAAGCGGACCGAGCTTACCGAATACCGTACCCAGAGCCGCGGCGGCAAGGGGGTCATCACCATCAAGACCACCGAGCGGAACGGCTGCGTGGTGGACATCAAGCAGGTGACCGACGAGAACGACCTGATGCTGATCAGCGATCAGGGTAAGATCCTTCGGGTTCCGGTGTCGGGATTCTCCATCATCGGCCGCAATACCCAGGGGGTCCGCCTGATGGTAACCGAGCCCGAGGAGCGGATCGTTGCCGTTGCCAAGCTGGCGGAGAAGGATGAAGGCGACGAAGCCGGAACAGGCGATGATGAGCTGGACGTCATCGAGCCGATCGAAGGCGACGAAGAATAGGAGTCGCCTGCAGGGAGAAGAGGTCTCTTTCCCTGCTGCGGAATGGCACGCATGGAACGACGCAGAAAAATAGTGGATCACAGCCTCAAGGAGCGTCACGGCATCCTGAGCCTGTTGAAACAGGTGGAGAAGGAGAACGTGACCTACGACGAGATGGACGAGATCGGTCTTGCCCTGAAACGTGCGGGCAAGCGTGCCCTCTCTCCCCTGGTCCGCAGTCTCTGGCGGGAAACCGATGCCGAGCTTCTCTCCAAGTATGCCTACCTCCTCGACTTCTTCGAGGATGAGCCGTGGCTTGAGCAGCTGATACAGATCGTCCTGCGCCGGACAGACCTGGACAGCACCGCGAAGAGCGCGCTTCTGGGCGCGCTCCAGGAATACGGCATCGATATCAACCTGCCGCCCTTTGCCCGCCTGCTGGACGAGGTGCAGGGACCGCTGTCCGAGACCCTTCCCCGCCTGTTGGAACAGGGAGAGGAAGGGCTGATCATCTTCATGGAGGATTTTCTCCTCTATCCCCAGGAGATGCAACTGGCCCTGGTGCAGGAACTGGCCCATGTTCCGGACCCACGGGTGCTGACCCTGCTGGAGGTCCTGCTCGGGGTCGATTCGCCGGAGATCGTTGAAGAAGCGGTGGCGACACTGGGGAAGATCCGCGAGCCTGGTTCCGCCGACGTGCTCTCTGCCTGTGCGGCGGCCGCGAGTGAGCCGCTCCGGGAACTCTGCCGGCGCAGTCTGCGACGGCTCGCCTTTGTCGGCATCCAACCATCCCCCCCGGTGCCGGTCCACCCTTCACCCTTTCATGTGGCGTGGGTCAGCCCGATGGACGGGGCAGGCTACCGTACGCTCTGGTTTGCCCGCTGGCGGGGAACCGGCCAGTTGGCATTCATCTGCCTGCATCTCCACGAAACCACGGGAATCAGGGCTGCGTGGGGGGCAGGAAACATCTCAGTCAAGGAGTTCGACGAATTGAGCAGGGAAAGGCTCCCCGAAGAGGGGCTGGTGAGGATTCCCCTCCCCTACGCCCTGCAACTCCTCCGGGACGGCCTGTTCCGTAACCGCGACACCATGTTCCAGTTGCCGCCGGAATTCTACGTCCTCAAGGGGATCTTCCTGGGCGAGGATCTGCAACCGACCCCCTACCTTCCCGATTTTGCGGGTTTCGACCTGAATGCCCTGGCCCACGCCACCCAGCATGTGGTGGCCTCGGACGACCTCTTCGACGACGACTATTTTGCCGGCTGGTATATGGCTACCTGCCGTGTCTATGATTTTGCCGAGGAATGGAGCACTCTGGAGAAAACAGGTGAGCGGAAGGCGCTGGCAAAGGGGCTGGAGACCATCCTGGAACAGTTCTGCAGGGAACTGATCGGACCGGCCATCGAGCAGATCAGGAGCCGGTTGTTTCTCACTGCGGATCTGCTGCTGCGGACCGGGCGGGACCGGCTGCTGGTGGAGACAGCCCTGGCAACGGCCCTCAGTCTCAACTCCTTTACCATGCCGTATCATTTCCATCCATTCCTGCGCCGGCTTGCGCTGGAGAGCATGGATGCGGCACGGGAGGCGCTTGCCGAAGGGTATGATCTCAGGGAACATCCGCACGAGGCGGATGACGACGAATGGCTGGACTAAACCGGAACAGTGCCGCTGTCGGCAGGTGAGGGTCGCATGCAACAGAACATCGGAGTGATCGGGGCGGGAAGCTGGGGGACGACCCTGGCGGATCTGCTGGCGAAAAAAGGGCATAGCGTGACGCTCTGGGCCTACGAGCCGGAGCTTGTCCTGGAGATGGGGACGTCGCGGGAAAACCGCCTGTTCCTTCCCGGTATCACCCTGGCTCCGAACCTGACCTTTACCAACGATCTGCAGGAGGCGGTACGGGGCAAGGAGCTGCTGCTCTTTGTGGTACCGTCCCAGGTGCTGCGCGGCGTGCTGCGGCAGGCGTTGCCGGCTGTCTCGCCCGATGCCGTCATCCTGAGCGCTTCCAAGGGGATCGAGGTGGGGACCCTGCAGGCGGTTTCCCAGATCTATGAGGAACTGCTCCCCCCTGCCCTGTTCAGCCGTTTTTCAGTCATTTCCGGGCCGAGCTTTGCCCGTGAGGTGGCGTACGAAATGCCCACCGCCGTTGTTGCGGCGGCTGACGACGAGGCTGTGGCGAAGAAGGTGCAACAAGCCTTTACCTGCGGATTCTTCCGGGTCTATACCAATTCCGACGTCATCGGGGTCGAGTTGGGGGGGGCGCTCAAGAACGTCATCGCCATCGGAGCGGGTATCGCGGACGGACTCGGCTTTGGCTGCAACACCCGCGCAGCACTCATTACCCGCGGTCTGGCCGAGATCACCCGCCTTGGCCTGGCCATGGGGGCACGGGCGGAAACCTTTGCCGGCCTGGCCGGCATGGGGGATCTGGTGCTCACCTGTACCGGCGATCTGTCGCGAAACCGGACCGTTGGGATACAGCTCGGCCAGGGGAGCAGCCTCAAAGAGATCCTGGGCGAGATGCGGATGGTTGCTGAAGGGGTGAAAACCACCGAGTCGACCTGGCAGCTTGCACAACGCCATGGTGTCGACATGCCGATTACCGAACAGGTCTTCCGGGTCCTTTACGAGGGGAAATCTGCCCGGACCGCAGTGATAGAGCTCATGACCCGCGATCTGAAGGCGGAAGGGGTTTGAGCGATTTTCCCGCCATTGACGTGCCGTATGGTGCCATGCGTCGCATAGACATCCCGTAAACCGCCACCGCAGGGCAGAGAGCCGCCGCCATGAACCTATACATCGGCATACGCACCAAGCTGCTCCTTGCGGTCTTCTTTCTGCTGGTCATCTCCTTTTCCATCCTGCTGGTATCCACCCTTGTAAGTATCGACAGTTTCGTTGTCAGGCAGATCGACACCGAGCTTGCGGAACAGCTCGGGTACGTGCAGCATCATTTTTACGAACGTACCGAAACCGTGCGGGATTCCCTCGGCCAGCAACTTACGTCGCCAACCATGCAGGAACACCTGCGGGCGGATGATCGTATCTGGCTGTCCGCAGCGCTGCAGCGCTGGAAGGCCATTCTCCCCTTCCTCGATCTCTTTTCCATCGTCAATGCCGACCAGATGACCCTGGCCCGACTCAACACTGCCGAGCCTGTGGGACGCTTCGCCATGCCGGACCTTCTCGACAAGGCGTTCAGCGAAAAAAAGCCGGTGGTTTCCACAGAACTGGTCAGCGTGAAAGCGCTCTCCATGGAGGCGGGTTCTGCAAAGGTTCCGCTGCAGAGCGTGAATGGTGGGGTCATGATGGTGACCCTGGTCCTGCCGGTGATCGATGCGACCGGCAAGGTCATCGGCGCCGTGGTTGCCGGCGATGTCCTGAACGGCGACAATTTCCTCCCGATACAGTACCGTAGCCTGTTCGGCGATAAAGGCGAGATAATGGTGAGCCAGTTCGATACCACCATTGTCAGCAGCAGCCGTCAGGAGATGATCAACGGCACCCGTGTTGCCCCGGAGATCATGGAGGAGCTGAAGTCGGGACAGGCCTATTATGGCAGGGTAGAGACCGGCGAGATGCCCTATCGCTCCTCCTATGTGCCGATTTTGAACGGCCGGGGAGGATTCATCGGCTCCCTGGCAGTGGCCGTATCGACCGCCGATTACCAGAAGATCCGGAACAATACCAAGCAGAACGTGCTCAATACTGCGGTGGTCTCCATGATGCTGCTCTTGGTGATTGCCGTGGTTATTTCGCGCAAGCTGGCCGAACCGCTCAGAAGACTGGCCAGGGGTGTACGGATGATCGAGGCAGGGGACCTGGAACAGCAGGTGGAGGTGACGTCGTCCGACGAGGTGGGCCAACTGGCCCGTTCGTTCAACAGCATGGTGAAAACCCTGGCTGAACGGAAGAGAATCATAGAGTCCAAGACCGACGATCTGCAGAAACTGAATGAACGGCTGGAGAAGATCGTCACTGAGCGGACTTCCCAGCTGCAGCTGGAGATGGGCATGCTGGAGACGGTACTTACCTGCATGGCCGAGGGGATGGTGGTCGTCGACAGTCAGGGGTGCGTTGTCCGGTTCAACCCCGCAGCCCAGAAGATCTTCGACATCGTTCCCTGCCGGGTTATCGGCCATTCACTTACCCAACTGGCCGATCAGGAAGGGTTTGCCGAGCTGATCCGCTTTGCGCAGAGTGTCGGGGCTGATGAGGAGGGGATGGGTGGCGCGGGAGAGAGAACCATTCATGTCAAGGGCAAGCAACTGCAGGTTTCGGTGTCGCAACTGGTTGAGTGCAGCGGAGAGCGTGCCGGTGTCGTGGTGTCGCTTAGGGATGTGACTGCCGAGGCAGAGGTCGATCGGATGAAATCCGATTTCATCTCTACGGTTTCCCATGAGCTCAAGACCCCGCTCACCTCCATCAAGGGGGCCTTGCAATTCATCATGAACAAGGGGAAATGGCTGACCACCACCGAACGTGAACTGATTAACGTCTGCCTGCGTAATAGCGACCGCCTGAGCCGTCTCATCAGCGATATCCTGGACATTTCCAAGATCGAGGCCGGCAGGGTGGAGTTGATATTACGTCCCGAATCGGCGAACGAGCTAGTGGTGAACGCCATCGAAGAGATCAAGGGGGTTGCCCTGGCCAGGGGCATAACCGTGATCAACAGTGTTCCGGTCGACCTGCCGCTGGTGTATGGTGATCATGACCGCCTGGTCCAGGTGCTCACCAATCTCCTTTCCAATGCCGTCAAGTTTTCGCCGGAGCAGAAGGTGGTCGTGGTCAGCGCCGTGCATGTCGGCAACTACGTCACCATCTCGGTAACAGACAGCGGCAGGCCGATCCAGTGGGCGGACCGGGACAAGCTGTTCCGAAAATTCCAGCAGATTGAGCGCGACGACATGGGGACGCGAGGCGGAACAGGGCTGGGGCTGGCCATCTGCAAGGAGATTGTCGAGCGACACCACGGCAGGATATACTATGAAAACAGCCAGTCCGGGGGGAATGTCTTTTCCTTTACGGTGCCGGTCTGCGAGGAGAGCCATGAGGGGTGATACCATTCTGATCGTTGATGACGAAGCCGACATCAGCCTGATCCTCAAGCTGCAGCTGGAAGATGCCGGCTATCGCACTGTGCGCGCTCGTGACGGTTTAGAAGGACTGGAGTGCCTTTCCCGGCAGCCCTTCGACCTGATGCTGCTCGATATCAAGATGCCGCGGATGAACGGCATCCAGGTTCTAGCTCGGGCACAGAAGGAGTTCCCGGAAGTGGCGGTGGTGATGATGACCGCCCATGGCAGCGAGGACATTGCCGTGGAGGCGATGAAGAAGGGAGCGGTGGACTACATTGCCAAGCCCTTCTCCGGCGAGGATGCGGTGAAGAAAGTGGACCGTGCCATCGCCTTCAATCGCTCCCGCCTGGAAAACCGCCGCCTTCAGGAAGAGCTTGCCCATGAGCAGCAGAAGGTGGCGGCTATCCTGGAGGGGCTGGCCGATCTGCTCATCGCGGTTGACCTCGATGGTCGTCTGATGACGGTGAACCAACGGGTGGAAGAGGAGCTGGGTCTGGACCGGGAATTCCTGCTCGGCCGGCAGGTACAGGAGGTACTGGTCACGGATATCCCGGTTGAGCGGCTTCCCTGCATGGTCGCTCTCCATACGGCGGAACCGTGCCGGGATGTCGCCTACAACCTCAGGTTGAAGAGGGGGAGCGTACCGGTCCTTGCCAGTGCAACTCCTCTCAAGGGCCAGGACGGTCAACTGCTTGGTTCGGTGGAGATCATCCGCGACATTTCGCGGCTGAAGGCATTGGAGCAGGAGCGGGAAGATTTCGTGAGCATGCTCTCCCATGACCTCAAGTCTCCCATCACCGCCATTGTCGGCTCACTCGACCTGGTGCGGGAAGCACGGCTCGGTCCGGTGAACTCCGAGCAGAAAGAGTACCTGGAGTCTGCGGTTGAGAGTTGTGCCGAGATGACGGAGATGATCGACACCCTTCTCGACGTGCATAAGTTCGAGGCCGGCAAGATGACCATGACCCACAACCCGGAAGACCCGCTCGTGCTCCTGCAGAAGACCGAGGCCCGCTATCGACCGGTTGCCAACAGGGCGCAGTTGAAGCTGCACCTGGAGGTCGAGAAGAAGCTTGTTCCGGTCGAGCTGGACCGTGCCAAGGTGGGACGCGTGCTGGCGAACCTCTTGTCCAATGCCTTCAAGTTCACGCCGGAAGGGGGCACGGTCGGCCTGCGTGCCACCATGCTCAATGACCCGAAAGAGCTGGTCTCGCGCATCACCCCGCATCTCTATAGCGCGGGCGAGTTGCCGACAGCAGGGACATTTTTGCTCATCACGGTAAGCGACAGCGGCGTCGGTATCCCGGCCGATGCCCTGGAGACTATCTTCGACCGTTTTGCCCAGGCCAAGAACCGCCGGGCTGGGAAGACTCGGGGCACGGGTCTCGGCCTGGCCTTCTGCCGTAAGGTCATGGACGCACATCACGGCTACATCTGGGTGGAGAGCGAAGAGGGACGGGGCAGCACCTTCTTCCTCCTCTTCCCCGCTGCAGGCAAATCCTAGCCCATCTCCCGGCGTCGCATTCGACGGCCTCGCCGGACCGAGGGAGTACATGTCAGAACAACTCAGAATCCTGTTCGTCGAGGATGCCGAAGAGGACGCCATCCTCATTGAGAAACAGCTCGCCGTTGCCGGCTATCGGCTGCATACCTGCAGGGTAGACAATGAAAAGGGGCTGCGGGAAGCCCTGGCGGGTGAGGCGTGGGACCTGATCATCTCCGATTACCGGCTTCCCGGTTTCAGCGCCCCGGCCGCTCTGGCGATCATCAAGAAGTTCGACGACGACCTTCCCGTCATCATCGTGTCCGGCAAGATCGGCGAGGACCAAGCAGTTGCGGCCATGAAGGCCGGGGCCATGGACTACCTGATGAAGGACAACCTGCCCCGCCTGATTCCCACGGTCGAGCGTGCGCTGCGCGAGGCAGCTGAACGCCGGCTGCGCCATCGGGCGGAACAGGCGATCCTGCAGGGGAAGATCGAGTGGGAGGCGGTGTTCGATGCCGTGTCCGACCTGATCCTGGTAACCGATGCCAACGGGACCATCACCCGTTGCAACCGGAGGGTGATCGACGCATTCCAGGCGGATTACCCGGATATCATCGGCCGGAACATCAGTGACCTCTTTTACGGGGAGATCGGTCACGACGAGGATGTCTTCATCGGTGAGGGGCGCCAGAACGCCGGTATGGAGGACCTCCGTTTTCCCACGTTGCAGGCATGGTTCACCGTTACCAGCTGCCCCATGAACAACACCGACCGTGAGAGCCAGGGGATGGTCCATATCGTCAAGGATGTGACCAGGCGCAAACGGATGGAGGAGGAGAAACGGGTCAGCGACCGGGAACTCCTCACCCTCTACGCCGTTGCCTTCCGTCTCAATTCCGTGCGCGATTCCAAGGAGATCCTCAACAACGTTCTGTTCCAGATCCACAACATGCTGCAGATCGATTTTTCCAGCATCCACCTGCTGGATCACGGCACCCTGCGGCTCCAGGCGTCGCTCGGCTTTTCCGAGCATTTCGAGCCCGCCATCAAGAAGCTGCTCAATTTCGCCCCCTGGGTGAGCGAGGTCCTGGCTGGCAAGCCGTTCAAGGCCAAGGCAATGGCAAGCAAGGAGCTACCGCAGGAGGTGATCGAGGCTGCCCGCGAGATCGGCATCCATGCGTGGTGCGCGGTGCCCCTCAAGATCGGTCAGGAGGTCGTGGGTGTCCTGATGGTGGCCCACAAATCGGAAAAGAACTTCACCGACCGGGAGGTCTTTCTTCTCACCTCCATCGGCAGCCAGCTAGCGGTGCTGATCGAAAACCACATGCTTTACGACGAGATGAAGGAGAAGGCGGCCGAGCTGCAGCGGAGCCGCAAGGCGCTACGCGAGAACCTGCACGAGGTGAAACTGGCAAACATCGAGCTGGACCGGCTCAACCGGGCCAAGAACAGTTTCATCGGCATGGCCTCCCACGAGCTGAAGACCCCGATCACCTCGGTCCTCGGCGGGGTCGAGTTTCTGCTCAGGTACAGCGGCCTCCAGCTCACCGAAGAGCAGCTCGATATTTTCTCCTCGGTCCACGAGGGGGTCTTGCAGCTCAAGAAGCTGGTGGAGGACCTGCTCTCCATCTCCCGCATCGAGGCAAAGGGGATCGTCCTCCAGAAGCATCCGCACGACCTGATCTCTATCTCCCGCGAGGTCTACGAGACCTTCAGCCTCCCCCTTTCCAAGCGGCAGATCCACGTGCAGATCCTGGGTGACAACCGGCCGGTGCCGGTGGACGAGAGATTTGCCAAGCTGGTGATCCGCAACCTGATGGAAAACGCCATAAAATTCACCCCTGACGGTGGCGAACTGATCATCCTCGGTCGCTGTGTCGACCGGGAGGACGTCCTGGGTGACGCCCTGCAGATCAAGGAGTTCTACCCCGCCTTTCCGTCCGGCCTGCCTGCCGTGGAGCAGTTTTACCGGCTCGATGTCTGCGATAACGGCATCGGCGTCCCTGCTGAGGAGCGACAGCGGATCTTCGAAAAATTTTACGGGGTGGGAGACATCGCCTACCATTCCTCCGGCAAGACCGAGTTCATGTCCAAGGGGTCGGGGCTCGGGCTCTCCATTGTCAAGGGGATCATGGACGCCCACAACGGCCTTGTCTGGGTGACCGAGGGTCCCAGCGGCCGCGGCAGCCTCTTTGCCCTCCTCTTCCCGCTGGACCTTCCGGCGGACGAGGCAGCGGGTGCGCGGCAGGCCGTCGGAAACAGTGCTGCCGCTGGGCAGCACTGACGGTGGCAGCATGATCGATATGTCGGTGGATATCCGTTCCGTCAGCAAGTCATACGGCAGCCTTGCCGCGGTCGACCGGTTCTCCCTGGAGGTTCGCCAGGGGAGCATCTTCGGCCTGCTCGGTCCCAACGGTGCCGGCAAAACCACGCTCATCCGCATCCTTACCACCCTGATCCGGCCCACTACGGGCGAGGCCTTCATCGAAGGGTGCAGTGTCCTGTCCGAGGCGAAGAAGGTCCGTGCACTCATCGGTGTCGTCCCCCAGGAAAACAACCTCGACCGCTACCTGACCGCCAGGGAGAACCTGGAACTCCATGCCCGCATGCACGGGATGCGCAGCGCCGACTACCGCCGCCAGGTGAATGCCCTCCTGGAGCTGACCGGCCTGGCGAACCGGCAGCACGAGTTTCCCGACACCTTTTCCGGCGGCATGCAGCGCCGCCTCGTGGTCGCCAGGGCGCTGGTGCACCGGCCTCGGGTCCTGTTCCTGGACGAGCCGACCACCGGCCTCGATCCCCAGTCCCGGCGGGCGGTCTGGGATTATGTGCGGGACCTGCAGCGGGAGATGACCATCTTTCTGACCACCCATTACATGGACGAGGCCGATGCCCTGTGCGACCGGATCGTCATCATGGACAAGGGGCGGATACTGGAGGACGGCAGCGCCGGTGAGCTGAAAGAGCGCTTTGCCCATGCCCATGGCTACGAGCTGCAGTTCCGCACCGGTCTGGACCGTTACGCGGAACAGCTCGGCCGGCTCCCCTTCGTCACCTCCCTGGTTCGCAACGGCGAAGCTCTGCGTGTCACCCTGCGCGGCGAGGAGTTTTTGAAACCCCTCCTGGATGCGGTCGGCACCGATGACTTGAAGGGGGTCTGCCTGCGTGAACCGAGCCTGGAGGATGTTTTCATCGAATTGACTGGCCGGGAGGTGCGGGAATGATCCGCATCTGTAGCGCAGGAAAACCGCTTTGCGCGGACAGAGGCAATGCATGATAAAGGGTGCCTTCCCCATCTTTCGCCGCGACATGCGGGTCATGCGGCGCAGCATCTTCTCGGAGCTCCTGGCGGTGGTCGCCTATCCGCTGACCCTCTATTTTGCCTTCGGCATCGGCATGAAGGGGTATATCGGTACGGTCGAAGGGGTCCCCTACCCGGTCTTCATTGCGCCGGGCCTGATCTCCATGACCGCCATCAACGCGGCCTTCGACGAGAGCGCCTGGAGCATGTGGTTCCACCGTCGGGTGCAGCGGACCATCGAGGAGTACCGGACCGCGCCGATCACCGTCTATGACATCGTCATCGGCAAGATCTTCTCCGGGTTCATGCAGGGGGCGATCAAGGGGCTGGCTGTGGCCGCGGTGATCCTTTTGATCACCTCCTTCCGGGTGGAGGCGGCCAATCTGGCCTCCTACCTCTTCTTCATTGTGCTCGGCTCCATGATCTTCTCCTGCATCGGCACCATCTGCGGCACCATGGTCGACAAGCCGGAGAATATCGGCCGGATCCAGGCGGTGGTGATTGTCCCGCTGGTCTTCATGTCCGGCATCTTTTTTCCCCTTTCCTCCTATCCTGCCGGGCTGCTGCCGTTCATCAAGCTGGTCCCGACCACGGCGATCTTTGCCGGTGCCCGTCAGTCGCTCCTGCAGGGGGGTGTGGATGGTGGCTATGCCGTAAACCTCCTGGTGACGGCGCTGGTCGCCTTTGTCGCCGCGGTGCAGACCTTCAACCGGAAGATGGCCGAATAGCAGATTAATGAGAAACAACGTCAAATGCCTTGAGTTTTGGGATGTTTTCATAGTAGGATTTTCTGATATCTGATTCCGGGAGAGTGTATGGCCGAAGAATTCATCCCCAAATGGGTTGCCTGGGAAACCACGCAAAAGTGTAACCTGAAGTGTGTCCATTGCCGCTGTTCCTCGGACATGACCTCTTCCGAAGGCGACTTCACCACCGAGGAAGGGAAGAAGCTCCTCAAGGAGATCGCCGATTTCTCCAAGCCGGTAGTGGTCCTCTCGGGCGGTGAGCCGCTTTTGCGGCCCGACATCTTCGAGCTGGCCGAGTACGGCACCTCGCTGGGGCTCCGCATGTGCATGGCCACCAACGGAGCCCTGGTCAACGACGAGGTCTGCCAGAAAATGAAGAAGGCCGACATCAAGATGGTGTCGTTGTCGCTGGATGGTTCCACCGCAGAGGTGCATGACGATTTCCGCCAGTGCCCCGGCGCCTTCCAGGGTGTGGTCAATGCCGCCGAACACTTCCGCAACAATGGCATCAAGTTTCTCATCAACTCCTCCTTCACCAAGCGGAACCAGCATGACATCGCCAATACCTTCAAGGTGGCGAAGGGCCTGGGCGCCACGGCCTGGTACATGTTCATGATCGTGCCGACCGGCCGCGGCGAGGAGATCATGAACGAGCTGATCTCCAAGGAGGATTACGAGGAGATCCTGGAGTGGCACTACCAGCAGGAGAAGCTGGAGGACGACATCCTGATGCGCCCCACCTGTGCTCCCCACTACTACCGGATGGTGCCGATGCGGGCCAAAGAGGAGGGGATCCAGTTCGAGCGCCGCTCCCTCACCTTCTCCACCGGCGGCGGCAAGGGGTGCATCGCGGCCCAGACCATCTGCCTGATCGACTGCTTCGGCAACGTCAAGCCCTGCTCCTATTTCCACCGCACTGCCGGCAACGTGAAAACCACCCCCTTCCGCGAGATCTGGGAAAATTCGGAGATCTTCAAGGATCTGCGCAACTTCAAGGCCTACAAGGGGAAGTGCGGCGAGTGCGAGTTCATCAACGTCTGCGGCGGCTGCCGGGCCAGGGCCGATGCGATCCATGGGGATTACATGGCAGAGGAGCCGTTCTGCAACTATGTGCCGATCAGAATGCAAAAAGCGCAAGGCAAAAACTGAAAACCTACCACGGAGACACAGAGACACGGAGAAAACCTTAAAACTTTTGGCTTCAAACCCTTAAAAGGATTTTTGCGGTTTTCCGTGCCCCCGTGTCTCCGTGGTGAAGATTTTGAATTTCCAAGGAGGACTATCAATGAATACACGTTTTCTCGATGCCTGCTGGGGCAAGCCGGTGGACCGGACCCCTGTCTGGCTGATGCGCCAGGCGGGCCGTTACCTTCCGGACTACATGCGGGTCCGCTCCAAATGCACCTTTCTGGAGCTCTGCAAGACCCCTGAGCTTGCCGCCGAGGTAACCATTCAGCCGGTGGATATCCTGGGGGTCGATGCGGCCATCCTCTTTTCCGACATCCTCACCCCGGTGGAGCCGATGGGGCTCAAGCTCGACTTCGTGCCGGGGCCGGTCTTCGAAAACCCGGTCCGGACCATGGCGGACGTGGAGCGGCTGCGCATCCCCGATCCCGAGGCGGATGTCCCCTATGTCCTGGAGACCCTCAAGATCCTCCGCCGCGAGCTGGCCTCCAAGGTGCCGCTCATCGGTTTCGGCGGCGCCCCCTTTACCCTGGCCTGCTACATGGTCGAAGGGAAGGGGTCCAAGGACTGGGCAACCATCAAGCGGATGATGTACGAGGCCCCGGAGGTCTACGCCGCCCTGATGGAGAAGGTGACCATGATGGACATGGAGTACCTGAACGCCCAGATCAAGGCCGGCGCCCAGGCGATCCAGGTATTCGATACCTGGGGCGGGGTCCTCTCCCCTTCCGATTACGAGAAATATGTCCTGCCCTACACCACCAAGCTGATCAACGGCCTGAACCGGACCCACACCCCGGTGATCCATTTCGTCAAGGGTGCCGGCACCATGCTCGACATCGTGCAACAGGCAGGGGGCGACGTGATGGGGCTCGACTGGCATATCAACCTCGGCAAGGCTCGCGACATCCTCGGCACGGGCATGGCCGTCCAGGGGAACCTGGACCCGACGGTCCTCTTTGCCCCCAAGAGCGTCATCGAGGCCGAAGTGAAGCGGGTCCTGGCGGAGAACGCCGATCGGCCCGGCCACATCTTCAACCTGGGCCACGGCATCCTCCCTACGGTCCCGCCGGAGAACGCCATCCACATGGTCGAGTGCGTGCACCGGCTGTCGCAGAAATAGGGAATGAAGCGAAGGGGCGGTCATAAGACCGCCCCTTCGCATTTCATGCGCCGGGCTTCCCCGGCCAGGCTTCTGTCAACCGGTTCCGGCGCTGTTGCATGGCTGCACCGCAGGAGGGGGCATGCCCGCTATCCCGCACTTTCCGCTCAAGATCTTCTTTGACGGCGCCTGTTCTGTCTGCGCTGGGGAGATGGCGCACTACCGCGATCGCGACCGCGCGGGGAAGCTGGAATTTATCGATATCAGCATCCCTTCCTTCGATCCCCTTCCCCATGGAATCCCGTTGCAGGCCTTTATGGCCGAACTCCATGCCATAGACAGCCATGGCGCCGTCTACCGTGGCGTCGAGGCGTTCTGGGCCATCTGGCAGGCCTTTCCCGCCTCGACCCTGCTTGGGGTCGCCGGGCGGCTCATCACCCATCCTCTGCTGAATCCCCTTGCCCGTGCCGCCTACCGGACATTTGCCCGGTTGCGGCGATATTTCCCGAGACGTTCACCTGACTGCACCAACGAAAGCTGCAGGCTCCACCGCTGATCCTGCCCCATTCCGGGTTTGTCGGTCACGGCGGCAATACGGGTTGTGTGAGTACGCAATAACCGGAATTTTGATAGTAAGCGAACATCCTTATCGAAATGCTGTCTTGACGATGGGGGGGTGGAGGGATAGAGTTTCCACAGATGGAAGGATTCCCGTGGCGGGTGGAGCCTGTACGCCCGAATTGAATGAATGGATACGGATATTCCGATCAGGGGAGGTTCTCGGCATGCGCAGAGTGGCGATGAAGGCCGGTTGGTTGTTTCTTGCAGCACTGTTACTGTTGTCCGTTTCCGGATGCGGCGGTTCCGGTACCTCCGCTCCACCGCCCGCAGCATTTACCATAACCCTTGCCACCAACGACCTGGTCTACAACCCTTTTGACGGCTACATCTACGCCTCGGTGCCGAGCCGCGAAGGGGTGAACGGCAACTCGGTGGCGTTGATCAATCCGGTGAGCGGTGCGGTGGGCCCGTATATCTTTGTCGGCAGCGAACCGGGCAAACTCGCCCTTTCAGACGATGGCAGCTACCTCTACGTCGCCCTGGACGGTTCTGCCGAAGTGGCACGCCTCGATCTCCTGCCGGCAACGCCGGTTGCGGATATCCGATTCTCCCTAGGGAGCGATCCGACCTTTGGCCCCTACTACGTGGACGACATGGCCGTGCTCCCCAGCAATCCCCGGTCAGTTGCGGTTTCGCGCAAGGTCCTCGGCGTCAGCCCTCGTCATGCCGGAGTGGCGGTTTACGATGACGGGGCTATCAGGACGACGGTAACGCCGGGAGCCACGGGAAGCAACGTCATTACCTTTGCCGGCAGTCCAACGACACTTTACGGGTACAACAACGAAACCAGTCTGTTCGGCTTCTACCGGATGGCGATCGATGCCTCGGGGGTCACCGTGACCGACGTGACTCAGAGCCTCATCTCGGGCTATAATGTCGACATCACCAGCGACGGCACCTTCATCTACGCCACCAGCGGCCAGGTCATCGATCCCCGTCCCGCCACACCATCCCTGGTGGCAACCATCCCCGGCATGGGGGCAACGACCCTGGTGGCTCCCGATCCGGTGGGGCGGATCATCTTTTACCTGACCGGGACGATCCCGACCATTTATTCCTACGACCTGGACACCTATGTGCTGCTGGGGAGCTCCGATATCCTCGGGATCTCCGGTGTCACGTCGAGCCTGATCGACCTGGGTATCGGCCTGGCGTTCCGGACCGACACCGACCAGGTGGTGGTCCTCCCCAATGCTGTATTACCCTATTAATATCGATACGTGAGCAGGCGGATGAAGGTGCGGACGAGCGGGGGTGACCCCGCTCGTTTCGTTTCTCGGCTGCGGCTAGAGGATGAAGTCGTTGGAGAGGAAGGTGGAGCGCCGTTCGCGGATGATCTCCCGGATGATCTCCTTGTTGGCCATGTTTTCCTTGGCCGCCACCAGGGTTCTGATGGAAAAGGAGCGGAGGGCGTCCGAGACGGAGAGGGTTCCCACGGCAGAGTTCTTCCGGCCGGTGAAGGGAAAAATGTCGGGACCGCGCTGGCACTGGCTGTTGAGGTTGACCCGGCAGACCTGGTTGACCAGGGGGTCGATGAGGCTGGCAAGGAGTTCGGGATCGCGGCCGAAGATGCTCACTTGCTGGCCGTAATCTGCTGCGGTTATATAGTCGACCGGTTCGGACAGGTTGTCGAAGGGGACGACCGGGATCACCGGGCCGAACTGCTCCTCGCGATAGAGCCGCATCCGTTCGTTTACCGGGTAGACCAGGGCAGGAGCGAAAAAGGTGGCGATGGTGGTTCCGCCCCCCTCGTTGATGACCCGTGCGCCGAGGCTGCATGCATCTTCCACCAGCCCGGCCAGGTAGGCCGGCTTTCCCTCTTCGGGCAGCGGCGTGATGGTGACTCCCGGCGCCCAGGGCATACCGCAGCCGAGCGGCGCGAGGGCATTGGCGAATTTGGCGATAAAGGCATCGACCACCTGCCGGTGGACAAAGATGATTTTGAGCGCTGTGCACCGCTGGCCATTGAAAGAGAGGCTCCCCACCAGGCATTCCTCCACGGCCTGATCCAGGTTTGCGTCGGCGAGGACGATGGCCGGGTTCTTCGCCTCCAGGCCGAGTACCAGCCGGAGGCGGTGGGGCTGCGGATGGGCTTTCTGCAGGAGGTTGGCAGCCTTGCTGGTGCCGATGAAGGCGAAGACATCCACCTCTCCCGTCCCCATCAGGGCGGGAGTTACGATCCTGCCGGCGCCATAGACCGTGTTGACTACACCTGGGGGGAATGACTTGTGAAAGGCTTCCAGAAGCGGCTGGAACAGCATGACCCCATGCCGCGGAGGTTTCAGGATGGTGGTGTTTCCCATGATCAGGGCTGGAATCAGCGTGGTGAAGGTCTCATTCAGCGGATAGTTGTAGGGACCCATGCAAAGGGCCACGCCGAGAGGGGCGCGGCGGATCTGGCCAATGATGCCGTCGGCGATGGTGAACCGCGAAGAGGCCCTGTCCAGGTCCTTGAGCGCATCGATGGTGTCGGCGATATAGGCGACGGTCCGGTCGAACTCCTTTTCAGCGTCGCGCAGCGTCTTGCCGATTTCCCACATGAGGAGCCTGACCACCTCGGAACGCCGCTCCTGCATGTTCAGGGCAAAACGCTGGATATGCTCGATCCGGTCGGCAACGGCCATGGTCGGCCATGTACCGCGCCCGTGATCGTAAGCCTTCACGGCAGCGTCAAGGACCTGGCGAGCGGCATCCTCCGTCATGAGGGGGAAGGAGCCGATGGTCTGTTGTTCGAGACCCTGGGGGGTCCTGATGCAGAGCGGGGAACGGACCTCCTGAACCGGGCCGTCCCAGAGCAGCATCTCTCCTCCTGACAGGTATTCCCGCTGCCGGATCGGCTCGGAGAACCGAAATCGCGGCGGGATATCCTCCAGTGAAGGGAAGATGCCATCCATCCGTTCCATTGTGGCCATGGTAACCTCCAGGTCTGATGTTGCCCGGTCCGGGCATTTCATTGACCCATTCTAACACAAAAACGGGATTTGGCATCTCCGGCAGGAGATGCGGGCTGGGTTTCGTGCTGGCGCTTCGACCGTGGAAGAGGGGTCAATAGTGCGGGGGCGGCTCCTCATCTTCGGGGCTTCGCACCATGGAGGGGCTGACGATCATGAGCTGTTCCCGCAGCTGGCGCACCTCGGTCTGAAGCTGTTCCAGTTTCAGTTCCTGACGGAACATGGCATCGCTCAGCTCCTGGATGGTACGCTCCTGGTGGGTATAGCGGATCTCAAGATCGGTGAGGCGTTCTTCCATCGTCGGGTCCTTCCTTCGGTGATATGTCTGTTCCAGGGGGGGCCAGGTCGACTATGGTGGCACCCCAGCTGCCGCTGGTCTCGTCGCCGAGCCGATAGCCCCTGACAAAGGGAAGCCGGTCCAGTTGCGCCGCCACGGTCCGCCGCAGGGTCCCGGTCCCTTTGCCGTGAATGATCCGGACCTGCAGGATCTTTCGTTGGCGGCACTCCTCAAGATAGGCAGGCAGAAGCTGGCCGATCTCGCGTGGGAGAAAGGTGTGGAGATCGAGAACCCCGTCTATGGGGAGATCGATGGGCTCCTGTTCGCTTTCCGTGTTGTCCATGGCCTTCCTGTGCGTCGTGGATTGCAGATCTCAAGTATAGCAGGAGTCTCCGGGGGGACAATCCTGCCGTGATCGAACGGAAACCGTTCATGCTCCGAGGGAGGGGAAACAAAAAGCGGCCACGCTGGTGACCGCTTACCGTAGAAGATTCATCTCCCCCACCCTTTCTTTCGTCCGCGCACCTCACAGGGGGTGCAGATTGCTGAATTCGCCCCATTCCAGATAGGTATGCGGCGTTTCGATGAATTCGTAGATCCCCTCGATGATTTCCAGATGTTTCTTTTCGTCATCGGCGATCTTTGAGAGAAGAACACGGGCTTCATCCTTCAGCTCGGCAGCAGCCATGCCCTCCAGCAGCTTGATATTCTCTTCTTCGGCCTTGACGATGTGCCAGAATCCGTCAGGGTCGTCCTTCAGTTCGTGCAGAACGTCACTGCTCTCCAGCAGTTTCCTGAAGCCGCTTTTGACTTGCCAGGCACGTTCCACCAGGCTCGACTCGGCATCGTTCGGATCGATTTCCCTTTTCATGGCTTCCAGGGTCCCGATATGTTCCTGTTCCGCACTGGCAAGAAGTCCATAGATCCTCTTCAGTTCGTTATTGGTCGTTTCATGGCCTAGCCGTTGGAACAGCTGGTTCCCCTCTGCTTCTATCCTGATGGCATAATCGAAGATGTTCATATATTCCACCTCCTCTCCATGGAGTAATTATAGCACGGAACAATGACGTGGCAGGTAAACATACTCGATAGGTCGGGTGCTATTGCCATGAGCTGTGAGGGATCGATGAAAATAAAATGAGCGCACGGTAATAAAAGTAGTTCCCTCCAAGTTGATTTCGGTGCATCATGAACTATGATTTCATAAAGGATATTGCCAAAGTACGTCGAATGAGTCCGGGCAGGTACTCGCCTTCAAGGGGTGTGGAGCGTCATGGAGTTCAACGTCTGGAGAGTGGCCGGAATCGTTGTTGCCGGATATGCTTGCTATGCGCTTTTGCTCTATCTCGCCCAACGGACTCTCCTCTACCCCGGTCAAAGCATCAAGGTCGGTCAACACTCCCCTGAACCCTCGCCGGACCGCGTTCCGCTCTGGTTCGAGACATCCACGGGCAAACTCGAGGCATGGTTTCTGCCGGCAAAGGACATGCCCGGCAGAAAAAAGCAGCCTGTTGTTCTGTTCTTCCATGGCAACGGCGAGGTCATCGATCTCCTGATAGAACAGACGGAAGGCTTCCGCGCCTTGGGGTGCGGAGTGCTGCTGGTGGAGTATCCCGGCTACGGGAGATCGACCGGGAGCCCGTCCGAAGAGAGCCTTCTTGCAGCGGCTGTTGCGGCGTTCGATGCGATGGCAGTGCAAAGCGACGTGGATGCCGGGCGGATCATCGGTTTCGGCAGGTCGCTGGGGTGCGGCGTGGCGTGCGCCCTTGCCCGGAAGCGGCCCCTGGCAGCCCTGATTCTGCAGTCACCCTTTACCTCTGTGCGGGATTTTGCCCCGCGATTTTTCCTCCCCCCTTTTCTGGTGCGTGACGTCTTCGACAACCGGCGTGCCGTTGTCGATTTTGCCGGTCCGATCCTGATCCTGCACGGCCGGCACGATGACCTTATCCCTTTTTCCCACGGCAGCGAACTGGCGCGGCTTTCCCGGCATGGGCGATTGGTCGGGCTTGCCTGTGCGCATAACGATTGTCCTCCGGATTGGCAGGAGTTCTGGCGGATGATCGGCGAGTTCCTTCGCGCCGGGAAGCTGCTTTGATCGTGGGGTTCACCGGCTGATCAGCCGAAGGAGGTTCGAGTGATGAAGAGAGTGTTGTTCGGTATCCTGTTTCTGATCGGTTTAGGCACGGCAGTCCCCTCGCTGGCAGCCCGGCAGTCGGGGGCGGCTCCCCTGCCGGGAACCCTGCTTGCCACGGCGACCTTTGCCGGCGGGTGCTTTTGGTGCATGGAGCCACCCTTCGAGGGGCAGGATGGGGTTGTCTCGGTGACGGCGGGCTATACGGGCGGGCAGACGAAAAATCCGAGCTACGAGGAGGTCTCTGCTGGGGGGACCGGACATGCCGAAGCGGTACAGATCGTCTACGATCCAGCCAGGATCAGTTATGAAAAGCTTCTCTACATTTTCTGGCACAATATAGACCCGCTGGCGGTAAACAGGCAGTTCTGCGATGCGGGGAGACAGTATCGGAGCGCCATTTTTTACCACGACGGACAGCAGAAGGCGGCAGCACTGGAATCGAAAGACCGGTTGCAGAAAATACACGGGTGGAAGATAGCCACTGAGGTTGTCCCTGCCGGCGCCTTTTATCGTGCCGAGGAGTACCATCAGAATTATTATCGGAAAAATCCGATTCGGTACAAGTTCTATCGGCAGGGATGCGGACGGGACAGGCGGCTACAGGAGCTGTGGGGGAAATAGACCTGAGTTTCCGTTGAAAAAGCGGCTAGGGCCGGGCATCGGTGGAGCGGTTCTTTTTAAGCCGGGGAATAAATCGCGGGACATCCCTGCAGTACTCCCGGTACGGTTCGCCGAAGCGTTCGCACAGCTCCCGCTCCTCCAGGATCGCTACGACACGGATACCGGCGAGCCAGACGAGCAGGGCTCCGTAGGTAGCAGGATAATTGACGATGAGGGCGAAGCCGGCAAGGGCGAAGGTCATCTGCATGTAGCGGGGATGGCGGACATGGGCGAAGAGCCCGCTGGAGAGAAGCCGCCCCGGCTGTTCGTTGGCAAGCTCCGGGATGCCGATCAGGACTCTGACGGAGAGTTCTTTGCGAAGGCGTATCTTCAACCAGACCGAGACTGCCAGAAGGAGCAGGCCGGGGATGGCTAGCCAGGGGGTGAATGGCCACTTCGTTGCCAGCAGGGGGCCGCTCAGCAGGTAGAGGGAGGCCATGAAGAGAGCGAGGACGCTGCAGATGACCGTGTAGGAGAGCCGTGTGCCGAGCCTGCGCCAGAATCGGATGAAGGGATGGATCATAAACCAGTAGAGGATCGCGCCGGGGATGGCAACGATAAGGAGGACGGCTATGCTGTGGCGGAGAGCATGCATGGCTTGTGTTGGGGGGGCGGTTCGGTGGCTCGTCCCTGAGCTGGAATCCGTGTCGCGATACAGTAAATCGTCACTTATTCTCCGTCGAGCTTTTTCCCGTCCTGCCAGGCCTTGCCGATCGGCTCGCCCAGGGACCAGTAGCTGTTGTCGGGCATGGTGAGGATGAAGGGGTCGATCTCGCGGAAACCGGGGCGGGTGCCGTCCATCTTCGTGTTATCGGCGTAGGCCTCGCAGATCTCTGCGATAAACAGCGTGTTGGTGGTGAATTCCAGCTCATTGACGACATAGCAGGCCAGATTCAGGGGGCAATCGGCTATGAGCGGGGCCGACGGCAGATTGCCGTAAAAGACCTCGAACAGATCGGCCTTGTCCTCATCCCTTCCGGATACGATGCCGCAGTAGTCGGTCTCCACCAGGAGATCCCTTCCGGGGATGCAGATGCTGAACTGGCGGGTCTGCATGATCCCTTCATAAGTGTAATGCCCCTTGTTGATGGCCACTGCCAGAAGCGGCGGCTCATAATTGCAGCGGGTGATCCACCCTTGCGCCATGAAGTTCGGCCGGCCCGCCACTTGGGTGCCGACGAGGACAACAGGCATCGGCGGGAATACCTGCAGGTTGATCTGCACCTGGGTCACAAGAGCCTCCTGTTCAATGATTCAGACAGTATACCACAGTTCGGCATGGCGGCATCCCGGCGTCAATCCGCGCGGCAGGCCGATTGGCAAGGGCGCAGTCTAGGGAGAACCGCATACCTCATCGCGAACCCTGTTCAGGAATGAATCCCCGGGAATTCCGCAGAACTGGTCGGTCAGGGCGTAACGGTGCATCAGCAGGTCGTCGCGGTCAAAGACAAGAATCGTGCGGTAGCGGTAGCTGTTGCGTGTGCAGTCGATCTCCACGGTGTCGAGGGCATAGGCCCGCTCGTCATGCACCTTGAAGGTGCGCCGGATCCGGCAGGTGCGGGAGGCGGGCGGGCCGTTCGGGCTGGAGAGATCGAGCCGGTACGTGGTTCGATCGTCGTCGCGCAGCGTCAGCCACGATCTCTCCGCAACGGGCGGGGCGGTGCCGGCTACGGTTAAAAGGCAGAATATGGGGAGAAGGCGAAAGAGGTCTGGCATCTGGCAGCTCGTCGAGTGAAACCCGAGAGGGGACCGGCTGAAAACCGATCCCCTCGTCGCAGTTTGGTAGCAGGGGAATTGGCCGGAGATCAGTGCTTGCCCGGTGCCAGTTTTACGCCGCGCCGCTCCCAGTAGATGTATGCCTCAAGGGCGTACATCTTGGGGTCGTCAAGGGCTAGGGGAACGCCTTCCAGGGGGTTCTGGATGCACCAGTTGATCATCTCCCGCAGCCCAACCACCTTTCCAAGCTGTTTCTGGAACTTGGGGTAAGTTTCCGGGTGGTTGTTCGAGGCGTGGGGATGGCACATGTCGCAGGAGACGGAGTTCTTGCCGAGTGCGCTGTGGAACAGTTTCTCCCCCTCCTTTGCCACGGTCTGGAAGGCGGCATCCCATTTTTTCAGATCTTCCTTGGTAAATTCATCGGCACGGGCCGGCGAGATGACCAGAGCGATTGCCGCAACCACTACGGCCGCTACACTGCAAACTATTTTCAGCATGGTTGTCCTCCTTGCCGGTATGGGGTCAGTAGTGCTCCTGCGAGGGTATCCGTTTTTTCGGGTCCTGGTACTTGGTATCGGCCGGATTTCCCTTGGGGTTGTTCTCGACGGTGCGGGGCGAATTCTCCCAGAGTTCATAATGGTGCACCACCTTGGGGCCGTCAGCCAGGTCGATCTTGCCCCAGCCCGTTCCGTCCCGCTCCTTGAAGGGGTCGGCCCGGCTCATGAACACCGTCATGTCGGGGACCTTGTTCTTCAACTGGGAGTAGCTCACCGGGTAGGGCCAGGGCCAGGCCGTTGCCATGAAGGCGTTGAAGGAGATGTTCCCGATCCGGTTGTAGAGCACCTGGTGGACATGCCCGTGCAGCACCTGCACCTTTTTGAACGGCTTGAGCAGAGCCTGGACCTTTTCGGCGTCGTCGGTCCAGAAGTTCCACTCCTTGAAGACCTTGTAGAGCGGGGAATGGGAGAGCACCACCAGTGGCGTATCCTTCTTGACCTTGGCCAGATCGCTTTTCAGCCAGGCAATCTGTTCGTCCTTCACCATGAAGGGCGATCCCTCGGGGTTGTCGAGGCGCGCCATCTGCCGCATCCGCTCTTCAGGTGTCGGCCAGCGCTTGTGGGTCCAGTCGTCATGGGTGAGGATGCTGTTCAGGACCACGAAGTGGACACCCTTGTGGTCGAAGCTGTAATAGAGGGGGCTGACCTTTTCCTGCCAGTATTTGCCCAGGTCCAGGTAGTAGTCATGTTCGCCGATCACCCACTTCACCGGTACGGTGAGATCCTTCATTATTGCCAGGCCGTGGTCGATCTCGGCCTTTTTCCCGAGCTGGGCCAGGTCGCCGCCGAAGATCACGAAGTCCGGCTGCGGGTCCATGAAATTGACCTCCAGCACTGCCTTCTGCAACCCTCTGTCGAAGTTGCGCACGAACTGGGTGTCGTTGATCTGGGTGATGTGGGAGTCGGAGATGTAGGCAAAGGTAAACGACTCGTTCCCCTTGCCGAAGGCGATTTCCACGAGCCCCACGGGAAGGGCCGCACTGGCGGCAAGGACCCCGGCCCCTTTCAGAAATGTCCTGCGATTGATTCCGTTCGTCATATGTCACTCCTTTCCGGCATTACTCAAGTACACACTCAGGTTTGCTGACAGGCTGCATCGGTGCACCGCCACCGTGTCGTTACTTGACGGGCGCGCTGGTAGGTGCCTGACGGGCAAATTGCGGGCTGGTCATGGATTTCAAGAGTTCAACCAGATCTGATTTTTCCTGGGGAGTCAGGTTGAGTGGACGGATGCCGCTGTCCAGGAGCGGATTCTTCTCGCCCCCCTTGTCGTACAGCTCAATGACCTCTTCGAGGGTCTTGATGCTGCCGTCGTGCATGTACGGGGCGGTTACCGTCAGATTCCGCAGTGTCGGCGTCTTGAATGCACCGATATCGGTGGGGCGCAGGGTTACGGCAAAACGTCCCAGCTCCGAGGCCTCAAAGCTGGTGAGGACGCTCTCGTCGATGTTTTTCCCTGCCTGCTTGGCCTTGCGAAAGGCGTTGGCTGCCGGCATGAAAGTCTTCTCGATCCGGTTGAAGCCGACCCCCAGGTTATGGAACTTGTTGTCGGTAAAAATCGCATCGGTCTGGCCGATGACGTGACAGTCCTGGCAGCGCGCCTTGGTCCGGTAGGTATCCAGGCCGCGGATGGCTGCCGGCGACAGGGCGGTCTTGTCGCCGCCGTACAGGTAGCGGTCAAAGGGGGAGTCTCCTGCCACCACGGTACGCTCGAAAGAGGCGATGGCCTTCACCACGTGGTCGATGGTGATCTCCTGCGGAGAAACGTTGAACACCTTTTTGAACTCGGCAGGGTAGGCGGGATCTTCGCGGACGATTGCAATGATGGGGTCGTGGCTCTTCAGGCCGTGTTCGATGGGATTCAGGAAGGGGTCCTTTGCCTGCTCCTCCAGGGTGGCCCGTCGCCCGTCCCAGAACTGGCTGGTGTAGTAGGCGGCATTGATGACCGTCGGTGAGTTGCGGGTCCCTTTCTGCTTGCGGATCCCCTCTGCCACGGGGAGATGGTCGGTGAACCCCTTGGATTCATCGTGGCAGTTGGAGCAGCTTATGGTGCCGTCGCCGCTGAAACGCTTGTCTTCGTAGAGCCGTTTGCCCAGGGCGATCTTCTCCGCGGTCTGCGGGTTGTCGGCCGGTACCGGCACCGGCGGCAGTCCCAGGGGGGGCGTTCCCGCCCAGAGCGGCACAACCCACAACAGGAGAGCTGCAACGCCGATGCTTCGCATCGTTACTTTCATGGTCTCACCTCCGTTTCCATCAAAAAAGGACAATAGTACCAACAATTCAAATACATTAACAATGTACTGTATGGGAGTCGTTTTGCAAGCGGCAGGGAGGATATAACCGCACTGGCGAATGCTGCACCGGTTGACAAGCTGCTCGGGAGGATTATAAGGGTACGTAGTACGCCGGAAAGGGGGCAGAGATGATCATCGGCATTCCCAGGGAGATAAAACGTGAAGAATACCGGGTCGCCGTGACGCCGGGAGGGACGACCGAGCTGGTTGGCGCCGGGCATACGGTGATGGTGGAGGAACGGGCCGGGGAAGGGAGCGGTTTTGGCGACGAAGAGTATCGCCGCCAGGGTGCCCTGGTCCTTTCCCGCGATGAACTGTTCCGGCAGGCAGAGCTGATCGTCAAGGTCAAGGAGCCGCTGCCGGCCGAATTCGAGCTGTTCCGCCAGGGGCAGGCCCTCTTTACCTACCTCCATCTGGCGCCGAACCGGGAGCTGACCGCCTTTCTCTGCGAGCGGAGGGTGACCGCGCTGGCGTACGAGACCCTGGAGCATGGAGGAGGGCTGCCGCTCCTGGCCCCCATGAGCGAGATCGCCGGGCGGATGGCGCCGCTGGCCGGTGCCTGGTCCCTGCAGAAGATCAACGGCGGAGCCGGACTGTTGCCGACCGGTGCCGTCGGGGTGAAGCCTGCCAGGGCGGTCATTCTCGGGGCGGGGATGGTGGGGTATAACGCGGCACGGGTGGCTGCCGGGCTCGGCATGGAGGTGGTGGTGCTCAATCGGGGCGTGGAGCGGTTGCAACGGATCGACGAGCTGCTATCAGGGCGGGTTGCCACCCTTGCCCTCTCCGGCGCGCATATTCGCGAAGAGGTCCGCATCGCCGATCTGGTGGTCGGGGCGGTGCTGGTCCCGGGTGGCCGGACGCCGGTGCTCGTCACGCGGGAGATGCTTGCGACCATGAAACCGGGTGCGGTGATCGTGGATGTGGCGGTGGATCAGGGGGGGTGCTGCGAAACCACCAGGCCGACCACCCATGACCGGCCGGTCTACGCGGTGGACGGCATCATCCATTACTGCGTGGCCAACATGCCCGGCGCCTACCCGCGCACCTCGACCCTCGCCCTCACCAATGCCACCCTCCCCTATGTGAAGCTCCTGGCAGACCGGGGGATCGACGCAGCCATCGCCGCCAGCCCGGAGCTCGCCAGCGCCGTCAATATCCGGGACGGCCGGATCGTCCATCCGACGCTGGCACAAGCCCTGTGACGGGGCGGCGCTACAACAGTTTCCGCAGGAACTGGCCGGTGTAGGAGCGGGTCACCCGCGCCACCTGCTCCGGCGTGCCGCAGGCCACTATCTCCCCTCCCCGGTCTCCCCCTTCGGGGCCGAGATCGATGATCCAGTCGGCGGTCTTGATCACGTCCAGGTTGTGTTCGATGATGACGATGGTGTTCCCCCCCTCCACCAGCTTCTGCAGCACGTCAAGCAGCTTGGCGATGTCGGCGAAGTGGAGGCCGGTGGTCGGCTCGTCCAGGATGTAGATGGTGCGGCCGGTGGCACGCCGGGAGAGTTCCTTGGCCAGCTTGACCCGCTGCGCCTCGCCGCCCGACAGGGTGGTGGCCGACTGGCCGAGCTTGATATAGCCGAGCCCCACCTCTTCCAGGGTCTTCAGCTTGTTGCGGATCTTGGGGATGTTCTCCATGAACTGCAGCCCCTGGGAAACGGTCATGTCCAGGACCTCAGCGATGGTCTTCCCCTTGTAGCGCACCTCCAGGGTCTCGCGGTTGTAGCGAGCCCCCTTGCAGACCTCGCACTGGACATAGACATCGGGCAGGAAGTGCATCTCGATCTTGATGATGCCGTCGCCGCTGCAGGCCTCGCACCTTCCCCCCTTGACGTTGAAGGAGTAGCGCCCCGGCTTGTAGCCGCGCACCTTTGATTCGGGGAGCTGGGCAAACAGATCGCGGACGTCGCTGAACAGCCCGGTGTAGGTGGCCGGGTTGGAGCGGGGGGTCCGGCCGATGGGGGACTGGTCGATGTTGATGACCTTGTCCAGCATCTCCAGCCCCTGGATCTCCCTGATCTGGCCGGCCCGCTCCTTGCTCTTGTAGAGCCGCTGGGAAAGGACCTTGTGCAGGGTGTCGATCACCAGGGTCGATTTGCCTGAGCCGGAAACGCCGGTGACGCAGGTCATGATCCCCAGCGGCAGGTCGACGTTTACCTGCTTCAGGTTGTTTTCGCTGGCGCCGATCAGCCGGAGGTACTTGTCTGAGCTGCGGCGGCCGGCGGGGACGGCGATAGTCAGGTCGCCGGAGAGGTATCTGCCGGTGAGCGAGGCAGGGTTCTGCATGATCTCGGCCGGGGTCCCCTCGGCCACCACCCTGCCGCCGTGGATGCCGGCGCCCGGCCCCATGTCGATGACGTGGTCGGCCTCCATGATGGTTTCCTCGTCGTGCTCCACCACCAGCACAGTGTTTCCGATGTCTCGCAGATGCTTGAGCGTGGCGAGCAGGCGGGTGTTGTCCCGCTGGTGCAGCCCGATGGACGGCTCGTCCAGGATGTAGAGGACCCCCACCAGGCTCGACCCGATCTGGGTGGCAAGGCGGATCCGCTGCCCTTCGCCGCCGGAGAGGGTGCCGGCGGTCCGGTCGAGGGAGAGGTAGTCGAGCCCCACGTTGACCAGGAAGTTGAGCCGTTCGCGGATCTCCTTGAGGATGCGGCGGGCGATCTCCGCCTCCTTGGCCGAGAGTGAGAGGCTGGCGAAAAAGTCGAGGCAGTCGCGGATGGAAAGGGCCGTCACCTCGCGGATATTCTGCCCCCCTACCCTGACGAAGAGCGATTCCTTCTTCAGCCGCGCCCCTTCGCAGCTCGGGCAGGGCATCACGTTCATGTACTTTTCCAGCTCCTCCCGCACATGCTCGGATTCGCTCTCCCGGTAGCGACGTTCCAGGTTGTTCAGCACCCCCTCGAACTCCTTCAGGTAGGTGTGGCGCCGCCCGCCGTCCTCTTCCCACCAGAACTCGATCTTTTTCCCTTTGGAGCCCCGGAGGATCACCTCGCGAACCTCTGGGTGCAGATCCTTGAAAGGGGTGCGGATATCGAATCCGTAGGCCTTGGCCAGCGCCTCCAGGGTCAGGTGGTACCAGCCGGAGAGCCGCTTTTCCCAAGGGGCTATGGCCCCCTCGCGGATGGAGAGCTCAGGGTTTGGCACCACAAGGTCGGCGTCGAAGTACATCCGGGTCCCCAGGCCGGTACAGTCGGGGCAGGCGCCGTAGGGGTTGTTGAAGGAGAACATCCGTGGCGTCATCTCCGGGTAGGAGATGCCGCAGTCGATGCAGGCGAGCGCCTCGGAAAAGAGGATGGTCTGGTCCTGCTGGTCTCCACTTTGGGAAGGCTCCTCGCGGGGATGGTCGGATGGTGCCGGCAGGGGATTCGAACCGAGGAGGACGATTTTGGCCACCCCTTCGGCATGGTTGAGGGCGGTCTCGAAGGAGTCGGCCAGCCGGCGCTCGATCCCCGGCTTGACGATGAGCCGGTCCACCACGATGTCGATATCGTGCTTCTTGTTCTTGTCCAGAACGATCTCGTCGGCCAGCTCATGGGGGGTGCCGTCGATGACGACCCTGACGAAACCGTCCTTTCGCAGCTGGTTCAGCTCCTTCTTGTATTCCCCCTTGCGGCCGCGGACCATGGGGGAGAGGAGGTTCAGCTTGGTCCCCTCGGGGAGCGCCATGACCTGGTCCACCATCTGGGAGACGGTCTGGGAGGTGATGGCCTTGCCGCACTGGTAGCAATGGGGGGTGCCGATCCGGGCGAAGAGGAGGCGGAGGTAGTCGTAGATCTCGGTGACCGTGCCGACGGTGGAGCGGGGGTTCTTGCTGGTGGTCTTCTGCTCGATGGAGATGGCGGGTGAAAGCCCCTCGATGGACTCCACGTCCGGTTTTTCCATCTGTTCCAGGAACTGCCGGGCATAGGCCGAGAGCGACTCCACGTAGCGTCGCTGCCCTTCGGCATAGATGGTGTCGAAAGCCAGGGTTGACTTGCCGGAACCGGAGATGCCGGTGATGACCACCAGCCGGTCACGGGGGATCTCCACGTCGATGCATTTCAGGTTATGTTCGCAGGCGCCCTTGATGATGATTTTATCGTGTGCCATGGTGGTAACCGTATCTGTGATGGAATGACAACAGGATACATTACCATGTTTTCACTCATGAAAGGACAAAAAAGGCGTTACCTGATGCTACGGCAGGGTAAAGTAGATCGTCGCTCCTTTATCCGGTTCCCCTTCGGCCCAGACCCGCCCACCATGGCGTTCGATGATCCGTTGCACGGTTGCCAGCCCGATGCCGGTCCCCTTGAAGTCGTTGGAGCTATGAAGCCGATGAAAGGCACTGAACAACAGATGGGCCTGGCTCATGTCGAATCCGGCACCATTATCCCGGACGAAAAAGCACTCCTCTCCCCCTGCTTCGGTCATGCCGAGCTCGATGGTGGCCTTCTCCCTTTTGCCGGAATACTTCCATGCATTCCCCAGCAGGTTTTCCAGAACTGCCCTGAGCAGCACCGGGTCCCCATTGGCGGTAAGCCCCGGGGCAATGGAGAACTGGACCGAACGCTGCGGCTCGGCGGTTCGCAGCTCCGCCGCTATCAGCTCGGCAAGGGCGCTCAGGTTGACCTCCGCCGTTGCGATCTCTTTGCCGATCAAGCGGGAAAACTTGAGCAGAGCACTGATTAGCTGGTTCATCCTGAGCACGGACTTGTAGATGTCCTCGATGAACCCCTTGGCATCCTCCGGTAGTTTCGCATCGTACATTTCCAGCAGGACCTGACAGTAGCCGCTGATATTGGTCAATGGGGAGCGCAGGTCGTGGGATACAGTGTAGTTGAATGCCTCAAGCTCTTTATTGGCGACCTCAAGCCGATCGTTCAACATCTTCAGGTTGTCCCTGGCTGTGAGCAATTCGGCGTTTTTATGGATGGCGGTTTCGTAGGTGGAAAGCAGGAGATCGAGAATCTGCCGCCGGTCCGCAGTGATTCGGTAGTCCCGGCCGTCGAAGTCGATGCCGATCCCGGCTTCCGTCGTTCCCTCCCGGCATTGCGAGCGGTTCGCGAGCAGGTACCGGATCCGGGATAGCAGGTTGTCTTCCTGATACGGCTTGGAAATAAAGGCATCGGCGCCGCATTCCAGCCCCTTGATCACGTCATGGGGGTCCGAAAGGGAGGTGAGGAGAATCACCGGGAGCTCCCGCTCATCGCTTTCGGCCTTTATCAGGCGGCAGAGCTCGTAGCCGTCCATCCCCGGCATGATGATGTCGCTGATGGCAAGGGCCGGGTGCAGCGATGGCAGAAGCGCCAGGGCCTTCGGGCCGTTGCCGGCGACGACAACGTGGTAGCCCTGTTTTTCCAGGACATACCGCAGGTGCTCGGCCTGCGTCGGGCTGTCCTCGATGACGAGGATCGTCTCGCCTGCACGGTTCTTGTCTTTCTGGGTAGTCGTCATGCTGTTCTCTCCATGATCAATCGCTGCAAAAGGGCAATGATCCCGGCGGGGGGGAGAATGTGGCCGGCGGCCTTCAGTTTCAGCGCTTCACCGGGCATACCGTAGATGACGGAACTTTCCTGGTCCTGGATGATCGTGACGGCACCCAGTTCCCGCATGATGTGCAGTTCACGGGCACCGTCGCTCCCCATGCCGGTGAGCAGCACGCCGACCGCTTCCTTGTCGTAGACCATGGCAACGGAACGGAAGAGCACGGAGACGGACGGACAGAGTCCGTTGACAGGGGTGACATTGTGCAAGTTGACCCTGTTGCCCGCCATCACTTCGAGGTGACAACCGTCCGGGGCCACATAGGCATGGCCGGGCAACAGAGGCTCGCCATGGCTGGCCAGGCGGACCGGCAGACGTGAGGTGATATTGAGCCACTCCACGAAACCCGCGACGAAACCGGGGGCCATATGCTGAACAATGAGCAGCGGCACCGGAAACTTGCTGGGAAGCCCGGCCAGGATGGTCTGGATCACCAGCGGCCCCCCGGCTGAGGCGCCGATGGCAACGGCACGGATCTGGGCCGGGGGTGGGGTTGCAACGGGCAAGGAAGGCGCGGGTCGTGTCAGTTCCCGGGTGAACTGGGACCAGCGGCGCACCACCTTCACCTCTGCCATCAGCTTCACCGTCAGGACGAAATTCTTGACCTCTGTGGCGTGTTCAGGGTAACCCGGACCTGCGGGGAGGGAAATGGCAGCCACTGCCCCGGCCTGCAGGGCGTGGAATGTGGTTGCAACCTCTTCCGCATCCAGGCTGGCGCTGACGATAACGATCGGCGTCGGGAACGTCTCCATCAGCCGCCGGGTCGCGACAAGGCCATTCATCCGCGGCAGGTGGACATCCATGGTTATGACGTCGGGACGGAGCCGTGCCACGGCCTCCAGTGCCTCTTCCCCGTCTCCGGCACTGCCGACGACCTCGATGCCGGGATCGGCGGTAAGTATTTCCTGCAGAAAAAGACGGACGCTCGCCGAATCATCGACGATCAGGACTTTGATCATGGACTCCTACCTTCAGAGTGAACCCGTGACGACTACCGGGCCGCTACGCTCCGCGTGCCTCTCGCACCGCCGCTGTACGGCTTATTTCGCTACCGGCCTGCAACTCACCCTTTCGGGCTCAAACAGGCTGGCCGGTTGACGCTTCATTTTGCCTGCAGCGGCTGGCTCTCGGGCACAGTCGCTTCGTCGACCCGGCATCTGTCACGGATTGATGTTCAGATTAAACGCCGAACCACGTCCAGCAGGTTGCTCTGGTCGAAGCTGCTCTTCACGATGTAGGCATTGGCACCGGCATCGATCCCCCGCTCCCGGTCTTCGCGCGAATCGAGGGAGGTGACCAGCACCACAGGGAGAGCGGCGAACTCCCTGCTTTCGCGAATGCGCGAGGTCAGCTCGAAACCGTCCATGCGGGGCATATCCACGTCGGAAACCACCAGGTCCACCGGATCGGTCTTGAGCCGGGTCAGGGCCTCGATCCCGTCCACGGCGGTCAGGGTGCGGTAGCCGGCTCCTTCCAGAATATTCTTCAGGAGGGTGCGGGAAGTGATCGAATCTTCCACCACCAGCACCGTTTTTCTTTCGGTCGTGCCGACAACCGCCCTGGTTCCTGCCGCGGACGCCTGCACTGCCGATCTGGCAAGCTCCCGGCTGTTCAGGATCGGCACCACGCGCCCGTTTCCGAGGACCGTGCTCCCGGAGAAATTACGGACATGGCGCAACTGTTTCCCGAGCCCCTTGACCACCACTTCCTGTTCACCGATAACCCGATCCACTCCGAAGGCAATCCTGTCGGCGTCGGCTGCAAGGACAAACAGCGGCACGAAATCGCTTTCCGCCAGAGGGGCTGATTGCGGGAGCCCCAGGGTGTCGCGCAGCCGGACAAAGGAGAGGTGCTGGCCCGCCAGGTCGATGGTCTCACGGTTCTCGACGGTGGCGATGGCCTCCTTCTTCCGCCTGGTGACCAGTTGCACATCGGTGGTCGGCACGACAAAGAGCTGGCCTGCCACCTCGACCATCACCCCGCGGAAGGTGGAGAGGGTCAACGGGAGGGAGATGCGGAAGGTCGTCCCTTTTCCAACGCGGGTCATAACGGACATGGTTCCGCCGAGGGATGCCGTTCGCTCCCTGGCAATGGCCAGCCCGAGCCCGCGTCCCGAGATGTCGTCGATGAGAGGGCTGGTGGAGAGACCGGACGCGAAGGCAAGGTTCAACTGTTCCGTTGCCGTCATCCGCTCAGTTTCCTCCGGCGCGACAAGACCCGCATCAATGGCTGTTCGTACCAGGAGTTGAGTGTCGATGCCGGCGCCATCGTCGGCGACGATGATTTCCACCCGGTTGCCGGAGACCAGTGTCAAGGCGATGGTGATGGTGCCGATGGGAGGCTTTTCCTGCCGCTTCCGCTCATCGGGGCTCTCGATGCCGTGGTCGATGCAATTGCGGATCAGGTGGAGCAGGGGGTCCTTCATCTCCTCCAGAATCCTCCGGTCGATCTCGACCGATGCACCTTCTGTCTCCAGTCTGACGGTTTTCCCCCGGTCGCGGGCCAGATCGCGGACACTCTTCTCCAGAATCGGCAGGACAGAAGCAAAGGGGAGCATGAGTGCATCCCGCACGTCATCGAGCACCGACTCCACCATCCCTCCCAGGTGATGATGGTCCAGTTCCGCCGTCTTGGTGATCTGGGCCAGGCGATGCGCCAGCCCATGAACCGTCGCATGATTCCGGTCGAGAAACTCGAAGAGCACGCCGTACTGGTCCCCGTCAATACCGTCGACCTGCCGAAGCCGCCGCAGTCGTCGGAAGGCCGGCTGGACCTTTTTCCACTCATTGTCCCACAGGGCGAGGCTTCTCCCAACCTCTCGCAACTCCTCTACCTGCTGTGCCGCAGCCAGTTTCGCCGTCAACATGCCTTCTGTCTGCTGCAACACTGCATCGAGCTTTTCGGTGGCGATCCGCACGGTCTTGGGAGGCGTTGATTTCTCGATGGCGGTCTCTTCCCGCTCTGTAGGAGGCAGCGCGGTCTTTTCGGGAGGGGGCGAGTATTGGCCCTTTGCCGCGCGCACCAGGCGTTGATTCAGTGCCCGCACCTGCTCATTTTCCTCGGATGTGGGCGCAGCCTCCAGGGATGGGAGGAGACGCCCGATCAGATCGATCGACGCATGCATCAGATCGAACACCGGCGGGGCAAGAGAGATCTCCCGCCGTTTCAGGGCCGAGAAGACGCTCTCCAGCCCGTGACTGACCGTTTCGATGGCGGCAATACCCACGGAACGGGCCGCTCCCTTCAGGCTGTGGGTCTCCCGGAAAACCGCCTCGATCAGTTCCTGCTCCAGGTCGACAGACGGTCCCCGCTCCAGATCGATGAGGCTGGTACCGATGGTTTCAAGCCGTTCCCGGGTTTCAACCCGGAACGTGGCAAGCAGTCTTTTCTGAAGTTCACTGTCCATAAATCATCCGCGTATCGGCAGGTATATTGTCATCTCTTCTGCAGGGTGAACGTCCCTGTGCCTCGGTTATACCCTGAATTGCGCCACAAGTTGTTTCAGCTTCTGACCCAGTTCATGAATGTCCTGAGCGGAGCGTTCCGCCTGCCTGGTGCTGGTCACGCTCAGGGTGCTCGCCTCGCTGATGTTCTCCATGGCCAGAACCACCTGGTCCATGCCGATCAGCTGTTGCTGGCTGGTTGCCGTAATCTGGGCCGAGGCATTGGCAGAATCGGCAATGCTTTCAGACATCATCCGAATGGCCTCGCCTGCTTCACTTGCCTGCTTTTCGCCCGCTTCCACGGCCTTGCTCCCCTGTTCGGTGGCCATTACCGCCGTGTTGGTCGCCTTCTGGATATCGTTCAGGAGTCTGCGCACCTGGGCGGTCGCCTGCTTCGACTGGTCTGCCAGGCTTTTCACTTCCTGGGCCACCACGGCGAATCCCTTGCCGTGCTCCCCTGCCTTGGCCGCTTCGATGGAGGCATTGACCGCCAACAGGTTGGACTGCTCCGCCAGGTCGTTTACCGTGGCAATGATTTCACCGATGGCCTGGCTCTGCTCGGAGAGGCTGACGATGCTTTCGGCGACGCTCATCATCTGCTCGCGAATCCGCCCCATGCCCACGATCGATTGGGCGACCGCTTTCTGCCCACCCTGCGAGACCTGCATCGTCCGCTGGGAAGTATCGGCCACATAGCGCGACTTCTGGTCAGCCAACAGAGTTGTCTGCTTCACCTCTTCGACCGTGGCGGTCGTCTCGTTCACCGCTGCTGCCGTCTCTGCCGCGCTGGATGCGACCTGGGTCGTGGCGGCCAATATCTCGCTTGCCGAAGCGGCAAGGACATTCACCCCTTCATGGATCTCCATGGTCTGGCTGCGCAGGTTCTCAACCATCCGGCCAAAGGTCCGGAGCAGGAGATTCATCTCGTCCTTGCTGCCGGTGACCGGGACCGTGGCGGTCAGGTCGCCCTCGGCCACTCGTGATGCCACACCCATGGCGATGTCGAGCGGCCGGGTAATGCTGCGGGAAAGGGTGATTGCCACCGCAATGACGATGCCGGCCGAGAGCACGACGGCGAGCGTCGTCAGGATGAGCGAGAACTTCGCGGTCTGCTGGGCATCGCTGAACAACGTGGCTGCCTTGTTGTCGGCAATGGCGAGGATATCTGCCGATTCCTTGTCCAGTGTGGTGAAAAGCCGCGCATCCATGCCGGCGTAGACCTCTCGTGCCTTAACCTTCTGGTTGGCAACCACCAGGGCAATGACCCGGTCGCGCAGAGGCTTCCACTCGTCATAGGTCTTGGCGACGTCGTCCACTTCGCTCTGATTGCCCTGGAACCGCTCTTTAAGCATGTGCATGTTCTTCTGGAACTCCAGTTCGGTGTCGTGGATCGTCTGCAGGTCGACACTGAGCGTCTCGTTGCCCGGCGCCGTCACCATCCTGTTGATCGATCGGTTCATCTTCATCAGGTTGAGGTAGGCGTCACGGATCGATTTCCTGACCGTGAAGGGGTGTTCGTAGAGATCGGTGGTGAGGTCTGCCAGGAGGGTCATCCGGTTGAGCGAGTAGCCACCGACCCCCACGAGGAGCGTCAGGATGATCGCAAAAGTCAATACCAGCCGGGTCCGTATCTTCATATCCATAATCATGTCCGCTTCTCCCTCCGTATGCTCGATTCGCTGTCCGACTTAAGGGTTGCCGGTCTGTCTACTCTTCGTCGTTGATGACAAGGGAGCTATCTGCCAACAGTCTGCGGCCATCCAGGAGTACCGTCCGCTCCCTGCTGACCCCCAACAGGTACTCTTCCCTGACCCCGGTCAGGGTGGGAAGGGCCGGTTGGATCTCGTCCCGCCTGATCTGCCGCACGCCGGCAATCTCGTCGGCCAGGACCCCGAACTCCATTTCGTCGTTCTGGACGACGATGACCTTGTTCAGGTCGGTCAGCCCCTTTTCCGGCAGGTCGAAGAATTTCTTCAGGTCGATCACCGACAGGATCTGGCCGCGGTGGTTGATCAGGCCGAGCAGAAAAGGGGGAGTCCCCGGAATCGGGGTAAGTTCCAGTAACGGGACGGTGGCGCTGACGTACGTCGTTTCGATGCCGTATAGCTCATGGGCAAGGCGAAACTCCAACACCTCGGTGTAGTCGGCAGCGGTTTCCTCCCCTGCCGGGTCTTGGGCCAGGATGGCGGCCCGAGCCCTGAGGATCGACTGCTTTTCCGCCTGGGTCGGCTCCCGGCTGGTTGCCTCCCTGGCGGCAGTCAATCGCCTGCGCAACTCATCCCAGTCAGATGTCTGATGCCGATCCGGTATGGCGTTGTTCCGTTCTCGCTCCATGTGGTTGCTCTCCCGTTATCCTTGGCCGGTGGCGGTTTCCTGCACGGTAGCAACGATCTCCGCCAGCCTGCCGGCGGTAAGCCCCTCTCCCCCGTGCAGGGGCTCCGCGGCCGGCATAAGCTGCAAAAGCTCCAGCGCATTGCCGAAGTGGCGTTTCGCGTCCAGCGTCTTTCCCGCTTGCAGGGAGAGGTTGCCGAGGGCGAAATGGGCAAGTGCGAAGTCATGGTCGAGGAAGAGGGTCTGTTTCAGTGATTCCATCGCCGCATCCGCCTCTCCCAGTTCCTGGTGGATCATGGCCCGGAGATAGTAGAGTTCCGGGTCGGTCTTTGCCAGGGCGATCGCTTTCTCCGACCAGGCGAGGGCGTCATTGAGTTTCCCCTGGTTGGCGAATTCCCGGGCCATGCTGGCGGCGTCGGGTGCTTCCGACGGGATTTCGGGCTGCTCTGCGGCTGTTGCGGGAGCTGCCGGCGCTGTTTCGACCCACTCACCGGCAAGGGGTGGCGGCACTACCCCGTCAGCTGTCAGCGGCAGGCAGCTGTCAGCTGACGGGCTTTGGCCGGATGCCGGCAGTTCGGTGCCCGCTTCCCGCCGTCTGTCCGGTACCGGCGAGCAAGCCCCGCTCTTCCGATAAAAGATGGTCCCCGGACAGGAGATCGTCTCGAAGTCCCTGAAGAGATCTGCCGATGCCTCGCACGGGCTGACGAACAACCAGCCGCCATCCAGCAGGGACCGGTGGAAGCAGCTCACAACCCGCTGAGCCTCTGCCGGCTCGAAGTACATCAGGACATTGCGGCAGAGGATGATGTCCATGGCATTGGTGTTGTTGATCAGTGCCGGATATCTATCCTGCGCCAGGTTGAGCGGGGCCAGGGTAACCATCCTCCGAATGGTGTCGCTGATCCGGAATGTTCCGGTGTTCTCGCGGGTAAAGTACCGGTCCCGCAGCCAGGCGGGAATCCCCCGGAACGACCAGTTGCCATAACTGCCGCGGGCGGCCTTGGCAAGCGCCGCACGGTTGACGTCGGTGGCCAGGATGGTAATCTGCCACTCATGCAGATCGGGGAGCAGCCGGCTCAGACTTATGGCAACCGAATAGGGCTCTTCCCCCGATGAGCAGCCGGCACTCCAGATCCTCAGGCGCTGGTCCTTCCCCCGGCGGGCGGCTATCAGCTCCGGCAGGATAACGGTCTCCAGCTTCTCGAAACTGCTCTTCTCCCGAAAAAAGTAGGTCTCGCCGATCGTCAGGTGGCGCGCCAGCATCCCGATGTGCTCCGGCGAGAGCTTCTCCTCCAGCAGCCATTCAATGCACGTTTTCGCGTTGTCGAAACCGAAATCAACGGCTGCCTGGCTGATGCGGCGTTCAAGGTCATGCCAGCGGTGCTGCGGAAAATGCAGCCCCAGCCTGCCGGTGACAAAGCCGCTCAACCGGCTCAGCAGCAGGGGGGGGAGGTGACGTTTCATAAGGCCAGGGAGGCTTCCAGGGTCTGCTCCTCATCCAGGGAAAGAAAGCTGTCCAGGTCGTGGATGAAGACCAGCCCGTCATCGAGCCTGGTAACCCCGGTCACGTATTCCATGCCGGGAACGATCGACGCCGGCGCAACGATCGTCTCGTGTGCCAGCTCGATCAGGCTGTCGACCGTGTCCGCGACCAGTGCCACGGTCCGCCGGCTTGTGCGGGCAATGAGGAGATGGTCGTCCAGCTCCGGCGTGCGGGGGGCGAGACCCAGACGCCGGCGCATGTCCAGGACCGGCACGATCGTCCCCTGGACCGTAATGGCACCGAGCACGATTTCCGGTGCTTTGGGAAGCGGCGTGATCTCAACCATGCGGACGGCTCTTACCACGTCCTTGAGCTGGAGTGCAAAGCGCTTGCAATCGATGGTAAAGACAAGGAGTTGGCAGAAAGGGGTCATAGAGTTGTTTGCATAGATCAAGTTGTTAGGTAAACGGCCATGTGCTGGATCATTACAATACACAGCACTGAATCAACTTGTCAATTATTACAAACTGCAAATGCAACTCTCTCACACGAGAGCATCACGTTGGGCACTTTCATCTCCATCTCCTTGTCCGGGACAAGAATATGTCATGGAATGCATATGGAGAAGTCGGAATACTGTCAAGAAAATGGGAGTCTGGCCGGCGATTGATGCTTTTCATCGAAATGTAGATTTTAGGGGGCATTTTTCGGAACAGGGCATGGAGGAAAGAGTAACGTGAGAGGGTCCTGCGTAAAAATAGAGGCAACGTGGATGGTTGCGCAAAAACAGAAAGGCCCCCATTTCCAATCCGGAGGCCTGTGCTGTCTATATGAAGGTATGTAGTTGTAAATGGTGCCTAGGGACGGAGTCGAACCGCCGACACGTGGATTTTCAGTCCACTGCTCTACCGACTGAGCTACCTAGGCAGAAAGGTCATCTTTATAATCCGAAAACGGTCCGCTGTCAATACCCTAATTGACCTTGCCGCAAACTGTCTATGCCCGCGAGATGAAGCGGCCGTCCCTGGTGTCGACCTTGATCCGGTCTCCGGTCTCCAGGTAAGGGGGGACCTGCAGCTTCAGGCCGGTTTCCAGAACCGCCTCCTTGGTCTGGGCCGTGGCCGTGGCATTCCTGATGACCGGCGGGGTGTCGGTCACGGTCAGTTCCACGGTCTGCGGCGGGTCGGCGCTGACCATCCGCCCCTCGAACAGGCCCAAGGTCATCTCGGTCCCCTCCAGGAGAAAGGGGGAGATGAGCGAGAAGGCCTCGGCGTCCATCTCGAACTGCTCGTAGGTCTCCAGGTCCATGAAGACGCCGCGGTCGCCGTCGGCGTAGAGAAACTGCCCCTTGTGCCGCTCGAAATCGGCTTCGTCCACCTTGTCGCCGGACCGGAAGGTCTTGTCCAGCACCTGGGAGGTGAGCAGGTTGCGGTAGCGGGTCTTGACCATGGTGTTGGCCCCCCGTGCGGAGGGGGACTGGAAGTGGACGTCGATGATGACGCAGGGGGCGCCATCCAGCTGGATGATCAGGCCCCGCTTGAAATCGGATGTGGTTAGCATGGTATCTCTCCAAACATGAAATTGTCCCTTTTTAACAGAAAAATGTGCTAAAAACAACCGTTGCCGGAAACAGGAGGGGCCATGAAGATAGAAACCGAGACCATCAAGCTGGATAGTTTTCTCAAGGCGGTGAATGCCGTCTCCTCGGGTGGGGAGGCCAAGCTGCTGATCCAGGAAGGGATGGTCATGGTCAACGGCGCAGTGGCCCTGGAGCGTGGCAGGAAACTGCGCCCCGGCGACCGGGTCCGGCTGGGGGATGAGGAGTTCCTGGTGGAGTAAGGCAACATTTTGGCATCCGCCGACGCACAAAGGCCCACGGTTTCCCGCGGGCCTTTTCATTTCCGGTATTGGATATTTTTAGAAGTTGCCGCTTTTGAGCAGTTTTGCCACTTCGGTGGCGTGGTAGGTGAGGATCAGGTCGGCGCCGGCCCGCTTGAAGGAGAGCATGGTCTCCATGATGACCCGTTCCTCGTCGATCCAGCCCATCTTGCCGGCGGCCTTGATCATGCTGTATTCGCCCGAGACGTTGTAGGCAGCCACCGGCAGGTTGAACTGGTTGCGCATCTCCCGGATGATGTCCAGGTAGGGGAGACCCGGCTTGACCATGATGATGTCGGCCCCCTCTTCCACGTCCATCTGCGCCTCGCGGATCGCCTCCAGCCGGTTGCCGGGGTCCATCTGGTAGGAGCGGCGGTCGCCGAACTGGGGGGTGGACTCGGCTGCCTCGCGGAACGGGCCGTAGTAGCCCGAGGCGTATTTCACCGCGTAGCTCATGAGCGGGATATGGGTGAAGCCGTTATTGTCCAGGATCTCGCGGATGGCCATGACCCGGCCGTCCATCATGTCCGACGGGGCGACCATGTCGGCGCCGGCCCTGGCATGGGAAAGGGCCTCCTGGGCCAGGAGTTCCAGGGTGGCGTCGTTGTCGACGTCGCCGTCCTTGATGATCCCGCAGTGGCCATGGTCGGTATATTCGCACATGCAGACGTCGGTGATGACCACCAGGCCAGGCACCTGCTTTTTCAGCGCACGGATCGTCTCCTGGATGATGCCGTGCTCGGCATAGGCATCGCTTCCCACTGCATCCTTGGTCTCGGGGATGCCGAACAGGATCACCGCCGGGACTCCCAGCTCATAGGCCTGTTGAGCCTCCTCCACGATATATTCGATGGACTGCTGGTAGATGCCGGGCATGGAAGAGATTTCCTTCCTGATCCCCGTGCCGAAGGCGGAGAACATGGGATAGATCAGGTCGTTTGCAGACAGGGTAGTTTCCCTGACCATCCGGCGGAAGACCTCTTTGCCCCTGATGCGGCGGGCACGGAACGTGGGGTAGAACATGGAACTCTCCTCTTACGTCATGAAGTCACATTGAAGTATCGTACAATTTCTTGGGTCATTGCCGCAAGGGTATATTCTGCGGGCTCGATAGAGACGTCCAGCCCCAGTTCCCGGCAGGTTCTGGCGGTTATCGGGCCGATGGCGGCGATGGTTACCCCTTCCAGGAGGTGGAGAAAGCGGTTTTCACCCAGCAGGCGTGCGAGATTGTCCACGGTGGAGGAGGAGGTGAAGGTGGCGCAGTGAATGCGGCGCTCTTCCAGGGCCTGGATCACCCCGGCCGGCACGGCATCCGGGAGGACATTGCAATATGTCACCGGCGCGACCACCTCGGCGCCCAGCACACCAAGGCCAGCGGGAATGACATCGCGCGCCCGGTCGGCCTTGGGGTAGAGGATCCGCTTTCCTGCCGGGTTCAGTTCGGCAAAGGCCGCCACCACCCCTTCTGCCTTGTAGCTGGCAGGGACCAGGTCCGCCCGTATGCCGTAAGGGGCAAGGGCTGCGGCCGTCCTGGGGCCGACGGCACAGACCCGGCAGGGGCCGAGCGCCCGGCTGTCGCGTCCCAGCTCGTGAAGTCGGGTAAAGAAGGCCTGTACCGCATTGTATGAGGTGAAGACGACCCAGGCAAAGGCATGCAGCTCGCCAATGGCCCTGTCCAGCTCAGTCGGGTCCTCGGGCGGAACGATCCGGATGGTGGGGCATTCCCAGACCGAGGCACCCAGATCCTCCAGCATGGTGCTGAATTCGCCGGCCTGATCGGCGGAGCGGGTGACCAGCATCCCCTTGCCGAACAGCGGCCGGTTGTCGAACCAGCGGAGTTTCTCCCTGAGCCTGACCACCTCGCCGACCACGGTGATCGCCGGGGCCTTGAAGCCGGCCTTGCGGGCACTTTCGGCAATGTCGGCCAGGGTGCCGGTCAGAACCTGCTGCTCCGGCCGGGTCCCCCAGCGGACCAGCGCCACCGGCGTTTCCGGTCCCCTGCCGTGCGCCATGAGGTTCGCGGTTATCTGCGGCAGGTTTTTCACCCCCATGTAGAAGACCACAGTGCCGCTCCCCAGCGACAACCGGTCCCAGTCGATCTCGCTGGTATCCTTGTCCGGGTGCTCGTGGCCGGTGACAAAGGCGACGGAGGTGGTGACGTGACGGTGGGTGAGCGGGATGCCGGCATAGGCTGCCGCGCCGATGCCGGCGGTGACGCCGGGGACGATCTCGAAGGGAATGCCGGCCACCACCAGCGCCTCGCATTCCTCGCCGCCGCGGCCGAAGACGAACGGATCTCCCCCCTTGAGGCGTGCCACGACCTTGCCGCCGAGGGCGAGGCTGACCAGCAGCTCGTTGATCTGGGCCTGTTCGCGGTTGTGGGCACCTCCCACCTTGCCGGCATAGATCAGTTCGGCATCGGGGCGGGCATGGGCCAGGAGGCGGTCGTTGGCCAGGTAGTCGTAGAGCACCACATCGGCCAGCTCAAGGCACTGCCGGCCGCGGACCGTAATCAGGCCGGGATCGCCGGGGCCGGCGCCGATCAGGTAGACATAGCCGTTTTTGCGGGTGATTTCTGTCATAGGGTGCTGCCAATCCCGGAATGGCAAAAGGCTAAGGGCACAAGGAGCTACCTTATTACCTTTAGCCTTTGCGAGCCGTTGAACCTACTGTCGCGGGAGAGAACTAGACCGGGATCTCTTTTTCCCGGGATACCTCGCGCTGGTATACCTCTTTCAGGATATCGGCGCCGCCGGCCTTGAGCAGCCGCTCGGCAAGCTGGACCCCGAGCTTCTCGCAGTCGGTTGCCGGACCGGTGATGGAGTCCTTGAGGGAGGTCTTGCCATCCACCGAGGCGATGAAGCCGGTCAGTTTGAGCTGGTCGCCGGTGACTTCGCCGAAAGCGGCGATGGGGACCTGGCAACCACCCTCGCAGCGCCAGAGGAGAGCACGTTCGGCCCGTACCGCATGGCTGGTGTCGGGGTGGTTGAAGAAGGCGATGGTCTCCCTCACCTTCTCGTCGTCGAGGCGGCATTCGAGCCCCAGCGCCCCCTGGCCGATGGCGGGGAGAGAGAGGTCCGGAGAAAGGTATTCGACGATGCGATCGGCAAAGCCGAGCCGCTTCAGGCCGGCTGCGGCAAGGATGACCGCGTCGAGCCCCTCTGTTTCCAGCTTTTTCATGCGGGTTTCCACGTTGCCGCGGATGATCACCATCTCCATGTCGGGCCGGACCTTGAGGAGCTGGGCCTGGCGGCGGAGTGCCGAGGTGCCGATCCGCGCCCCCTGGCGCAGGTTGGCAAAGGTAGTCCCATTGGAGATGACCGCGTCGCGCGGATCTTCCCGTTCGGTGATGCAGACCAGGCCGAGCCCTTCGGGGAATTCGGTCGGGACGTCCTTCATGCTGTGCACGGCAATGTCGATCTCGCCGCGCAGCATGGCCTCCTCGATCTCCTTGACGAACAGCCCCTTGCCCCCTACCTGTGCCAGCGGCACATCGAGGATCTTGTCGCCGATGGTCTTGATCTTTACCAGGGAGACTTCCATGCCCGGATAGCGCTTTTCCAGCTCGCTCTTGACCCAGTTGGCCTGCCAGAGAGCCAGCTGGCTGGCCCGGGTCCCTATTCTCAACTGCTTCAATGCCATGTTCAATCTCCTTTGAAACAAACGATAGTGCGGTAACGTCCCGGCAGGACAGGTTCGACCGGACGGAGCCGGTGCTCTCTCATCCCTTGCCGGCCGGGGATCGGCGAAAAATCAGTCATCCAGGTCCTGCAGGTCCCCCGGCTCGGGCTCGCCGGTCTGCAGCTCGAACAGCGCTCGCAGCGCATCCACGTAGAGGTCGACGCGCCCCCCCTGCCCTGCCTGCTTCAACAGTGAGGTGGGAGGATGGAGCAGCTTGTTCATGATGGCCGAGGTGCAAGCCTCAAGCCGCTTCTGCCCCTCCGGGGTCAGGTCCTTCCAGTTGGCGAGGGTCTTTTCCAGCTCGGCCTTGCGGATCTCGTCGAACTTGGCGCGCAGGGCGACGATGGTCGGGGTGACCTCCAGGGAGGAGAGCCACTTGAAGAACTGGCCGATCTCCTGGTCGACGATCTCCTCCGCCTTTTTCGCCTCGGCGGCCCGTTGCTGCAGGTTGGCGGTCACAACCTCCTGCAGGTCGTCGACGGTGTAGAGGTAGACGTTCTCCACGTCGTTGACCTTGGGGTCGATGTCCCGCGGCACGGCAATGTCGATGAAAAACATCGGCCTTAGCTTTCTGCGCCGCATCACCTCCTCCAGGTCCTTGGGCCCGATGATGCAGTGGGGGGCTCCGGTGGAGGAGAGGATGATGTCGGCCTTGTGCAGGTAGTCGAAGAGGTCGTCGAACTGTACTGCGCGACCGCCGAATTCCTCGGCCAGCCGCTCGGCCCGCTCGAAGGTCCGGTTGGTGACCATGACGCCGCGGACGCCGTTGTTCAGGAAGTGTTTTGCCGCCAGCTCGCACATCTCGCCGGCACCGATCAGCATGACGGTCTTGTCCGAGAGGTCGTCGAAGATCTTTCTGGCCAGCTCCACGGCGGCAAAGGCGACGGAGACCGCCGATGAGGCGATCCTGGTCTCGGTGCGGACCCGTTTCGCAACGGAGAACGCCTTGTGCAGGAAGCGGTTGAGGATGATCCCGGACGATTTGAATTCGGCGGCATAGCCGTAGGCGGTCTTGATCTGGCCGAGGATCTGCGGTTCGCCCACCACCATGGAATCGAGGCTGGAGGCGACGCGAAAGACGTGGCGGATGGCTGCCTCGCCGTGATGACTGTAGAGGTGGGAATCCAGCGTGTCCAGGGAGAGCTTGTGGTAGTCGGCAAGGAACCGTTTGATCCTGGCAATGCCGCCGGCGATGTCGTGGGTTGTGGCGTAGATCTCCACCCGGTTGCAGGTGGAGACGATGATAGCTTCGGTAATGTCGGGGATCGCCACCAGAGCTGCCAGCGGCTTCTCCATGTTTGTGGGGGCAAACGCCACCTTTTCCCTGATGTCAACGGAAGCTGTCTTGTGCGACAGTCCCACAACGATAATGTTCATTCGCCAAAAACCTCTGTCTCAACGGAGTAGCAATCAAGCACGTGCAATATGGGTAGTGTCGATCTGTATTCGCCCGTCATCAAACAACCTCCCGGCGGAATGCGGTACTCCGCCTCATTTGTAGCTGTGCAGCCCTGTCAGCAGGAGGTTGACTCCGAGGAACGTGAAGAGCATCACGAAAAATCCGGCAATGGCGAGGATGGCAGCCTTGCGTCCCCGCCAGCCGGTGGTCAGCCGGCCGTGCAGCAGCGCCGCATAGACGAACCAGGTGATGAGCGACCAAGTCTCCTTCGGATCCCAGCTCCAGTAGGTTCCCCAGGCGGTTTCGGCCCAGATTGCTCCGGAAATGATGGCAAAGGTGAGGAGCGGAAACCCGAAGGTGAGGCTCCGATAGTTGATGTCGTCCAACTTGTCCAGGGAGGGCAGCTTCTGGTACATGGCGCCCAGCTTCTTCTGCTTCAGGAAGCGTTCCTGGATCAGGTACATGATGCCTGCGCCAAAGGCGATGGTGAAGTTTGCATAGCCCAGAAAGGCGACCACGGTGTGGATCACCAGCCAGTTGCTCTTCAACGCCGGGTTGAGCGGGTTGATGGACATGGGGAAGAGCATTGAGGCTACCATCAGCAGCAGCGCAATGGGCGTCACGAACGACCCGAGAATGGAAATCCGGTATTTCCGGTCGAAGATGATGAAGACGCCGACAATGGTCAGGCTGAAAAAGGAGAGCGACTCGTGGAGATTGGTAATGGGGGTGCGCCCTGCCTCGAAGTAGCGGGCCAGGGTAAAGGCTGCATGGACGAGAAAGCCGGCAAAGACGATCCAGCGCGCGGCACTGCCGAGCTGGGGTCTGGGCTTGACCAGGTAGGCAAGATAGGCGATGGTGCCCAGGAGGTAAATGCCCAGGGTGCCGAAGTAGAGTAAGCCGTTCATGGAGAATCCTCTTTTCGCAGGTCCAGTTCAGTCAGTGAATACCCGGTGCCGCATTGCCCCCGCAGGAGGTCGTCGATCTCGGCAAACGAGCCTGTTCTGAAAAGTTTCGGGAGGTCGCTGGCGGCCAGAGCGCTTAAAATCTGCTTATTGTATGCGCGGTTACCGCACTGAGTCAATAGCTTTTCGCGGATGGCTCCCAGGAGACGGGCGGTCAGGGCATACTCGCGACCGAAGCCGGTGGCGAGCTGTCTTCGCAGGCGCCGTGCAAGCGCCGGAGCTTCCCCGTCCGTGGTTATGGCAATGGCGATACTGCCCCGGCGGACCACGGCGGGAGAGTGAAACGAGCCTGATGCCGGCGCATCGACGACATTTACCAGGATGCCCGCGGATGCCGCTTCGTTGCGGACCGTCTGATTGAGCTCCGGGCTGTCCGTTGCCGCATAGACCAGGAAGGCGCCGGCCAGGTCTCCTGCCCGGTATTCTCGGGCCTGGTGGGCGAGCCATCCCCTTTTTTCCAGTCGGCGCAGTCCGGCAGAGAGCTGCAGAGCGATCACGACCACTTGGGCGCCGCAACGGATGAGCCCCGGACACTTGCGGGCGGCAACCCTGCCCCCTCCCACCATGACGACCCTTTTTCCCTGCACGTCCAGTGCTATCGGCAGGTGAGGCATGTCGTAGATACCGTCCTTACGCTGGTGTTCAACCGTGAAAATGAGACTATAACATGTCCCGCCGCAATTGCATATTGTCAGTCGGTTAAGAGGTCCCGCTGCAGCCTCTCGCGCGGTTTTCACCTTGATTTTTTTCTTCTCCGCGATATAGTGATTCCCAAACACAATCATACCAAGGAGAAGTATATGGCTAGCGAAATGGTCAAAACCTTTACCGATGCAAACTTCGATACCGACGTGCTGCAGAGCACCGTTCCCGTCCTTGTCGATTTCTGGGCCACCTGGTGCGCGCCCTGCAAGGCGATAGCCCCGGTTGTCGACTCCATCGCCGACGAGTATGCCGGCAAGGTTGCGGTCGGCAAGGTCAATGTGGACGACAATCCCGCCACTCCCGGCAAATACGGCGTCCGCGGCATCCCCACCATCATCCTCTTCAAGGAGGGGAAGGTGGTCGACCAGGTTGTGGGAGCCGTGCCCAAGGCACAGCTCGAAGCCTTGATAAAGAAGGCCCTGTAACTGATGATGCAGAGACTCATATCCATGCCGCTCGCGACAGTGCTGGTGGTGGCCATGCTGATGCTGCCGGGCCAGGCTTCGGCAATACTGCAGAAAGGCCAGCCAGCCCCTCCCTTCAAGGTGGTCAGTACCTCGGGGCAGCAGATAACAGAGGCCAATTACAAGGGCCACGTGCTCCTGATCGATTTTTTTGCCACGTGGTGCAGCCCCTGTCGCGATTCCATCCCCCATCTGATTCGTCTGAATCAAAAATATGGCAAGCAGGGGCTGCAGATTCTGGGTGCGAGTCTCGATGAAGAGGGAGATAAGACGGTCCGCGATTTTTGTGCGGTGCAGAAGGTCAATTATCCCGTTGCCCTTGCCAACGAAGAGATGCAGACCGAATATGGACTCCGTTCGATCCCAACCCTCTACGTCATCAACAAAAAAGGGATTGTCGCAGAGAAATTCATGGGGTTCAACAGCGACATGGCAGCAAAGCTGGATCTTTTAATCAAGCAGCTGCTTGCCGAATAGCGCAGTTCCCGCCGTTTCGGGGGGAGGAGATTCTCCCCCCCCTATTTCATGCAGTTTCCCGCCGCCAAAAGCCTCCGCTCCGAGAGTAACAAAGCCTTCCCTTGAAAGTCATGTTTTTGACGTGCCTGTTGTCAGGCTTGACGGTTTCCCTGCGATGTCAAGGTGCGCTGGAAGCCTTTAAGATGGCTTGACCGGCTTACAGCGCGCTCGTGGAGAGGTTTTGCCATTTGTGGCAAACAATTTGCAACCACTAATGAGGTCCGCGCGTAGAGAGCTGCAAAATCCTCCAGATTAGGCGTATGCCGTATGAAGAGAGGGAATGCCATGTCGCATGGGATAACCGAAATCGGTCAGAATGGGTCAGAATCATGCAACGCCGGGATTACTGTCAAAAATTTGCCTGATGTGGCTGCATTGGAGCAACAGCTCAAGGAAGCGAACTTCATCAGCCGATTCATGGCTGCCATCGGCTCCAGTCTCGATCCCCATGATATCTGTGCCATTGCATCGCGGCACCTATATGATTTTGCCCCCTTCAATCGCATCGTCTTCTGTCTCTCCAGCGAGTTCGGCCTTCCGTCCATTGTCATTGCCCCGGGAAAATCGGAAGATGGCCGCGACGTCCTCGTTACGGGGCCTGCAACGGCCCGTTGCAAAGGCTTCAAGATCGACGAAATGCTGCAGGGTTCCCTGTACGTTGATCCGGAAACCGGCGGTACGGGTATCCGGCTTGTGCTCCCCGAAGATTTGGGCCGGGTACAGATCGTTTTCAGTGCGATTGAACGGCAGTGCTATACGTCGTCAGTCCTGTCCGAGGTCATGGCGCATTTTGCCCGGACGCTGAAGAACGCCTTGACCCATGTGAAGGTCAAAGAGATGGCCATGAAGGACAGCCTTACCGGCCTGTTCAACCGCAGGGTCTTTGACGAATTGCTTGCCGTGGAGGTCCGTCGCAAGGAACTGCTGCCGATTTCGCTGCTCCTCATTGATCTGGACGATTTCAAGAGGGTCAATGACACCTATGGGCATCCTGCCGGGGACGAAGTGCTGGCGACAGTCGGGCGAATCCTGCGGGAGGGAACCCGTGGCTCGGACCTGGTTGCCCGGTACGGCGGCGAGGAATTCGCGATCATGCTCCCTGCGACCACGGCAGCCACTGCATTCGAGATTGCCCAGCGCCTGCGGTCACGGCTTGCCAGCACCCTGTTCGTCTTCAATGGCCAGCACCTCAAACTGACGGCAAGCATCGGCATTTCCTACACCTCCGGGGCCAAAACCGATTCCATCCCCCAGATAGTCAGCAGGGCGGACCAGGCGCTGTATCGAGCCAAGAAAAGCGGCAAGAACATGAGCTACATCTATACCTGCAAGTCAGTGGCCCTCAACAAAAAGCCGGAGGTCGGAGAATCGGCTTTTGCCTGGCTCAGGACTGCATAACGGATCTCTCTTCGCAGACTTCATATTCTCACCACCTGTCAGGTATGGCACGGCCGAACTCCGTGCGCACTGCTCCCATTTGCTATCCCTTCGTGAATATGTTGATTTTACAGGCCCTCTTTCGCAATACCTTAATACATTGTTCTAAAGAAATGCTGTCAAAGAGCCGAAATTCACAAGTAGAAGAGATTGTAGCGGCGAGGGGGTTCTGCCCAGGATGGAAGACGTGACCATGTCCGAACAGGTAATTTCCTACTTCGAGGAGGAGTTCGGCACCATACTCTGCCAGCTCGAAGAAGGCAAATTCCTGGATTACAAGCAGAGAGTGCTGGTGAGCAGAAAGATCGACGAGGCCCTTGTGCGCCTTTCCCCCTATGTCAGGAGCGAATGGCGCGCACGCCAGGTTGTGAAAAGCGGTGAGGTGCTCCGCGAGCGGCTGCTGTCGGTGCGGGACATTATCAGCAATCCTCCGCTCTGACCGGTTTTAACGGGGTTGGTTTGTCGCGTACAAGAGGCACAGTGTTCCACGCTGGTGCCTCTTTGTCTTTTTTGCAGATTGAGCACGCCAGCAGGGCCAGATTCTACGATCAGATACCGAGGTACCTATGTCCACGAAAACAGGGGAAGGCAGATCAGAAGGGAAAATCGGCCAGCTCTTTCTTGAGCATGAATTCATTACCGGAGACGAACTCGACAGGGCACTGCAACTGCGATTGCAGCTGGAGGAATCGCGGCTCGGCTCCCTGCTGGTGGAAATGGGCTATGTGACGATCGAACAGCTCCTGACGGTGCTGCAGAAGCGTTTCGGCATCCCTGGCGTCAATCTCGGCAGTCTGACGTTGCAGCCGGCTGTTCTCAACATCCTGCCGCTGGCGGTGATGAAGAAATTCCGCGCCGTTGCCATTGCCAATACGGACAAGCTCTACATTGCCATGACCAACCCCGGTGACCTGCGGGTCCAGAACCAGCTTGAATTCGCCTTGGGCAAGGCAGTGCAGCCGGTAGTAGCACCCCATGCCCAGGTCATGATATTGCTGAAGCATCTGGAAACCATTGGAGGAAAGCTTGCCGAACCGCTGGTCGTGAAGGAGATCCTGTCCCAGCCGGGGGGGCAAGGGAGGGCGAAACGTCATGCCGGCATTCCTTTGCTGCTCAAGTGGCTGGTCAAGGAGAATGCATCGGACCTGTTCATCACTGCCGGGGTTGCCCCCTGCCTGAAAAAGAATAACGAAATCGTCCGGCACCCAGGTCCGAACCTGATGCCGGCGGACATCGCGGAGATGGTCGACGAACTGGTGCCGGAACATCTGCGCAGGGAGTTCGACGAGAATCACGACATCGATTTCGGCAAGACCATCCCGGAACTGGGGCGGTTCCGCATCAACATCTTCAAGCAGCGCAACTCCATGTCCATTGCCATCCGGAGCATGCTGGAAGAGATCCCGTCGCTGGAAGAGCTGGGCCTGCCGGAGTGGGTGGGTGACTATGCCCTGAAGCGGGAGGGGCTCATCATCGTCAGCGGTCCCACCGGCCATGGGAAGAGCACCACCCTTGCCGCCATGATAGACCTGATAAACTCCCGCCGGAAATGCAACATCATCACCATCGAGGACCCGATCGAATATCACCACCGGCATAAGCTGAGCAACGTAAACCAGCGGGAGGTGGGGCGGGATACGGCGTCATTCCCCCAGGGGCTGCGGCATATCTTCCGCCAGTCGCCCGACGTCATTGTCATCGGGGAGATGCGCGATCCCGAGACGTTCAGCATCGCTCTGCAGGCGGCAGGCACCGGGCACCTGGTGCTCTCCACCCTGCATGCCAACAACGCCACCGCGGCAATCGAACGGATTATCGAGATCTCTCCGCCGGAACAGCAGCAGCAGGTCAGGATGCAGATGGCGGAAAACTTCCTGATGATCCTCAACCAGCGCCTCATGCCCGAGAAGAACGGCAACGGCAGGGTCCTTGCCTTGGAAAAACTGGCGAATTCCCAGCGGATCAAGAATTTGATCCGGGAGGGGAAGGTCCATCACATCCGCTCGCTCTTCAAGCAGTCGTCAGAGGAGTTTCAGTCACTGGATATCTGCCTGGCGCGGCTTGTCAGAGAAGGAAAGGTATCGCTGCACGAAGCGGAAAAATACTGCGAGAACCTGCCTTACCTGGCGGAAATGGTTGCGACAAAACGGCGCAGGATGCCGGACACCGGCGTCACTCCATGAACTTCCGCAGGACCTCCCGCAATGTCGAGAGCTTGTACGGTTTCTGGATGAACCCGGCAAGCCCCTTGCCGACAAAACGCTGGGTAACCTCCTGCTCGCTGTAGCCGCTTGATATGATGACGCTGATGTCGGGGTTGGCCTTGCGCAGGGCGCGGAACGTCTGTTCGCCGTCCATGTGCGGCATGGTGAGGTCGAGTATGACGGCACAGATGTCGGGATGCTCATTGAACAGCTTCATCGCCTCCTTGCCGTCGCTTGCCGTGATGACGTCGAAGCCGAGCTCCTGGAGCATCTCCCTGCCGATGGCCCTCACTGTTTCCTCGTCATCGACCAGCATGATCCTGCCGCATCCTTTCCAATCTCCTGCCTGCTCATTGTGGTTGAACAGGTCGGCCGGCCGGTCCACGGCCGGCAGCAGAACCTTGAAGCTGCTCCCCTTCCCCAGTTCGCTATAGACGTTGATCGCACCCTTGTGGCCGCGGACGATGCCGAGCACCGCAGCCATCCCCAGTCCCCGGCCGGTGAACTTGGTGGAAAAGAAGGGCTCGAAGATGCGAGACATGGTCTCGTGACTCATGCCGCAGCCGGTGTCTACCACTTCCAGGTAGACGTAGAGCCCCGGCTTGAGGTTCTCGCTGAGCCAGACGTTTTTCAGGTAACTCGCCTCGCAGTCCATGCAGCCGGTGGTGATGGCGATGACGCCGCTTCGGTCGCCGATCGCCTCGGATGCATTGATGACCAGGTTCATGATGATCTGGCGCAGCTGGGTCGCATCCGCCTCGATGGAGGGGAGCGGCTTGGTGAGATTGTAGCGCAGCACCGCCTTCTTGGAGATGGAGACGTCCAGCATATGCCCCATCTCCTCGATGAGGCGGTTCAGGTCGATGTTTTCCAGGACGAACTTCCCCTTGCCCGAGTAGGCGAGCATCTGCTTTGCCAGGTCTGCGGCCTTGTCCGCAGCCTGCTCGATTTTCTGCAGGTGCACGACCGCCGGGGATTCGGTATTTATCCGCATCAACGCCAGGCTGACGTTGCCGGTTATGGCAGTGAGGATGTTGTTGAAGTCGTGGGCGATGCCGCCTGCCAGCACGCCGAGGCTCTCCAGCTTCTGCACGTGGAGCATCTGCTCTTCCAGCTTCCTCCGGTCCTCTTCCTCCTTGAGCCGTTCGGTAACGTCACGGATGACCCCGACGATATAGCGGTTGCCCGCCTGATCGACGAAGCGCGACTTGTGAGTGATGATGGAGCGGGTCCTGCCCTGCGCATCGGTGATCCGCTCCTCATTGATGTTGGGCCGACCGGTCTCTAGGACCTGGTCGTCGATCTTCCAGAAAACATCGACCTGTTCTTTCGGGAACAGGTCATAATCGGTTTTCCCCAGAAGCATGTCTCGCGGGCAGCCGGCCAGTGAGCACTCGGCGTCATTCACCAGCACCATCCGGTGCTGTGCGTCCTTCACAAAGACCGGATCGGCAATGGCATTGATAACGTTGCCCAGGTAGTCGCGCGCGTCCTGAAGCTCGGTCGCGGCCTTTTCCAGTTCTGCAGTCCGTTCCGATACCCGTGATTCCAGCTGGTCGGTAAAGTTTTTCAGTTCCTGTTCGATCCGTTGCCGCTCCCTCAGTTCTATCTGCAGGGTAGTGGTGCGCTCGTTCACCTTCCGGGTGAGGAGACGGTTCCAGATGGCGGCTCCGGCCAGCAGCATGCCGAGAAGCAGGGCCAGTGAGCCGTAGATGAAGGCCCTGCTCGGCAGCCAATGATTGTTCTCCACATGGATCCATTTGTTGACGGCCTCCTGGCGATCGGCCTCGCCAATGGTCGCCAGTCCCTTGTTAATGATCTGCTGCAGCATCGGCCAGTCTTTCCTGATGCCGATCCCCCACTGGTACATGAAAGGGGTAGTGCCGGCCAGGCGGAGATTGGTGATGCCCGCCGCCTGGGAGTAATAGGTGGCATTGGCCATGTTCTCCACGTAGGCATCCACCATCCCGAGAGAAGCCTTGGCCAGGCCGGTCATCACGTCGGGAACCACATCGAGGTCTATGCCGGGATACTGGTTTTTCAGGACATCGTGGGCCGTGTAGTTGGAGACGACAGCGACCTTCTTCCCCTTGAGGTCCTCCATGGTCAGCTTGCCCGTGGCGCCGGCCCTGGTAAAGATGCCGCCGGGGACGGAGACCAGGGGATCGGTGAACAACGTAAACTCGCGGCGTGCCGGGGTGTCCACGAGGGCGCCCAGCACGTCCACCTCGTGCTTCCTGTATTTGTCCATCACCTCGTCCCAGTTCTTGAGCCGGACGATGGTAAAGCGGATGCCGAGCGTCCGCTCCAGCAGCCGGACGATATCCGCAGCAGCCCCCTGGTAGACGCCGTTCTTGTCGAAGAATTCGATAGGCCTGAAGTCCGGGTCGGGTGCCAGCCTGATGACCGGGTGCTGTTTCAGCCACTCCTGTTCCTCGGGCGTGAGGATGACGGTGCCCGCAGGGGTGGCCGGCGTAGCGGCAAGAGAGGGGCGCGGCGAGATGAGGACAGCAGCGGCGAGGAACAGCAGGGATGCAATGCCAATAACGGTGGTACGAGAAAACCTGCAGAAAAAAGTGAGCATGCTGGTGGATCCTGTCGCTGGCTGGATTACGGTGTCGGAAATTAATTAACAGAAATTGTAACTGGTTTTCGGGCGGTTACAAGTGGTGGGGGCCAGAAGGGGTGATGCTGCCGTGCCGTGCTCACAGGCGCATGAAGAGCTGTTTCAGGAACGCCAGGGTCGGTGCCGCCGGTCAGCTTGGTGCACTAGGCTGAACGTGATCGTCGAGCAGCTGCCACTCGGCAAAGCCGTCCTTGCGCTCGGCATAGATCGACATCGGCCAGCTGCCGATCAGTAGGCTATGGGCGAAAAAGCCGATGCGATCAAGTTCCCGCAGCAGATCGGTGACCGGTTGAACGAACGGAGATCGAGCAAAGACGATTTCCAAGACTACTGTCCCTTGAGGAGAATGGCGTTGAGAGTTGCGATACGCTTTTTATTGGCCTTCATGTCTGCTTGCAGCTTCTTGCGTCGCTCCAGCGCCGGCTTTATCTCCTCTACCCTAGCGGGGGAGAGGTGCTCGAAGACAACTCCAGACTCGCTACGATAGCGCAGACAGGGATAGACGTACTCCTTGCCGTGGCTGCGCACCCTGCGCTCCCCGAGCGACCCTTTCGGCAGCTTTTCCAATTCCCTGTTTATCTTGTCAACGACAAGGAGGCAGCGGTCACGTTCAGACTGCAACATCCTGAAAACACTCTCGTCCTTTTTCCTGGCCACCATGGCACAACCTCCATTTTGTACCAACACAATAACACAATAATAAGAATATGTGGTACAACTATTTTGTACCAACCATTGCATTAATTAGCGGGCTTGTTGGTACAAACAGGAAAATCAATAGTCCCAGAATTTTTGGACGATTGCAGCTGGGGTCATGTTCAGTCATTGCTCCGGTTGATAAGATTGACGATTACCTTGACGATGGTTTCCTTCTCCTCCGGCCTGCTTTCGGCGATCAGCAGAGTGAGCGCCACCAGGGCGTTGTCGGCCAGCCGTTTGGAACCATCGGGGCGGTAGAGAATGGCGTTCATGCCAAGAAAGTAGATGAACAGGGCGGCGGCGATCCGCTTGTTGCCGTCGCTGAAAGCGTGGTTCTTGACGATGAAGTAGAGCAGGTTGGCAGCTTTTTCCTCAACGCTGGGGTAGAGCTCCTTACCGTCGAAGGTCTGGTAGATGGTGCCCAGCGCACTCTTGAATCCCTGGTCCTTTTCCACCCCAAACAGGCCGTCAAATTCACCCTTCATGGCATTGACGATGCCGATCCCTTCGGTGTAATCGATGACATGCAGCTCCTGCCGCGTGGTTCCTTCGATGGCCAACGTGCCGTGGTCGTAGCGGTCCAGGGTTGCCAAGGCGTAGGCATAGTCGTTGATCACCCTCAGCACGTCCCTGCCGGTGTCGGTCACCAGCTCCTGCGTCGTCAGGGTGCGCGCCAGCAGCTCCATGGTCTGCTGCATCTCCTGCAGCTTGGCCGATTCTTCCCGCAACCGCTGCTCGTTGACCGTGTACCCCTTGACGATGTGGTCGTGCAGCACCCGGGTGGCCCACTGGCGGAAGCGGGTGCCCTGCTGTGATTTGACCCGGTAGCCGACGGAGATGATGACGTCGAGGTTGTAGAACTGCGTCTGGTATTCCTTACCATCCGGGGCAGTATGTGCATATTTTGCACGAACTGAATTTTCGTCCAGTTCACCTTCCTTGAATACATTGCGCAGGTGCTTGGTAATTACGGAACGTTCCCTGCCAAACAGTTCGGCCATCTGTTCCTGAGTCAGCCAGACGGTTTCATGATCAAGCCGGACCTCAAGATTCGTCGTGCCATTTTCGGTTTGATAGATAATGATGTCGTTCTGGGCACTCATTTGATCCACAACCTTCAGTCAAAAAGGATTTGTACGATTGCTGCCGAAATATTCCCAGAAAAGCAAATTGCATTTTTTGCACATTGCTTTTTTCAACATTCTCTCCAGTTATCCGGAATTTCCGAATAACTGTAAATTTTCAAACGGCTACCTGCGCCACTCTGTCCAGCATCGCCTTGTCCGAGTTCAGCCACTTCCCCTTTACCGACGTCGGCCGTTCGTTGAGCCGCACGGAAACTGCCAGCGGATCACAGTCCAGTACATGGGCATCGTGAATCAGCCAACTCAGGTCAAGGTCCGCCGTCCGCAGAGAGCCGAGCACCGAGCGGTCGGTGTTCCGGTCGAACTGCGCCGGACCAAGGGCCAGGGCCACCCGCCCGATCCGGGCTTCAGGCACGTTCAGCACCACCAGCGTCGCCAGGAACAGCTCCCGGTGCAGCCGGCCTAGTTCGGCAAAGCCCGTCTTCACCAGTCCCGGCAGAAAGAGGCAGTAGCGGGTCTCATCGTGGCAGAACAGCACGCACTGGCGGCGGTCGTAGGTGTAGAGATGGGCGTGCCAGCTCCCTAGCGGACTGGTTTCCGTAAGTGGCGTTGCCGAGACGGAGGGGAGCTTGGCGGCAAGTTTTTGCGTGCAATGTATTATCACGGTTCATACCACTTCAGGAAGGTCGGCCAGTAGCTACATTTCCTATCCAACCCTCTTTTCACATGCCAAAAAGTAGCCTGTCCTTTTCCTTTTCGGCAGTTCCAGTTCGTGCAAAAAATGCAACAACTGAAAAGAGACGGCAGTTGTTTCCAAAATGGAAATAGTAGCCATTTCTGTTAGTATCCGAGCAACGGCTTTCTAAGCCGTTGGTCAGTGGCGCACCATACTGGGGGTCTGATGGTCGCTGGCTCGTCGGGCTCATAACCCGAAGGGCAGGCGCAAGGGACTTAAAATCCCTCGGTTGATTACGAATCACTCGCTCTACCGTCTGAGTTGAGATTGTATTTGCAATCGCAAAAAACAGCCGGATGAGGTATAGTTCCTCTATGAAAAAGTCACTGCTCGAAACCAATCCCCATCTGAAAGATCCCGCCACCCGCAACAAGGCATTGGCACGCAATGTCGCATCATCTTCCGCTGTCGAGGGAATACGGGTAAAGCGTGATGCGACGACAGGCCGCTTCGTCTCCCAGACGAAAATTGGCAAGGCTCCTACGAAGTCGGTAAAGACTTCTCGATAATATCTGCAAACAGACGCGTCATCGGCAGATAATTCCTGTCCAGTCCGGCCCGAACCGCGGCAAAGTATTCTTCCCGTCGATCCCCGTCCAACAGGCTGAAATCAAGCACCGGCAACCCTGCCTGCAATGCCATCAAAGTTGCCAGCATTCGCCCTAACCGGCCATTTCCTTCCCGAAAAGGGTGGATCAGCATCAACTCCACATGCACCTCGGCCAGGGCAAGCGCAACCTCGTCGCGGTCTTCAAGCCGGCAAGGGGTGTATCTGCGCAGCTGTTTGCTTTCGAACTCGTCCATCAATGCAGGGATAAAACGGGCTTGGGCAAAATCGAATCCCCCCTTGCTGATGTTGACAGCACGGAGTTGTCCTGCCCACGGGTAGATGCTTTTCAACCAGCGACGGTGCATTGCACAGATATCTTCCACGGTAATCGTCTGATCACTCGACACTTCGCCAAGCAAAGTGTTCTGTGTTTGCCACAAGGCGTTTGTTTCTGCTTCCCCCATTTGCACAGGATCGGTGATCCCATTCTTGTTACGGAGTACCGTTCCGTTGGAACCGGGCTCGTATTGGCCTTCAATGAGGTGCGATGTTTCGTAGCGATCAGCCGTCATTCTTCGGTACCATGCGTTGTATTATCTGCTCCGATCCGCTATGAAGTTGCGGATCGAGCGGTCATAGGTCCGTTCCCCTGCCGGGGTGAAGAAGCAGCCGGGGATTTTCACCACAGAATTTGTCCGGAATGCCTCTCAGAACAGCCGGACGACCAGGAACAGGCCGATCATGGCAATGCCGATGGCGAGTTTTCCGGCCACACCGATGGCCATCCCGACCACGGTACCGAACCCGGCTCTGCTGGCCTGATCCAGGGTGCGCTGCAGCGAGAGCTCGCCGATGACCGCGCCGGCAATCGGGCCGAGCAGGATTCCCGGCACACCGAAAGCCATCCCGACGAGTCCGCCCAGCACCGCCCCGACCATGGCACGTTGGGAGCCACCGTATTTCCGTGCCCCCAGGGCCGTTGCGGCGAACTCCACGAGATAGGTAAGGCCCGCCATGCCCGCCAGGGCCAGCAGCGTCCAGAGCCCGACAAAACGGAAGTTCTCAGCCCAGGCGCCGAAGAGCAGCCCGAGGAACAGGAGCGGCGCCCCGGGTATCAGCGGCAGCAGGAGCCCGGCCAGACCGGTAAAGGTCAGGATTGCCCCTATGATCCAGAGTAGCAGGGATTGGTCATTCATTGTGTTGGGTCCTTAGTGACAAGTTAAGTATCCTGTCCTCCGATCCCCTCCATAAATTAATTTGAATATTGTGGCCTTATTTCTGCTGAGATAACTTGTCTACATCACAATATCCATCAATTTCCCATAATCAGTGACAACATCATATTTGACCTGATCCGTGGTGATACCGGCAAAGAACTTCCTGGCGCAGTCGATCTTGCATTCCTCAATTTTCCGCAGTTCCATCGATGACATAGAGCCTTTTGTCTCGGCTACGAAATAGATGTGCTTTACCGCTCCCTCTTTAAAGGCTATAGCCCAGTCAGGGTTGTAGTTGCCGACAGGTGTCGGGATGAAGAACCCTTTGGGCAGCTTGGCATACACAACAACTTCGGTGCTCTTGTCCAGTTCAGCTACAAATGCCTTTTCGTTCTTGGAATCGGTAAAGACGTAATCATACACATGCCGCTCGGTCTTTACCGCACGGCTGAAGTCTTGCTGCTTATCTACGGTGAAGATGTCGGTCAGTTCGTGCCGGTCATCCACGGGGTTATAGGTCAGGTGTTCAACAACCATTGTTGCTTTCTGCTCATTGATGATCCTGGCTGACTTAATCATAAAATCTTCGGGGTTCTGGCGATACTGAGAGAACACGGTGGGGTTAATGGCTTTCAGTATTGCGGCAACGGTACTTCTGGTTAGATGGGTATCTTCAGCCAGTTTGCCGATCAGGTCATATTTGACAGCAGAATTTACCGAACTGCTCATGAATCCGGTCGAGTTTTCCCTTACCTGGAAGCCGTCACCACTTTTCAGGGCATCATAGGAAACAGAATCACTCTGCTGACCAGCCGTAATGGTGTATTGCAGCTTTGTTACCCGCAATTCCCTATCAAGGGTAGTCACACATTTCTTTATCAACTCAGGAGAATCAAAATGCACGGTGTAAGCGGCTTTGCGGTTGATCCTCTCCCACAGAGCCTTGAACTCGGCCTTGTCGAGGTTCTTGTTCAAGAGGTTTGGCTTTGCCTTGCGTCCGTCCTCAATGCCTGGAAGTGCTGCATCACTAAAGACGCTATCTATCAACTGAACGATCTGGGGAGCATACGGGGCAAGTTCTGGCGGTAACGGTGCCAGGGTATCGGTCTTTTTGGCTTCATGATAGGCGGCAGTAATGTTGTCGTTATCGTCGGTGTAATCGTTCTTCGCAAGATAACGGAAAATTTGATTAGCCATCTGAGGCGTAACCTTGATATCACCTGTATCGGTCTTAATTACCTTATCAGTAAAATACGCAACATCAGCCTTACGGGGTCTGGCAGATAACGATTCCGATATTTCCTTCTGCAATCCAGCGGTGAAATCTTTATAACTTTCGCTGGCAACGACAGTCAGAAGGTTAATCTCATGGATATTTGCACCGCTATCGACTCTATCGCCATTCTGATTGACACAGAGGCGCAAACCACGCCCGACTTCTTGCCGTTTGCGGATACTGCTGTCACTATGCTTCAGCGTGCAGATAACAAAGACGTTGGGGTTGTCCCATCCCTCACTCAGGGCTGAATGGGAGAATATAAAGCGGACTTCTCGTTTGCGACGTATTTCGGCACTGTCTTTTTCTGTTGGGAACTGAAGCAATGACTCCTTGTCCTTCAGAATCAGATCGTAAGCATCCACATCATCAGCTTCGTCACTTTTTGCTTTCATGTCCGGATTAACGAGACGGTTCGTTTTCTTGTCGATTGAAAAATAGCCATGATGGGTATTTTCTGGCTTGATGCTGTTCAAGTATTTCCGATATGGCTCATCATGAAGCAGCGGAATATCATTCAAGGCATCCTGATACTCTTCTTCAAACATCCTGGCGTATTCCCCAGGCTGTTCAATACCATTCTCGTAACTCCGATATTTTACAACTTCATCAATAAAGAATAGCGACAGCACCTTAATGCCCTGGTGAAAAAGGGTCTGCTCCTTTTCAAGATGCGCCTTGATTGCCTCACGAATCTGAATGCGGCGTAGGGTTGATTCACTGACATCGCCTGTGGCCTCGCCTGCCTCCAACCCCTCGCCGTTAACGAACGTGACGGAATCTTTCGTTGCGTCAATATCGGCAATGACAAAACCCTTGTACTGTTCCAAGCCGCCAGAGAGTTGATAGAGGTCGTCATTCTTGTTGAACTTCTTTGCTATCCGCTTGATGCCGGTCTGCTGCTTTACCTCAAACTCGATACGGGCAACCGGCGGGTGGGCTGAAATATGGATCGAATCTAGGTAGAGATAGGCATTGGTGCCGGTCAATCCCTTGACGGTGATGCCTCGAACCTCAATCTTTTTGACCAGCTTCTGATTGTAAGCGTCCAAAGCATCCAGGCGGTGAATTTTATTGTGCTCGGTCTTATGGGTTGCCGAATAACGCAGGATTGCCAGCGGATTGAACTTCACCATTGATTCAGTTGTCTTGGCACCTTCTAGCTTCTGCGGTTCGTCAAGGATCATAATCGGGTGATTGCCGGCAATAACGTCAATCGGCTTTCGTGACTGAAAATCATCCAGCTCTTCATAAATGCGGCGTGCATCCTTACCGGTGGCATTGAACGCCTGGACATTGATAATCATGACGTTTATGCCGCCATCAGACGAAAACTGTTCCAGGTGATGCAGTTGCTTTGAGTTGTAGATGAAGAACCGTGCCCGCTTGTTGTATTCCTCCATGAAGTGCTCGGCGGTAATCTCGAAGGATTTGGACACACCTTCACGAATCGCAATAGACGGCACAACTACGATGAACTTTGACCACCCATAGCGGCGGTTCAGCTCAAACATGGTCTTGATGTAGCAGTAGGTCTTGCCCGTGCCGGTTTCCATCTCAATATCGAGATTGACAGGACATACCTTGGTGCTGACCAGCTTGGTGGATAGGGGAAGGTTCTGCCGTTGTTGCACGGCCTGGATATTGTCGAGTAATGGCACTGATTTTAACAGTTCACGGTTCTTGAAACCGGACTGCGAAAAATCAAAACCGCCCTGGGTTTGTCCCGTTGCGTTTGACTTACCACCATTGCCAGGGTCAATGCGGTAGGTGACACCCTCGGTTTTTGGCTGTCCGATAAAGCAATCGGTAACGGCATTGACGGCATCCGTCTGAAAAGGCTGTTTTTTGAATTTCAGTTTCATAGCTATCCCCGTACCTTAGATTGATTTCACTTCAGTTACAGGGGATAAGCTCTTGAAAATCTGCTCGACATTGATCTTGACGCTATCGCTGCCAAAGGCATCATCACGGAAGACCGCACGCAATGGCTTATGTGCTGCCAGCTTCTTGACCAGTTCTTCGTTGATACCGGCATCGAAACAGGCAATCAGGGCATTGGTGTCAACGCGGAAGACGGTTTTGCCGTCAATGGTTTCTTTGGCGATGGGTAATGTGAGGTCAAGCCCCCAGTCTATGAATACCTGGAAAAGCAGGTCTTCAGTGCTGCGGTCTGGCTTGATGTGATCTTTGAACAGTTCCAGATTATCCTGCTTCAGTTCATCAGGGGTGTAATAGACATCCTTCATGTTGGAGGTATCTACTTTTAGGACACGGAAACCCGTGTCAAGATTCTGTGCGGTGAGGGGGTTTTCTTCTTTGATCTTTTTACCAGCACGTCGGATACGTTCTTTGCCGATTTCAGCAATGGTCTTGTAACCGGCTTTGAATGCTTCTGATTTTTCATCACAGACTTCAGGAAGTTGTACCATGATAAATTTGCGGTTGCCGTTATCTTCGGCGTTTAGTTGCATGACCGCTTGAGCTGTTGTGGAGGAACCTGAGAAAAAATCTAAAATTAGATCATTTTCAGCAGAACCAGTAGTGATGATAGTTTTTAGTAATTTAATCGGCTTAGGGAAGTCAAACACATCCCTATTGAACAAGTCTCTAGTTTCTTTAGCAGAATCTTGAGAAAAACCATAAGAATCCATAATGGTTGGAAGTGTTGATCCCTGCCTAACTTCAGATAAATATCTTTTTAAGAAAGGTGTCCCCGTGTTTGTACGAAACCCAATTCTTCCTTCAGACATAAATTGGTTTATTTTTTCTCTGTTATACAACCAGCATTTATTTTGTGGCGGATTATAGCTTTCTTTAGTCACAGGGTTCTCAATAGGAAAAACGCAAGATTCTGTAAGCCTACCACCTTTCCCATTCGCACTGAGATCAGAAGCTACCCAAGGGCCTAATGGGTCATTGTCAGGGTTTGAATATCGAGAATTGAGTTCTTCACTTCTTGGCTGTAAGTGTAAACGTAGAGTGTCCATATTTCTCGAATACATCAGCAAGTATTCATGATTTTTCCCAACAACTCTATCATTTGGGGCAGTTGCTCGTCTTTTCCAAACAAGAGTTTCAACGAAATTATCTTCACCGAAAATTTCATCGCATACTCTACGTAGATTTACGATTTCGTTATCATCAATAGAGATAAAAATTACCCCGTCATCTTTTATAAGATTACGAGCCAACTTTAGTCTTGAATACATCATGCTCAACCAGTCAGAATGGAAACGTCCATTAGCCTCTGTGTTGGCAATGAGTCGATTATCTTCTTCATCAGTCTGATTTGAGCGTTGGAAAAATGATTTTGTATCTTCTGCAAAGTCATCATCATATATAAAATCATTCCCCGTGTTATACGGCGGATCAATGTAAATCATCTTGATCTTGTTCAGATATGTCTCCTGAAGCAACTTGAGCGCATCCAGATTATCCCCTTCGATGTAGATATTGCGGGTATTGTCAAAATCAACGCTCTCTTCTCGGCACGGGCGTAACGTCTTGGCAATAGGAGCATTGGCAGTCAGAATAGCCTCGTTCTTCCCAGGCCAGTTCAAGGTGTATCGCTCCCGTGGCCCTTCAACCAAGCTGGACGATAGTTCCTGCCGCAACAGGTCAAAGTCAACCACCCGCCGTACAGTGCCGTTTTCATCCCTGTCTTCAGTTATACAGTTGGGAAAGAGTGTGGCGATTTTTTCAACATTGGCATCAACCAGATTCGGACTCTGCATCTTCAGGCTATCCATAGAATTTCCTCTTGTATCGAGATTATGATTTCGTCAATGCGGTCAGTTGCGATTGCAGGCTCCGCACCTTGGCGTTCAACTCCACCTTGCGGTTAAACTGCTTCTCGCTGTTCATCTTTGCTTCAAGTGCCTTCAGCTCCCGCCGATACTTCCGAATCTGCCTGATCCGCTCGACAAGAGCTGCCAGCGATTCCCCGTTGCATGGCGGCAGGTCAATATAGGTAAGAAGCATCTGCTCATACAGTGCTTTCAGGTCAAGAGCAACCGGAAGAGGCGTGGCTGGTATCGTGGCATCAGTCCAACCGGTTTCAAAGTATTCCTCTATTACCCACGTTCCTGATCCATCTTCCGCAGGTCGCTTAAAAGCCGCAATACCCTTCACCTGATCGTCATAGCGCAACTGAAAGAATATCGGGTAAGGAATCGCTTTATCAATAACTGCCAGAACATCGGTGCTGAGTTCCGGTTCCTTGAGGTCAATCTCGAATATCTGAATTTCCGTGAAGCCATCCCGTGCAGCAAGGTTCGTGGTTTCCGGTGCTAGCTTGTATTTCCAGATGATCTCGCTGATCTGTGAGACAAACTTCTCCTTAACCGATTTGCTCGGTTTGGCATTGGCGTACAGCTTGTTTTTTGGTACTGGCCGGTTGACCGCCGCTTTTGCCGGGTAGATGAACATAATCAGATGTTATCTCGTACCACCAGGAAGGATATCAGCTCAAAATCATCAAGGCCGCTGATGGTGTTCAGGAGTGCGGAAGTACCACCACTGCTGAATAGGGAATCTATGTCCTTTTCTTCCTTCAGGTCGATCATGGAGTGAATCGCCTGCTCCAATAGCCGGGAATAGGTCTCCATCTTCCTGCCATCGCGGGTTTCCTGATTGAACGGCCCATACAGCTCGGGAATCGGTTCCGGCTTGCCTTTGCAGGCAGAGCGGAGCAGGTCGAGTATCCGTTTGACTTCGGTATGGTTGATGACAACCTCACCATTGATGTTGATGTAGACCAGATAATAGGGGTGAAGGCGGTTCATCTGGTTGACGTTGATGCCGTTATCAGTGTTGCGTAATACGAATATGACACCAGGGAGAAGTCCCTTTTCAGGATCAGCCGCAATGAGCGCGTGCATCCCTTTGGGTGCTTTGTCCAGATTGCCATTTGTCTTAACGTAATTAACCAAATCCATGCGGAAGTCATTCAGGCCAAGATCGGTAATTGAGACGCCGGTCTTCACATCCTCCAGGTCAATCACTTCATCCTGGAGGCGTTGCAACTGCTCTTTACGGAAAGCCAGGTCGTTGGCCTCGGCACTCAGTACGTTATCGTCTCCCGTAGCGGTAACGTCGGCAATCACCATGCGACTCTCAACTCGGTTCTTCAGGTTGATGTAGTCATCAAGCGAGATGTCCGGCCAGAAGTTTACCAGCTGAATACAGGTATTCTTTGATCCGATACGATCAATACGTCCGAACCGTTGGATGATGCGCACGGGATTCCAATGGATGTCGTAGTTGATCAGATAGTCGCAATCCTGAAGGTTCTGGCCTTCGGAAATGCAGTCAGTACCGACCAAGACATCGATCTCCGCCGGTTCCTTCGGCAATATCAGTGACTTTTCCTTGGAGACCGGAGAAAACAGGGTAAGCAAAGACTGGAAATCGTAACTATGCTTGAGGGTGGACTTGCAACTGTCGCTGCCGGTCACTTTTGCGGTGTGCAGCCCAAACTGTTCTTTGATGAATGGTCCCAGATTATCGTAGAGATATCCGGCGGTATCGGCAAAGGCAGTAAAGATGATAACCTTCCTGTTGCCTTGATTGATCGGTTCCTGCTGCTTCCGTGTAATGGTTTTTTTCAGGGTCTGTAGTTTGGCGTCATCAGACGGGGTAATTTTTGCCATCTCACCGAACAGTTCGGACAGAATCTCCAAGTCGTTGCCAAGATCGAAGCTCCACGATTCAAGATCCATATCAGCCAAGCTGACTTTTACTTTGCCGCCGATGCTGTCATCACCATTACCGGAGATATCCATCTCGTCTTCATCGGCATTTTCGAACGCTGCTGCCACATCATCAAAATTGTCATCAATGCCGGTCTGCTTGAACTTCTGAATCTTGGTCAGTGTGGCTTCATGCTTTTCCTGCAGCATCTGTAAAGTAAGCCGGAATGCTTCGACCGAGCTTTCCAGCCGCTTCAGCAGGTTCACTGTCATCAATGCCTGAAGACTCTTTTCACGGTCACTCTGTTTAAGCCGGGAAATGCCACCTTTTACCTGTGTGTCGTATAGGGCTTCATATTTGCCAAGCCGACTGGCCAAGATATAGCGAAACGGCGCATAGACCGCCATGCTCAAGGCAATCAGACGATTGAAGATGTCATTGAACCCGATGACATCGGCACGTTGTGTCAAGGGGCTGTGATATGAAATCGGTTTGAGACGCTGCGGGAATGGCCCAATGTCTTTGGTATCGTAAAACTTCTGAATATGCTTGCGAGAGCGGGCAATGGTTACGCTGTCCAGCATCTCGAAGAAATCAAAGTCCAAGGCATTCAGTATCGCTTCTGGAGTACGGTCTTCAGGTGGCAATTTAGCCCATACGTTGAACGTTCCCTGAGCACGTCGGAATATTTCGTCAATATCGCGCTCGGTACGGAGCTTCTTATCAAGACTTTCTGACTCACCCTCATAGGCAAGAGCAAGCTGGTTACGCAAGTCATTGAAGCGGTTGTTGACCGGTGTTGCCGACAGCATCAGCACCTTGGTCTTGACCCCTTCCTTGATAACCTTGTTCATCAATCTCTGGTAACGGGTCTCTCGGTCCTTATATGCGTCGTTGTTACGGAAGTTGTGAGATTCATCAATAACCACTAGGTCATAATTGCCCCAGTTGATTCGGTCGAGCCGAATGCCCAGTGAGTAGCCACGGGAGCGTTGCAGGTCGGTATGGCACAGGACATCGTAATTGAAGCGGTCCTTGGCGAAGATGTTCGTTACTAGATTTTGGTTATAGTTCTGCCAGTTGTCGGCAAGCTTCTTCGGACAGAGTACCAGCACGGACTTGTTACGCAGCTCGTAATATTTCATAACTGCCAGGGCGGTGAAAGTCTTACCCAGGCCAACGCTGTCAGCCAAAATGCAACCATTGAAAGTTTCCAGCTTGTTAATGATCCCGATAGCAGCATCTCGCTGGAAGTTGAAAAGCTTCTTCCAAATCAGGCTGTCCTGATAGCCGGTAAGGTCATTGGGCATGACATCTTCGGAGACATCTTCGAGAAATTCATTGAAGATGTTGTAGAGGATCAGAAAATAAATCGATTCAGGCGAATTTTCAGTATAGACGGCCGCGATATGCTCACAAACCTGGTCGGTGATATCGCGCACCTTCTGGTTGTCATTCCAAATCTGGTTGAAAAGTTGGAGGTAAGCTGTTGTCATTGCCGGATCAGTCATCTTGTTGACAAAATTTGATACGGCATTGCCTCGCTGATAGCCGAGATCAACAGCTGTAAAGCCGCTCAGCGGCATGTAGACCGAATGATCCTGACCATTACCCACGCAGGCGTACTGCTGCATCGGCACATTGGCGCAATTGGATTTAAACTGGACCTTACGCCTAATCCAATCAGCACATTCCTTTGCTATGGCTCGCTGGGTCAACTCATTCTTAAGCCGCAGCTCAAATTCGGACCCATAGAGGCTGGTTTCCCTCTGCAACTTCGGGATAAAAAATTCGCGCTTCTCTTTTCCCAGTTTATCGGTGATCTGTTCGGAGATGAAGGTAGGGGAAGTGAATACGAATTGGAGGGAATCAATCTGCTCCAGTTCTTTTTTCAGGGCTTCATAAGCGTATATCGAAAAGCACGACGCAGCGATCTTTAGCTTTGAATTCGGCTTTACAGTCTCTTTGAGATTGTCGCCTAGCAGAGAGCTTATGTTATCGATGATTTGCATCTAGGTTTTTCCTGCATCAGGATTGCGGAAGCAACTTACCAGTTTTGTCGTAATTGATCTTATTTGTTCTCTATTGGCGCCACCTGCCGACACGTGGGAAACTGCGAACAGGCCCAAAACCACTTCCCCGCATGCGGCCCGTTCTTTGCCTGCCGCTTTACCATTACAGCGGCACATTTTGGGCAGACCGGGGCGACCTCCTCTGGTTGAGGGAGGCTATCATGCGCCGTCACTGGTGGTTCGGGCTGTTCGGGGGCAGGCGCTTCTTCTGTCGCTACAGGCGCGGGTGAATCAGCGGCAAGCTTGAACTCCTCTACCAGCTTCGCGCGGACCTCCTGAATCGCATACCCCTTCTTGGCCGGAATGTGTACTACCGGGATCATTGCCCCAGCCAAGGCCTGATCCACAAAATCATCCCGCCCGGCCCGATCTGCCCGTGCATGGGACTGGTCATCGAGCTCCACTACGCCGACGACGGCAAGATCCGCCGCCGAGCATACCACAAAATCCACATGCTTTTGCTGAATCTTGTTCTGGGCGGTTGTCCGCTTGCTGTTGGAGAGCCCTCTGGCCGGCTTGACGAGATCACCCAGCCGCACCTTGCCGAAAACCCGGTAACGGCTGTCAAGCGCCTGTTCTAACACGCCGAGAAACGAACGCTCAGCCGCGGAAAAGAGGGGACCCTTGCTCTCAAAGGCTAACCCATCAGCCTGGGGAGCCTGCTTTGCCTTGAGAGCAGCAACCAGAGCCACGATAACGAGAACAACCACGACTACGACAAACAGGTTCATCGCAAGAACACCCCGATACGTGAAAGTAAAGCACAGCTGTGTAAAAAATCTTTACTGAGTAAAAAAATTTTACACCCCCAAAAAGCGAAAAACCCGCCTTTGGGGCGGGTCAGGGTGTGTCGATATGGATCTGGTCCGGGCTGAACGTCATGACATGACTCCAGACGTTGTATTGGCAAGGATTTATGAGCATATATCACATATCTCATTTATCTGTCGAGGGATTTCTTCCCCTGACCCGTGGCGGAGGCCCGGCGCCAGAACTGCAGGCTGCTGCAGAACCGGGACCGGCAGACGGGTCGACGTCGGCCATGCCGCCCCGAATTGGACGACCCGGAATACGCACGTTATACTTGCTGTTACTCTGACAGCCGGTATCTGACCCACTCGAAACGGAAACCTTATGTTCCTGCTCCTGGTGCGAAGCATGGTTTTTCTCGTGATGCTGCAGGCTTCTGCCTGGGCTCTGGATGCACCTGCGGCTTCCCCGCAACGGTCGGGGGTGACGGTGACGATCCTCAACCGGCCGGTCGCCGTGTTCCGCGCTCCTTTGCTGGGAGTGCCGGTGGAGGAGCGGGCACAGCGGGCAGAAGAGGCGCTGCGGCGGCTTTTGGGCAGTTCACAGGGGGGCGCGCTCCGGGTTTCGAGCCAGAAGATCCCGCAGGGATATTCGATCATGATCGATGGCGTTCTGGCGTTCATGCTGACCCCTGAGGACAGCGATCCGCTGACTCGGGAGACGCCGGAGCAAACGGTGCAACAGACCGTTGCCGCCCTCGAACAGGTGGTACGGGAGACCCGCGAGTCACGGGATCTGTCGTCGCTGGCGAAGGCGTCCGGATACGCACTGGCGGCAACCGTTGTCCTGATCCTGGCGATTTGGGGGTTGAACCGTGCACGGAGGTGGCAGACAGCACGCCTGCTGCGGCTTGTACACCGCCATGCCGAGCGGCTTTCGGTGGGCGGAGAGGCGATCATCCGCAAGGACAGGCTTTTGGTGCTGGTCCAGCACGGGGTGACCGTCGCCTACTGGCTGATGGTGCTGGTACTGACGTACGAATGGGTCGGCTTTACGCTGGGGCGTTTCCCGTACACCCGTCCATGGGGGACGCGGCTGAACCAGTACCTGATCGATCTCGTGCTGAAAGGGGGCATGGCAGCGATCAGGATGCTCCCCGATCTGTTCGTCGCCCTGTTGATCTTCCTGCTGGCCCGATTTGCCGTGCAGCTGGTCAGTGCCCTGTTCAGCCGGATCGAGCAGGGGCAATTCGAGGTGACCTGGCTCGACCGGGATACCGCACGTCCGACCCGCCGGCTGGTTTCGGTGGCAATCTGGCTGTTCGCCTTTGTCATGGCCTATCCCTACCTCCCCGGTTCCGGTACCGAGGCATTCAAGGGGCTGTCGGTGCTGGTGGGGCTCATGATCTCGCTGGGGGCGTCGAGCCTGGTCGGGCAGGCTGCCAGCGGCCTTATCCTGATGTATACCCGTACCATCAGGCAGGGTGAATATGTCGAAATCGCCTCGCATCAAGGGACCGTCGTCGAACTGGGGCTCTTTACCACCCGGATCCTCACCGGCCTCGGAGAGGAACTGACGCTCCCCAACTCCCTGATCCTGAACAATGTCTCGCGAAACTATTCCCGGACGGTCAAAGGCAACGGGTATATCCTCGACACCACCGTTACCATCGGCTACGACACGCCCTGGCGTCAGGTGCATGCCATGCTGATCGAGGCGGCGGCCCGTACTCCGGGCATTCTGAAGGCTCCGCCGCCCCAGGTCTTCCAGACCGCCCTGTCCGACTTCTACCCGGAGTACCGGCTGGTCTGCCAGGCGATACCCAGCGAACCGACGTCGCGCGCTGCGGTCATGAACACCCTGCACGCCAATATCCAGGACGTCTTCAACGAATACGGCGTCCAGATCATGTCTCCCCATTACCGGGGCGACCCGGCAGAGCCGAAGGTGGTGCCCAGGGAACGCTGGGCGATTCCCCCTGCAACGGAGGAGACCAGGTAGCGTCCGGGCTGCCGGACATCCGCGGGGAAAAATGGTGTCGCAAACAACAAGGGGTTACGGCCTTATGACCGTAACCCCTTGTTGACATGGCGGAGAGATAGGGATTCGAACCCTAGGTGGAGTCACCCCCACACTTGATTTCGAGTCAAGCGCCTTCGACCACTCGGCCATCTCTCCGAAACTGTTCTGCTGCTACAAACCCGCCTTCTTCTTGCTCTGGCGCAGCTCCCTGAAAAAGTCGCTCAACAGTGCGGCGCATTCGGCGCCCCGGACCCCGCTCTCGACGACGAAGCGGTGATTCAGCCTGCTGTCGCAGGAGAGGTCGTAGAGCGTGCCTGCCGCACCTGCCTTGGGATCGGGGCAACCGTAGACCAGCCGGTCGATGCGGGCCAGGATGGATGCGCCCATGCACATGATGCAGGGTTCCAGGGTGACATAGAGCGTGGCGCCGGTGAGCCGCCAGTTGCGGGTCCGCTGCGCGGCGCGGCGGATGGCGATCAGCTCGGCATGGGCTGCCGGGTCCTGGTGCGACTCGCGGAGGTTGTAGCCGGAGCCGAGGACCTTGCCGTCCCGGACGATGACTGCGCCGATGGGGACCTCGTTGCGTAAGCCCGCTTTGCGCGCCGCCTGCAGCGCCAACCCCATCCAGTAATCGTCATCCTTCATGCACGCAAGCTTCTTTCCCGCTCTTGACTCCGCACGGATCGGGCAGCCGGACTCCCCGGAAGCGACCGCATCATAGCAAAACTCTGCGGAAAAGCAAGGGGAAAGATGGCCGGGGGAGCTTGCCGCCGGCAGGCGGAGCAGCATCCGGCCGGCTCGCCTGCAGCCGCTTTTCGGCCATCCCTTGAGAGATGGCCGCGGGGATGGTATGGTTCAGAGCACGGAGATTTGGTCATGGGGGATGGGACGACGACAAACGACAGCGGGCAACTGGCTGCGGCCTTCGAACGGGATGGGATGACGGAGGGGGTCGTGTGCCGGTTCCGGCAGATGATCTACGACAGCGGCACAGGGCACCTGCGCAGCCTCCCCTGGCGGGAGACGCGCGATCCCTATCGCATCCTGGTTTCGGAGGTGATGCTGCAGCAGACCCAGGTGGAGCGGGTGAGGGAGAAATACGGGCAGTTCGTCGGCCTCTTTCCCGATCCGGCGAGCCTTGCCGCTGCCTCGCTGCCGGAGGTGCTCGCCGCCTGGCAGGGGCTGGGGTACAACCGCCGGGCCAAGGCGCTTCATGCGGCGGCCCGCCTGATTATGGAGCGCTGGCAGGGGAGGGTGCCGGGTGATCAGCTTGCGCTGCGCTCCCTGCCGGGGCTCGGTCCCTATACCGCTGCCGCCGTGGCGGTGTTCGCCTTCAACGAGCCGCTGCCGCTGATCGAGACCAATATCCGCGCGGTCTTCATTCATCTCTTCTTCCGGGACCGCGAGGGGGTGACCGACCGGGAGATCCTGCCGCTGGTGGAGGCGACCCTGGACCGCACGGAGCCGCGGCGCTGGTTCAATGCCCTGATGGACTACGGCGTCATGCTCAAGCGGGCCGCAGGGAACCCGGCCCGCAGGAGCGCGCACCACGTGCGGCAGTCCCCGTTCCATGGTTCGAACCGTCAGCTGCGCGGCCGGCTGCTGAAATGCCTGCTGGAGGGGGGGAGCGCCAGCGAGGGTGAGCTGACCGCCAGGGTCGAGCGGCCGCAGCCCGAGGTCCGGAAGGCGCTGGAACAGCTGGCAGGCGAGGGATTCGTCCGGGAGGACGGGCCCTGCTGGCGTCTTGCCGGGTCGTGAAGGGTGTCCCCGCTGTCAGGCGGCCCGTTTTTCGAGAAAGAACCTGGCCAGGTCCTGCCCCATGCGGAAGCCGAGGAGGGCGAGCGGCCAGGCATGCCAGCAGAGGTCGAAGATGTCGATGGGCCTCTGCAGGGTCCTGTCCATGAGCATGCGGGACTTTTCCAGCAGATGGGGCTCGGGGGCGAAGGGGAACGGTGCCAGGCCGATGATCAGGGCAATCGGCAGCAGGACGCGGTAGCGCATGAAGGGGCGCATGGGATGCTCCTTTTCCGGGAGGTCGGTAGCGACCGGTGGTGACGGCCGGCTCTGGTCAGCGGGCAGCGAGCCGTTCGGCCAGTTCGACAAGCGATCTGACACAGAGGTCGGCCAGTTCGGGCCAGCGGAACCGGCCGGCAGGGTCCACATGGATGGTGGCCGTCCCTGCTGCCCGTCCGCACTGGAGGTCGTACAGATAGTCGCCGACCATGACCATCTGCTCCGGCAGCGCCCCCCACAGCGCGGCAAGCCTCTGGATCCCCTCCGGGTCCGGCTTGGGCAGGCTCTCTTCGCGGCCGATGATGGCTGCCTGATGGAAATGGCCGGCCAGCCCGATCTTGTCCAGGGTGGAGAGGGCGGTCTCCCTGGTGTTGCGGGTGAGGATGCCGAGCCGGGCGCCCCGTTCGGCAAGGAGCCGGATGAGCGGCGTCGCCCCCGAAGCGGCTTCGGTCTTGTCGGCAAGGGAGTTCTCGATGCGCGCCAGTTGCTGCTGCATCCAGTCTGCCCGCTCCTGTTCCTGCTCTGCCAGATGGGCCAGGATGTCGTCTCCGGCCGGGATGCCCAGTTCGGCCCGGATGGCGGCAAAGTCGTGGACCGGCACGGTGAGGGTTCCGTCCAGGTCGAACACCCAGCAGGGGCGGGCGAGTATGTGCTGTCGTTTCTGTGTCATGGCGCACCAGGGTAATGATATACCGGTTATAGGGAATGGCTGCAGTGCTGTCAAGGGTTGCATCGATCCGTTTTGATCCGATTCCGGGAGGTGAGTCCCATGCAGAATGAGGGAATGATCCGGCTCTCCATCTTTTGCGCCGTTCTGGCCGCGGTTGCCGCCTGGGAACTGCTCGCGCCCCGGCGGCAGCTGACCGTTGCCAAGGGAAAGCGCTGGTTTGCCAATCTCTCCCTGGTCGCCATCGACACCGCGGTCGTCCGCCTGGCCTTCCCGCTCATGCCGGTCGAGGTGGCCCTTCTGGCGCAACAGCGCGGCTGGGGGGCGCTCAACCAGACCTCGCTGCCGCCGCTCCTGGAGCTCGCCCTCGCCGTTATCGTCCTCGATTTCATCATCTACCTGCAGCATGTGCTGTTCCATTTTCTCCCCATACTCTGGCGCTTCCACCGGATGCACCACACCGACCTGGACCTGGACGTCACCAGCGGCAACCGTTTTCATCCGGTGGAGATCGTCATCTCCCTGGGGATCAAGCTCGCCGCCGTGGTGCTCCTGGGGGCATCACCCCTGGCGGTGCTCGTCTTCGAGGTGGTCCTGAACGCGACGGCGATGTTCAGCCACGGCAATATCTCCCTGCCGCTCGGCCTGGACCGCTGGCTCAGGTTGCTGATGGTGACGCCGGACATGCACCGGGTCCACCATTCGGTCGTCGTGCGCGAGACCAACAGCAACTTCGGTTTCAATCTCCCCTGGTGGGACCGCCTCTGCGGCACCTATCGCCCCCAGCCCGAAGCGGGCCAGCTCGGCATGACCATCGGCCTGAAAGAGTACCGCGACCCCCTCCGGCTCACCCTGCCCCGTCTCCTGGTCCAGCCATTCGTAAAAAATAAGCCATAATTTCTTGACAGCAGCACAAGGCTTCCTATAATGTGAATATACGTTCGCATAAAATGGAGATGCCGATGCTGCCGAAAAAGAAGACGCAGGTCAGAAAAGAAGAGATCGTCCAGGCGGCCCTGGCCGTCATCGGCGAGCGGGGGGTGGGGGGCACGACCATTGCCGCCATTGCCGAGAAGGCCGGGATGAGCGAGGCCAACATCTACCGGCACTTCTCCGGCAAGAGGGAGATCTTTATCGCCCTGACCGAATTCATCGGCAACAACATCATGAAAAGGGCCGCAACCATCGCTGCCGGCAGCGGCAGCCCCCTGGCCAAGCTGCAGAAGATCTTCACCTTCCATCTCGCCCTGATCGCCCAGAACCCCGGCATGCCCCGCTTCATCTTTTCCGAGGATATCCAGATCGGCGACCGCGAGCTGTCCCAGTCCCTGTTCCTTCGCATGAGCGGCTACGTGGAGACGCTGGCCGGGATCATCGCGGCCGGCGTGGCTGAAGGGGAGTTCACAGCCGGCGTGGCCCCGCGGGAGACCGCGCTGACACTGCTCGGGATGCTGAGTTTTACGGCTCTTCGCTGGAACATGAGCAATGCCGCCTTCGATATCCGGGAGGATGGGGAGCGGCTGTTGCACAATTTCCTGCAGCTGCTGCGGGGCACACATGCGGATAATATGTGAGTGGATAATTACAAAAAGGATATCCCCTTGAGTGGAGGTTTACGATGAGATTTCCGGTTCTGGTGTCATGCATGCTGCTGCTCGCGGCAACACGGTCGGGTGCGGAGCCGCCGGCCGCTCTCAACCTGGACGAGGCAGTGGCGATTGCCGTCAGGAATCACCCCCGTGCCACGGAGGCCCTGGCCAACCAGGCGGGCGCCGAGGCCCGGATCGGCCTGGCGCAGTCTGCCTACTATCCGCAGATCAGCCTGGATGCCGACTGGAGCAAGGGGAGAACCTATTTTTCGCCGCTGAACGGCATCCGGAGCACCGAGGCATATACTGCCGTGGCCACGCTCAGGCAGACGATCTACGATTTCGGCAGGACCGCCGGGGCGGTGGAGAGCCAGCGCGGCGGCGTTGATGCCGCACGTCAGTCAGTCGCCCTGACCCGCCAGGACATTGCCCTCAGGGCACGGAGCGCCTTCTACCTCCTGCTGGCGGCCGAGAAACAGGTGTCGGCGGTAGAGGCGACCCTCAAGTCGCGGGAAGAGATGCTGAGGCAGGCGAAAGAGTTCCATGCCGCCGGTATCCGGGCCAAGGTGGATGTGGCAAAGGCCGAGGCGAGTTACTACAACGCCCGCTCTGCGCTGTCGCGTGCCGAAACCAACCGCGAGGTTGCCAGGATGGAGTTCGCAACGGCGCTGGGGCTGAAGGCACCCCCCAACCGCCAACTGGCCGAACCCGCAACCGACGCCGGCATGGGGGGGGACCTGACCGGGATGCAGCGCCTGGCCATGCAGCGCAGGGCCGAACTTCGTCTGATCCAGGCCCAGATAACCGCTGCCCGCGGCACCCACAGGGCAGCCAAAAGCGGCCATCTGCCGGTACTGACCGGGAACGCCGATGTCGGCTATGCCGACCGGAACTTCCCGCCGGAGGGGAACGTCTGGAATGTCGGGGTCTCGCTCTCCGTGCCGATCTTTTCCGGCTATGCCGTGACGAGCCGCGAACAGGAGGCTTCCGCCCAGATCAGCGCCCTCGAAGCCAGGGCAGAGGACACCAGGCTCTCCATCGTCAAGGAGGTCGAGACCGCCTGGTTCGCCATCAGGGATGCGGAGTCGAGGCTGGAGGCAACGGCAAAAGAGCGGGATGCGGCCCATGAAACCCTTGCCCTTGCCCTGGGGCGTTACGGGGAAGGGGTAGGCTCGATCATCGAGGTTACCGATGCCCAGGCCCAGGCCCTGTCGGCCGACACGGCCAACATCGAGGCAGTCTACGATATCGGCATTGCCCGGGCGCGCCTGGCGCGCGCCGTCGGGTCGGAATAGCAGAGGGAGACTTGAGTCATGAAACGCGCTTTTGTGGGTAAATGGAAAAAACCGCTTCTCTGGACCGCAGGGATCGCCGTTGCGGTAGTTGTCCTGAAACTGACCCTGCTCGCCCCACCGCAGGTGAAGGGGGTCCGGCCGGCCGCACGGGACCTGGTTGCCGAGGTGTACGGCAACGGCACCGTGGAGGCCAAGGTGATGGTGGCCGTGGCGCCCAAGATCAACGGCCGGATCGTTGCCCTCTTTGCCGATCAGGGTGATACCGTGCGCCGGGGGCAGCTGCTGGCCAGGCTGGATAACCGCGAATTCTCCGAGCAGGTCCGGCAGAGCGAGGCGATGGTGCAGCGGGCCAGGGCAACCGGGAACCTGGAGAAGGCCAACCTGGAGAAGGCCAGGGCCACCCTGGCGCTGGCCGAACGGAACGCCCAGCGCTACCGCTCGCTGGCGGAGAAGAACCTGGTTTCCCGCCAGGAGGCAGAGCAGTACGAGACCGCCTGCCTGGTGGCGCGAGAAGAGGTGGCGCGGGCCGTTGCCGCTGTCGAAGCGGCGTGCCAGGAGACGGCGACCGGCAGCGCCGGCAAGGAGGTGGCCCGTTCCCGCCTGGCCGATACCGAGATATATGCGCCGCAGGACGGCATCATCGTCTCCCGCGACCTGGAGCACGGGGCGGTCGCGGCAAGCGGCCAGTCGATCTTTACCATGGCCGACCCGGCAACGGTCTGGGTGAAGGCGAACGTCGACGAATCGCTGTTGGCAGGGATCGGCGTGGGCAAGCCCGCCCAGATATCCCTTCGTTCGGCCCAGCAGGTTGCCATCCCCGGCCATGTTGCCCGCCTGGCGCGGCAGAGCGACCGGGTCACCGAAGAGCTGGAGGTCGACGTCGCCTTTGACAAACCGCGCAAGGATTTCCGCATCGGCGAACAGGCCGACGTCTATATCACCGCCGCCGCCAAACGGGGCGTGCTGGCCCTCCCCTCGGCGGCCGTGGTCAGCAGGGGGGCCCAGCGCGGGGTCTGGGTCGTCGTCGACGGCCGGCTGGCGTTCCGCCCGGTCGAGATCGGCATTGAGGAGCGAAACGGCTTCAGCGAGATCCGCAAAGGCCTGGCTGCGACCGATCTCGTTGCCGTGGCGCCGCCCGAGGCGATGGCCAGATTCAGGGACGGCAAAAGGGTCCGGGTCGGATCATGAACCTGGCACTGCGCGACATACGCCATCACCGGGGGCGATTCGTCCAGACCTGCCTCGGCCTGGGGCTCCTGCTCGGGGTGGTCATGAGCATGGGAGGGATCTACCGGGGGCTCTTTACCGATGCCACCGCGATCCTCACCGCTACCGGCGCCGATCTCTGGGTGGTGCAGCAGGACACCAGCGGTCCGTTCGCCGCCACCTCGCGTATCCCCGAGGATGCCAAATACCGGATCAGGGGGGTCCCCGGCGTGGCTGCCGCTTCGGCCCTCTCGTTCCAGAACATCCAGATCGAGCGGACCGGCAAGCCCTACCGGTTTTTCCTGATCGGGTACGAGTTGAACGGCCTGGGTGGGCCGCCGTTGATCGTAGCGGGGCGGCCGATCAGGCAGAAGCATTACGAGATCGTGGTGGACAAGGCGATGAAGCTCCCGTTGGGGGAACGGCTGCGGCTTGCCGGCGACGACTATACCGTGGTGGGCATCACCGAAAAGATGGTCTCCTCCTCCGGCGACCCGGTCGCCTACGTGACCCTTGCCGATGCCCAGAAGATCCAGTTCAAGGACGACAACAACGCCATCCGGAACAGCCGGGCCAGGATGGAGGAGCAGCTCGCTGCCAGCAGGGCGCTTGCGCCGGGTCAGGCCGAGCGGCTGGCTCCGGTGGTCTCCGGTATCGCCGGCTCGACCCACATCGTCAATACGGTCGTGGCACAACTGGCGCCGGGTGCAAACCTGGCGCAGGTCAAAGAGAGGATCTCCCGCTGGAACCATCTGCGCCCCTTTTCCCGGCTGGAGCAGGAAGAGATCCTGACCAAGGGGATGATCCAGAAGGCCAAGATGCAGCTCGGCCTGTTCCGGGTGATCCTGCTGGTGATCTCCGGGGTCATCATCTCCCTGATCATCTATACCATGACTCTGGACAAGCTGCGGGTGATCGCCACCCTGAAGCTGATCGGGACCCAGAACCGGGTCATTGTCGGCCTGATCATGCAGCAGTCGCTGCTCATGGGGCTCGTGGCCTACGGCATCGGCTACGCGGCGATCTGGTCCACCCATGACAAGTTTCCCCGCCGGGTCGACCTGGTTGCCATCGACCTGCAGCTCCTGTTCGTCATTGTCGTGGTGATCTGCATCGCCGCCAGCATGGTGGGGATTCGCAAGGCCCTGAAGGTAGAGGCCTCACAGGCGTTGGGAGGGTGAGGATATGTTTGCCGTCGAAGTGGAAAATCTGACCAAGATCTATGGCGAGGGGGACCGGGCCGTTACCGCCTTGACCGACGCGAGCTTCACGGTCCGCCCCGGCGAGCTGGTGGCGATCCTCGGTCCTTCGGGTTCGGGGAAGACCACCCTGCTTACCACCATCGGCCTGGTGAACGAGCCGACCCGCGGCAGGGTGATGCTGGATGGCGAACTGGTGGCAAATGACGGCTGGCGGGCCGGCCTGGATATCAAGAAGGTGCGCCGGGAAAAGCTCGGGTTTATCTTCCAGGCCCATAACCTGATCCCGTTTCTGACTACCCTGGAAAACGTCATGATTGCCATGGATATCAACGGCGTCCCCCCAAAGGAGGCCAAGGCGCGGGGTATAGAGCTCCTGGAGAGCCTGGGGCTCGGCCACCGGCTCAACCATTACCCGGCACTCCTCTCCGGCGGGGAATCGCAGCGGACCGCCATTGCCAGGGCCCTGGCCAACCGGCCGAGGGTGATCCTGGCGGACGAGCCGACCGCAGCACTGGACAGCGAAAACGGCAAAAACGTCATGATGCTGCTCAAGCGTCTGGCCGTGGACAACAGCTCGGCCATCCTGGTGGTGACCCACGACCAGCGGATGGTGGAAGGGTTCGACACCATCTATACGGTGAGTGACGGCCGGATCGTCGGAGAGAAGCGAAACGGCCATTCCCCCGAGGCGTGACCGTTTGCCGCGGGGCTAACAGGTTGTTGAATATCCCAGGTTGTTCAAAAACAGTCAGATCGGCGCACCCGCAGAAAGCCCTGCGGAGGCGTAGCAGCGCTACGCCGCACAAGGCGGCTTTCGAGGACGGCGGCGAGATGGCCGTTTTTCAACAACCTGCTAGAGCGACAGCTTCTCCGCGATCTTGCGCATCTGCACCCCATGGACCAGCGAGGCGCCCCCCCTGATGGCATTGACCACGTGCACCGCCTCGGTCATCTCCTCCAGGTTCGATCCCTTTTCCAGGCAGCTGCGCGTATAGGCGTCGATGCAATAGGGGCACTGCACCGCATGGGCAACAGCCAGGGCGATCAGTGCCTTTTCCCGTTCGGTGAGGGCGCCTTCGCTGAATACCGCCCCGTAATAGCTGAAGAATTTCTTCGCCAGCTCCGGCGCATCCTTGCCGATGTCCGGAAACTTGTCCAGGTCCTTCGGGTCGTAGTAGGTCTCCATCTCTCCTCCCTGCTTCTCTTCGTAAAAGTATCCGGTTCCATCTCGATATAACTCAATGCGGCGAAGGGGTTTTCCCCCTGAATTTGCTGTAGAGCGCCGGTACCAGGGCGAACAGCCCGAGCAGGGCGAATGAGCCCAAAACCCGCGGCGAAGCGATCTCACCGAGCGAATTGATCGTTGCCAGGCTGGCGCCGGCGTTGCAGTAAACGAATCCGCCGGGGATGATGCCGATCATGGTGCCGATGAAGAACGTGCGTAGCGGCAGGCGGGTGAGCCCGGCGGCAAGGTTGATCAGGAAGAAGGGGAAGACCGGCACCAGGCGGAGGAAGAGGAGGTAGTTGAGCCCCCGTTCCTCCAGTTCCCGGTCGATCTTTGCCAGCCTGGCGCCGAACCGCTGCTGAACCATGTCGTGGAGGAGATAGCGGGTGACGAGAAAGGCCAGGGTAGCGCCGATGGTGGCTGCGATGTTGGCGTAGACCGTGCCCATGGCCGCGCCGAAGACGGCACCGGCAGCAAGGGAGAGGATGGCGGCGCCGGGGAGGGAGAGGGCGGTCTGGACGATGTAGAGGGCCATGAAGCCGGCAACCATGGCCAGCCGGTGCTGCGCGTAGTAGTCCAGAAGCGCCTGCCGGTTTTCCTTCAGCGCGTGGAGGGTCAGGAAGCGGCCCAGGTCGAGGGCGAAGAAGAGCGCGATTGCCGTTGCGGCAGCAATGAGGACGAACAGTTTTTTCCGGTTCAAGGGGTGTTCCTTTGTCGAGATTGGTGATGGAGCATCAGCAGCGGAGGCACTGGACCTCTTTCCCCGCCCATTTCAGGAGCGCCCGGTTCAGCTTTTCCGCCCCGGCGAGCAGGAATCTCCGCATGACCGGCGCGAACAGCGGCGCCAGCAGGCCCGTGAAGGTCATCACCTGGCTGAACCGCTGCTGCTCGGGCGAGAGCTGCTCGATGAGAAAGCAATAGCGCCAGGAGAGGATGCCGGGGATGGCAAGCCTGCTCTGCCAGGCGAGTTCCCGGTCCGGGGTCACGGTTTCGATGACCGGATGGAGCTTGAACGGAGGGAGTTCGGGCAGCTCCATGACCAGCTCCAGCCGCTCACCTGGGGCAAGGGTTCCGCTTACGCGGCGAACCAGCGGATTCCAGTGGGGGTAGAGATCGAAATCGGTGAGAAGCTCCCAGGTCCGTCGCGCCGGTGCGTCGATATGGATGGCGGTGGAAATGGTGATCATGAGGTCCAGGGGATGGTGCCGTTCCAGAGTCGGCTCATTGTACCATCGACAGTTCATGCGTCAATGGTTATCCACAGTTGTCATGGGGAAGGCGTATTCCAGATGGGCAGATCCGTTTGCAGCAGTGCCCGGTATTTTCCTGCATGGCGTGGCGACGTTATCGTATCGAGCAGATATGTTTCATTTTGCTTAAGGGGTGATGAAATATTCCTAAAGCTGGATATTGTGAGCCCGATATAAGGGTATACGAAGATTCATATCAGAGTTTTAGAAATGCAGCACCGTAACGACAATGACTTGCGCCGTTTCGGCAATGGAGCCAGCGATGTCACTTCTTCCGGTCATTCCTCCCGACAAACGTTCTTTTGACACCATTTAGCCGAAGCGGCGATACATCACGCTCCCCTCGACCCTGAGGGAGAAGGATGGATACATGACTGAGCTAGCTGCGACACGTGCCTCGCTCCAGGAGACCATGACATTTCTCGGGGCGATAGCCAGCGGTATCGAAGAGGCGATCGGCGAGTCGGCCAACGGCATATCCTATCTGGCAGGGAAGCGGCTCGGGATGAAACTCTCCGAGAAGGTGGAGAAGACCGACGATCTGCTGCAGGCGCTGGAATCGGTCCGCAGGGTGCTGCAGGAGAACAGCTGCCTCTGGCATTTCGAGCCGTTCCAGATGCATGACCGCCCCGAGATGATCGAGCTTACGGAAACCGGGGAAGAGGTGAACCTGGTCTTCAGGGACTGCATGATCCGCCAGTCGCTCTTCCGCTTCGGACACCAGCAGAAAGGCTCTCTCTGCAACATGATGTTCGGCTTCTTTGCTGGCGCACTGCTCAATATCATGGGGCGGGATTCGGTCCTGGAGATCCGCCACGCCGGTGAAAACGCCTGTTACAAGCGGCTCTTGATCCAGAAGGCCGGGACGAAGGAGGTTGCATGAGTTCCATCCCCGTGAACATCGAGTGGCTGAGTGACTGCTCCGGCTGCCATGTGGCCATCGTCGACCTGCACGAAAAGATCCTGACCGTACTTCAGGCGGTGAGTATCCAGCGCTGCCCGGTCTTGACCGACATCAAGGATTATCCCAAGGCGCGGCTCGGCCTGGTTTCCGGGGCCATCAGGTCGGAGCATGACCGCCATGCCGCCGAAGAGATGCGGAAAAGCTGCGACCTGATCGTTGCCTGGGGGACCTGCGCCGTGTACGGCGGCATTGCCGGCGCCGGCAATGTCCACAGCTGCGAGGATATCCTCGACACGGTTTACCGCAACAACAAGACCACCTGCTCCACCCAGTGCCCCGGTTCCGAGGTGTCGCGGCTGGAGCCGAGCGTGTCGCCGCTGGACAGCGTCATCCCCGTCGACCTCTACCTGCCCGGCTGCCCGCCCCATCCGGCGGTCGTCTTCGATGCCCTGCTGGGGCTGGTGGAAGGCCGTCCCCCCAGGGCCGCCACCAGGGAGTCGGTCTGCGCCCGCTGCAAGCGGCAGATGGAGAAGAGCGAGGTCGACCGGATCAGGAAGAACTCCGAAGGGGTGCCCGACCCGGAACAATGTTTCCTGAGCCAGGGGTATCTCTGCATGGGTTCGGTGACACTTGACCGCTGTCTCTCCCCCTGCCCGCTGAACGGCATCCCTTGTTCCGGCTGTGCCGGGGCAACCATGCAGATCCTCACCGAGCCCAACCGGGATATCCGGACCGAGATCGCCGAGCGGATGTCCCGCCTGACACTGATCCCCAGAGAGCAGATCGTGCGCGAGATCGAACGGACCTCCAAGACGCACTATTCCTACACCATGGCGACGCCGATGATCGGGGAAAAGCCGACGTTTCTGATACGGAAATGGACCGAGGAGGAGAGAGAGGATTATGAACAGGATCATAACGATTGACCCGGTTACCCGTATCGAGGGGCATGCCCGCGTCTTTTTGAAGATCGGCAACGATGGCGGGCTGGAATCGGCAGGGCTGGTGGTGAACGAGCTGCGAGGGTTCGAGCGGATCCTGACCGGGATGGATGCGGACCGGATGCCACTGATTACCGCCCGTATCTGCGGGGTCTGCCCGACTGCCCATCACCTGGCAGCAACCAACGCCCTGGACAACGCTGCCGGCGTGGAGCCGCCACCGGCGGCGAAACTGCTGCGGGAGCTGATGTACATGGGCCACCTGATCCATTCCCACTGCCTTTCCCTCTTCGTGCTGCAGGGGCCGGACCTGGTGCTGGGGCTCGATGCCGATCCCGCCATCCGCAACGTGGTCGGCGTGGTCCAGGCCGTTCCGGAGATCGCCAAAAAGGCGCTTGAGTGCCGGTCCATCGGCCAGAAGATCAACGAACTGGTTGGCGGGCGGGGAACCCATCCGGTCACCTCGGTGGCGGGGGGGATCGCCTTTGTCCTGGACGGGGAAAAGGAGCGGCAGCTGAAGGAATGGACGGACCGGGCCCTGCTGCTGGTGCGCGAACTGGCTCCGGTGGTCAAGGGCTTGCTCATGAAGCAGCTCGATACCCATCCGGCCATGCTTGCCGACTGGGTGGTGCCTGCCTGGAGCCTGGGGACGGTGCAGCAAGACGGCACCACCGCCCTGACGGGGGGTGAGCTGCGGGCCGTGGATGCGGACGGGAACAATCTCCTGCAGTTTCCGGTCTCAGACTATCACCAGTACCTCTCCGAGAGCGTGGTAGAATGGTCCTACATGAAACAGGTGGCAATCGTCCGGGACGGAGAGCACCACGATTACCGCGTCGGCCCCCTTGCCAGGCTCAATGTCATCGACCGTTACGGGACCGAGGAGGCCGACCGGGAGCGGGAGCTGTTCGTCAGCCAGTTCAGCCGGCCCTGCCATGCCAATGCCCTGCAGCCCTATGCCCGGCTCATCGAACTTCTGTATGCGGCCGAAAGGGCACGGGAGATCCTGGCCGATCCGGCCATCCATGGCGAGACCAGGGTCCCGGTCCGCTTTCCCGGCGGCAGGGGGGTCGGGCATGTGGAGGCGCCCCGCGGCACCCTGTTCCATGACTACGAGATCGACGAGAATGGCGTGGTGCGGGCCGCCAACCTGATCGTGGCGACGCAGCAGAATTATTCCCTGATCAACAGGATGGTTGCCCAGGCGGCAACGTCCCACGTCATCAACCGTCCGGACGACCAGGCACTGCTCAATGCCGTGGAGTTCGGCATCCGCTGTTACGACCCCTGCCTCTCCTGTGCCACCCATGCCTTCGGCACCATGCCGCTGGAGATTGTCGTGACCAGGACTGGCGAGCCTGAGCAACGGATTCGGAGGGGATGCTGATGGTCGAGATTCAGGTTCACGAAGAGGGGTGTCGCGGTTGCCGGATGTGCGTCGATATTTGCCCGACAACGGTGTTCGAGTACGACGAGGAAAAGCGGGTCTGCGTGGTCAGTCACCAGGAAGACTGCATCGCCTGTCTCTCCTGCGCCTACCTCTGTCCGTCCGGTGCCCTGACCCATGCCAACTTTCACACCGTCAAGAATTTCTACCGGGATCTTGCATTCTGCGAAAAGATGGAGAGGTTCCTATGACCGGCGAACAGAGGGAAGAGGCAACCCTGCAGGATCATCACGCAGCCTTTGCCGAGATCGGCTTTCTGCTCGACATCTTCACCACGACCATCGACAACATCATGGGGGGGGCGACCGCACCGGTGGGACGGATTGCCGGCAGGGCCATGGCGAACAAGCTGCCGTTTCGCCTGGGAAACCCGTCCATCGACGAGGCGGTCGGGACGCTTGCCGAGCGGATGCAGGCAGGGTTCGGCTTCGCGCTCTCCGGTAACGGTGCCGACCGGCAGCTGGCCTTTGACCGCTGTGTCCTTCGGGACATCTGCCGCCAGCGGGGTCAGCAGCCGGGCGGTCCGATGTGCCGGCTCTTTCATGCCTATTTCGATGGCATCGTCAACGAGCTGATCTGCCGGCCGGTGAAGTCGGAGATCAGCGAAAGCGGGGAACAGTGCCTGGTGAAGATCGCGACGAAATGACCGGAACCGGGCGTCATGAAATACTGGTCGTCTGTATCGGCAACGAGATGGTGGCCGATGACGCCGTGGGCTATGAGGTCCATGCCCGCCTGCAGGAGGCCGATCTCCCCGCAGGGACGCGACTCGCATATGTGGGGGTCGGCGGCATAGCGATCCTGGACATGCTGGAAGGGACCGAACAGGCGCTGGTCGTCGTCGATGCCGTGCAGTTCGGTGCGGCGCCCGGAACGGTGCACCAGCTCAACTGGGAGGAGATCCCGCTTGCCGGCCCGTCGGCGATCTCGGCCCACGGCATCGGCATCCGGGAAGCGATAGCAGTGGGCAACGTGCTCTTTCCCGAGAGAATTCCGCCGCAGATTTTTCTGATCGGTATCGAAGGGCGCTGTTTCGATCTGCCGCGGCATGCCATGTCCGCGGAGGTCGAGGCAGCCATAGATGTTGCGGTGCAGGCCATAACCGGGAAGCTACGGTTGATCCATGGAGGGGGCTGAAATGAAGAAGGAGAAACCAGGAAATCAGACCGTTCATACTGAGATCCAGCGTCTTGCCGAGGCGATGTTGCAGGGGAAGCTGACGGAGCGGGGCAACCCCGTGCTCTTCAAGGGAGCGGATGCGGAGCTGATCGAGCTGGTGAACAGGATGCTCGACAGCCTGGTGTCGCCGCTTCGGCTTGCTGCAGGCTCCATCGACGAGATTGCCCACGGCCGGATTCCGCCGTTCGTCATCGACGATTACCAGGGAGAGTTCAACGAGCTGAAAGTGAACCTGAACACGCTCCTGGCCACCCTCTACGGGCTCGACCGGGAAACCAGGAACCTGGTGGGAAAGATCGGCGAGGGCCGGCTGCGCACCAGGGGGAACGACTGGGACTTCAACGGGATATGGCAGGACCTGATCGCCGGGGTCAACAACACCCTGGATGCCATGACCGACCCGGTCCAAGAGGCGAGCGACGTGCTGAGCCGGCTGGCCGATTACGACCTGAGCGCACGGATGTCGGGCCGGTACCATGGCGACCATGCCACGATCAAGAAGGCGATGAACTGCACTGCCGAGTCCCTTCACTCGGCCGTTTCCCAGGTTGCGGAGACGGTGGAGCTGGTTTCCTCCGTCGGCAGCCGGATCACCCACAGCAGCCAGATGGTTTCACAGGGGGCTACCGAACAGGAGCGCCAGCTGGCCGAGACCTCGACAAACCTCTCCCGGATCTCGGAAAGCTCCAAGAAGAGTGCCGAGAGCACATCCGATGCCCAGTTCAATGCGAAAAAGGCGAGCGAGTCGATCTCCACGGCAAAGGAGGCCATGGACCAGATGCTGGCGGCGATGGATGAGATCCGTTCGTCGGCGGACAACACGGCCGTCATCATCCAGGAGATCGATGCCATTGCCAAGGAAACCGATTCCCTGTCGGCCAGCGCCGCCAACAAGGCAACCCGGGTCCGTTCGTCGGCCGGCGGTTTCGGGGTGGTTGCTTCCGAGATCCGCAACCTGTCGGTGCGCTGTGAGGATGCGGTTACCCGCCTGGACGAATTCCGCGGCAGTATCCAGTTCGACACGGGCAGCAGTGCCGGCGAAGCGGAAAAGCTCACCAACGAGTTTCAGTACCTCATCGACGATCTCTCCAATATTGCCATGCTCTCGAACCTCTTGGGGGTGAATGCCGCCATCGAGGCTGCTCATGTGGAAGGAGCCGGTAACGACTTCGAGATCCTCACGGACGAGATCCGCCAGCTTGCCAAACGCTCCACCGATGCCGCAAAAAGGACCGAGACCCTGATCCAGAGTTCCGTGCAGCTGGCGCGCAAGGGTGGGGAGCTCAGCAGCAGCATCGACGGCTATCTCAAGGGGGCGGTCGAGGGGGCACGTTCCATCGGCGATCTCACCGAAGCGATCTCGCTGGCATCACGGGAACAGGCCCAGGGGCTGATTCAGATCGATCAGGCCGTTGCCCAGATCAATGACGTGACACGCCAGAATGCCGCCAGTGCCCATGAATCGTCGGATGCGGCAAAGAACCTGGAGCAGCAGGTGAGGAAACTTTCGACCATGGTCAGCAAGTTCCGCCTGGAAGGTGCCGCTGCCTGACCCGTAGTGGTTTGCAACCCGGCGTGCGGTTCTTCGCACGCCGTCTGTTTCCCCACTGTGCAGTTCAATTCCGCCAAACATGCCGCGGTTGCAGGGCAAGGAGCCCCAGTCCTGCGAACAGCAGAACCATGCCCGATATGCCCCCCAACGTCAGCTTTTCGCCCAGCACGGTTATTCCCAACAGACTGGCGGTCAGCGGTTCGGCCAGGGAAAGGGTGACGGCGGTGGCGACCGGGATGGTGGCAAGACCCCGGCTGAACAGGGAGTAGGAGAGCGCAGTGGCAATGGCGCCCAGATGCAGGGCCACCAGGAGCCCTGTCGGTTCCAGGAGCCAGGAGAGCTGCGAAGCGAACAGGAGCGGAGAGAGCAGCAGCGCGCCTCCGCAGAAGACGGCCGCCATGACCGTATCGGGATGGCGGTCCGGCAGGATCTCTTTGATCGCCAGGGTGTAGAGGGAATAGGATGCGCCGGCGCAGAGGGCGAGGAGGATGCCGGTGAGGTTGACCCGGACCTCTCCCCCCGCGCCGGTGAGGAGAGTGCAGCCGATGATCGCCAGGATGGTGGCGACGAGCCAGCGGGTTCCGGGAAATCCCTTGCGCAGCACGATGGCAAGTATTCCGGCAATGACCGGCGAGCTGCCGATTGCCACCATGGTGCCGACGGCAACGCCGGTACGCGCCACTGCGGCAAAGAAGGAGAGCTGGTAGGCGGCAACGAAAAGAGCTGCCCCGGCAGTGGGAACCAACGGCCAGGAGCGGCCCCCTTTCCAGTCGCCGCGAAGCAGAGTGAGGCCCAGGAGGAGAGAGCCGCCGAGTGCCAGCCGCAAGGCTCCCACCGATGCCGGAGTGGCTCCGATCGGTGCGAGTGCCTGGCTGGTGCCGGTGGTTCCCCAGAGTACGGCAGCGGCCAGGACCAGTCCCACGCCGTTGGCTCTACTGGATGAACCATGTACATTCAATGGGTTATGCTCCTCTCTGGCGGTGTCAGGAGGCTGCGTTCGTCCCACCCCAAGTCCGCGTAGACTACCACAAAAGGGCATGGCAGGGAATACTGGATACAAATCCGCACCAATCAATAAAGTAACTGACGCATCTGTCGATATGTACTGTAACCACAGCCTTCCGGAAGGGGTTCGGTATGCAAGACCTCGAGACAGTCTTTACCACCGGGACAAAGCTCTCCGTATCGGTGAATGCGCCGTGCGGCTATACCCTGATCGAAGGTGCCGTTGTGGCAAGTGTTTCCAACTGCTACCTGAAGATCGTCTTTCCGGCCGCAACCAATCCGAAGATGGATCACATACCCACCGGCACGCAGGTTTCCCTGATGACGGAGACCGCCGAGAGCGTCTTTGCCTTCAATGGCCTCATCAGCAGTCACGATGAACGGCCCTTTATCTGGATCAAGGTGCTGGAACAGTTGCCGGCCATGGAAAAACGCCGGCACCAGCGCATTTCGATGCAACTCCCAATGTATTGCTCGGTGGTGGACGGTTCCGGTTCCATGCGGGTCATTTATGACGGCAAGAAAAGCACGAGCGACTACGCGCCGGCCGACCTGTCGCTGAGTGCGGGAGGATTCAAGCTGAAAACGCCGTTCCCGGTGGAGAGCGATACCATGGCCATTGTGGTATTCTTCTCGCCAGATGAGTCGGAATGGGTAGTGCCGGTATTTTCCCGGGCCATCTATTCCCATCCTGCCCCGGCCAGCGAAAATTACCTGACCGGTTTCAGGTTCTCGCTGATCAGCAGCACGGACCGGAGGAAGATCGACACGTTGGTCAATACGGTGCTGACAACCAATGAGCCGAGGTACAAGGCGCGCAAACTGCCGTCGTGCCTGGCGCGGATCAGAAGCCTCGCCTGAAGCAGGTCGGGGCAGAACTGCAGGGCCATCTTCGTCACGGGAGATGGCCTTTTTTCGTTTTGGCCCGAAGTTGCCAGGCAGCTGATCGTTGCCGGCGCAGGGGGATGTCGGACTAGCGGCTGTCGAGCATGTAGCTGACCGGCACCTCGATGGAGAGCTCGTTGCCTTCGATTGCCGCAGGCAACGGCGGGAACCGTTCAATCCGCGATATGGTCTGTAAGGTGGCCCGGTCCAGCAACCCCCTGCCGGAGGACTGCACTACCTCGGTGCGCCTGATGCCTCCGTCACGGCCGAGGATGAAGCGCACTCTGACGGTTCCCTCCATCCTCCCCTTGCGAGCCATGAGAGGGTATTCTTTCCTCTGGTCGATCATCCCGCGAATGACGGCGAGATAAGCCGAATGCGCCGATGCCCTGAGATGAGCGGATGCCGATGCTGTACGGGCCGTTGCCGTTTGGGCGGCAGCGGGCTGTGCCGGGGTTTCGGGGCGTGCGGTCTGGAGGGGCGCCGTGGTCGCCACCGGACGGACAGCGGGAGCAGGTTGCGCGGTCGCTGCCGGCGCTGCAGATGTTGAGGGTGTTGCCGGTGCCGGGATGAAGGCCTGCTTCTCCCGGACCTGCGGCACGGGACGGGGGAGCGGGGGGGTAACTGAGGGCAGCACCGTTTGCGGCTTCATGACGGGTCGTGGCAGGGGAGGGGGCAGCCTGCGGCTGCTGGGGGGGGAAGGTTCTTCGGCCGGTTGTTCCGGTTGTGGCCGAGTTGATTCTGGTTCCCTGAGTTCGATGGTAATGATCTGTGCCTGGTGCCGCAGGATGGATTTTACCTCCATGAACGTGAACAGCTCCGCTCCTGCCAGGTGCAGGCAGAGGGAAACGACCGCGAACATCAGGAACGTCTGACGGGGCGGGTCGGCGGGGATAAAGGAGCCTGGTTCCTGCAGCATGGGGTTATCCTCCGGCAGAGGTCCGGAAACGGTTGTGCCGCTTCCGGACCTCTGCCGGTGTCAGAATGTGTAAGCCAGGGTCAGATAGAAATTTCTGCCGTTTTCCGGGACCTTGACGCCGACGCCGCTGGCAAACGGGTCGCGCAGGTAGGAGAGGTGGCTGAGATAGTACTTGTCCAGCAGGTTGTTCACCCCTCCGTAGACCGACAGGGCCTTGTACTGAACGCCGGCTTTCAGGTCGGTTGTGGCCCAGCCGGCGGTCTGCTGCTCATTGAGGCCGGAATCGACCCTGTCCTGTCTCCTGGCCAGGTTCTCGGCAACCTCGAAGAACCAGGTGCCATTGTCGTAGCGAACTGCCATGGTCCCGCGCAGGGGGGGGATCTCGGACAGGGGGCGGTTGCCGTCCTTGTTTTCACCCTCGGTGTAGGAGAGCGACCCCCTGATGAACAGATCGTACGGCAGGGAAACCTGGCTTCCCAGTTCCGCGCCCCACATGCTGGCATCGATGTTCTGGTAACTTTTGAGCGTTGTAGAGGCGCTGTAGAAGTTCACGTAATCCTGCAGGTCGCTGTAAAACACCGAGGCATTGACGTAGAACCGCTCTACTGCGTACTTGACACCCAGGTCGGCCTGGTGGTTGACGGTCGCCTTGAGGTTGGGATTGCCGCGCCAGGTGACTTGCGGGGCCGTGGCCGGCACATCGATGTAGAGCTCTTCCGGGTCGGGCACCCTGGTGCCCCGTCCCAAGCCGACAAAAAACTCCAGTCCGGTGACGGGGATATAGGTCAGCTGCAGGTTGGCGCTCATCTCGCTGAAGTCCGTATCGGTTCCCCGGGCCACCAGGGTGTTCGCCTTGTCGGTCTCGATCCAGGTAAGGTCTCCCCGCAGACCGGCCTTCACCCTGAACTGCTCGTTTATTGGCAGGTCGTATTCGCCGAACATCCCGAAATTGTTGGTGTAGACATCGGGGATCATGCCCAGTGCGGTATAGGGCTGCGCCATGGTGTACATGGCCCGCATGTTGAGGGCGTCCCAGTTGCGGTTGTAGTAGTCGATGCCGGTCTTCAGCGTTCCCGGCCCGATCCCCAGGGAGCCGCTCATCTTTGTCCCGACCACGTTGGTCCGGGCATCGGTCTGCATGGAGTACGACCGGGTGATGACCATCGTCGGTCGTGAACTCTCGCGCAAGGCATCGTTCATCAGGTGCCTGACCCGGTCCCAGTAGGCTTGCAGCTTCAGCTCCTTGACCAGCGGCGAAACCTTTTCCTTCCGGTAGGTCCAGTTCAACCGATGGGTCCGGTCATAGTCTGCATCCATCTTCAGGTAGGGGTAGAGTACATGATCGGCGTCCTGATAGGAATAGCTGAACTCGGTCCGTGCATTGGCGGTTGGGTTCAGGCCGAATTTTGCCCAGCCGGTGTTGATCTCGTAGGCCTTGGAATCTATGGCGTCCGGCCGATAGCGGTTCGGGCTGCTGGTGGGGTAGATGTCGGTGATCAACTTGCCGTCCCCCGACTTCGGTACATCGGAACCCTTGTAGGCGTAGCCGAGCAGCCCGTCGTAGAGGTCGGTGCCGTAGGATGCCGTGCCGGAGGCGTTGAGGCTGTTGTACGAGCCGTAGGTGAGGTTCAGGTCGCTGCCGAACCCCTTGCCCGCCTTTTTGGTCTGTACATCCACCATGCCTCCCATGCTGCCGGGGTTTTCTATGTCGTAGGGTCCTTTCACGATGCGGATCTGCTCGACCTCGGCAAAGTCGTAGTGGAACGACGGGGGGTCCATGCGCGATGGGCAGGCGCCGTGCAACCTGACGCCGTCCACCAGGACGTTGATGTTGTCTTTCTGGAAACCGCGCAGGACCACGTCGTTCGCGATGGCCCCCTTGCGGACGAAGGAGAGCCCTTCAACCTGCTTGAGGGCCTCGCCGATATCCTTAGCCGGTGTTTCCCGCACTTCCCGGATGGTCAAGCTCTCTTCCTGGGGGGATTCCTTTTCACCCCGCACGGTAATCTCGTCGAGCAACAGGTTTTCTGCCTTGGCGGGCACAATGCCGATGACTGCCGGCAGCAGGCAGATCGTCAGCACATAGATGTTATTTTTCATGGGATCTCCTTGTGGCGGATGAACCAATCCCTTCTCCAGGGTATGGATGTACGTCTCCCTCTGCCTCTATTGCATGGGAAATCGGATGCTCGTTTCCCTTCGGGTTGCCGAGAGGGAACAGGCTGCGGGTACAGGAATGTCAGGCGGACGTAACGAGACGAGGCGGGGGGTCGGGTGGTTCGGGTGCAGGGGAGATCCAGCGACGGTCAGGAGCGAGAGGGTGCGTGGCCCGCTCGAAGGCGACTGGCTGGGCGATGCGGTCGGTATGCAGGAATTCCAGTTTATCCAGCGATGCAATCGAGAAGTTGGTAGAGCCACCGCAGGGGATGCTGCTCAGGCTATGGTGGTCTCCCGGTTTTGACGCCGTGGAGTGCGTGTCGTCATCGTGGCTTTCCGGTTTGCAGCAGCTCGGGGCATCGCGGAAACAACAGCAGGTTTTGTTGACGATTCGGCTGGGTGCACAGCCGCACAATTGGTGGTCATGGAGGCACTTGACGGCAAACCCCTGGGAAACGAACGCGTGCCGGTACAAGGGGAGCAGGAAATAGCTCTGGAGCAGCAGGATCGCAATGAACTGCGCTCCTATGAATACTCTGATCCTTGCCCTGTGTCGCATATGACCACAAGCCCCCGATTGCTAACCTTCCAAAAAATATAAAACAATAAGACTATAGGAATAATGTTTGTCAAGTATCGACCGTTCACTATGCTGCGATGCTTCCTCCGCAGGTGAAGCCGGCGCCGGCCGTGCAGGCGAAACAATAATCGCCGACCGGGATGGGAATGCCCGGTTCAGGCAGTTCCCGGAGCTCGGAGATATGCATCCGCGTACCGCGATGGTGCAGGCCGGTGACCAGGTTGAAATCGCAGTCGTAGAGGAATCCGTTCCAGTCCACCGAGATGAAGGAGCGGCACATGAGCCCCGGTACCGTGCCGGGGTTGAAGCTGCCTTCCAGCTTCTCCAGGTAGGCCTGCAGGTTTCCAGAGCTCTCCAGCCAGGTGCGGAAGCGCCCCAAGGGCACATTGGTCAGGGTGAGCAGGCTGTTGAAGGTTATGCCGTGCTTTTGCTCCAGGTCGCGTCGGAATCTCCGCTCTGCCTCTGCCTGGCCGGGGGGGAGGAAGGCCCCGGCCGGGTTGGAGACCAGGTCGAGGGTCAGGCCGCTGCCCTGCCTGCCGTAGCCGAGTCCGTTCAGGACCTTGAGCATGGCGATGCTTTTCTGCCAGACTCCGCTCCCCCGTAGCGCATCGGTCTGCTGCTGGTTGGTTGCCGGCAGCGATGCCACGATGGCGACGCGGTTTGCGCGGTAGATCTCAGGCAGATGTTGCAACTCGGTCCGGGCAAGGGCTACGAGATTGGTGCGGACGATGACCCTGTTCGCCAGCGGCGCGACTGCTGCAACAAGGTGCGGGAGGTCGGGGAGCAGTTCCGGCGCCCCGCCGGTCAGATCCAGAGTGTCGAACGTGATCCGGCCGGCACAGGCGATCACCTCAGCCACGGTCTCGGGGTTCATCATCTCGTGCCGGGTGGGACCGGCTTCCTGGTGACAATGGCGGCATGCCAGGTCACAGGTAAGCCCCACGTTCACCTGCAGGGTCGTGGTAACGTCCCGCAGCAGTTCGATGCCGTTCTGCGCCAGTGTTTCCTTGAAGGTCATGGTATTCTCCGGTGTGCGAGGTGTCTGTTTCTGCTTCACGAACCGCTTCGCTGCCACTGCAGCCACCCGGACAGCACCTTTTTGACGAAGGGGGTGAGCCGGGTCCGGTTGTAGGCGTCGGCGAGTTTCCTGATAACCTCTGCCTGGGTCGGATAGGGATGGATCGTTGCGGCGATTGCCCTGAGGCCGATTTTCCCCGAGATTGCCAGGGAGAGTTCGCTGATCATGTCGCCGGCATGACGGGCGACGATGGTGGCGCCGAGGATGGTGTCGGTCCCTTTTTTCAGGTGGACCCTGGCAAACCCCTGGCTGTCGCCGTCCAGGACGGCCCGGTCCACCTCGGTCAGGGGAACGGTCAGGGTGGTCACCTCGATCCCCTTTTCTCTGGCATCGTGTTCGTACATCCCCACGTGGGCGATCTCCGGGTCGGTATAGGTACACCAGGGGATGGTCAGGGAGGATGTCCGCTGTTGTCCCATGAACAGGGCATTGGCAATGAGGATGCGGGCCATGGCGTCGGCGGTATGGGTGAACTTGTAGGGAGAACAGACGTCTCCTGCCGCATAGACCCGCGGGTTGCTGGTCTGCAGCGTATCACCCACCGTTATCCCCTGCGCAGTGCTGGCGATCCCTCCCCTTTCCAGGTCGAGGCCTTCCAGGTTGGGCAGCCGGCCGATGCCGACCAGGAGTTCATCCACTGCCACCTCGACCGCTGCACTGTTGTCCTGGAGGACGACGACCTTCTCTCCATTGCGCTGTTCGACCCTGAGGATCTTCACCCCGAGCTGCAGGGCAATCCCCTCTCGGATGAAGGCGTCGTTCAGGATCTCGGCTGCATCGCGGTCTTCCCTTCCCAGGATCTGATGGCCAAGCTCGATCAGGGTGATCCTGCAGCCGAATCTGGCAAAGGCCTGGGCAAGTTCACAGCCGATGGGTCCAGCGCCGATGACGGCCATCCTGGGAGGAAGCTCGGTGAGTGAAAAGATGGTTTCATTGGTCTGGAATCCGGCGTCTGAGAGTCCGGGGATCTGCGGTACGGCAGCCCTAGTGCCGGTGCAGATGGCAGCGCGGTGGAAATAGAGCTTTCTGCTCCCCACCGCAATGCAGTCGGATGCCGTGAAGGCTGCCTGGCCGAAGTAGACGTCAACCCCGAGCTCGTCGCGAAACCGCCGGGCTGAGTCGTGATGGCTGATACTGCTACGCAGGGTGCGCATCCGCTCCATGGCCCTGCCGAAGTCGAAGCCGAGCGCCTCGGTGTTGTCGATCCCGAACGGTTGGGCGGTGCGTGCGTCGAAGACCGCCCGAGCCGCGCGAATGACCCCCTTGGAAGGGACGCAGCCGACATTCAGGCAATCGCCCCCCATCAGGTGCCGCTCGATGAGAGCCACCTTGGCCCCCAGCCCGGCAGCTCCGGCGGCGCAGACCAGCCCGGCAGTCCCGGCGCCGATGATGACCAGGTTGTAACATCCGGACGGCTCCGGATTGCCCCAGCCCTCTGGGTGGACATTCTCCGCCAGAGCTCGGTTTTCAGGGGTATCGGGCAGAATGGATTTTGTCTCATCCATACGGCATCTCCTGGCGCCTTTTCAGCCTGCCTCAATCAGCGCCGGTATGAGAACAGATATTTTGCCCTGGCGGGTGATGTCGGGTTTCCGGCAGTCCTGCTAGCTGTGGTGCCCCTTGCGAGGGGGCTCCGAAAAGGGTGCGTGGATGGTTATCCGTCAGCAGCGGGGGTCAGCAGTGTCTGGACCTTCTGGACAAACGAGCTGATGGCAAACGGTTTCTGGATGAAATGTATCCCTTCGTCAAGGACCCCTTGGTGCACGATGACGTTGTTGGTATAGCCCGACATGTACAGGACCTTCAGGCCGGGGTAGGAGTCGAGCAGTTTCGCGTGCAGTTCGGGACCAGTCATGTCGGGCATCACCACATCGGCGATCAGCAGGTCGAGGTCGCGCCCCTTGCACAATTGCAGCGCTTCGTGCGGACTCTCGGCAGAAAGCACCTCGAAACCCTGCCGGTCCAGCAGTTCATGTACCAGGGTCCGGACCATCTCATTGTCTTCGACAACGAGGATCGAGCAGCGCTCGCAGGTGAAGTTCGTGGTCTCGGCCAACGGGCGCTTCTCCACCGGCAGCTCTGCATCGACGATCGGAAAGTAGATCTTGAAGGTCGTTCCTTTGCCCGGTTCGCTGTAGACCCAGATGTTGCCGGAGTGTTGCCTGACAATGCCGTAAACGGTGGCGAGCCCCAGGCCGGTCCCCTTCCCGATCCCTTTCGTGGTGAAGAACGGCTCGAAGATCCTCTGCCGCGTCTCCGGGTCCATGCCGCTGCCGTTGTCGGTGACGGCCAGCATCAGGTAGCGTCCGGGGGTCACATCCGTATGCAGCGTCGCATATTCGTCATCGAGCAGTACCGGCGACGTTTCGATGGTGATGGACCCGCCTTCGCTAATGGCGTCCTGTGAGTTGACCACCAGGTTCATGATGACCTGCTCGATCTGGTTCCTGTCTGCGCGGATGCCGTACGATTCCTGCGTCAGATAGAGGCGCAGGTCGATGTTCTCCCTGACGACCCGCCGCAGGATGCCATGGAAGGAGTTGATGACCTGGTTGATGTCGATCAGCTTCATCTCCAGGATCTGCTTGCGGCTGAAACTGAGAAGCTGCTGCACGAGTTCCTTGGAACGCTGCGCAGCCTTCATGATCTGCTGGACCATGGCCAGGGACTTGCCGTTATCTGCCAGATCCTGTTTGAGGAATTCGGTGTAGCCGATGATCGGTGTCAGAAGGTTATTGAAATCGTGGGCAACTCCCCCTGCCAGGCGGCCGATGGATTCCATCTTCTGTGCCTGTATCAACTGGTCTTCCAGCTGTTTCCGTTGGCTGATGTCGAGAAAGGTTACCACGGCGCCGGAGATCCTGCCGTTCTCGAATACCGGGTGCGACCAGTACTCTACCGGGAAGCTGGTGCCGTCGGAGCGCCAGAGGACCTCGTTCTGGATATGCACCTTCCTTCCCAGGTGGTATGCCTCATAGACCTTGCATTCATGGCCGGGGTACGGGGTGCCGTCCGGGTGGGTGTGGTGGATCAGGTCGTGGAGGTGGATGCCGTACAGCTCATTTTCTTCGTCGTAACCCAGCATGCGAAGGCAGGATAGGTTGCAGAAGGTGCAGTTTCCGTTCAGGTCTATGCCGAAGATTCCTTCCTCGGTATTGTCAAGCAGCATGCGGATGTGCGCATCGCTCTCCCGCAGGGCGTTTTCCATCCTGGTCCGTTCGACGAGTTCGGCTTCCAGTGCAGCGGTCTGTTCCCGCAAACGCCGGATGGAATCGTTCACGGCATTACCGATGATATCGAATTCGGTCAGTCCGGTCGGTGCCACGGTTTCTCCGGTGTCGATGGCGGAAACCATCCGCGATATCGGCTGATGGACGACCTGGCGCAGAACCAGGAAGATCCCTAAAACCATGAGAAGAGAGCCGACGGCTACGAGCGGCAGCATGATGCCGACCTTGCTGCGGGCAAACAGCGATTGGGTCTGGCGATGCAGGGTTATGACCCGCCAGTCCCAGAGCGGGAAGGTTTCGGCGTAGCAATGGTACGTGCCTTGGGGGAGCCGGATGGAGTAGTAGCCGGAGGCTCCTCCATTGACCAGCCCCCTGGCCGGGTCTGAGCCGAGCGTGGAAAAGAGGATGGCACCATTTGGGCCGACGATGATGCCGTCTTGGCCGATGCGCTGCCAAAGCAGGTCCAGTGCCTCTTCTACGCTCTTCTGCTTTGCCTCGGTGACCACCGAGTTTCCCAGCAGATGGGCCGTTGTTAACTCGTTCGCTGCCGTGGAGAGGACCTTCTTGACTTCGTTGCTGGCGGCACTGATGGTGAAGCGTGAATAGTCGTCCTGCACCGTTTTCGATATCCCGAAGATGAGAACCAGCAGGGCAACAAAGACCGCGACGACGATGATCAGGCTGGGGACGATGAGCTTGTAGCGGATACTCTTCTTATCGACGGTCATTCGTTACTTCCCTGAAATAGGTGTACAACGTGAGCGCGAGCGGCAGGAATTCATTGTCAGGGACGATAAAGCCGTTTTTGACCTCGTCGTCCCAGTTTTTCACGATCTCCGCATCATGTCTCTGCGTAGTGGGTTTGAGGCTGAGAAGCGCTGTCATCAGGCGTTCACGGGATTTCGACGATACCGTGGGGCTGGCGCAGAGGGCAAAATTCGGCAGTTTGTCCGAGGTTGCAATGACATGCAGGTCTTCTTTGCGGAATTTCTGATAGAGGGCTTCCTTGACGCCTGCCGCGGCTATCTCTCCGCCCAGGAGCGCCGATATGAGCCGGTCCTGACTATCCAGGAATACGGGCTGAATGGCGGAGAGCGAAAGCCCGGCGTCGATCAGCATCTTGGCGGGAACGATATGCGCAGCGGTCGACCCCCTGAAGAAACCGATCTTCTTCCCCTTGAGTCCGGTCAGGGTGGTGATCGCCGGATCAGTGGTCAGGATGACGGAGCGATACGAGGGTTTGCCATGTTTGTCCAGGGCAACGAGAAAGGGCCGAGCACCGCACCTGTGGTAGGCCCTGCTGAGCGGGACCGGGCCGGCCAGGGCAGCGGTTACCCTGCCATCGCATATGGCATCGATGAATTCGTCGTGGTTATGGTAGAGCTTGAGTTCCCATGGTTGGCCGGTGCTCTTTCTGAGATAATCGACCACTGGCGAATAGAGCAGCCACATCTTCTCCGGGCTGTAAAACGGTACAACCGCAAGGGTATAGGACGAAGAATCCCTGTTTCCCTGCGAGTCATGGGAATCTGCGGCGCCATTGCCGGGAAGCAGTGTCAGGACTGCCAGGAAGGTGACAAGATACGCGACCGTTTTCATAGCGACGCTCCAATAACTAGGCAAAACTATAACATATATTTTTCTCTATGCAATGCGGAACGCTTCTGTGTGGGGGGAATGCACGTCGGATTGATGTTGTGCGCGGAGAACTTGCTTGCAGAAATTGGGGCCGGCAATGGTCGGGGGTGGTCCGGAATGCGAAAGAGCCGCTACCTGTAACGGTAACGGCTCTTCGTGTTTGGCGTCCCCAGTTGGTATCTGTTGTTAGACGACAATGTGCGGTACATCATTACTGACGTTGTGCTGCTTGAGCATCATCTGCGACATTGCTGCACCTGCTGCAATCGTGAGGACGCCGTGAAGAAAAGTTACCACCGGTTATCGGTTTGTCAAGCCGTGTCGATCCGGGCGGCGCTCGGCCCTGCCGGGAGAATGGGACAACGCATTCCTGGTGGTTTGCAGTGCCTGCTTCAGTATCCACAGGATGGCGGGGGCGGCAAAATAGGATATGCTTGTATCGGGTCGTCAATTCCGCATCAGGGAAGTCACCGTGCCAGTTCAACCCATCAAAACGCACCGGCAGCCGATGAATCGCCTGTGGGCCGGGGTGCTTTCCCTCGCCGTTCTGCTGCTGTTCAGTGCCGTTTCCTGTCCCACTGCCGCAGGCGCAAACGTTCAGGCCGTCCCTATCGCCGACCGGACCATTGTCGTCGGTGGCGACCGCGATTACCCCCCCTACGAGTATATCGACGCAAACGGTAAACCGGCAGGTTTCAACGTCGAGCTGACCAGGGCCATTGCCGAGGTCATGGGGATGAAGGTCGAGTTCAGGCTCGGTGGCTGGTCGGAGATGCGTTCAGCCCTGCAGAGCGGTCGGGTCGATGTACTGCAGGGGATGTCCTTCTCGGCAGATCGCGCCAGGGAAGTGGAGTTTTCCCTGCCCCACGCCATGGTCAACCACGCCGTATTCGCCCGTCGCGACTCCCCCACGGTGCATTCTCTCGCGGAACTGGCAGGGAAATCGGTTGCCGTCCATCGGGGGGGGATCATGCACGACATGCTGGTGCGGGAAGGTTTTACCGGCACCCTCCGGCTCACGCCGACCCCGGCCGATGCCCTGCGCCTCGTGGCGGCGGGAGAGACCGATTTCGCCATTGTCGCCATTGTGCCGGGGATGTACATGATCCGCGAGCTGAAGCTCTCCAACCTGGTTCCCGTCGTGCGAAACGTGGCCACCCACCGCTACGGCTATGCCGTCAAGAAAGGGAACGTGGAGCTGCTTTCCCGGTTCAATGAAGGGCTCGCTATCCTGAGGAAGACCGGCCAGTATGAGCTGATCTATAACAAGTGGCTCGGCGTGCTGGAGCCGGCACAGGTGGATCTGCGGACCCTTGCCCGGTACGGGGCAGTGGTGGTTATCCCCCTGGTGGTGCTGCTGGGGGGATTCGCCCTCTGGTCGCGCACGCTCCACCGCCAGGTTGCCCTGCGCACCGCTGACCTGACTAGGGAGATCGCCGAACGGAGGCATGCCGAAGAGGAGCTGCGCCGGAACCAGCAGCAGCTCGTCCAGGCCGACAAGCTGGCCGCCCTGGGGGTCCTGGTCTCGGGGGTCGCCCACGAGATCAACAACCCGACCGGCCTGATCCTCCTTGACGTCCCGATCCTCAAGCGAGCCCACGGCGATACGGAGCGCATCCTCGAAGAGCAGTTCGCCGCGCAGGGTGATTTCAACCTCGGCGGGCTTCCGTATTCCGAGATGCGCCAGGAGATTCCGCGGATACTGGACGAGATGCAGGAAGGGGCGAAGCGAATCAAGCGGATCGTCAACGACCTGAAGGATTTTGCCCGACGGGACGACGCGGCCGACAAGGCCCTCATCGATCTGAATACGGTTGTCCGGACGGCACTGCGGCTCGTGGAGCCGACGGTTCGCAAGGCGACGAACCGCCTGCACGTCGATTACGCCGACGGGATTCCGCCGGTTCTGGGCAATGGCCAACGGATCGAGCAGGTGGTGATAAACCTGGTCCTCAACGCCTGCCAGGCCCTGCCGGATGCGGAGCGGGGTGTTTTCATCGGCACCCGGTACAACCGCGCCACCGAAAGCGCCGTCCTGACGGTGCGCGACGAGGGGGTGGGGATCTCCCGGGAAAACCTGTCGCGGCTGACCGACCCCTTTTTCACCACCAAGCGGGAGAGCGGGGGGACCGGTCTCGGCCTTTCCGTTTCCGACGGCATCGTCAAGGAACATGGCGGCGATCTCTGGTTCGAGTCGACCCCCGGTGCCGGGACCACCGTTACCCTTGCCATCCCCGTTGTCAATGAGTTCCCATCCGGAAACTCCGGATGAGAAACTAATGAGGAGGAGACGTGAACCAGCACACCTATCCCGCCTTCGGCATACTCCTGGTCGACGACGAGCCGGCCTGGCTGAAATCCCTTTCCCTTACCCTGCGGAGCTGCGCGGGGCTGACCAACATCGCCACCTGCCAGGACAGCCGGGAGGTCATGGGACTCCTTGCCGGCGGTGAGATCGCCCTGGTCCTGCTCGATCTCACCATGCCCCATCTGTCGGGGGAGGAACTCCTCTCGCAGATCGGCGAGCAGCACCCTGACGTCACCACCATCGTCATCAGCGGGCTCAATCAACTGGAGACAGCGGTCCGCTGCATGAAGCTCGGAGCCTTCGATTACTTCATCAAGACCGACGAGGAGGACCGGATCGTCGGGGGGGTGCTGCGGGCCGTACGGATGAAGGAGATGCAGCGCGATTACCTGGAGATGTCGACCCGCCTCGCCTCAGGCGAGTTACGTCATCCGGAGGCGTTTGCCGCTATCGTCACCGGCGATCGGGCAATGCTGAAGGTCTTTGCCTATGTGGAGGCGGTCGCCAGGAGCCCTCAGCCGCTCCTGATCACCGGGGAAAGCGGCGTTGGCAAGGAGCTCGTCGCGCAGGCCGCCCACCGCCTGAGCGGTTGCCGGGGGAAGCTGGTGACGGTCAACGTGGCCGGCCTTGACGATACGGTCTTTGCCGACACGCTCTTCGGTCACGTCCGGGGGGCCTTCACGGGTGCCGAGCAGCTCCGGCGCGGCATGGTCGAGGAGGCAGCGGACGGGACGCTCTTTCTCGACGAGATCGGTGATCTGAGCATTGCCTCACAGGTAAAGCTTCTGCGGCTGCTCCAGGAGGGGGAGTTCTTCCCGCTGGGGTGCGACCAGCCGAAGCGGCTCAAGGCCCGCATCATCGTTGCCACGCACCAGAACCTGGCGGAAAAGGAGGCAGCTGGAACGTTCCGCCGCGATCTCTTCTATCGCCTCCGTACCCATCAGGTGCACCTGCCGCCGCTCAGGGAGCGGCCCGGCGACATTCCCTTGCTGCTGGATCATTTCCTGGAAGAGGCGGCCCGAACCCTGGGTAAAAAGAAACCGACGCCGCCCCGTGAACTGTCCCAGGTTCTCGCCACCTACGGCTTCCCCGGCAACGTCCGCGAACTCAAGGCAATGGTCTTCGATGCCGTGAGCCTGCACCGTGACCGGATGCTCTCCATGGAGTCGTTCCTCAAGACCATCGGCCAACTCCGGACGGCGCGTGAAGAGGCTGCCCCTCCCGGCCGCAACCCCTTTGCCGGTTTTGTCGATCTCCCCACCTTCAGTGAGGCGGCCGGCCTGCTCGTTGCCGAAGCCATGCACCGGGCCAACGGCAATCAGACCATGGCGGCGCGGCTCCTCGGCATATCCCAGCCGGCCCTGAACAAACGGCTGAAGATGCGACGTGGCTGAACCGGTATAACCTCCCGTTATAACCATAACCTCCGGTTGTCAACGTTGCAACATGGCGCAATCATTGCAATTTGTGGCCGGATTGCCCGGCGGGCCATAACCTTGCGTTATAGGGGTTGTGTCAGTACGGATGAAGTTTGAAAGGGTATTGTGTAGCAATATCAGCTATATATGCAATATGGTGGTCGTGGCATTCTCCATGCTTTTAGTGGGATAGATACGAAAGAGGGCCTTCCGGCTCATTCAAACCTGTCCCAGATATGGAGGTGTCTCATGGCAATGTTCTGGATCCAATTCGTGCTTGTCCTCGGTGCCGTCCTGCTCGGCATCCGTCGCGGCGGGGTAGCCCTCGGCCTGATCGGCGGCCTCGGCGTGGCGCTTCTCACGCTCGTCTTCCGCAGCGCTCCCGCCGAACCCCCCATTGCCGTCATGCTGATCATCCTGGCGGTGGTGACCGCCTCGGCCACGCTGCAGGTGGCCGGCGGCCTCGACTACCTGGTGCAGCTGACTGAGAAGATGCTGCGCGCCCATCCCAAGTATGTGACTATCCTGGCGCCGCTCTCCACCTTCTTCCTGACGGTCTGCGTCGGCACCGGCCACGCCGTCTACGCCCTGCTGCCGGTCATCGCCGACGTGGCGATCAAGACCGGAACACGTCCCGAGCGACCGATGGCCATTGCCAGCGTCGCCTCCCAGATGGGGATCACAGCCAGCCCGGTGGCGGCCGCCGTCACCTTCTTCCTCGGCTTTGCCGCAAGTTCCGGCCATCCGGTTACCCTGATCGACATCATCTCCATCACCATGCCGGCCGGAATCGTCGGCGTGATGGCTGCGGCGGCCTGGAGTTTCAACCGCGGCAAGGACCTGGACAAGGACTCCGAGTTCCAGTCCCGCCTGGCCGATTCCGAGTTCCGCAAGGCCCTCGACACCGACGTCACCACCCTGGACAAGAAGATATCCGGTACCGCGAAGCTTTCCGTTGCGCTCTTCTTTGCCGGCGTCGCCACAATCATCCTCTTTGCCGTCGTTCCCGAGCTGCTGCCGCTTTCCAGCGGGAAGAAGCCGATCCCGATGACCACGGTTGTCCAGTTCGTCATGCTGGCCTACGGAGCCTTCATCATGTTCGCTGGCGACGTCAAGGCCAAGGAGATCGCCCATTCCAGCGTCTTCATCTCCGGGATGATCGCGGTCGTCTCCATCTTCGGCATTGCCTGGATGAGCGATACCTTCATCACCGCCAACAAGAAGTTCCTGGTGGACAACATCGGCGCCATGGTGAAACTCGCCCCCTGGACCTTTGCCATTGCCACCTTCTGCATCTCCGCATTCGTCAAGAGCCAGGCCGCGACCCTTGCCATCACCCTGCCGCTGGGCGTGGCCCTGGGGCTTCCGATCACCCTGCTGCTCGGCCTCATTCCGGCCAGCTACGCCTACTTCTTCTTTGCCTTCTATCCCAGCGACCTGGCCGCCATCAACTTCGACCGCACCGGCACCACCCGCATCGGCAAGTATCTCCTCAACCACAGCTTCATGATCCCCGGTCTCATCGGGGTTGGGGTATCAACCGTGACTGCTTACCTGATATCGAGCATTATCCTGTAAGACACGGGTTGTAATGCGGAAGAATACCCGAGCATTCAGGAAGCAACAGACGAAAAGGCCGTCTCTCATTGGAAAGACGGCCTTTTGCTTCTGCGGTTTTCATCATCACAGGGTGCCTTTGCCGGCGAAGCTAGAAATCGTAGGAAACTGCGAGCCCCATCCCATAATCGGGGCTGGCTTTTTCGATCCCCTTGGCCAGATATCCATCGATGCCGGTATGTTTGGTCAACTGGTATTTGACCTTCAGCCGTGCTTCCAGGAGGGCCGATGCCCCTTCGACGGTGGCTGTACTCCCCTTGAGCAACAGCATGGGCTGCAATTTTTCGCTCAGCTGGTAACCGCCCCCGGCGTAGTAATAGAGATAATCCTTGACCGGCAGCACCGTTGATTTTCCCTGGAAGGCATACCCCAGCTCGCCATCGGCAAACCAGTCGCCGAACCATTTGGTGAGTTCCACGGCAATTCCCTCGTCAAAAGCTCCTGTCCCGAGGTATTTGTTCTTGTCGGCAGTGGGGAGTTTCACGTAAAAGTTCGGCCGAATTGCCGGTACGAATTCTTCTTCGGAATAGAGGAGATACCCTGCCGAGAGTTTCATGTCGCCAAGCCCGCTCTGGGAATTGCTGACAGTTCCCGACGATGCGGAGGTCCGTGGCCCCGACCCGCTCATTGCCGCCATAACCGACTGCGTGCCCGTGGTTTGCCCCTGCTGCATCCCCATATACTGGCCCGCCACCACTGCGCTTGTGCTTTGGTAGATAAACGGGATCTCAAGGGAGAAATCGAGCCGTTCAGTCGGCATGACAGCCAGGGTGAACGGCATGTAAATCGAGTCCGTCTTTATGCCGGTTCCGTAGTCGCCCGAGGCGAATTCGAATCCGAGGCCGACGGAATAGTCCGGTCCGTCGGCATACGCCCATGCCGGGATGAAACTGGCGATCATGATCGCAAAAAGAATAAAAAGTCTTCCGGATTCCCAACATCGTTTCACTGTTAACTCCTTGAACGTCACCGGTTCTGCCCGGCGGATCGGCCTCAGTGTCTCATCATGCCACCGCCCCACATCATGCCGCCCCGTGGGCCATTTGACATCATGCTGCCAGCAGTCCGTGCCGACCAACCAGGTTCACCGCGCTCGTTTCGCACTACCATCCGGGCGCCGGTTGTCAGGTTCGTCAGTTTCTGCACCATCAGATAGGATTTTCCGTCTTCCCCCTGGGCTTTGGAGCCCCTGGCAGCAATCTCGTCGTTGGGATGAAGCGGGAATTCCTTTTTTACCCAGGAATATTTCGGGCCGAGACTGAGGCTGATGATTTCGCCATCGGTCCTGACTTCAACGAATACGTGTTCGTTTCCATTGGTTCGAGGGGCAGAGACAACCCGGCCCGAAACGGTCGTCACCGTGTTGATATCGTATCCCCTGTTGAAATCAAGGCCGCTCTTCCCCACATCATCACTCCCGAAGCCGAAACCGGCGAAAGCGGTTGCGGCAAACAGACAATTCAAGAAGACTGCCAGGGGTATGATGGGGGAAAAGCGGCCCTTGTTCATGCTGAAATGCTCCTGTCTGATGTTACATGGTGGCCGTGGCAGCGGTTCACTGCGTAACGGTCATGCCATTGCCGGTCCCGGTTCCATTCCTGTGTTCATGCTGCGCGCCGGTTCCATTGCCCGCGCCGTTCTGCATTCTTGTCTGTGGACCAGCGCCATTCATCGATTTGTGCTGCGGCCCGGTACCATCCTGGGAACCGTTCTGCAGCATGTTTCCCTGTCCCGCTCCCTGATGCATGGTGGCAGACATCTGATGGGTGCCGGCCATGCTCCCGCCTGTGCGGCCGCCACCCATGCCGCCACCGAAAGCAAATGCCTGGGCAGCGAATGCGAGGGCAGCTACAATTGCCACCGTGGAAATGGTTGTGGTTCTTTTCATCTGTGAATACCTCCCGAGGAGAAATGTAGTTTCTGACAGGGGATATTCCATCAATCATGCCATTATCGATATATTATGTAAGTTGCTTGAATTATTGCAGTGCCGATTTCGGGTGAGTATAGTGCTTCCGGTAAACAGGTGCAAGCCTTTGCACTTGAGTGCAGCGTTTTGCGCTTCATTCCGGATTGTCGAGCAAGCCGAATTCCTTCAGCTTGTACTGGAGCGTCCGGCGAGAAATGCCCAGCTCTTCTGCGGTCAGGCGGCGATTGCCCCGGTGTTTTTCCAGTGCCCTGATTATCAGCTCCCGCTCCGTCGATTTCAGTGCCTCCCTGCTGTCCATGCTGGCCGGCAGAGTCGCATGCACGAGGGCATCTGGCAGATTTGCACACCTGACAACCCCCTGCGCCAGGATAACTGCCCGTTCCATGATATTCTGGAGCTCGCGGACATTGCCCGGCCAGGCATACCGGGCCATAGCATCGAATACTCCGGCTTCAGCACCTTTCAGCTTCTTGCCGATCTGCAGGCTGAAACGTTCGAGAAAATAATCTGCCAGCAGGGGGATCGCATCGCTACGTTCCCTGAGGGGTGGGAGTTGAAGCGGAAAGACATTCAGCCGGTAGTAGAGGTCTTCGCGAAACCGCCGCTCTGCTACTTCAAGCTGCAGGTTGCGGTTCGTGGCGGCAATGACCCGCACATCGGCCTTTATCTCCTTGTTGCCGCCAACGCGTTCGAAAGCCCGTTCCTGAAGGACGCGCAGCAGCTTTGCCTGCAGCGGCAGGGGCATTTCCCCGATTTCATCCAGAAAGATGGTCCCACCCCTGGCCAGTTCGAACTTTCCCTGACGTGCCTGGATCGCCCCGGTGAATGCTCCCTTTTCATGGCCAAACAGCTCGCTTTCCAGCAGGTTCTCCGGGATGGCGGCACAGTTCAGCGGGACAAAGCTGGCTTTGCTTCGAGGGCTCAGGAGGTGAATGATCCGGGCTATCAGCTCCTTGCCAGTGCCGCTTTCGCCGTAGATAAGCACATTGGCAGTAGTACCGGCCACATCGAGCACCAGTTTGCGGACTTTCTGCATAGCCTGCCCGGCAAAGATCAGCTCTTCGGGCGGGAGCCCTACGGTTTCCGATGCCTTCAAGGCGAGGAGCTCCCGGTTTCGCTCCTGGCTTTCGATTATCCGTTTGACAAGGGTGAGTAGCGCTTCCGGTGCCGAAAGAGGTTTGGTGAGGAAATCGACTACTCCTTCTTTCATGGCTGCAACCGCTTCATCTACCGTTCCGTAGGCAGTCAGCAGAATGAACTGCGGCGGACCGGGGTCCTGCCTGGTTTCACGGAACAGCTCAAGCCCACTCTTGCCAGGCATTTTGAGGTCAGAGATGACAAGGTCATAACCCTCTTTGGCGAGCTTTTGTGATCCTTCACGGCCATCGCAGGCAATGGAGACCTCATACCCCTCATCCTCCAGGATCGTCTGCACGAAGCTGCGGAAGGTCTCATCGTCCTCAACAATCAGAATGCGTCCCGTCATCTCGAAACTCCGGCATTTTGGTCATTACGGCAATCGTGCGGGAAGGGTTATGGAGATCGTGGTGCCTTGCCCTGTAACGCTCTTCACGCCGATCGTGCCGCTGTGTTCTTCCACGATCTTTTTACAGAGAGCCAACCCCAGGCCGGTTCCCTTGGACCTGGTGGTGAAGAACGGCTCAAATATCCTGTCCATTATATCCGCCTCGATCCCCTGCCCGGAGTCGCTCACGGCAATGGTGACAGCCATGGCCGATGCTGCAGCCACCAGATTCAGACTCCCCCCCTCCGGCATAGCCTGAATGGCATTTTTCGCAAGATTGAGCAGGACCTGGCCAAGCCGGTCGCGGTCGCCCTGGATCTGCAATCCTTCTGGACAATCGCTGAAAATCGCGATCTGCTGTTCTTCAGCTTCAGGGCGGATGAGGGAGACCGTATGCGCGATCAGCTCGTCAAGGCGCAACACCGTCGGTGCCAAACGGTCTGTCCGGGAGTAGGCGAGGAGGTTGTTTACCAGGGCTTCCAAGCGGAGGGTTTCTGCGACTATCCGCTGTGCAAAGCCCCTGTTGCGCTCATCTGTCGGTCTCTTCTCGATGACCTGGGCGAATCCCTTGATGCCGCCCAGAGGATTTCTGATCTCGTGGGCAAGCATGGCCCCCATCTCACCGAGACGGGCCAGACTTTCCTGCCTCGCCATGGCCAGATGGTGCATCTCCTCACGCACGGCGTAGCGATAGATGAGGGCCGACAAGACCCATCCTGCCAGCAGCAGCGACAAAAGGATGAACATGTTCAGTTCTGCCTGACGGATAACCGCATCGGCTCGATAGGTGTGCAGGGTGAGTCGCAAAATCAGAGGCTTGCCGGCTATATGCAACGGAGAGATAAATTCATAGGCCTTTTCGCCAGTCCCCAGCGTAACCCGGCGCTCGATCGCTTCTCCTTTGAGCAGCACCGCACGGGAGCGGGAATCACTTTCTCGCGATCCGATCAGGTCGGCATTGGTATGGAAGCGAAAGATCCCGCTCTGGTCGACTATGGCCAGAAACGCGAGGTCTTTGGGGTGCAAGGTGTCGAGTAAATGAAGGGATGGATCGTGAGCGGCAATATTTTCCACTGCTGCCGTGATTGACAGGGCCATACCACGGAGGTTCTCCTCGGCAATGGGAAAAGCCGCCCGATAGTTGCTTATGGCAAACCAGAGGAGGACCAGCGTAATGCAGAGTCCGCAAAGGAGCAGGATTTTTTTCAGCATTGCGGTTTCATAGTGCTGACAATACCCGTTCCATCTTCTGTTTCACCTTTTGCGCAAGCTCCGCTATTTCAGGGTTATCGATCATGGAGAGCGCTGCCACGGGGTCCATGACCATGACAACCGTTTTGCCGTCACTGTCATCATACACAACCACGTTGCAGGGGAGCAAGGTGCCGATATTGGGTTCCCGGCTGATTGCTTCCCACGCAAGGGCCGGGTTGCAGGCGCCGAGTATGATGTAGTTACGGAAATCTCTGCCCAACTTTTCCTTGAACTTTTGTCGCACGTCGATTTCCGTAAGGATGCCAAAACCTTCCTTGAGCAGTTCTTCCCGGACCTTCGCTTCTGTCTCGTAGAAAGAGGATTGCACGGTTTTTCCAAAGGCATAGCGGGTATGCATGGCCATAGACTCCTTTACCTGGCGGGTTGTAGTGACATTTTACCATGTTCGGGAGAACTTACCTGCAGGACCTGCATCGGTTTGGCACTGCTAAGGGAGGGAAGGCAGAGAGCATCCTTCGTTGAGTCGTCCAGGCGTTTGTCGGCCGGTATTGCCTTCATGCAGCTCCCTTTTCGCTGACCAGCAACACGTACTTCTTGACTGTCCGCCGGTCGAGCCCGGTTTTTCTCGCCACTTCCTCGTAGGTTCCCAGGCGTTTATGGAGCAGGCCGCAATATTCGGCCATCAACTGCTGGGCATCCAGGGTACCGGCTTCGATGCCGGCAAGCAACCGCTCGCACGGTTCGCTCGGAGCCGAAGCAGCCATGTCTCCGCGATAGTGGAGGGTAATGATGATGCGGCGCACGGCCTGTTCCAACTCGCGCACGTTGCCCGGCCAGGGGTAGTGCTGGCCCAGGTCGCGGTTGAGGACCTCCCGCACCAAGCGGGCATGGGGAACGGCCGCCTCGCCAATCAGCCGTTTCAGGATGCTGCCAATCAGGGCTTCCAGCTCGCGTGGCTCTTCCTGGATGCGCTGTCTGAGGGGCGGGACAACGATGATGTCCGAGCAGAGCCGATAGTAGAAGTCATCGCGGAACTGGCCATTGCGGCGCAGGTCATCGAGAGGCCGGTTGGTTGCGGCGATGACCCTTCCCTTGAACCGCTGGCGTTCGTGGCTTCCCACCGGGATGAAGGTCCGTTCCTGGATCACCTGCAGCAGTTTGATCTGCACCTGCACGGAAACATCGCCGATTTCATCCAAAAAGATGGAGCCATGGGGGGTACAGCGGCTGAATATCCCTTCGTGGTTCTCGATCGCGCCGGTGAAGGCGCCTTTTTTATGGCCGAACAGCTCCGATTCCAGCAGCGATTCCGGATATTGGGAAAGGTTGAGGGCAATGAAGTTGCGGGTGAAGCTCTCGCTGAAACGGCCGGTGCGGCCGTCAAAGGGGATGAACCCGGAACGGCCGATGGCTGCAGCCGCGGCCCCCTTGCCGGTGCCGGTCTCGCCCAGCAGCAGGGTTGAGAAATCCTCCATCCGGTTCCAGAGGTGCTGCTCATACCAGTTGATGTTGCAGGTGAAGATGTTGTTCCAGAGCTGCAGGCGGAGGCCATGCATGGAAGGGGAAAGGCCGGTCAGGGCCGTCTCGATGAAGTAGAAGGCCCGCCGTATCTGGTAGAAGATTCCTAGGTAGCGGTGGCAGCCGCTTTCGTCAAGTCCGATGGATGACAGGGCGTGCAACAGCTCTTGTGCAAAGGGGACGGGGAGAGGGGCATCGCCGGCGGACAGTTGCTTGAGGATGAAGTCGTCGAATGCCTGGCGATAGTGGTGGTAAATTTCGAAGAGAAAAGCGGTACTCAGCAAATCCCGGTCGTCTGCGCCATACCGTTGCAGGTCGTCCCGTCCTGTTGCCCTGAGCTGGGCCAGGCGTTCGACGATGCGGGTAATGGCCACTTCGACCAGGTCATCCCACGGCATGTCTGCCTCGGTTCCGGCCAGCTTCCGGTCCAGTTCGATACGGGCCTTGCTGAAGGGGTTGGCAAAGGCGGCCTGGGCTACGAGCTTGAAAAACTCCCGCTCTGCGGATGTCAGTTCCAATGTCTGTCTCATACATAATATGTATAGTGTATTGACATAATATGTCAATGGGGCTGGATCCAGTCAGTCCGTAATTTGCCTTAACCAGCCAATATCCAAGCCGATACGTGAATAATCGCACGCTGGCACGTTCCCTGAAAAACAAGCCTGCAAAACGTGGACAGACCATAACCTGCGGAGCGTATCATGCTGACATCCAATCCCCTCATCGACATCCACTGCCACACAGCAGGCATCGGCGCCGGTTCCAGCGGCTGTTTCGTCTCCCGCTCCATGCGCCGCAATATCCGCTTCCACTTTTTCCTTAGAACATTCGGTGTTTCCGAACCTGAATTGATCCAGCACGGTGACGCATTGATCCTGGAAAGGCTGTCACATCGCCTGGCCGAATCGCGCCAGGTTGCGGCCGCGGTGGTGCTGGCCATGGATGGTGTTGTGGATGGTCGGGGGGAGCTGGACGAGCCGGCAACGGAGATATATATCCCGAACGATTTTCTGGGGCAGCAATGTCGCAACTATCCGAATCTGCTCTTTGGCGCCAGCATCAACCCCCATCGGCGGGATGCCCTGGAGCGGCTTGACCGTGCCGCAGCGGATGGGGCCGTGCTGGTGAAATGGCTTCCCTCCATTCAGGGCATCGACCCTGGCGAGAGTCGTCTGAAACCGTTTTATCGCCGTTTGCAGGAGCTGAAGCTGCCGCTGTTGACCCATACCGGCAGCGAGGAGTCCTTTACCCGTGTCGACAACACCCTGGCCGATCCGTTGCGGCTGCGATGCGCCCTGGATGAAGGCGTGACCGTCATTGCCGCTCACTGCGCCAGCAACGGCCGGAATGGCGGGCAGGCCAACCTGGAGCGCCTGTTGCCGCTCTTTGCGGAGTATCCGAACCTCTATGCCGATTTTTCGAGCCTTACCCAGGTCAACCGACTGGGACATCTGCCCAGGGTCCTGCGGCAGACCGAAATCCATGACCGTTTGCTGTACGGCAGCGACATGCCGATCATCAACAGCTTCATCACCTCCCCCTGGTGGCAGATATACCGCATCCCGCTGCACGAATTGAGGCGCATCGCCGTCATTGCAAACCCCTGGGATCGGGACGTGGAACTGAAACGGGCGCTGGGGGTAACAGAAGCGATGCTGGCCAACAATGCACGACTGATTCGTTTTCCCAAGGGGTAGATCATATGCAATCGACCGGTGATACAAACAGAAACGGAAACGCCAGCCTCCCCCGCGCCTTCGGTCGCCTGAACGCGACCCAGTTCCTGGGGGCGATGAACGATAATGTCCTCAAGCTCCTGATCATCTTCTTCCTGATTTCCAGTCAGGGGGCAGCGAATGCCGGAGTGATAACCGCCATGGTGGGAGCCGCCTTTGTCCTGCCGTTCCTCCTCTTTTCCGCGCCTGCCGGCTGCCTGGCCGACCGGCTCAGCAAGTCGCGGGTCATCGTATCGGTCAAGGTAGTGGAAGTCGGTGTGACCTCTGCCGCGGTCGCTGCCTTTGCCTTTGGCTGGCACAACGGTCTCTACCTGATCGTATTCATGATGGGGACGCACAGCGCCTTTTTCGCGCCGGCCAAATACGGCGTCATCCCGGAGCTGGCCGCCCGCGATCAGCTCTCCCGCGCCAACGGCCTGATCGAGTCGTTCACCTACCTGGCCATCATCTTCGGCACGGCCCTGGCATCGTTCCTGACCCAGGCGCTGACCGGCCGTTTCGCTCCGGCAGCCGTGGCCTGCCTCTGCATCGCCCTGGCCGGGCTCTGGAGCGCCCGGGGCTTGCCCCGGACCGAAACCGCGGATCAAGGGCGAAAGATCGCCCTTTTTCCGACCGAGATACTCCGCACCATCCTTTCCATCCGCCACGACGGGCACCTGATGCTGGCGGTGATCGGCCTTGCCTGGTTCATGTTTGTCGGTGCTTTCGCCCAGCTGAACCTGATCGGCTACGGCATGCAGCATCTCGGCCTCTCCGAGGCACAGTCGGGGTATCTGTTCCTTGCCGCAGCCCTCGGCATCGGCGGTGGTTCACTCCTGGCGGCAAGGCTTTCCGGCCGCGACGTGGAGTTCGGCATTGTCCCGATCGGAGCCCTCGGCCTCACCATAGCGCCGATCATGCTCCATGCCGCTCCTGCCGAGATCTATACCTGCATTGCCATCATCGTGCTGTTCGGCGTGGCAGCGGGCCTCTTCAGCCTGCCGCTGCAGACATTCATCCAGTTCCGCGCCGAACCGTCAAAGCTGGGGGAAGTGCTGGCTGCCTCCAGTTTCGTCAACTGGGTCGGCGTTCTCGGGGCATCGGGCCTGACCTATCTCTTCAGCGGGCCGATGGGGCTTTCAGCTGCCCAGGGTTTCAGCATCATCGGTGCCATGACCATGGTGTTGACCCTGATCTCGTTTCGGGTTCTGCCGGATTTTCTCCTCCGCTTCATCGCCCTGGTTACGATGCGAATCTTCTACCGCATCCGGATCAGCGGTGTAGAACATCTTCCCATCGAAGGGCCGGCGCTTTTGATCCCCAACCATGTCACCTGGGTTGACGCCCTGCTGCTGACCGCCACCAACCAGCGCCGCATCCGTTTCGTCATGGAACGGAATATCTACAACACCCCTGTACTGCGCGGCCTGTTCCGGCTGATGGGGGTGATCCCGGTATCTTCCGGCGACGGTAAAAAAGAGATCGTGGAGTTCATCAAGCGGGCGCGCGCCGCACTCGATGAGGGATACATGGTCTGCATCTTTGCCGAGGGGGCTCTGACCCGCAACGGTATGCTGCGGGAATTCCGCGGCGGCTTCGAGAGGATCGTTAAGGACAGCGGCTATCCGATCATCCCGGTCTATATCGGCGGCGCATGGGGGAGCATCCTCAGCTATGCCCATGGCAAACTCCTCTCCCGGCCCCCGGCTCTTTCCCCCTACCCGGTCGGCATTCTCTTCGGCAGCCCCATGCCGGCCACCAGCACGGCCATGGAGGTGCGGCAGGCGGTGATGGAGCTTTCCTGCGACTGGTTTGAGTCGCGCAAGCCGCGCAGAAAACCGCTCGGCGAATGTTTCATCGATGCCGCCAAAGAGAATTGGGGCCGCCCTGCCGTTGCCGACACCTCCGGGAAGGCCCTCACCTATGGCCATACGCTGGCCGGTGCGCTCGCCCTGGCCGGGGAACTGGAGCCGAGGATCGGCGATGCTTTCCATGTCGGCCTGCTGCTGCCGCCGTCAGTGGGCGGGGTATTGACCAACCTGGCCCTGTCGCTCCTGGGTCGGGCGCCGGTGAACCTGAACTACACGGCCGCCGAGGCTTCGCTCCGTTTGGCCGTTGAGCAGTGCGGCATCACCACCATCGTCACCTCGCATGCCTTCCTGGAAAAGGTTCCCGGCCTGCCCCGCCTGGAAGGAATGATTATGCTGGAGGATATCCTCCCCGCGATTACTGCCCGTGACAAGCAGCTCGCCATGCTCAGGGCGCGGTTCCTTCCGGCCCGGATGCTGTGCAGGCGCGAGGGTTTCGATGCGGACCGGGTTGCCACGGTCATCTTCTCCTCCGGCAGCACCGGCGAGCCGAAAGGGGTGATGCTGACCCACCATAACATCATGTCCAACATCGAGGCGCTCCGCATGGTCTTTCGCGTCAACCTGAACGACAATATCTGTTCGGCGCTCCCCTTCTTCCACTCGCTCGGGTTCACCGCCACCCTCTGGTTCCCCCTGGTGAGCGGCTTCTCCGCCGCCTACCATCCCAACCCGATGGATGGCGAAAAGATCGCGCAGGTCGTCCGGGAGCACAAATCGACCCTGCTCCTTGCCACCCCGACATTCCTCCTCTCCTACCTCCGTCGGGCAAAAAAGGAGGATTTCTCCACCCTGCGGCTGGTGATAACCGGCGCTGAGAAACTGAAGAGCAGGGTTGCCGACGCCTTCCAGGAAAAATTCGGCATTCGTCCCATGGAGGGATACGGCGCTACCGAGCTGTCGCCGGTCATCACCTTAAGCCTCCCGGACGTGAAGATCGATGGCGTCGAGCAGCATGGGGCCAAGGAGGGGAGCGTGGGGCACCCGATCCCCGGCGTGGCGATCCGGGTGGTGGACCCGGAGAGCAATGCCCTGCGCAAGCCGGGCGAACCCGGACTGATTCTGGTCAAAGGGCCCAACGTCATGCTCGGCTACCTGGGACGGGCCGACAAAACCGCCGAGGTGATCCGGGACGGCTGGTACGTCACCGGCGACATCGGCGTCATGGACGACGACGGCTTCATCCGGATTACCGACCGCCTCTCCCGTTTCAGCAAGATCGGCGGCGAAATGGTCCCCCATGGTGTGGTGGAGGACGAATTGCACAACCGCCTGGGCCAGACCGGCGTGGTGGCGGTCACCGCAGTGCCGGATGAAAAGAAGGGGGAAAGGCTGGTCGTGATCTTTGCCAAGGAGGCTGCCGATGCCGAAACACTGCACCGCCACCTCGCGGAAAGCGATCTCCCCAATCTCTGGAAACCGGGGCGCGACTGTTACCTGGAGGTTGAGAGCCTGCCGATCCTGGGGACCGGCAAACTCGACCTGAAAGGGTTGAAAGAGATCGCATTGGCGGCAGTGGCTGGATAAGGCACGGGGGGCGAAAAACGCCCCCCCATCTATTTCCAATTGGACTCATTCTGTTTCCCATCCAGTACAAATTATGTATCCATGCCATCCATAAATTGCTCCTCAGTAACGTGGCAATTCGGTCAAAATCTCTCTCGTAAGCAAATAAATAATAATATAATCAATTAGATACGCGTTACTGTGCCCTCTGGCATGCTCCCTGTAATACGTTCAACCATAGACAAGCGAACGTTGCAGGGAGGATGTCATGGAAACCTTTTTCTGGAAACTGGCCGTCGCCGTTATCCCTCTGGTAGTCCTGGTTGCTTCCGTTACCACCATCTCCTGGCTGACATCCTGGTACACCCACCATCCTCTGGCCTGGCACCGCAGGCGGCGTTCGATCCTGCGCGCCCTGGCCGCCGGCGTGATGCTCCGCTGAAGTCACGCTCCATCCTGAAAGGAGGCATGTATGTTTGCAAAACAAGGGATATTTCTCATGGCTACCGGAGGACTAAGCGCCTGTGCCGTAACGCACGGGGAAAACCGATTGATGATTCGCCAGTAATGGAGGGGTGTCATGAGCATCGTATATCCCGTTGTCGGAGCGCTGCTGGGAGGGATGTTGCTCCATGTTGGCGGCGCGTTTATTGGATTGGCCATGGGCCTGTTGTGCGCCCTGTATCTCGACCTGAAGCAGCGTCAGGAAGCATCTGAGCGGGAGTTGGGCTGGCTGCGGCAGCGGCTGGCAGAACATCTGCGCGAAACGCAACAGGATCTGTCGCGGCCTGAAACCGTGCCTGCCAGCGCTGAACATGGCCTTCAGGAAGCAGACCTTCCGGTGGTGGAACTGAGCGATGCCGACAGGGTGCAGGACGAGGAATTCATCTGGTCAGCGCCCAGTCGGACCACGCCGGTGTCGCACAACGTCGAACCGGAGCCCGTTTCCGGCCCGACCGGGGCAACGGCTCTTCGTGGGGGGAGCAGCGAAGCATCGTCCGGGTCTATCGGCAATCTGTTCCGGAACCTTGTTACCGGCGAGAACCTTCTGGTCAAGCTGGGGGTGGTGATCCTGTTCTTCGGGGTTTCCTTCCTGGTGAAGTATGCTGCCCAGCGCGGGCTTTTTCCCATCGAGCTGCGTCTTACGGCGGCCGCCCTGGGAGGCTGCGCACTGCTGGCCACCGGTTGGAGGCTGCGAAGCAAACGGCCGGTCTACGCCCAGGTGATCCAGGGAGGAGGCATCGGCATTCTCTACCTGACCACCTATGCCACCATGCATCTCTATCACCTGATCCCGGTTGGCCTCGGTTTTGCCCTGCTGGTAATTGTCTGTGCCCTGTCGGCCATTCTGGCGATGGCCCAGGACTCCCGTTCCCTGGCCGTGATGGGGAGCGCGGGCGGTTTCCTGGCGCCGGAACTGGCCGGTATCGGCAACAGCAATCCGGCCATGCTGTTCGGTTACTATGCCGTCCTCAACGGGGGGATTCTCGCCATTGCCCGTCGGTGCGCCTGGCGCGAGCTGAATCTGCTCGGGTTCATCGCCACCTTCATCGTCAGCGCCCTGTGGGGGAGCCGTTTCTACAGCCCCGAATACCTCTTCACCGTGGAGCCGTTTCTCGTATTGTTTTTCCTGATCTATGCCGCACTGCCGGTGCTTTATGCGCGGCAGCAGTCGACGGTGCTGGACGGCTACATCGACTGCACCCTGGTATTCGGTGCGCCGCTTCTGGCCTTTGCCTTCCAGGCTGCCCTGGTGCGTGAGTACGAATACGGCCTGGCCTGGAGCGCGCTGGCAGCCGGCATATGGTATCTCGGCATGGCACAACGGCTGTTCCATGGCGAGCCGGAACGGATGCGCAATCTGGCTGAGGCCTTTCTTGCATTGGGCACGGTGTTCGGCACCCTGGCCATACCGTTGGCCTTCGAGGGACGCTGGACCTCTGCTGCCTGGAGCATCGAAGGGGCGGCCCTGGTCTGGGCCGGGCTGCGTCAGGATCGGCGCCTGGCACGCCTGTTCGGTTATCTGCTGATGATCGGTTCAGGGGTAATATTCTTTGGCGACAATGGGCTGCGAAGCGGCGTCTGGCCGGTGCTGAACAGCTCCTACATCGGCACGCTCCTGATAAGCGGTGCTGCCCTCTTCAGCGCCCGGCTGCTCAGCCGCTCCAAAAACTCCCTCGAAGCCCCCGAACGCCTCGCCGGGCAACTGCTCTTTGCCTGGGGCATGCTCTGGTGGTTCTCTGGTGGTCTGCACGAGGTGGGAGCACACACGGTGAGCGACCTGGCATTCGGGGTATCCCTGGCATTCGTGACCGTCTCCTGCCTTGGTTGCAGCTTCCTGCAACAACGGCTCGACTGGCGGCTGCTGGAGTGGCCCGCCCTGGGGCTTCTCCCGGCCATGGCCGTCTGTGCCCTGCTGCAGTGCCTGAATGGTACCAGCTATCCTTCCATCCATGGCGGCTGGCTCGGCTGGCCGCTGGCCCTTGTGTCCTGGTATCTGATCCTGTACAGAAGCCGACAGCGTCAGCCGCAACTCCCGGCAGCGGCTCATGCCGTACCGTTGTGGCTGGTGACCCTGCTTGCCTCCTGGGAGCTCTCCGGCCGCATCCAACATCATCTGCCGGGGATGGAGACCTGGGCAGTATCTGTCTGGGGGGTGATCCCGGCAGTAGTGGTGTTGCTGATCGTCCGTCATGGTGATCGGCTCCCCTGGCCGGTTGCGACTAATCGGGCCGCCTACCTGGGAATCGGTTCCACGCCAGTGGCATTGGCTGCCTGGCTCTGGCTGCTGTACGCCAACCTGACCCAGGCCGGCAACCCCTGGCCGCTTTCCTACCTGCCGCTGGTGAATCCGCTGGACGGCGCCACCCTGATGGTGTTGATCAGCCTGGTCTGCTGGTACCGGGTTGTCAGGGACGTGATCCCGGACCCGGCAGAGAAGCTGCCGCAGCGGGAAGCCGCTATCGGCCTGGCGCTCACCTCCTTTATCTGGCTGAACGCCGTTCTGCTGCGGAGCATCCATCACTGGTGCGATGTTCCCTTTACCTTTCATGGCCTCTTCTCGTCGCTTACGGTCCAGGCTACCCTTTCCATCTGCTGGTGCCTGCTGGCATTGACAGCCATGACCGTGGCCACCCGGCGGGGTGGGCGCCGGATATGGCTGGCCGGAGCAGGGCTCCTGGCTGCGGTAGTAGCCAAGCTCTTCCTGGTGGATCTGGCCGGTCATGGCAGCGTTGCCCGCATCATCTCCTTTGTCGTGGTCGGCCTGCTGATTCTGCTGATCGGCTGGTTTTCGCCGGTACCGCCCCAGGCAGCGAAAGGGAGCGTGTCATGAAACACCTCATGGTGATCGTTCTGGCAGTCCTGGCGATATGTGCACCGGCCCGTGCGTCGGAGTCGCCCCAACTGCACGACTTCGCCCGGATGATGCCGCTGGAGCTCGCCGGTGCGGGAGCCCTGCACGAACTGCCGCTGCCGAAAGAGGTTTATGTCTGGACCAGCCAACGGGGTCTGGGAGATCTGGCCCTGTTCAATGGCAAAGGTGAGATCGTCCCCTTTACCCTGGTGACGCCGTCCCCGGCAAAAACCGCATCGGCCGGGAAAGATCTGCCGCTCTTTCCCCTTGCCGCCGCCATGCGCCGGCAGCAGGGGGCTATCGCCGTCATGGCCCGTACCGACGAGCAGGGCGCCATTGTCACCCTCAACACCGCAACGGGTAAGGCATTGTGCAGACCGATCACCGGCTATATCGTGGATGCCAGTGCGCTGGATCAAAGGGTCACAGGCTTCGACATCGGCCTTACACCCGGCGAGAAGGGGTATATCGGCACCATGCGGGTGGAAACCAGCGACGATCTGCAGTTGTGGCGGCAACACGCAACAGGGGCAATAGCCACCCTGTCGGTAAAAGACCGGCAGCTCAACAAGAACCGGATCGAGTTTCCCGCCGTAAAAGCCCGCTACTTCCGGCTCAGCATCGGCCCGGAGCTGGGCGCGCCGCGGCTCGATTCCGTTACGGCCCGGCTCGAATCAACCCTTTCGACCCGGCAGCGTGAAAAGGCAACGTACGTCATCACGGCAATCAAAGGGAGGAGCGGCGAGTACCTGGCGCGGACCGACGGCCAGATGCCGGTTGACCGTCTGCGCCTGGTCTTCCCGGACGAAAACAGCCTGGCCGGTGTCACCTTTTATTCGCGGCCCGACAACAAAAGCCCCTGGATCGAGCGAGGGTGCGGGACATTTTACCGGTTGCGCCGGGACGCGACCGTGGTGGAAAACAGCCCGCTGGAGATTGCGCCAACCGCGGACAGGCAATGGCTGATCAGGGTCAGGCAGCCCGGCGGGGGGCTGGGGAGCAGGCTGCCGCTGCTGGAAGTCGGCTGGCAGCCGCACCATCTGATATTTGCCGCCCGTGGCGAACCGCCGTTCCGGCTGGCCTATGGCAGCGCCTTCACAGAGCTCGACACCCTGCGGGACGACGGCATAGCAGCAGGCCTTGCAACCTGGGAAAAGCAGCAGATCATGCCGCTTCCGGCCAAAGCCGGGGCATCGGTCGAATCGGGTGGCGCACAGGCGCTGAAACCGCACGTCCCGGCCGCGACCTGGAGGAAGGCGCTGTTATGGGGAGTACTGCTCCTGGGCGTGCTGCTCCTGGCGCGGATGGCCTGGCAACTGGGGCGGGAGATGGGAGCAGGCGGCAGCAGATAGGCCGTGGCAAACAGCGCTCCTCGTAACAGTGCGCCGAAGTAGGTTTTTGTCGTATGGCCTGTCGTAAAATAGACTGTATTGCAATGCAGGAGAGGTCTAGGAGATTTCGCGGCTTTATTGTACTGATAGTATGCCGATGAAGATTGATGGGGTGCTGAGTTACGGGATGCCGTAGCTGGGCTTTATTATTGGGCGGTCATTTCCGCAGGCGTAAAAGGCTAACTCGCCATTGGAGCTGTGGCTCAGCGGCAACTCGTTCAATCTATATGCAAGAGGATATCAGGTAATGAATATGCGGAATATTAAGGGTACATGTGCCATCATTGCCTTAATTATCGTGACAACAGCTTTGATTGCATCTGCAGATGGCGTCAGTTCAGCACATTCCATTACCCTTCCCGCCAGCGTCCATTCCTCTGAGCGGCTCTATAACCTTCCCGGACTCTCCAATGTGGGCCGAGTGGCGCCGGGAGTGCTGCGTGGTGCGCAACCGGGCACGGGGGGCTATGCCACTCTGAAGCGGCTGGGGGTCAAGACCGTGATCGACATGCGGACCTCGGAGAACGAGAAGGCCCAGGTGGAGGCAGCCGGTATGAAGGCGATCGCCATCCCGATCGAGATGACCAGGGATGGCCTGAAGGAGAAGGTGGACCGGGTGGTGGCGCTGATGGCCGACCCGGCCAACCAGCCGGTCTATGTCCACTGCCGTCACGGCCAGGACCGGACCGGCATTGTCGTGGCGGCCTTTCGCATGAAGCAGCAAGGATGGACCCTGGCCGACGCCGAGACCGAGATGGAGGCCTTTGGTTTCAATGACGTCTGGGTCAATTTCAAGAAATTCATCCGCCAGTACGGGGCGCAGGTTATGAAGAAATAAATTCCCGCCAAGGAGTCATGCAATGAAGCGTTTGTTGTTCGCCGTTGTCACAGCGACTTCCCTTTTCCTGACGCTGCCGGCATTCGCTGCCGATGTCTGCAAGGAGCATCTCGCGGCAGTGCATGGTGTCGGCAGCACAGCAGTGGAGAGTTCACTCAGGAAAGAGGTGGAAGAGTTCCGTATCCTGGCGGAACGGGCGCTGACCCTGCGGGCCGAAACCATCAAGGTCGGCACGGCCATCAAGGAAAAGCTGGACAAGGGGAAGCCGCTTTCCGGTGACGACCTGGCCTTGATCAACATCGGCATCAACGAGCATCTGAGCTTGCGCAAAGAGCTCCTGGCAGCAGCTGAAGCCCACGAATGCTGGATGGATGGCTCGGAAAAGGAGCTGGCCAGGCAGGGGATAACGCCGGAGGCCCGCCTGACCGGGGTGATGCTGTCGCTCTCTTCCGCAATGCTGCTCTACGACAATTACCTGCTGGCCATCTCGCTCTTTGAGGGGGACAGCAAGCTGCGCCGCATCCTCAACGAGCGCGACCCCGGCTATGCCGTCACCAGTGCCGCCCTGGCCAAGGTGACTCTCAACTACAACTCCATCTCCAACCGGGCCAGGGTGCGCAAGGCGATCAAGTTCTACGAACGCGAATCGGTACGCTTCCGCAAGACGCTGGACCAGAGCCCGGAGAGCGGCTACCTCAGCCTCCTGATCACCCAGAGCCCCTCGTATTCCATGGTCAAGAAATGGTCCCCGTTCTACGTGGTCGGCCGCAAGCTGGGCTTTCTGACCGGCATCACCACCGATACCCTGACCGGCATGGAACGGGAAGGGATAAGCCTGTTCAGCATGGTGTTCGGCAATGCCGTGGGGCTGGTGGAAACCCGCAAGGGGAAACTCTATAAGAAGAGCGACGTTCTGGCCGATGTGAGCAGCAGCCTGCGGTCCGGCGATATCCTGCTGGAAAAGACCCCGTTTCGCCTGACCGACAAGCTTATCCCCGGCTACTGGGGGCATGCGGCGGTCTGGATCGGGACAGAGGCAGAGCTGAAGGAGCTGGGCATCTGGGACAACCCGCTCGTGGCACGCTATCGCGAAGCGATCCGCGAGGGGCGGCTGGTGGTGGAGGCGTTGCGCTCCGGGGTCGAGATGAATACCCTGCAGCACTTCCTCAACATAGACAGCATCGGGGTGCTGCGTAAACCGGATCAGAGCCGCGAAGCGCGCGCCAACACGATAATCCAGGCATTGCGGCAGGTGGGCAAGCCATACGATTTCAATTTCGATGTCGAATCAAAGGGGCGGGTCTACTGCTCCAAGCTGGTCTATCTGACCTACAGCGGCGTCGATTGGCCAACCAAGAAGTCGCTGGGGCGCACCACCTTCACCCCGGACGACGTGGCGATCAAGGCCGCCAACGACAAGACCCTGCAGCTGGTCACCTTCTACCATGACGGCAAACGTATTAATGATGCGCCGACTATGTATATGGCTCAGTTGATGGGAGTGACCAGCAGGAAATAGTGTCGGCTCCGTGAATTGCACTTGATGAGCCGTGGAGGATCTATGCTGAACATGCTGATGCTCTCCTTGCTTCTGTTGCTGGCAGCCTGCCCTGCGAGTGCAGATGCACAGACCATCATCTCCGACTCTGCCTTCCAGCAGCGCGTGACCGGAGACATACAGGATTTCACCATACTGCGCACCAACCTGCAGCGGGCAGTCGAATTCGCTCGCTCCCGACCGGACCTGTTCAACCCGGACAAGGCGCACAGAAAAGAGCTGCTGCCGCGTCAGGAGAAAATGGCCATCTGGAGCACCTGGAGCGGAGTTCTGAACAGCCTGGCCGGCCTGGACGGTATTCGCCGTGAGCACCGGAAATTCGACCTGTTTCAGGGTCGGCAACGTAAGAGCGCTTCCTTTGCTGTTGCCAACGCTTCTTTCCTTGCCAGCTACCGTTATGCCCTGGAGTTCATTGCCCTGGCAGACAAAAATCCCGACCTGGATACCATTCTCAACGAAGCAGTGCCGGAACTGGGTATTCCGGCCCGCACCTTTGACCGATTCAAGTTCCGCTTTCTGAACGTGGCCATTGCCAGCGAATTTGCCGCACTGCAGGTGATCGCGAAGACTTATGCCAACGGTCCGCCGGATTTGGGTAAAGCCATCGACGAGGACAGCCGGGTGATCTGGGCAATGGGCAAGGGGAAAGGGCACGAGTTGACCCTGAAAAATGCCTTGGCAGTGGTGCAGAAAACCGGTTTTGCCGCCTGGTTCCCGCTGCAGAAAGGGGTTTCCACATGGATGGGGGACACCAAGGTTGTCCGGCCCCACAGCCACCTGATTTCGGCTGGCCAGATCGAAGCCATGGGCAAGCGCCTTCAGCCGGGAGACATCATCTTCGAGCGCCATGAATGGTACCTTTCCAACCTGGGGCTGCCCGGTTTCTGGACGCATGTGGCGCTCTTTGTCGGCACAGCCGAGGAGCGTCGAGCCTTTTTCAACGACCAGGACGTGGGCGAGTGGGTCAAGGGGCAAGGGATCAGCAGCGGCGACTTCGAAAGCCTGCTGCGGCAGCGCTATCCGAGTGCCTACGCCAACAGCATGGTCATTAAGGAGGAAACGCACCCGGCTCGCATCCTGGAGGCTATCTCGGAAGGCGTTTCGTTTACGTCGCTTGAGTATACCGGCGCCTCCGACTCCATCGCCGTGATCCGGCCACGACTCTCCAAGCGGGACAAGGCCCTGGCCATCCTGCGTGCCTTCCACTACAGCGGCCGTCCCTATGATTTCAACTTCGATTTCCAGACCGACTCTGCCTTGGTCTGCTCTGAGCTGATCTTCAAGGCATATGAACCGGGCGGCGGCATGGAAGGGCTTCGGTTCCCGGTTGTCGAGGTGATGGGGCGCAAGGTCAGCACCCCCAACGGCATGGTCAGGCAATTTGACGAACAGGCCGGCAACAGCACTGCACAGGCCGATTACGTGCTGTTCCTGGATGGATATGAAAAGGAGAAGCGGGCGGTAGAATCCACGCCGGAGCAGTTTCGCGCCAGCTGGCAGCGTCCCAACTGGCACATCCTGATCCAGGATGCCCCGGTGGAGGCGAAGAAATTATGACGGTTTCTGAAAAGGCGCAGAAAATCGCCATCCTCAGTGTTTCGGCCGGGGCCGGGCATGTGCGGGCGGCTCAGGCGCTGCAGGCTGCCACAGAGAGGTGGTACCCCGGCGTGGAGGCCGTCCATCTGGATCTGATGGAGCTGGTGCCGAGACTATTCAAGACCCTCTACGCAGAAACCTTCATCAAGGTTATTGAGCACCATCCCGCTTTTTGGGGGTATCTCTACGATAAGACCGACCATGAGCGGGTCGATTCGGCCATGAGTCGCCTGCGGTCAGCCATTGAGCGGCTCAATACCCAGAAGTTCAAGAAAGTGCTGGCCGAAATCGACCCGGATCATGTGATATGCACCCATTTTCTGCCGGTTCAGCTCCTGGCGCGCAAGATCAGGAAGGGGAGCTTTCATAGGCCGGTATGGGTACAGGTGACCGACTTTGACGTGCATGCGCTCTGGATCCATGAGCATCTGAATGGCTACTTCGCGGCCCACGATGAGGTGGCGTGGCGCATGGTCGAGCGCGGCATTCCCGCGGAAACGGTGCACGTGACCGGTATTCCGATCATGCCGGTCTTCGGCGAAGAGCGGCATCGCGCCGTCTGCGCAGCTGAGTTTGGCCTCGATCCGGCAAAAACGACTCTGCTGATGATGTCGGGCGGAGCCGGAGTCGGTGGGATAGAGCTGCTGGCGGAACGACTACTGCGGCTGGATGGAGATTTCCAGCTGGTGGCTCTGGCCGGGAAGAACGAAAAGCTGCTGGCAGATCTGCAAAAACTGGCGGAGCGTCATCCGGGACGACTTTTTCCCATGGGTTTTACCCGGGTCATTGAGCGGATCATGGCGGCGAGCGACCTGGCCATCACCAAGCCGGGCGGGCTGACTACCTCCGAATGCCTTGCCGTGGGGCTTCCCATGGTTGTGGTGTCGCCGATACCGGGCCAGGAAGAGAGGAACGCGGATTTCCTGCTCGAAAACGGCGCGGCGGTGAAGGCATGCGATGCCGGGGCGCTGGCGTGGCGGGTGGAGATGCTGCTGCATGATCGTGAGCGGTTGATGATGATGCGTCAGAATGCGCTCCGACTGGGCCGACCTGAAGCCGGGCGTGACGTGCTTGCGACGGTACTGGCCGAGGGGCATCGGCCTGAAGCCACTGTGCACGTGTCAGATGCGAATTGATAAGCATGGCGAATATTTCGAGCAGCTAAGGGTAATCTTCTTCACGGTCGGTCAGTTGGTTCCGGTGAAAATCGGGAATGATTCGGCGCCTTGTGAAACTGTTTTGACAATCTGTCCCTCACCGATAATGCCGACGACGCTGTCGGTTGAACCCGTTTCATCTTCTACCACCAAGGCTGCAGAAGCGCTTGCCAAACGCATTCGAACGATAATGCTGTAAAATTGGACGTCTTTTCCCACGATGATGAAGCTGAGAGACGGCACGGTTTCCACCGGTTCCACGCCGATCTGCACGGCTGCCGATTCCAGGGCCGCTTCTCGTGATAAAAGGCCAGTCACTTGTTTCATTTTTGAGATGAGAAACCACCGGGTCTCCGGTTCGTTCTTAACAATCTCTGCCAGTTCGCCGATTGTGAGAGTTGACGGTACTCTGGTGAACCGCCTATCCATAATTTCTTCTGCTCTTCTGAGGTTTTGAATTGTGGAATGAAGTGCCTCCGGCATGAAATGACCGCGGCGTGCAAGCTTCATGGTGTAAATGCTCTCTCGGCACAGGAGTTTCCGGACGCCGAAACAGATGGCAACGGTGATCGTTACGGGGATTACCACGCTGTAGTCCAGGGTCATTTCCTGGATCATGACGATTGCGGTCAGAGCGGCCCCAGTCGCTCCTCCCACGAGTCCGGCCATTCCTGCCAAGGCGAATGCGGGAGGGCTGATGCCGAGCCCTGGGAAAAAGTGATTGAGAACTATTCCGTAGGCCCCACCAAAAGACGCGCCGATAAAGAGAGAAGGGGAGAATATGCCTCCGGACCCCCCTGACCCAATCGTCAGCGCTGTAGCCACCAGCTTCATTACCAACAGAAGCAGAAGAAAGCCCGCTCCATGAAGGGTCATGGAGAGAATGTCCTGGATCGCTGCGTAACCCACACCTTCAATATAATAGTGCCCCGAGTATCGCTGAAGCATCATGAACATGATCCCGACCATGAACATACCTGAAATGTGACGCAAATAATCATTGCCGGGGAAGTGGTTTTCAAAGAGATCCTCAAAGCCATAAACAGCCTTGATATAGACGGTGGAAACAATGCCGAGGGCGATCCCCAGTCCGACATATGCGAAAAGTACCACGGGTTTATCGAGGTGGAAGAAGGGGGATTCGAGGGAGGGAATCCTGAATGCGGGATAGGTGCCGAAAAAGAGCTGTCCGATATAGGTGGCCGTGGCGGTGGCAATGATTACAGGGACAAGGGTTCTTACGCTTACTTCATAGAGTAGGATTTCAGTTGCAAAGAGTAATCCGCCCAGAGGGGTATTGAACGTTGCGGCAATACCGCCGCCAGCTCCGGAAGCTATCAAGACATTACATTGCCATGGACTCATCCGCATTAACTGCCCAAGTGTGGATCCAAATGCCGACCCGATCTGGGCTATCGGTCCTTCTCGTCCCACAGAACCGCCACTGCCGATGGAAAGGGCCGAGGCGAGGGATTTCACGACAGCTACCGTGGGGCGAATGACCCCATTGTTGTAGTAGATGGCATCCATCACTTCCGGGACTCCATGCCCTTTCGCCTCAGGTGCGTAGTTTTTTACTAGGTAGACGACGCACACTGCTCCGACGACCGGAACGAGGACGATAAACACTCCCCAGGGGCTTGGGGCCGTATGGACATTGGCATCATATGCAAACGACAACATGCCGTTAAAAAAGAGATTGTGAAACAAGGCAATCAAGGCGCGAAACAGATACGCCCCGCACCCGGCAATGATACCGGTGATACACGAGAGAAGGGCCAGAACGAACGGACCATATTCCTTTTTTTCCGCATGTTCAGTCATTGCCGTTCCTAACTGCCTGGATCATGATACGCTGCCGGAACTCGCTACTATTCGTTTGGAATAGGGGTTTTTGTTCCGAGGTCCTGTCATTGCGTTTCCATGGTTACAAAGAACGCTTGTTTTCTTAAAAGTGAGCAAAGTTCTATTTGTTTTGACCTGGAAACCTCGAACGACAGAACAAGGGGTACATATCTACAGCCCTAAGTTTGTGCGCCTCAGACAATGATATCCGATTCCTCATCTATTGTCGCTTCCTCTCACCCATAAACAGTTAATTGTTGCAAGGTCGCGTAATGGTGGTGGCACAGATAGGCGGTTTGTACAGAAGGTATCGTATCCGAGCAAAACACGCTTTGTCCCTTGTGCGACCAGGCAGATGCTCTGTTCGTACATGCCGATGACCGGCTCGGTCGGCTCAATTCGCCGGAACAGCGCCATGCCAACGGTCTATCCCTGTGTGCCGGGGCACGAGATCGTCTCCTTCCGGTTATGCCGCAGAATCCGGTAAGTTCTTGTATACCTCCTCCACCGTGGTGCAGGAGGTCAGCACTTGGATCACTTCCGGCAGCGGTTCGATAAGAATCCCAGGCAGATCGGCCTCGTTGCTGTCCTGAAGCCTGAAGGCGAGCCGCTCCACTGGTGGTGAGAACTGGGCGTCAACCCCCGGCTTGTTTCCCCGGGCGTCGATCCGGTACCAGCCATACTCTGGCAGCCAGACTGCATTCAGACCGTGCAGACAGTAGGGGGGACCGGAGACTCCCAGTGTCAGCCGCTGGTAGCAAAGCCCGGCCGGGATGCCATTGGCTCTGAGCAGTGCTGCCAGCAGGTGGCTTTTGGCGTAGCAGTAGCCGGTGCCATGAGCCAGTACGTCTGAGGCCCGGCAGGTGACCGGGTTCAGCTGGTAGTCCACGCTGTGCCGGATCTTATCCCGCACGAAGAGAAAACATTGGTGGGCGATTTCTGTCGGGCCGTCCGCTTTGACGGCCAATTCCCGTGCCTTTGCCAGAACCGCCGGATGCTGCCAGTCGATGAATTCGCTTTCTGCAAGGTAGCTGTCGAGATCCATGGCTACTCGCTCTCCGCATGGTGTTGTGGCGCTCAATTTACCTGCCGCCCGGATGCTGCTGTTCTCTCTGAAACCCTTTGAGGCTGTTGTAGCCATGTTCTCCAAACGGATGCAGTTTCTCCTGCCACTGCAGCTTCAGCATGGTGAGTAGTCGGTTGATGTCAGCGCCCGGTTCCGGTTTCTGAAGCACGTCCAGCACCGAAAACTCGAAGCTGTCCGCACCGAATTCGTTGAGGTCTTTCTGCAATTCCGGGTTAAAAACGATTTTTCCCATCCTGAGCTGGAACATTCTGCTGGTGCGCGTCCCGTCAAGGTTCTTGCTGGTATCGATATATATCTTGCCGTTAACCTTGTTCCGAATCTGATATACGCCCATATCCGGGTCGTTCTGCAGTTTGTAGAGACGCTTTTTCTCAGCCCGCTCGCTGTCTTTCTTCCTCGGCTGCGGCTTGATCGAATGTGAAAGGGTGGCAATCGGCTGGTCGACATGAACACCTTCCCGCCAGTAGGTCGATTCTTCCCGCTGGATCAGGCCCTCATCAACCAGTAGGCGACGAATGGTGCAGTAATCGTCGAAGAGCGGCTGGATGAGCCCGGTAACCTCTGCTTCGGTGTACCGGCGGTCAGCCTCGAATTGCCGGGTGAATTGCTCCAGGACAATGAGTCGTTTCTTGTGCTGGGCGGGGAGTTTCTCAAGCCTGTCGTGGCGAAAAAACGTCTCCAACACTTTGCGCCGATATGCATCCATCCGTTCATCCTGTAGTTCCTTCCTGGCAGGTGTTGCCGAGACGATCTCTCGCAGAGTGGTGTCGAAGAGCGGTTCATTTGTCCGGATGACGACATAGTACTGCTCTTTCTTGCTGCTGATCAGCCCCGCCTGTTCAAGCTTTTTCAGGTGGAACGAGACCGTCGACGGTGCCAGGGCATGGCGCTTGGCAATTTCCTCAACATATTGGGACTGCTCCAAAAGTGATTTAACGATGGCCAGCCGCGACTCGTCGGCAAGGGCCTTCATGATGGCAAGGCTTTGATCCGCTTTCATAGGGCAACTCCTGTTTCGATAAATATCGAATCAAAATATAGCCCCTGATTCCGGCGGAAGTCAATCTATTTTCATATCTGTCGAATTAATTGTTTGTCGATCGTTTTGGGGGGGCTGCCGAGGGTGCCGCATTCGCTACATCAGGTGGACTGTCCGGGCCGTTGTCGTATTACCGCTTGGGGCGCAGTCTGATAAAGTGGTATCGGTGTTGCCTACGGGCGTATCTCGACGATCGTTCCGTTTGGCGCCAACCTGCTGATTTCCTCAATTTCTTCGTCAGTTACTGCAATGCATCCCTTCGTCCAGTCAACCTCCGTGTGCGAATCGCCAACCCACGAGAAACCATTCTTGATCCCATGGATCATGATGTTTCCGCCCGGAGAAACACCGAGTTCTTTTGCTCGCTTTTTGTCTTTCTCGTTTGGATAGGAGATATGCAACGAGAGATGATACTGGCTACCCTTGTTACGCGCGTCGATGACGTAGGTCCCCTCCGGGGTTTTGTTGTCGCCCTGTCGTTCTTTGGGCCCGACCGGGTTTCCCCCCAAGGCTATCTTGTAGGTCTTGATCACCTCACCCTTTGAGATCAACATCAACCGCCGAGCTTGTTTTTCCACCAGAATCTTGTCTATCCGCCCCTTCTGGGTTGCATAGGCAAAAATCTTCTGTTCGAGCGCCACGATCTGTTTTTGCAGGGCAGCAATGTCATTCTCCTTGCCTTCAAGCTCGTGCAGGAGAGTTTCGATACGTGCCTGCTGTGTAGCAATCGTCTGATCCTTGAGAGTGACATTATTGATATAAAATATCATCATCTCACTGTCCTGCCTGTACGCACTCCCCGGATAATCCTGTATGAGTTTATGGAAGCACTCCAGTGATTTCTGAAAATCTTTTTGTTCGTTCTTCGGATACGCATGGATGATACCCATCTCGAACAGGACCCTGTCTGCCGTCGAGGGGTATTCCCCCATGATCTGCTCATACACGTTCAGCGAAGCCTTATAGTTTCCCTGGTTAAATAAATCGTTTGCTTCTTCAAAGGTGGACTTGGCTTGAAATCCTTCATTGAAGTGACTGCAACCGGATATGAGAATTGGTGTCATTACGATACAGATAAAGAATAAGCATAGGCGCCTACCCAGTTTTTTCCCCATATATGTAAAAGACGGTCTAAATCTGCTAGACAGTGCAATCCGAAAGTTTCTCAGTTCATTCATCCCTTCACTCCTTGGCAGATCATCAGGAATATCTTTACACTACCCCAATATCCCGATGAAACAAGTCAAACGTTTCAACGGTCCGGGCAGACTTGAGTGGTGGATAATGAAATGGCAGGGTTTTGAGACCCTGCCACTTCATTATCCGGAGCACTAAAGGTAAAGCTGACAGCTCCCTTGAAATTGACTTACTTCTTCATCGATTTCTGGAAAGCGGCGTCAGCCTTTTTCGCCTTTTCGTCAGCGATCCGCTCCCGTTCTTCTGCCTGCGCTACAGCAGTATCGGCCTTTAACGTGGCTGCATCGGCTGCTGCCTTGGCGGCTTGTGCATCCTGTAATGCCTGCTCAGCTTTCGCGTTAATCAGATTTTGCTGTGCCTGCACTTTCTCCAGGTCACCGGATGTTGCACAACCGATCAGCGTCATAGGGAGAACGAGCATCATAGAAATCAGCAATAGATTTTTTTTCATCTTTCTTCACCTCCTTTCTGGTTGGTGTTCCTTATTAGGAAAGAGGGACCGCGCAACATTCGCACTATCTCACCGGGATATAAGAATAAGCGGCGTCGACTATCCCTCCTTGACAGGTTCAATCAATATACCGTCTATGTCCAAATCGAATTTCAAGCGTTTGACTGCATCCTTGGCCTCGCTGATGTCACTGAAAGGGCCGGCAATAACACGGTAGCTGTTGTCCTTTGACAATACCCTGGCCGGGATTTGCGGGCCCTGGTGGTTGATAATGGCGGCAATCCTCAAAGCATCAATCTCGTCACGAACATCGGCAGCCAGGATATACCATGCCTCCAGCTTCAGTTCAGGTAGTTCCGGTTTGCCGTACAATCTGTCCGGGTGCTCGACTTCTATGATCTCTGCCGCCTCATTTTCACCCCCTTGACGCATCTCCAAAATGGGAACGGGAATCCCTCGGGCTTCGGTCTGTACTTCCTTAACCTTTTTCCAGTCCAGCGTGTGCGCTGATTTCTTTTCAAAATTTTTCAGCCTTGCATATGTCTTTTCCAGCTCAATGGCGCCCGAATCATCCAGAGGCGCATGAGCTTCCATGTAAAGCACTCCATTACGTTGCCCTATGAGATATGGCTGGTTGACAATGAGTACAGGTGTATTAACAGGTGTGTCATTGAAGAGCATTTTCACGTTTTCCGGATAGAGTCTCAGGCAGCCATTGGATGCATTAAGGCCGATGCTGGCCGGTTTATTGGTGCCATGGATCAAATAACCCGATTTACTCAAATAGAGCGCGTATTCCCCCAAGGGATTCTCAGGCCCTGGAGGGACTTCTGCGGGGAGAATATCCCCTTTTTTTCGATGATCCGCAGCAATTGACGCAGGCACATGCCAGGTCGGCCGGGCTGTCTTGCGCGCTACACGCATTTGGCCCATGGGGGTGGGTCGCTCTTTGGTTCCGACCCCGACCGGATAGGTCGACACAACCAAAGACTGGCCATCTTCTTTATATTGAAAGAGCCTCATTGTAGCCAGGTTGATCACAATGCCTTTTCTCGGGGTATCCGGCAGGATGAAACTCAGAGGCAACACGACGCGCTCTCCCGCTTCGGGCACCCAAACATCAACCCTTGGGTTGGCGGCATGGATTGCATTGATCCCCAGGCCGAAGTGTCGTGCAATATCCGGTAGCGTATCCCCCTCTTCAAGCCTGGTGGCTGCCAACCGGCCAATGACGTCTTCTCCTTTTGCAACCCGAAACTCATTCCGTTCGATCTCCGTATCAAGGTGGCGTGGGGAAAACCATGATTTCCCCTGCACGCCTTTCATGGCAGCACATCCGGGGAGAGAGACAATACATATGCAGAGAGCTATCAGGCGAAGCCAACCGGATAAGAGTGGCAGATCAACGATTCGGTACATGAGATTAATAGGGCACCTTTCTCAATCAATGAAGATTTATATATAAATAAAAAGCCGGGGCCGAAGATGAGATGACATTTCGGCAACCCGGCTGTCTCAGTGAGACCCTGTAGGCTTTCCGCCCCACCCTCGCGGATGGTTGAGTATTATCGTCTACCACCAACCGTTATGTCGATTTCCGCCTCCGACGCGAACCGGCACAAACGGCACCTGTCAATTGCTCATTTCCTGCGGGTACGACCTCCTTTTTGTTGCGGCAACAAAAAAGCCGGGGCCAAATATCGTTGGATATTTCGGCAACCCGGCTGTCTCAGTAAGACCCTTAGGCTTTCCGCCCCATTCTTGCGAATGGTTAAGTATTATCGTCTATCTCTCAATCAATTTTTGTGCATTCTAAATTTTTATGAGGATTTGTCAACATTTTTCTGCCTTCCCGCCGAGGTGCAGACCAATGTGCGAAAAAGGAAAGGACGATTTGAACCGTAGTTGTGGCTCTGCTACTATGTCATCTTACCCATTTCATAAGCCTGTCGCATTGCTGGGCTTTACGTAAAGATGCAGACCATGGTCTGTACGTACAAGGCCGTCATTGCCGCTATGAGCAATTGATTTGATGCGAAATTCTCCAGGAGGAAATGAATAAATGAATTCTTGCCGCATCGACGAATATGACCTATATTTGTACCATAATTGAAATCATGAAAGAGGTTATTTATGGATAGAATCTATGCCCGTGCTTCCGTCAGCATCAGCGATCTGAAGAAAAACCCCTCCCGTATCATCAATGAGGCTGAGGGGGCACCGGTCGCTATCCTCAATCACAACAAGCCCAGCGCCTACCTTATTCCGGCCGACGCTTTTGAAGCGCTGATGGAGAAATTTGAGGATTACAATCTGGCGCAACTGGTTAAGGAAAGAGAGCAGGAGCCGACGGTCAAGGTTTCCCTCGATGAGCTATAGCATTGAGTTCAAAGAATCGGCCCTCAAGGAGTGGCGGAAGCTGAACGGCGCAATCCGCGCGCAGTTCAAGAAGAAGCTGGCCGAACGGCTGGAACGGCCACGCGTCGCTTCGGCCCGGCTTTCTGGCATGGCCGACTGCTACAAGATCAAACTGAAAAATGCCGGTTACCGGCTTGTCTACCAGGTTACCGACCAGCGCATCGTCGTTATTGTCGTGGCTGTAGGCAAGCGGGAAAATGAGGGCAGGTTGAAAGAGTAACAAACTGACGGGAGGAGCACGCCATGAACAGCAGCGCACCCATGGTAGAGGTCTTTTTCGATTACATCTGACCCTGGTGCTACCTCGGTACCGTGCGTACCGAACGCCTGCAACGGGAATACGGAGTGCAACCGCGCTGGAGCGCCTTCCCGCTCCACCCCGAAACCCCGCTGGAAGGAAGGGAGCTTGCCGAGCTCTTTGCCGGACGGGAGGCAATGATCCGCGACATGCAGGCCCGGCTGCTGCAGGTTGCCGCGGCAGAGGGTTTGCCGTTGACGGAACGAAGCCGCACCTACAACAGCAGGCTTGCCCAGGAGTTGGGGAAATGGGCGGAGGCGCAGGGCCGCGGAAATGAGTTCCACAAGGCCGTCTACCGGGCCTTTTTCGTGGCTGGGGTCAACATAGCGCTGGTTGACGAGTTGGTGCGGACCGCCGCTGCCATTGGACTGTCGGCGGATGAGGCCCGGACGGTGCTGGAGGGGAGAAGCTATGCCGCGGCAGTGGATGCCGACTGGCAGCGGGCTAGGGATCTGGGCATTACCGCCGTGCCGACGCACCTGTGCGGAGGCAGGCGCCTGACCGGTTTCGCGGCCTATGAGGATTTTGTTCGCCTGATCGGGGAGAGTCGGTAAGCTCTTGTGCAGAACAACAAAGGCGGCCGATTGGCCGCCTATTTGATTGAAATACGGGAAGTGGCCCTAGTTTTCTCTTATGGTTTTAGGGTATTTTCGGGTGTCTTTATGGGCAACCCTGCTTGCATTTACGGGTATTTTAGGGTAGTGTTTCGGGTAGGAGCGCACCAATATGATCAGAGCCTCATCAATCAGTATCACGACCCAGATACTGAACCTAATCGCCGAGCTTGATGAATTCAAGGGGCGCTGGGACATGCTCGGCCGTCTGGCCCCGGACAGGCTCACGTCGCTCAAGCGAGTGGCGACCATTGAATCCGTGGGCTCATCCACCAGGATTGAGGGGGCCAGGCTGTCCGACCTCCAGGTTGAAGCGCTGCTGGCGAATCTGGAAATGCGCTCATTCCGCACCCGTGATGAAGAAGAGGTTGCCGGTTATGCCGAAGCGATGAATACGATCCATGATTCATGGGAGCATATCCCCTTTACCGAGAATCATATCAAACAGCTCCACGGCATTACCCTGAAGTACAGCACCAAAGATGCCGCTCACCGGGGAGAGTATAAGACGCTTGCCAACAATATAGAGGCGTTCGATGCCGATGGCAGGAGCATCGGCGTTATTTTCGAGACGGCGTCCCCATTCGACACACCGCGACTGATGGCGGAACTGGTCAGCGGGACGGTGGCCGCCCTGCGGGAAAGAGAACTGCATCCGCTGCTGGTAATCGGCGCGTTTGTCATACATTTTCTGGCCATACATCCGTTTCAGGACGGCAATGGCCGTCTTTCCCGCGTCCTGACCACCCTGTTGCTCCTGCAGAGCGGCTATCGTCATGTGCCGTACAGTTCACTGGAACGGATAGTGGAGGAAAACAAGGACGGGTATTATCGGGCGCTGCGTGCATCACAGAAGCTGATCCGGACCGACGGTGAAAATCTGGATGAATGGCAGCGCTTCTTCCTGTCCAGCCTGAAAAAACAGAAAGACGTCCTGCTCGGCAAGATCGAATGCGAACAGTTGCTGGAGAAGCTGTCACCGCTGGAGGAAAAGATGCTGGCCATCGCCAGGGAGCGTGGCAGGATCACCATTGCCGATGCGGTAACCCTCCTGACTGCCAATCGTAATACGGTCAAGCTGCACCTGCGCCAACTGGTTCAGCAGGGGTATCTGGAACAACATGGGACCGGTAAGGCGACCTGGTATTCAGTGGGGAGATAGGATGCCGACTGGCAGCGGGCCATGGAACTGGGCATTACCGCCGTGCCGACTCACCTGTGCGGAGGCAGGCGCCTGACCGGTTTCGCGGCCTATGAAGATTTTGTCCGTCTGATCGGGAAGAGCCTGTAGGCTCTTTTACAGAACAATAAAGCGGCCGATTGGCTGACTTTTGAATTGCAAATGGTGTTCCCGGAATTCTGCGCCTAAAATTCATAGCGAATACAACATCTTTCCGTGAATTTTTATGCAATATGAGGAAATATCTGGTATCCCATTCGCTATCCTTATTCCGACGCAATAGTCAGGGTTATAAATTCTGGGTTGTGTGTAATAAACCGGTGAGTTGGTTAAAGTTGCATAAATGCACATTGCCAATGACATAGGCTTAGGGCCATATGGTGCCATTACTGAACTGGCCTCGCCATTATTTGTTATTGAGCAAATGTAAGAATAAGTATCAGAAACATCATGTGCATCGACTCTTACTATTTGATTCTTATTTTTCAATGGATAATATTTTTCTATTTCACGTATGAAGTCCCAACTGCGCTGATAGCTAGGTGGCCCCGGAGGGAAAGGAAATAAAAGCTTAACTCTAGACTTACTATATTCATTCTTCAATAATTCAGGCAACCCATAAGTATGATAACCAACCCCAACAACTGCATAATCAGCTTCTATATCTGGGTAATTATTTGGTCCAAACATTGGAATGTTCAGCCAAGACTCAGGGTTCTCGGCTAGGAAGAAGCCAGAATGGGTTGCAGGAAATGTATATGTCGCTATTAAATCAGTTACCTGAACATTATTAATGAGCAACTTGACTATCGGAAAGAAAAATCTCTTCGGAAAAGAAGAAATATCGACAATAATTTTTCCACAACTGTGTGCGATAAAATCTGATACTTGAGCAGTTAATGCACTAATATCCGTAAATAGAGGCAGCTCACAAATATCTGTGTCAACAATATTTCTTCCGAATTCAGTTCTAGTGTCAGCTAGAAGGGTTTGAGATCTTGCAGAGTACTGTGATGGTGGGTCAACAACTCTAAAGAGTCTTTTATTTCTAGTTTTGTTCTTTAGCTCAAGGACGCTAAGAGCACCAACACACCTTCTCTCTGTAGAATGGCAGCCAATAAAATCCCACTCCTGTGCTGATAGCCGATCCATGACCCATGTAAACGGACCCCATGGCCTGAAGTGCGCGCCTAACATTATTGATCTGTTCCACTCTTGAATAACTGCATCTGCATAGGACTTTCTTCAATCTTATTCTTACTTATTTTATTATCAACTAATTCTCCAAGTTGAGATTTAGAGAGCCAGGATCTGACGTCCTTAACAGTGCAATAAATCGGCTCTTTAGTGTGAGCTACAGGTATACGAAAAACGGGAGACAAGATAGGGTTCAAATACCATTTTCTACGCAACTCTCTATCCTTAGTTTTTGTAGTATGCATGCCATCATGCAAATCGCCGTAATCAACGGCATCGTTTAAAAACTGTTGAAGCGATTTGTCTCCATCAAGCTCTGAAACTCTTAGAGAAAAACCATTGTTACCGGGATATGACATGGCTTTATCTTCGGTGAGAGATTGATAGAAAATTGTGCCGATGTAATCTATAAATCGCTTCCTATCGTTGCCTCCATTTTCATAGCTAATCTTATTATGCCAGTGCAATGATGCCTCATGTATCCCAACAGTTTGTAAATCGGGTTCAATAGAAGGTAATGCTGGCTCTGGTTCTACACCTCTCATGTCTCTAATCCATGCAGCCCAAATATGCTGGCAGATACTAACGAAAACCAGAATATTCCCCCCACTCAGAGACTGAACGTCTTCGATACCGGACCATTTCAACCTCTCACCGCATCGTGCGGCTATTTGCATCAATGCTTGGTCAACCCGTTCTTTTTTCCAGTAAGTTTTTTCCCAAGGGAGTGGAGGCTCCCCTGTGAACTCATTCATAATACTTTCTTTGCCTTGCTGACGACACCACCCTTCAGCAAGTTTCGCAGAGAGAGGATCAGAGTTTACAAGTTTTGTTAGATATTTAATCCAGGGCCTTGGCCATTTTTCTTCTACTCGGAGTAGTCGTTGCGGAGAAGACCCCGCATATTGCTTGGCTAATTCTGAAGTGTCAGTTTTACGACCAAAAACATGTTGGAGTAGATTTGTTCTTGCTGGTGGTAAAACAAAATCTGTCATAAAAATTCTGCGATTGAACACATCTTTAGCGAAGTCAGGGAATATCCATGTTCTCCTATTTTCTTTCCTTCTTAAAATCCCATCTATATCGACAATTTTATAATTACGCTCTTCTTCAACAACAGCTCCAGATTTATATATTCTTAATTCCTTACGCCAAGCAAATCTTCTCGATCCAATTCTGTAAGATAAATTAGGATCTCTCAGCCCAAGTGCTTTATTGATAATTTGTTGATATTCATTCCCTAATTTTGGTCCAATGCTATCAAGTCGTGATAATTCTTCGTACTGATCAATTCGTATGAAAAAATTAACTCCAGTCGTAACAATTCCTAGCTTCTTTAGCATAGCAACTGTCTGAGATATTGGAACACCGATACTTGTTTTTGATGTCATGACTTCTTGCGGAAGAGTGTTAGTATTAAAGTTTAAATAAGATCTATAACATTGTATTCTTTGAGCCATTATCTTTTTTAGTTCGATATAATTTCTTACTTCTTCAAGATAACCAAACCAACAATCTTCTTTTTTAATTGTGTTTGCAAACTCATCCAATAAATGTTGGTTGTTGTCTATTCGTAAATCAGTTCTTGTTTTATCATTTGAGCAAAGTTTTTCTATTGATGAAAATATATCGTTGACTACCCAATAATTGAGAAAATCACCAAAATAAATTGGAATCGTATCATCGCCGTTTTCTGATAAGGATTTGCTATCTCTTTGTCCAAAATCTAATATTCCGCATCTCGTTAAATTGATCCCGGCACTGATAAAATTCTGGAATGATTTGGGGACAGGGTACTCAATATTTGCTTGCGCATATGCGATTCTCGTGTCTGGTTTAAGTAGATTAAGTAGCATGCTTTTACCGCTACCTTGTACGCCTAAAAGGACTACATTTCCTCTGTCAAAAAGCGGTAATGCGTGTTCAACTAAAAATGGGCTAAAAAGTTTGACAAAACTATCGTACCCAATGCTCTCAGAAACGTATAGGTCGTGAAAAGGATTTGTTCTCTTATCCATGTTCAGATCCTTGAACTTCTAGGAAAAAGTGGATTCCAAGACGAAGAATTGTGGTGAATAAATGGAAGGGTGTTATCTGGGCAGTTCGAAAACATTACAACTAAACCACCAGTACTTTTGTAGCCAAAAGGAGTGTAAGGTTTTCCTATCCAAGGCCCACTGTGTCCACGGACTTTATCATAAGTGCTTACAGCGAGTGCCCGAACCTCAGTTGAAAACTTCTCTTCCCCATACACTGGCGTAGCTGAAATGAAATCTTCCCCTTGAAGTTCAATAACAAAATTAACTGAAAGATTGCTATGTGCCGTAGCAAGAGAATTAAAGGTGCTCACACCTTTTGGGCACACAATTATTGGCAATAGCAATACCTGGACTCCAATATCATTAGCAAGACTTGCAGCGTATGAAACTGCATCTGATATTTGACTACCACTCCCAACAAAATCTTCTAACAGTACAATGTAATCAATTCCATTAACTTGAATATATCTTTTTATTGTATCTGCGTTACCAATCTGTGAAAGGCTCAACCAATCAGAACGCAAATCATGCCCCGTTCTAATTCCATTCAAGTGGTAGAACGAGTTTATTCTCATACTGTCAGTAATTGGACAAAACCATGTCTTGGCAAAAGCCTCACGAAGTTGTCTTTCTGCGTCTGGCGTATCAAACATCAAGTTCAAAATATTTATGAGCCATCTGGCTACAGACCCATTTGCTGCAACTCTGTAAAGAGTATGGAATTCTTCTTGCCCGACGTAAAACAGTTTTGGAATTATTTGAAATGCTGTTTTTTGATCGCTTTCAACACCAAAATTTTCTATCCAGTTTTCAAATCGAGCCCAAAATTCTGGGTGTGGCCCTTTTGTTGGTTCATAGTCACAAAAGAGCTTTTCTTCCAAAAACTGAACCTGCAGATTTATGTTAGAAAAATCAGGCTCTCCCACACTAGATGTTACAGACCAGCGCATTACCTTTTCTTCAAGTTTATTATTCATTGTCATCTCACCTAAACGAAAAAGGTATGTTTGATAAACTCCCCAAGAGCCTCCCCAAGGGGAGGTGGGACAGCATTTCCAACCATTCGGAATTGTTGTGACTCTGTCCCTAAGAAAAGAAAATCATCAGGGAATCCCTGAATTCTTGCCGCTTCGCGTACAGTAAATCCACGATTTTCTGATGGGTGAAGAAAATATTTTGGATTACCGAAACGAGTATCTACAGTGTAAGATGGCTTATCCCAACAAAGACGCCTGAATTTGCCATTAAATCCATGAGCAAGATCGAAATTCCCATCTCTAACTTTTATATATTTCGATTTTAGCAGTGAACTAAGAACTGGCGATGAATCTACCCCTAATACATCATCAATTGCTGAAACTGGAACTGGGTCAGCATCGCCATTCGGCCTAATACGCATAGTCCGACGCAATTTTAATATAGTCTCTAAGACTAATCTCTCCGTAGCCGTTATCTCACCAAATACCTCTGGAATGTCCCAAGTATGGATTGAAGTAGGCCCTCCTCGCACATCACTTAATTTCTGTCCAGGGGCAATTTTTTCAGCAATGTGAAATGCAATCGTGTCAGGTTCAAGAAACTTTTTTATATGATTATCTTGTGAGTCTAATCCTTGAAGGACATCATATAATGCTTTACTTTCTTTTTTGGCGAGTTTGAAATTTATTTCTTTTTTCCCAGTCCAGGCTATCATAATCATTCTGCTTCTCAGTTGGGCAAGACCAATATCAGGTCCGTCACATTTCAAATCTGCAACCTTATAGCCTGAGCTAATCAACATTTCTCTGAGCGCTTCCCAATATTGTTTATGTTCCCCCGCTGTGACACCTCTTACATTCTCTACAACGAAAACTTTAGGTTTAATTTTGACAGCAATCTCTCCTGAAATTGTCAATAAATTGTTTCTTGGGTCATCTAGCTTTCGTTTACCAACAGTTGAGAATCCTTGGCAAGGAGGGCCCGCAACAACAAGTTGTACGCCTTTTTCAATTTCGTGCTTTTCTAATCCAGAAGTTAAATCTCTTATACAAGCATCAGCATTAATGTTTGCCTTAAATACCTCTACTGCAATCGGTTCAATATCATATGCTGCCGTCGGAACAAACCCAGCGTTATTAAGGCCAACATCAAAGCCACCGCAACCGCAAAATAAACTTATGTATTTCATTTGGTTGTCTCTTTGCCTTGTTTCAATTTTACAAGTAGCTGTTAATGTTCAACTCATAATTTCAGGGACAGTTTACTTAATTCCACTCAGAATTTTTCTGCAAAGCATCTATCAACATCGGTAAATCGTCACGAAACGTTTTCAAGATATACTCAATATTTACTCCAAAATATTCGTGCGACAGCAGATTTCGTAAATCCTTGATTCTTACCAGGGAATTTTCGGATATCCGCCCCCTCTACTCCTTTAACAACTTGCCCACAGCCACGCCGATAATTTCGAACTCCTGAATAACTGCTGCGCCCGCCGCAACAGTATTAAAAAACACCCAAAAAGTCAATGAATTGCAGAAGTTCTACAACCACAGATGAACAGGGTGGAATTCAGAGACTAAAAATGGCAGGTTGCTTTAATAAAAGCCGCCTGCCTCCTTCTTCCCTGAAACTATCATCTCTGTGTTTTTAGATCAAATCGTGCTTCTTCAGCCAGTTCTCCACCTCATCATCCGCCCTGTCAACCGTACTCCCTTTGATCGCCAAACCGGCCAACACCTTTGCTGTCGGACAAAGTCTTTTGGTATCACGCTCGATGCTGGCAAAGCCACTCCCCTCATGAGTGCAATTAGGCACGATGGTCTTTCCCGAGAAATCGTACGACTCCAGAAACGTAAAGACCGCCATCAGGACAAACTAGGGACACTTCCCCTATTTTTTCGTGTCACCGCTCTATAGAAAACGGATTAAGAAACTGCCGTCCCCACAGATAGTTTTTATCAACCGGGCTAAGTTCCGCCTCTTCGCAGACCCTCTCCCAATTCTCACGTATGGCTGTCTCGATCCGGTCAATCAGAGCTGCCGCTGCCTTTTGGGAAAGCAGGAAATGGTGCGCGGCAGCCAGGCAGGTTTTGAGCTGGCTGAACCGGGTGTCGCCGGTTATCAGCATGGCCTGGGTCGCTTCATTGCCGGTTCGCCTCTGCGGGCAGATATCATAGGCCGGCGTCAGGGTCAGCTCGTGCCCATCCCAGAATGCGGCGTGATTGCGGGCGTGATCATCGGTGTTGCCGCACAGGACGTTAAAAACCAGCCGACCATAAAGCTCCTTGAGGGTTGCTCCCGGTTGTGTAAAGCGATGGCGAATGATTTCCGCAAACTCTTCATAGCTGGCATAACGCGCCGTCATTTCATTTAAGCCAAACAGTGTCAGGGCGGAAACCATGGCTTTTCGTGCCCATTCGGAACCGAGCGCAATTCGGTCGAATCGTTCAATCAACAAGACATCCTTACCGGACGCCTTGACCAGCTTGACTGTAGCCGCCTCAAGCCTTGCTATAGCAGCCAATCTCATGGCAACGTATTCGGCTTTGACAACGCTGTAGAGATCACTGCTGGACGAAAATTTAGCAATATACTTGGTGCCCCGATCTTCTATCAAAGCCTTGGGGCGGGCACCCCCAATGGAACTGCCGTGAAAGAGCGCCTGATCGAGCTCGGCGGTTAAGGGGACTCCCTGCTCAACCCGTTCGGCCGATGCCAGCAACTCTTCCAGGCTGGCATTTACTGGAGCTCTCGGAACAAATTCCGTTGGTGATCGCTGAAAATCAAGCGCACCAATCCGGTCAGACCCCGATTCCAACAGATAGGTGAGTTCATCCAGACTGCCGGTATCAGCATCCCGGCCTTTCAGGCCGAATTGCCTGTTTATGATAACACGTCGCCCCCAGGCATCGGGCGCGGCATCCCGAATGCAATTTGGTATCTCCAGGTCACCCAACAGGGGCAACACCCCGGCCCGCAGAGGTAATTCCGGCTCATAAATCGGAATGGCCGGATTCTTGTCGTCTCTCCGCTCAAGATAACTTTTGCCATAGTTGAAATGGATTGTGCCGTTATCCGCTTCAAGCTTACCGGCGACCACCGGTTGCATCTCTCCGGGAAGCCAGATCCAGACAAAGGCTTCTTTCGGCTTAGAAGTCATCATCCACCGCCCTTGTCTTGTTTCTGATCCGTTTGGGGAGGAGAGCGATTTTGCTTTGCGCCAGTTCGATACTGGTCGCAAGAACCCGGCTCTCCTGATCAAACAGGGGAATGCCAACCAAGGCTGCAACTTCGAAGACCAGCCCGATGGACGGCGACATTTCACCGGACTCTATCTTTTGGAGTGTCGCCCTGGAAATACCGGCTCTCTCCGCAAGGTTCTGCTCAGACCAGTGGCGCTCTTTGCGCCCGAGCTTGATCTGTTGACCAAGTAATAAAGCGGCTTCTTTTGCGTATTTTGAGTATGCTCTTTGTTTCATCATAGCCAGTCCAAAGATTAAGTGACCAGAATAATAGCCATCAAGCTGCCTAATGGATATTATGCTGGTCGTTTAGTTGGTTTTCAAGAAAAATTCGGGCCTTGACTAAAATAATATACGCAAACCAGCTTAATGACCAGTATATTGGCCATAATCGCAATGTGAATTCCGGAGACGAAAGGTGGACGAGGAGACTAAAATGGGAGCAGGTTAGAGGGTAATCAGCTGATACTGACTGTTGCCCATTTTCATTTCTTTCATGTACGACAACTGGCGCAGTCCCTTCCGGGATTCAATCCGTTCTTTAAGATCGTGAAGTTCCGCTTCGGGCAGCTTATACACCATGTCGATGGAAGCCTGCTCGACAGCCAGGAGATCGGTGGAAGCCAGGATACCAAGATTGCGCGCCTTGACCGGGGCTGCTTTGGTGCCGGCGCAGTCGCAGTCCACTGACATGTTGCGCAGCACATTGATAAAGACGATCCTCGTGCCGAAGTGGTCTATGACGGCTTTGGCTGACTCCACCATGTTTTCCTGGAACTGTTCGCCTTTGAGCCAGAGCTCGTAATGCACATTATCCGGGGCGCCGTGTATCATCTTCTTGCCTATGGGCCCGTCCGCGCAGCCGATGGCGATATTCTTCAGCGAGCCGCCGAAGCCACCCATGGCGTGACCTTTGAAATGGGTCAGCACGACCATGGAGTCGTAATTCAGCATGTGTTTGCCGACCGACATTTCCTTGAAGCGCTTTCCCCCCTTAACCGGGATCATCACCGCCCCATCCTCGTCCATGATATCCACGGCGCAAAAGTCCCAGCCATTAATCTTTATGGTTTCGCGATGCTCTGCCGTCGTAAACCTATTCCCCTTGTACAGCGTATTGGTCTCCACCAGGTTGCTGTTGGGAATCTGCTGCTGCAGCGCTTTCACCATATCCCGCGGCAGAATGTTCGGGCCGTTTTTCTCGCCGGTGTGCAGCTTGATCGCCACCGTGCCGGTTATCCCCTGGTTGATTTTGGTATAGATCTTCTGTAGTCCGGCGGCACTGATGTCATTGGTGAAAAAGACCTGAGATTTTCCCTGTTGTGCGGCCAATGCGTTGCCTATGCCGGTATATCTGCTTACGGCAACGGTTCCCAGAGCAATGGCTCCAGTCTGCAGGAATTTTCGCCGTGAAATGTTGTGTGCCATGTAACACCTCCTCAGGGTTTGAGCCGCTGGGACTGCAGCGGCTGGCCGCCCTACGCCCGTGACGACCAGCCATCTGGTTCGACGTTACTCGGCCTTGAGCGACGCCATGTCGATGGAGAAGCGGTACTTCACATCCGACTTGACCAGTCGCTCGTAGGCCGCGTTGATCTGCTGGATCGGGATGATTTCGACGTCCGAGGTAATGTTGTGCTGGCCGCAGAAGTCGAGCATCTCCTGGGTTTCCTTGATGCCGCCGATCAGGGAGCCGGATATGCTTTTGCGGCCGAACAGGAGCGCGAATGCCGAGAGTTGGAGCGGTGACTCCACGCCGCCAAGCAGCGTGATGTTGCCTTCCAGTCCGAGCATGTTGATGTAGGCGTTGATGTCGTGATCCGTGGAAATGGTGTCGAGGATGAAGTTGAAGGTACCGGCATGCTGTTTCATCTCTTCCTGATTGGTGGAGATGATGACGTCATGGGCGCCCAGGCGCAGGGCATCTTCTCTCTTGCCCGGCGAGGTGGTGAAAACCACCACATGGGCACCGAGGGCACGGGCGAATTTGACCCCCATATGACCGAGACCGCCGAGACCGACCACCCCGACTTTCTTTCCGGTGATGTCGCCCCAGCGGCGGATCGGTGAGTAGGTGGTGATCCCGGCACAGAGCAGCGGCGCAACCCCGGCCAGGTCGAGATTCCCCGGTACGCGCAGCACGAAACGCTCATCGACGACGATGCTCTCGGAATAGCCGCCATAGGTGACCGGCGCTGTCCCGTGCCTGTCCGGGGAGTTGTAGGTAAAGGTAGCGTTGTGGCAGAACTGCTCCTGATGATCCTGGCAGGTGGGGCAGACATGATCGGAATCGACCATGCAGCCGACGCCGACAAGATCCCCCGCTTTGAAGTTGGTTACGGCCGAGCCGACCGTGGTAACCCGGCCGACGATCTCATGGCCGGGGACGCACGGATAGGTTGTGGGCATGACGCTGCGCCATTCGTCACGGGCGGTGTGCAGGTCGGAGTGACAGATGCCGCAGAAGAGAATTTCAATCTGGACGTCGCGCTCGGTCGTTTCACGGCGCTGGATTAAGTCTGATGTGAACGGTGCTGTGGCGTTGGCAACGGAATAGGCTTTTGCTTGGTACATGGGTTCCTCCTGTCGGTTGTGATCTCGTGTCGACGATAGCTATAACCGGTCAGCGGCCGGTTAACTGTTCAAGTTTTTCCGGGTACCGCGCTCCCTGCACCGTGATCTGGGCGGCAGCGCTGTCGATCTTGCGGAGATCGTCGGCCGTGAGTTCGACGGCGTCGGCGCCGATGTTCTCATCCAGGCGACCCAGCTTGGTGGTGCCAGGAATCGGCACGATCCACGGTTTCCGGGCCAGCAACCAGGCAAGGGCGATCTGGGCAGGCGGTGCCTTCTTTGCTGCTGCGATTCGGCCTAACAGATCAACCAATGCCTGATTCGCCTTTAATGCCTCGGGTGTAAACCGAGGAAGAATGCTGCGGAAGTCGGTACTGTCGAAGGAAGTCGTTTCATTCATGGTACCGGTGAGGAATCCCTTGCCCAGCGGGCTGTAGGGAACGAGGCCGATCCCCAGCTCTTCCAGGGTCTGCAGCAATCCTTCTTCCGGCCGCCGGAACCAGAGCGAGTATTCGTTCTGCACCGCAGCGACCGGCTGAACGGCATGGGCGCGGCGGACGGTTTGAATGCCAGCCTCCGACAGACCAAAGTGCTTGACCTTGCCTTCCTGGATCAACTCCTTTACCGCCCCTGCCACGTCTTCTATCGGCACATTCGGGTCCACCCGATGCTGGTAAAAAAGATCGATAACATCGGTCCTGAGACGTTTGAGCGATGCCTCGGCCACTTTCTTGATCTGCTCAGGGCGGCTGTTCAACGCCGGCCCGTTTCCAGCAGTCGAGCGGGGGTCAACGCTCGTATTGAAGCCAAACTTCGTTGCGATAACCACCTGATCGCGAAGCGGCGCCAAAGCCTCGCCGACGAGCTCCTCGTTGGTAAAGGGGCCGTAGACCTCCGCGGTATCAAAGAAGGTAACACCGCGCTCCACTGCGGTACGCATGAGGGCAATCATCTCCTTCTTGTCTTTCGGGGGGCCATAGGAAAAGCTCATCCCCATGCAACCGAGCCCGATGGCAGAAACCTCCAGCCCGCTCTTTCCCAAGGTACGTTTTTGCATCTGTCGTCTCCTCTCATCTGAACAAACTGCCGTGTCGATGATCGTATCCTACTCCCGATAGTCGCAAGGGTGATAGACCGATCCTGTCGAATTATTGCCTGATCCTGCGTGACCCTGAAAAAAGATTGTAACGTCGGGAGGGGTTGGGTAGTATTGCGACAGGAGAACATCATGAAAAATAATACTAATCAGCGGGATCTTCAGGGTGCGGGCCTGGCTGGTGCCACCGGCGATCTCAACAGGGCCATTGCCAGATGGACCGAGCAGAGAGAGGTGTACGCAACTGCCGTTCCGGGCCTGTCCCTATTTCGCCGGGAGGCCCCGACCGAACCGATCAGCGGCATGTACGAACCGAGCGTCTGCCTGGTTTCGCAGGGGGCCAAGCGTGTGCTGCTCGGCGATGACACCTATGTCTATGATGCCCACCACTACCTGATTACCTCGGTGCACCTGCCGACAATCGTGCAGGTTATCGAGGCCAGCCCGGAAAAGCCCTATCTCGGGCTCAGGCTAAAATTCGATCTGCGCGAGGTTTCGCAGCTGATGGTGGACAGCAACCTGCCGCAGCCGCGGCCCCAGCAGTCAAGCCGCGGGATGGCGACCGGCGAGGTGACGCTGCAGTTAGTCAACGCATTTATACGATTGATCGACCTGCTTGCGGATGAAAAAGACATCCCGATCCTGGCACCGGTCATCCAGCGGGAAATCATCTATCGGTTGTTGGTGGGGGATCAGGGTGAGCGGTTGCGCCAGATTGCCACCGCGGGGAGCCAGAGCCAGCAGATCGCCAAGGCGATCGGATGGTTGCACAGCAACTACTCCCAGTCCGTCAGCATGGACGAGCTTGCGGCGCAGGCAAACATGAGCACGTCCACCTTCCATCATCACTTCCGGTCGCTGACCGCTCTCAGTCCGTTGCAGTATCAGAAGCAGCTGCGTCTGCAGGAAGCCAGGCGGCTCATGCTGGCAGAACGGCTGGATGCCGCAAATGCCGCATTCCAGGTAGGCTACGAGAGCCCATCGCAGTTCAGTCGAGAATACAACCGCATGTTTGGGGCACCGCCGGTGCGCGATATTGCAAAATTGCGCCTGACGTTGGATGGGGGGATCTGAAGCGGGGTGAAGTTGCACAATGGGCCGTGGAAATGACCCGCCCGGCGGTCGGTGTCCATTTCCCTGGCTGAGAACCCCTTATATTTGCAAATGCCTTCTGGATCTGTCAAAAGTGTTTGACGCCTTTGCTCTCTCCTAAATCTCAATTACCACCCAACCTTTTGCAGTCAGTGCTTCTACATGTTCCTGTTTCACTCGAACCTTATTCATAGCTAAACACAAAAGGTGTGTTGGGCGTGACATCGCAACGTAGAGATTTCGGTAAAGTCCCTTAAGGGTGTTTGACGCTTTTGGTCCAATTGACGTGCCGACGCTAATACTGGCTATAGCTTTTTCTAAATCGAAGCACCTTGCTTGACCGCCATACGCTTCGAGCACAAGCGTTGCCACATGAGTCTCCCCTTTCGCTGAAGCAACAGTACCAATCTGAACACAGACAGAACGGTCGCCCATGCTCACCATACACTCATTCGACATTAAAGTGGCTAATGATGTTTTTGTAGGGGTCGCAAACAACGGGAGAGCCGCAAAATCGCTCTGGCTCATTCCGTCAAGCAGGAGCGGGCTGAGTCGTGTGTACATCAGGTCCAAAGTCGCTGACCATGCAGCAGCATCAGCAGTGTGACCTCGACCAACGGTAAGTTCATGACACAACAATCGTACTGGGGCACAATCTGCTCCAGCAGCTTCTAGCTTATGTAATAATCTCGACGCGTCTCGGATGCCAGCTGCCTCTCGGCATCCGGCTCTTCTAAGTGCCAGCAGTACGGCCCGTTTCACGTTGATACTTCGACCGTAAAGATCAAGTTGCGACACTCCCATACTCGGAAGGTCTGCAAGCATCAGAAAGACACTTTCCTCGCCTTTAGCAGTCACACCCTCACTGACATATGTAGGCCAATAGTCAACGAGGTGCCGCCCAGCATCTTTGTTCGCCTCTCCTTGCTTACGAGCACAAATAGCCTTGACTGCTCCTGAACTGAGAATTTCGTCTGACAGCGTTTGAAGTACTTGTTTCCCAAATACTTCAATTACAGATGTCGCCTTATCAGTGTCATAGAGCATGAGCACCGGTGACGGTACGCAATTCCCTGGACCAGCTGCTACAGGTTCGCCATGCTCTTGTACAGTCCTTACCGCTGCTGCAATCGCTTCAGGGAATCGCTTTGTCGTTATTACACTAAGGTATCCAGCTTTCGGAAAGCTTAGTTTGTCTGAGTCTTTCGACGAACTCAAAATACGTTGATTGCGATCTCCAAATCGCTGCATTACGACAGAGCTGTCGAAAACCCGGGATAATAGGTCTTCCTGCGCCCAGCTTGTGTCTTGCATCTCATCAATTAGTACCAAAGGGAACCGCCACGAAAGTCTTGTTGTCAGCTCCGGAAACCGTTGCAGGAGTCTCTCAGCAAATGCGAACATGTCGTCGTGACGGAACACCCCTCGCTTGCGCAGTGCATTTTTTAGATCTTTTGCCTCGTTGTACGTGGGAGTCCCGATTCCTGGCAGCCCTCCGAGTTCCCACCCTAATTTAAGGTCTGGGCCTTCATAGCGTAGCGTAGTAATAGCGTCAGGGCCTTGATTCGGATTGCGTTTTACCCAAGCATTTAACGTATATTTTCTTGGCAGCATTGAAAGTGCACGTGCAGCGAAAACTTCGTTGTCGATAATGTCAACAGATTCACCATCGCTTCGAAGGAGTGGCAGCGCCAAAAACTGGTTAACAAATGCGTGGATGGTCCCGACAAAATGTGGATAGCATAGGAGTCTTGCCCCAGCGACTGTCATGCTGATGCGTTTAGTAATTTCATCTCTAGCGACATTGGTATGGCTGAGTACGCATATTCCTCGATCAGCAAGTGGCCATTTCTGCGCTAACAGGGTCAACTTGGCAGCGAGTAACGTCGTCTTTCCGCTGCCAGGGGCAGCTTGAATATCTATTGTTGCAGACTCAACCAGAACTGACCGGCGCTCTGCATCTGTAAAGTCCAGGTCGGGGAACAGTCTCGACAACTGTTCTAGGTCAGACGGCTCAATAACTGGAAGAGTCATGTGTGGTCCTTACTTAGTATCAGCTACGGGATCAACAGTTCCGGTCAAATGCCGCAGGGCGCATTTAACGTACCTAGGTAACAGATTTAATAATGCATCTCCATTGCCGTACTTTCCAGTGCGCAACAGCTTAGCTGCATATTGTGCAGTAACCGCCTTAGACGCATCTTCTTCATAAAGTGGTTGGTACACAGTTGAAGCAAGGCTCTCAGCCGGAAGAGCTCGATCCTGAAGTGCCTTCCACTCTGTGGCCGCTTCAGTAAGTGCAGCAGTTTCATCTCCCTTATCGAGCCGCTCACCCATTGTTTTTGCCTTCTGTGCAAGCTTTATAGCTTGATGCATTAGTTCTGCAAGTCCCGCTCTCGCCAGATCGTACTCGAGAGTCCAGTAGTCAGACACAAACACTTTCACACTCGGACTGTCGGGTGACTCGACACGATCCACCTTTCTTTTAACAGCTGCAGCTGCTTCGTCTGAGCCATAGTCACTTTCGAACCGTTTCCTCCTGGCTGGCTTCGAAACGTAGTTATTTGCTACATCAGGGACTATGTCACGGTCAGTTATGCAAGCCACTGGAACGGGTATAGCTTCATCGGCCTTTTGCCTCTGGAAAATGCGTGCGTAGTGGTACAGGCCCACATCGCCTACATTGACTACTGAGATACCAAATTCGGAGAATGAGAGTCCGGCCATTTCTGCAATAGCCGGCAATAGCAGCGCCTCGGCAGGCCCTTCGACTATTGCCACCCCTCTCGCGAAAAAGAGGTTGGACTTTGTTGCATCAATGAAGCGGCGCAAATATCCGTAATCAGTTTTTGCTAACCTCGTACATTCAGGCCTTAAAGGATAAGTTTTTGCTTTATGGACTAGAATCATGTCCTCTATATCGGCGCCAGCAGCAAGTGATGGACTGTGCGTACTCATCACTACCTGGATCTGTTGTTCGTCCTGTGTTGGAGGTTGCTGAAGAAGTTCCATAACCCTGACTTGTAGTTGCGGATGAAGATGTGCTTCTGGCTCCTCTACGAGTAATAGCCCTAACTCATCGCCTCTTCGCAGGAGCACAAGTTCTGTGGCCATAAAAAGTGCGTTATTGTAACCAAGCCCACGTTGACAGTATTCGGTTGATGCAACACCTCCAGGAGGAAGCAAGGCAAGTTCGAATCGCTGAAGAATCTGTGCAAGGCTTGTATCACCAGCAATTCGGATTGCCGATATCAACTCATCTCCAGCAAGACTCATGCGACTTAGATAATTATCGTTTATGTGGTCCTCAACAGCGCTAATTGCCTGATGTTCGCCTATATGGTGCTGGGCATGATCCATAAGTCCGACGAGCGTTTTCGGTCGAGATTCAGGATTACTCGGGTCAAAATCACTCATATGCTGATCAGAAAACAGCTCATGAGCCCCAAGAATTTGGGATAGACGGGATTGTCGGCCTGGCTTTAGCTCAAGTTCAGCGTCACGTAGCGGTCTAAGATAAGTTGCGCGAACTAGCTCTCTTACTGCATGACCGACTTCAGGCCCAGTTCCATTCTGCCCAGCACAAACAGTAATGTGGATTCGCCCCCAGCGCTTTTCTTGAATGAGTTGGCGCCTCGCCTGTAAATTCAGTATGAGGCTACGTGATCCATCTTTCTCGTAGGTCAGCCACTCTAGGACAGTAGATTCTTGTTCAGAAGACAAGTCCTTGAACGTCGCCTCAATAGTAAGAGTTTCAGCCCGGTTTGCGCCCTCAACGTGGAAATCTTGCTCATAGAGACGCACTGATTCGAAGCTGGTCGTCCATAGCACCTGCCGAATAGCGTCAATGATGGCAGACTTTCCTGCGTCATTCTCGCCAATCAAGATGTTCATGCCTTTATTCAGTTCCCAGTTCAAAACTGGCGATGATGTACCATCTCCAAAGGCACGAAAGTTATGGGCGTAGATATGGTGTAAGTACATGCCGTCTCCTGAATTATCTGATAACTATGATGTGAACCTTAAAAAAATAAGGGTAATTAGCGAAGTATCGCAACGGTTCGGCAGTTGACCCGAAAGCCAAGTCTTTACGGGCTAGCGGTGTCCAACTGACTGGTTGGGATGTACCTAAAGGATTCATTAACGCTAACGAGAGATTATTTGAAGAAATGCCATTTGTATTTTCGTTCAATACGTTTTGCCTGAAATAATAAAGCTATGTTTAATGCTGTTGCTGAAGTCGAGAAGATAGGAACCGTGCGGGAATTTCGGAAACAGTATATCAACCACATCCACGCTGACCCTGACCTTTTCCCTTCGTGGTAACATCCTCTTCATTACCGATTACGGAACTATAGCAATTGGCCCAACATACTGAATCTGTGTGGATTACTACACCTTCTTCAAGGAAGAGGCAACACAAAACTGATGGAAGCAGTATAAATTTCAACACATATAGAAACAGAAATAATGATGACTGTCATTACGCATACTTGTGACAATCAATTATTTGAAATGGAATATGTTATGGCTAAGTATAGTCGAATATGATGGTAATTAATGAAAAGTTGGGCTTGATTGCGTGGAGAGTGAAAAACAAAACGGCCGATTTCCGGGAAGAAATCGGCCGTCGTGTATATGGCTCCCCAAACTTGCTGATACAGAGAACTGGGAAGTTACCGTAGACATTTCAGAGAAAATGACGATTCCACATGATCACAAAGAATAACCTTCATTAGCTTCGGATCTGTTCCCCCATGGAATCACTCTACCCTATTACCATCCCCAGTTTTGGGCATTCAACAGCACACGATTCACATCCTCCAGGACATGGCTCGATATGGACAAGGATATTGCTGTGTGCGAGGCATTTTTCAATATCGGCAGTTATCTGATGGGTCAATGTGTGCCCCGCTTCGACCGTCATCTGCTTCGGGACAACAAGGTGCATGTCAATATGTCTGATATGGCCCGACTTTCGGGTGCGGAGCTTGTGATATTCGATAATCCTGCCGTTGTATTTTTCCATCACTTCATGAATCAGCGCCTCTTCATCATCAGGGAGCTTTACATCCAGGATATGAAAGAAGGCAGCCTTGGTGAGGTCCCACGCCGCCTTGATGATCATCAATGCTACGACAATCGCAATTATCGGGTCGAGCATTGCTATGCCGGTAAGCTTGATTGCTATAAGACCGCCAAGAACGCCGACTGAGGTGTAGACATCTGTGCGCAAATGCATGGCATCGGCTTCCAGCGCGACTGAATCTGTTTTGACGGCCACATTGAGCAGATAGCGCGAGACAAAGTAGTTGGCTACCGCTGAAACCAGCATGACCAGAGCACCAAGGCCCAGGCTTTCAACCTCTACGACGCCTAACCGCAGCTTGTGAATCGCCTCCCCGATGATGTAGAACGCCGCACCGAAGATGAGCACCGCCTCAATGGTCCCGGCTACATTCTCAATCTTGCCATGCCCGAACCGATGCTCATCGTCGGCAGGCTTGCCCGACTCTCGGACTGAAAACCAGGCGATGATTGCTGCCACAAGGTCGAGTCCGGAATGAACTGCTTCTGAAATGACGCTGACAGATTGCATCATGATGCCGACAATCAGCTTGAGGACTATCAGTATCGAGTTCGAGGTAATGGAGAAAACGGCTGCTCTGCTTTTTGCTTGTTGTACTTCATGTGATTGCATCATTGCGTAACTCCGGTGGCGGCCATAATCTGCTTCAGCTTTTCCGTAGCTCCCTTTAGCTGTTGTTGGGCCTCGGCATTCTTCTTTCGATATTCCAGAAGAGCCATCGGATTCTTGTCGGCAGCAAAACTCTTTACGGCATCAAATGATGCTGCGTATGCCGTGTAGGAAGCAATCAAGCCTGTTTTGCTCTCGTCAAGCAGTCTCTTTGCCTCTGGCGGCAGTGCTTCGGGAACTGCCTTCTTTGCCAGTGATTCACCGGCTTTCAGGCATTCGGTCTGTGCTTTGTCAACGATGGCTGGGAGATTGATGGAAATCTCCCCTCCTTTTAGGACATTTTTCAATTCTTCTCCAGCCAGAATGAGTGCCTTACCAGTGAGACCTTCGATGTTAAGGATCTCTTTCTGGAAAGCTGCAAGCTTCTCCTTGTCGGCCGTTGAGAGAACGATAGCGGGCATTGTTTTTACAGGTTCCGGCGGTTTCTCGGATGAACAACCGGATACTATCAATAATACTGAGGCAACTGCAATTGTTACCACTCGATTCATCAAAAGGATTCCTCCCGCAATGGGCTGTCACTAACCGTTGAGTTATGCTTTCTAGTCGAACAGTTCTGCCAGCCACGATTTTTTTCTGTGGTACCCGCCCTGATGATCGTAGCCATGCTTGTCGTGATGTTTGTCATGATGCTTATCGTAATGCTGCTGCGGATATGGCTGCTGATTGCATGGTTGCTCCGGTTGTACGTATGCTGACTGCTGAGTATACGACCGCTCTAAAATCTTGTCCAATTCTCCCCTGTCAAGCCAGATACCACGGCATTCCGGGCAATAGTCTATCTCCACTCCCTGACGTTCGGCAATTTTAAGGTCTACACCTGTGCAAACTGGACATTTCATGGATATTGCTCCTTGTGGTTATTTTTGTAGTTTCTGCTTTGTATATGGTTGCGTACTCGATGCAATGCCCTTCGTGCCCAAGCAAACTCGGTTGCGAGTATTACCAGTGCCAGCGGAATGGCAATTATGGCTGGTCCGGGCAGAACAATCATGGCAATTCCGATAATAAGAATCGTCACGCCTATTATCGCCACAATCAGCCGCTTCAAAATTTTAAGCGACCATCCGTTCATAGTCATTAATCCGAGATGTTACTGCAGATTCTGCAAGCAATTACGGGAAATCAGGCAATGTTCTGCGGCGGGACGAATATCCTGTCGATAATGCGGGGGAGAGCTAGGTGCGGTGCATACAGTGAGAATCTGTCTTTCTGATAGGGCAATGATACTTCCGGCAATGCCGATGCCATTATATGACCGGCACAGCAGCAGGTTGTTTCGCAATCGTCATCATCATGATTGACCGGACATGCATTGTTTTGGTCTGATTCGACGTCTAGCGATGCATCAACATGAGCAATTTCGCCAAGCGATGAGCAGGGATGCGCCAGGCACGCCACCGGGAGCATCAAATAGAGCAGAATCATTATGATTGACACAAATTTCATCAGGTACCCTTGGATTGGTTTCCGAACTCTAAGCCTTTATCCAAAGTATTGTCAATAGAGGATGCAGTATCCCGATATGCAGAGAATAATTCCCGAATACGAATCCCATTGCTTCGCGCCAACCTGCGTCCATTGCTGAAGCACCATAAACGAAAAAGGCACTCACGATTTAACGTAAGTGCCTCATTTTATTGGCTCCCCAGCGCGGACTCGAACCACGGACATGGTGGTTAACAGCCACCCGCTCTACCGACTGAGCTACTGGGGAATAGAGCTGCATATCTACCATGGGCTTGGGTTTGTGTCAATGAAAAATTAGGGGGCTGAACTTTGCCGTGGAGCAGACCTGCCATGCCTGACACATGCGACAGTCTGCCGTGTTGGGGCTGTGTGCGCCATGTCTGACCGGTTCACGCCAAACAAAAAAGTTATTTCATGCCGGTAGCCCAGCGGCAGAAAATGTAACAACAGGCGTTGCCACTCTGAGATGGCTCAGAAATGATCGGCAGTAGTCTTCCCTGCCAGGGTGCCGTTCTTGTCGGGAGGGTCCCAAAAACTTCCTTGCCAGTTGTCCACCCAGTTTTCCTCGGCGATCCAGGGGGGGAGTCTCACCTGAAAGTGGATCGCCAGGGCCTGCACGTAAGGTTCGTAGAGCTGCCGCAGTTCCCTCAGTTTACGGTCAACGGCGTCACCTTCCCGCAGTTTCTGCCCGTAGCCGTCCAGAAGCAGGCGCAGCTCCGTCAGTTTTTCCGGTGGCAGCCGGTCGGGGTTCGGTTCCCGTGGACTGGTCCTGAATACCAAGGAAAGATCGATCATGGAGTGGCGGGCCATGGCGAAGGTGAGTTCGGCCTGCCGTTCGCAGGCCCCTTCCAGGCCGGCAATGATCAGGGCACAGGTGTCAAGGATCGCGGTGAGGGCTGCGAGCCATGACTGATTGTCGTGCTGGGAACGGAAATAGGCAAGGACCGGATAGGAGAGATGCCCTTCGAGCAATTCCGACGACCAGCGTTCCCATTCATGGAGAAGCTGCCGCAGGGCCTCTTTCCCCCGTTCGTGGCCATGCCGCCGGAGCATTTCTGATGCGGTGGGAGGCGAGCCGGCGCGGGCGTCGAGGAGTGAGATGCTCACCTCGCGGCGGGCGAACGACTGGTTGAGGGCTGGCAGGTAGCCGATCACCAGGGCGAGAAAGGCAAATCCCATCCCCGATTCGACGACTACGAGCAGGCGCGCCAGGGAGGTGCGGGGAACGACATCTCCCAGCCCAAGGGTGAAAAAGGTGGTGCCGCTCAGGTAGAGGTCGGTGAGGAACCCGGTGCCGCCGTCCCTGTCGAGTACAGCCGAGCCGAGTGCCCAATGAATGAAGGCGAAGCCGCAGATCAGCCCGCCAGCCCAGATACTCAGGAGCAAGAGGAGCGACAGCGGCCCGAAGTAGCTGAGCCAGGTCTCCCGCCGCCGGACAGGAACCAGTGCCTTGACCATCTTCACCCAGGGGCGCCAGCTGCTCCGGTAGAAAAACCGGGTGAGACGAAAGCGTCGCGTTACCCGGCGCGGCAGGACAATGGTTTCGAATCCCTCCCAGAGAACCAGGATGATCAGGGCAATGCCCGATATGGCAGCAACGATCTCCATGACTACCTCCGCGGGGATATGAAACGCCCCGCTGCTCGTTCCCGAGATACTGTAAGTGTAGCAGAAGGCGACAGAGGTGCAGCCGATCCTCTGCCAGTTTTCCTCGGAGATGGCGGCGGGCAAGCCGGTCTGTCAGGTCGCAGGGATGCCCATCGCGGAGCCTTTTTCGCCGGGTGACGGTGATCCCGCTAAATGGGCTAAGTAGCGATATTTATTCTGTCAAAAGGAAGAAATCGCCCTGGCGGAATTGACAGGGGGGCGGCCAGGTGTAGTATAGAAAAACACGCATAAATGCCAAACTCTGGGTGACCGGGGGACGGAAAGCCACGGGACTAAGATCGCCCACTGATATTGGCGATGATTCAGTCGGCCGGGTTGCCGGGATACTATCAAACAGAGTCCCCGAGCGATTCGGCCGATTTCTGTTTCAGGCATTGCTTTATGGCCGGGCAGCTGCAAACTGCCTTTGGTAGCCTATAGACAGGGGGATTTCACGGCGTTGCCAGTCAGGCGGCCGGCAGATATGCAGGGAAAACCACAAGGCGACCAACCGGAAAAGGAAGGGAGGCACGATGAAAAAGATGATGCTCACAGTCAATGGCGTTACCCATTCGTTTGTCGGTGATCCTGAAATGCCACTGCTATGGTATCTCCGCGACACACTCCACCTGTACGGTACGAAATACGGCTGCGGCGAGGGGCTCTGCGGCGCCTGCACGGTGCAGATCAACGGCGAGGCGGCGCGCAGCTGCATAACCACGATGCAGAGCGTGGCAGGGAAGAAGATCGTGACCATCGAGGGTCTGAGCGCCACAGGGGATCACCCGCTGCAGAAGGCGTGGCAGGAGTGCGACGTGCCGCAGTGCGGGTACTGCCAGAGCGGCCAGCTCATGCAGGCGGCAGCGCTTCTCGAAGGGAAGCCGAAACCGACGGACCGGGAGATCGACGAGGCCATGCAGGGGAACATCTGTCGCTGCGGAACGTACCAGCGCATCCGCCAGGGGATCAAGCTGGCAGCGGGGGTGAAGCCATGAACAGCGTGTTGCGTGTCAGCAGGCGCGGTTTCCTCAAGGTGACGTTTTCGGCAGGGGCGCTGATCCTCTGTGTGCGGATCTTCCCCAATGAAGCGCTCGGGGCGCTGGCGGCGGAGGAGAAGTGGTCCCCCGGCGTCTACCTGGGGATCGAGCCGGACGGCACGGTGATCATCATCGCCCATCGCTCGGAGATGGGGACGGGGATCCGCACCGCGCTGCCGATGGTGGCTGCCGACGAACTGGAAGCCGACTGGCAGCGGGTCCGGATCGAACAGGCGATCGGCGATCCAAAGTATGGCGACCAGAATACCGATGGCTCAAAGTCGATCCGCGACTTCTACGACGCCTTGCGCCGGGCGGGTGCGTCGGCGCGGGTGATGCTGGAGCATGCGGCCGCAGCCAGGTGGGGAGTACCGGTTGCCGAATGCCGGGCGCGCAACCACCAGGTCGTGCATGTTGATGGCCGGAGCCTCGGTTTCGGGGAACTGGTATCCCTTGCCGCCAAGCAACCGGTGCCCCGCAACGAAGAGCTGCGCCTGAAGACGCCGGCCGAGTTCCGCTATATCGGCAAGGGAGTGCCGATCGTCGATCTTTCGGACATCTGCACCGGCAAGGCGACCTTCGGGATCGACGCCCGGATGCCGGGGATGGTCTATGCCTCCATCGAACGGTCGCCGGTCCTCGGCGACAGGCTGAAATCCTACGACGACAAGGAAGCGCGCAAGGTCAAAGGGGTGCTCCGGACCGTGGTGATCGAAGCGGCGAAACCACCCTACGGGTTCCAGGCCCTGGGAGGGGTCGCGGTGATTGCCGACAGCACCTGGGCGGCGCAACAGGGACGGCAGAAGCTTAAGGTCGTCTGGGAGCCGGGCGACAACGCCAGCTACGACTCGGAGGCCTTCAGGAAGTCGCTGCTGGAGACCGTACGAAAGCCGCAAAAGGCAGTGCGAACCATCGGCGACGTGGATGCGATTTTTGCCAAGGGGGGGACGATTCACGAGGCAGAGTATTACGTCCCCCATCTCGCCCATGCCACGATGGAGCCGCCGGCAGTGGTGGCCGAATACAAAAACGGCAAGGTCACGACTTGGGCCGCGACCCAGAACCCGCAGGCAGTGCAGGAGACGGTGGCCAAGGCCGTGGGGATCGCGAAGCAGGATGTGACCTGCCATGTGACGCTCCTCGGTGGCGGCTTTGGCCGGAAATCGAAACCGGATTACGTGGCTGAGGCGGCGATCCTGTCGAAGATGGTCGGCAAGCCGGTGCAGGTGACCTGGAGTCGCGAGGACGACATCCGCCACGACTTTTACCACACCGTGGCGGCGCTCTACCTGAAGGCGGCGACGGATGAGCGGGGACGGCCGACGGCGTGGCTGCAGCGGTGCGCCTTCCCGCCGATCCCGTCGACCTTCGATGCCACGGCGACCTACGCCGCGGACAGCGAGATGGCCCAGGGATGGGTGGATGTGCCGTTCGTGATTCCCAACCTGCGCGCCGAGAACGGACCGGCAAGGAACCACGTGCGCATCGGCTGGCTCCGTTCGGTGGCCAACATCTACCATGCCTTTGCGGTTCAGTCGTTCGTGGACGAGCTGGCAGCGGCTGCGGGCCGAGACCGGATCGAGTATTTCCTCGATCTGCTGGGCAAGCCGCGCACCATCGATTTCGCGGCCGAAGGGACGACATACGCCAACTACGGGCAACCGATCGATCAGTACCCATGGGAGACGGGTCGCCTGCGGCGGGTGGTCGAAGTGGTGGCGGAGAAGTCCGGCTGGGCAAAGCGGAAACCGGAAAAGGGGCGCGCGCTCGGGTTTGCCGCGCACCGGAGTTTCTTAAGCTATATCGCCGTGGTTGCCGATGTGGTGGTGGACGGCAAGGGACGGATCAGCATCCCGCGACTGGACGTGGCAGTGGATGCGGGTCGGGTGGTACACCCGGAACGGGTGCGGGCGCAGTTCGAAGGGGCAGCGGTGTTCGGCGCAAGCCTGGCCCTGATGGGGGAGATCACTGCGGCCAAGGGGATGATCCAGCAGTCCAATTACAACGACTACCCGGTGGCGCGGATGCGGGATGCCCCCTATGAGACCCATGTCCATCTCGTGCAGAGCGAAGGGCTGCCGACCGGCGTGGGCGAGCCGGGAGTCCCTCCCATTGCTCCGGCGCTCTGCAACGCACTGTTCAGCATAACCGGCAAGCGGATTCGCCAGCTGCCGATCAACAAGACCAGCCTCGTATGACGCGGGCGCGACCGCAGAAGCCGGCTTGAACGTAGTGCATGTATGCTGAGCCAGAGCCTGTTCGCAGATACACGACCCCGGAAAGGAGTTCATCATGGGCGTAAAAAGGATTTTGATGCTGGTGGGGGACTATGTGGAAGACTACGAGGTGATGGTGCCCTTTCAGGCACTCCAGATGGTGGGGCATACCGTCCATGCGGTCTGCCCGGACAAGAAGGCGGGGGAGTTCGTGCGTACCGCCATCCATGATTTCGAGGGGGACCAGACCTACAGCGAAAAACGGGGTCACAACTTCGTGCTGAATGCGACGTTTGCCGAGGTCAGGGCCGATGACTACGATGCGCTGGTGATTCCCGGTGGGCGCGCGCCGGAATACATCCGCCTGAACGATGCAGTGCTGAAGATGGTGCAGCACTTTTCCCGGACAGGCAAGCCGATTGCTTCCATCTGCCACGGCGCCCAGCTTCTGGCCGCAGCAGGGGTCATCGAAGGCAAGGCCTGCTCCGCCTACCCGGCAGTGGGGCCGGATGTGACCCGCGCAGGCGGCACGTACGTGAATATTCCCATGGATAAGGCCCACGTGGACGGTGTATTGGTCACCGCTCCTGCCTGGCCCGCCCATCCAGACTGGCTTGCCAGGTTCCTGCAGGTGCTGGGAACGAGGATCGAACCGTAACGCGACATGGTGGAGAAGGGCGCGGGCCGGGCAGATTCATGGCCATTCGTGTCCGATGCATCATCGCAACGAAAACGGAAAAGGCCGACTCCTGATTACAGTCGGCCTTTTTCATCCTGATCTCCCTTGGATTAACATCCCGGACATTTACCAGCGCACTCTCCCTTTGCTGAAACACCGGGCATCTGCTTGGGATTGCAGACATATTGCGGATCATTGGCTACAGCACCGCAGCTTTCACAGGTTACGGTGGCATTGGTCGTGAGCGATTTGATAAGCTCCTCATTTCCCTGCCCTTTCAAGGCGCACATATGCATTTTGTGGAGTTCGGTTTCGCATGCCATGGCGGGCCTCCTTTCCGAACGATCCTTTTATCTTGATTGATCTTCTCATGTATATATATAGCACAATGACGGGAATTATCATACCCGTGACTGTGCCGCGAGCGGATGGTGGCACAGGAGCACGATGCCCTGTCAAAGGGCGCAGTTTTCTGCTAGGTTAGTGACCATCCGGAAACACCGGATGAGACACTACCGGTTTCAAGATCGGAAATGAGCGGCAGATTTGAGCCGGCATTTCCTTGCGACGCCTGAACGGACAAACCATGGCAGACCCATCAATGCGCACGTCAGTCCCTGCAGGACGGGTCTATCTCGTCCTCGTCATGACTACCCTGTTCTGGGGCGGGAGCTTTCTCTTCAACAAGCTCGGGTTGCGGGAGATACCCCCGGCCCATTTCGTTCTCTTTCGGTTCGCCCTGGCGAGCATGATCATGTCCCTTGTCTGTATCAGGCGTCTGCACCTGCTTTCACCGACGATCATTCGCAAGGGTGCCATTGTCGGCCTGGCGCTCGGGGCAACCAACCTGAGTTTCGTCTTCGGTGTCCAGGGGACGAGCATCTCGCGGGCCGGCATCCTGAACAACCTGTTCGTGCTGTTCATCCCGCTCATCTGCGCCCTGGTCTGGAAGGAGCGCGTGGGGCGGGTGAACCTGGCCGGGATCGTGCTCGCCGTGGCGGGAATCGTGCTTCTTGCCGGGGGCGGCGGCGGTTTCAACCGCGGGGATTTTATTTCGACCATCTGTGCCGCGTTCATTGCCCTGCACGTCATCTCGGTTTCCAAGGTGCTGCGCGACGAAGACGTCTATCTGGTCTCCTTGGTTCAGTTCCTGACGGTGACGGCTATGGCCGGGATCGCTGCGATCATCATCCCGTCGCCCCGGCTCAGCATCGGTGTTGTCGGAATCTCGTCCCTGCTCTACTGCGCCATTTTACCCACCGTGGTCTGCTTTACCCTGCAGAATGCCTATCAACGCTTCACCACCCCAACGAGGGCCGGACTCATCTACACCCTCGATCCCGTCTGGAGCCTCATTGCGGGCTTTGCTGTTCTTGGCGAACGGCTGAGCGTCCGTGAGTGGGTCGGTTGCGGCCTGATCTTTCTTGCGGTCCTGGTTCCCCTGCTGGTTCGTTTCGCCGTGGAGCGCCGGCTGATAAGCCGCTACGTCACATCCAGGTAGAGGGCAATTCGGGCTGGAATACGCTCCGGTTGGTGGCATACTTGGGGTATACGGAGCAAGGAAAACGCCACGGCATGGAGGATACCACAATGATATCTGTCCGATCAGCATTGATACTGGTTTTTGTCATTCTCGCCATCGGTACAGGGGGATGGAGCGGGTCAGCAGGTGCCGGCAACGGGAAAATCAGGGTCTATTCCATTGCCGCAAAGGGGTATGTCATGACCGACAGGGTGAAAAAGAGTGACGAGGAATGGCGGCGGCTCCTGACTGCCGAGCAGTTCCAGGTGACGCGGAAAAAAGGGACCGAGCGGCCGTTTGCCAATGCCTACTGGAATACACACGACAAGGGGATCTATCAGTGCATCTGCTGCGGGCTCGACCTCTTCAGGTCGACCGCCAAGTACGACTCGGGCACCGGGTGGCCGAGCTTCTGGGAACCGATCGATCCGGCCAATATCCGGACTGCCGAGGATCGCTCGTTCTTTTCCGTGCGCACCGAGGTGCTCTGTGCCCGGTGCGATGCCCACCTCGGGCACGTGTTCAACGACGGACCGAAACCTACGGGGCTCCGCTACTGCATGAATTCTGCGGCGCTGAAATTCACGAAGATCGATTAGGCCGTGAGGCGCCGCATCAGCCTGACTGCGGCGCCTCAGGGATCGTTCTTCAGCTGTGGGGTCTTAATCATCGTCGTCTCTTTCATAGCGGTCGTAGCGACGGTCGTAGCGGTAGCGGGGCGGCGGGGGCGCCTGACGGTCACAATAGAGGACAGTGCGGGTCCTGATCAGCCTCCCGTCGACGTAGACCTTCTCCCTGACCCGCCGGCACTTCCGGACATTGTCGTAAGCGAGCGGTTCCGCATAATAGTGGGCACGGCGGTCGTCGGTCCGGTACTCCACCGGTCTGCCGACTTGGGCGGCCTCGTATGCCCCCTGCGCCGAGACGTCGGCAATGGTGGCCCCGACCAACGCCCCGAGCGCGGCACCGATCACCCCGCCCCTCCAGGGATTACTGTGGTCGAGTATGGCGCCGGCGATGCCGCCATAGGTTCCGCCGATCACGGTGCCGGGCTGCTGATGCGCAGCGCATCCAGAGAACATGGCAGTTCCTACCGCAAGCAGCAGAATGCCACAAGCCAGTCGTCGTCTCATCGTTCCTCCCTGCGCTCCCTTTTCACGGGTTGCGCTTCTTTCTGCTGCTGGTCACGGGGTTCGATCTGCCAGACCTTCTTTGGTTGTTCGCTCCGGACAGCGCCACGCTGGCGTCGTTCCTCTCTCGGCTGATTGACCTGTCCGCTTGCTCCCTTTTGCTCCCGGACCGCACTCTTTTCTTTCTGCACGTTTGTGGTAGCAGGTTGGCGAATCTCCTGCCGTTGCTCTTGTCCCCGGCGCTGCTGAGTCTGCTGAGTCTGCTGAGTCTGCTGAGTCTGCTGAGTCTGCTGAGTCTGCTGAGTCTGCCGCTGCTTTCCTGGGGGTGAACCAGCGCGTTCGTGTTTCCGCTCGACCTGAGGTGTGGTAACGGTTTGCCGGGGCTGCTGCACCGGAGAAGGAGCAACCATGCGCTCGCGCGTCCGCTGTGCTGGCGGAGCTGAAACGCTTCCCTTGGGTTTTTGCTGGGGGGCAGCCTGAGGTGGAGTTACCGTATTGCGGGGAGCCTGCGCCGGTACGTTCTGGCTTTTCCGACGGTCGTCGACAGGAGGTGCCGTTGCTGCAGGGGCACCGCGTCGTCGTTCGACTCGCGGGAATCGCTCCTTGAGGGCGGCTTCATGGCGGCGACCCACCTCTGGCGGCGGCAAGTTTCTCTGCGCGATCTTTCTGACCAGCGGCATGCGTGCCTCGCGGCCGGCAGGTTTGAAGGCCGGGGGGATCGGTGCCACCTGACGACGATCGATGTTGGGGGCGTCCCATCGCTGCGGGGCACCCTGACCCCTGACAAAGGAATTGCGGTTTATGACGGTTATGGAATTGCGCACCCTGGCGTTTCGATAGACGTTGACCGGTCTGACAATGGTCCGCTGGTCGACATGGGTGATGTTGATACTCAGTGAACCGTAGTTGCCATAACCGTAGTATACTTCGTTGGGCGCCAGGGGGACCCATGCCACGTTGTCAGTGGTGCCGACCCAGGCTACGTAGCCCGGCGACCAGAAGACATCGCCGCGTCTGGGGGGTACCCAGCACCATCCCCATCGATTGGAATGCTGCCAGCGGCCATAGTGATGCGGCGCCCAGCCCCACGGTTCGGTGGCGATCCAGACATAGCCGCCCCGCCGCCAGACCCAGCGGCCCTCTCGATATGGGGTCCAATCGGCTACAACGTGTACCGTCGGCCTCCAGACATAGCCATAGTCTTCGATGACGACCCATTCGCCGTTGGCGGCCAGTTCATCTTCGTAGATCACCAGTTCGTCGGGGAGGTGGCCGCGTTTGGCCGTGCGGCTATCAAGCGTCCGGTTCCGTTTTTCGTTCCACCATTCCCATTCATCAGGTTCCCTGAGTGCGGCAATCTCCGCACCATTTTCCGAGAAGATGAGCGCCTCGCCGGATCGGACGCGCGTTCTGCCGCTGACACTCTCCACATAGGCCGATCCCTTGATGACGGAAACCTCGCTGTCGGAGGTTCCGATCATATCCACGCCTACCCGGCTTTTTTCACCTATATTGACGGTTGCGTCTTCGCTGTCGACCTGCAGGTCGCGATCGGTGCTGGAAGTGCTGACATAGAGCCTGCCGCGGTCGAGGTAGACCTGACGGTTGTCGTCATCGAGCCTGACCACGTCGAGCGCTGTATCTTCGCCGAGGCGGAGATAGCTGCCGGTATTGAGCTGGATCTCGGCGTGGGCACCTGTTGGGGACCAGAGGCGGTCTCCCTCTCCGATGGGGGTGTTCGGTGCTGCGGGAAGCCATTCGCCGCTCTCTTCGTCAAAGAGTTGCACGTCGCCTTGTACCAGGGTCAGCCGGGCACTCCCCTCGGAAGATCCCAGGGCAACGACGGGCAGCAGGATGAGCAGTATGCCGATGATGGTGATGACGAGCTTGTTCATGATGAAACCCTCCGTACAGGCACTAACGCACGGCAGGCTGGAGCGGTTGACACGATAGCTCGCACGGCTCAGGGACGACGGTATTCTGCGGTCGGCCAGAACGGGATGCCGCCACGGGGCGTGAACTCACCACGCACGGTCAACCAGTAAGGCCCGAGGAGTTTCACCAGGTCGTTGCAGATCCGGTTGACACCTGCCTCGTGAAATTCGCCGAACATCCGGAACGAGCCGAGGTAGAGTTTGAGGCTCTTGCTTTCGACGCAGAGCTTGTCGGGGCAGTAGTCGATGACGATCTTGGCAAAGTCGGGCTGGCCTGTGAGTGGGCAGAGGCAGGTGAATTCCGGGCATTCGATGTGGATAGTTCCCACCGCCCCGGCAGGATTCCGTTCCGGGTTGGCAAACGGGCTGGGGAATGACTCCAGGAGTGAAGGATCGGGCTGGTCGTAACGGTATCTGGTCGTGCCTTGGCCGAGGGCCTTGAGTTGCGTGTGCAGGTCCATATGTCTCTCCATGAAAATTGTTTGACGCGAAGCCGTCCTGCAGGTGATGGCACATGGTGTGCCACACGGAATAGCGATTGATGGGTTTTTGCCGGCTTGCCGTGCAAAAGGGGGCTGTATTTTCAATCATAGCGGTTTTTCAGCAGAAAGCCAATGACTCGACAGAGGGTAACGGCATGGAAAGGGGAGGGCCTGCCTGGGCAGACCCTCCTGGATTGACATTTGGCGCGGGAGAGAATGTGCTGCCGGGAAGGGGCTTACATCCCGGTCGGCAGATCCACCTTTTTCACGACCATGTCGACAACCGGCAGCTGGGGTACGGCGGTCAGGCCATAGATTTCCTTCAGGTCGATATCCTTGGGCACCGCGGCAAGAAGGGCCTCGGCAACCTTTTGATCCGCTTGCCGATAGCGGAGTTTCACCTCAAGGGTGATCCGTTGTGCGGCTTGGGTGGGGAGGCCGTAGTAGACGTCGTGATAGCCCCGCGGCGGGATGGTGTCGTGACGCGAGAAGGAGGTTATCACCCAGGGATCGACGGAGAAATGGAAATCGTTGCCCATGCCGTCGGAGTTGAAGAGGCGGGTATTTTCCGGGAGACTGCCGTCGCTGCCGACCGTGCCGCTCTGGAGGATGATGGACCCTTTTTCGTCACGGGCCGTAATCTCCAGCCACATCTGCCTGACGTTGGTGAGGGAGGTGGGGAGGTTGTGCCCGGCGCGCACATTTTTGACCCGGACCTTGATCTCTGCCAGCCGTTTATTCTGGTAGAGGGGGGAGATTTCCAGGTCTGCGGCAAGCTTCAGCCGCTCAACCGCCATTTCGTATTTCTTCATCAGATTTGCCGCTTCTTCTTTATTGCCGGCCTTGGTTTCGGCGCCGGCTGCCAGGAAATAGAGGAGGTAGTTGGCGCCGTTGAAGACGTGCTGATAGTCGCTACGACCTGGTTTGTAGAACGTCTCTGATACCCGTTTAAAGGTCTCGAGGTCAACCATGTGGCAGTCCTGGCAGAGAATCTCCTTCTGGGCGTAGGGGCCCGATTTCCATTCCCGGTAGCTCGCTTCCAGCGGGAAATGGGCATCGTAGTGGTAGACCTGGTGGCACGAAGCGCAGAGATCGGCGCGTAGGTGCAGCGACGATTCGGCGCACTCGTGGAAGCCGCCGCCGCAGCCGTCGCCGAGCTTGAACGGACCGCGTTTGATCAGGGTCGGACCGTCTTTTCCGTCCACACCGGGGGTGAGGATGAAGGAGCCGTTCTCCGGTTCATGGGAGGGAGTCTGCCAGTGGGTGACCCCGCTTACGGAGTGGCAGATGTCGCAGGAGACGCCACTGATCGCCATGGGGGAAAGACCGGAGATGCCGGGCCCCTTGATTTCTCCCGTGACCACGCCTGCCGGTGAATGGCAGCCTTCGCACTGCCGTGATATCTCGTGGCCGACGGCCTTGACCGCTTTATACAGTTCGCCTTGATAGACAGGGTCCTTGAAGGCAAGGCTGTGCATTGACCCGGCCCACTCCTTGTATTGCTTGGGGTGGCAGTCGCGGCAGGTTTCCGGTGGGGTGAAGGGGGCTTTCGATTTGTTCCATTTTATCAGCGAGGGGTAGTAGGGGTAAAATTCCCGATCCAGATCGAATACCGCAGAGGTTGGTGCGGCACAAGCGGCAGTGGCGATGAGCAGGACGGCTACCATGAAAGGAAAGTGTCTCATGAAATGGCGCATAGGCGGTCCCTCCTTACGGAAATGTAATGTAAAAAATGTAATGATTTAGTAGCAGTTAGGCCCAATGCTGTCAAGATGTAATCCCGTAACGTCGAAATGATGATATGTCCGCATATCTGGAAGTCGGCATCCCCAATGAGCTATCTGTCCAGATTCTCATTGACTATCTCTATAAATCGTGACAGAATCTGCGCGCACATTATGCCGAGCAACGTGGTATCTCATCATAATCATTAGGAGGAAGAGCATGAGGAACAAGATGAGCAGAGCATGGATAGCGGCGATAGCCGGACTCGCCCTGATCGCACTCCAGGGGCTGTCCATGGCGGCCGGTGCCCCTGCGGCACCTGCGCCCAAGGCTACGACACAGGGTCCGAAACTGACCAACGATGACTGCGCCAAGTGCCATGCCAAGGCCCCGGCAGACATAGCCGCCAACGGTGCCAAGCACAAGACTGCCGTCGGTTGTCAGGACTGCCACAACGGCCATCCTCCCACAGTGAAGAAGATCATCCCGCTCTGCAGCCAGTGCCACGATGGGAAGCCGCACTACAAGCTTGCCGGCTGTAACGGTTGCCACAGCAATCCCCATACGCCGCTCATCATCAAGATGGGCCGCAATATCACGGACCCCTGCCTGACCTGCCACACGCAGCAGATCGCCAAGCTGCGCGAGCACAAAAGCAAGCACACGGCCCTTGCCTGTTCCTTCTGCCACGATACCCATGGCAAGATCCCCGAGTGCGTGCAGTGCCACAAGCCTCACTCCAAGGACATGACCCAGGCTGACTGCAAGAAGTGCCACCAGGCCCACATGCCGACGGTCGTTACCTATAGCAACCAGACCCCGTCGAAAGACTGCGCCGCTTGCCACAAGGCTGCCTTCGATCTGCTGCAGAAGAGCGCCTTCAAGCACAAGAACCTGAGCTGCGTTGCCTGCCATCAGGCCAAGCACAAGATGATTCCCCAGTGTCAGAGCTGCCACGGTACTCCGCACCCTGCCGGCATGCTGTCCAAGTTCCCCAAATGCGGTTACTGCCACAGCATCGCTCACGATTTGAACATCTTCAAGTCGCAGCCTGCCCCTGCTGGGTCGCCTGCTGCCGGTGCAAAGAAGCCTGCCAAGAAGTAACCCTGACAGACCATAGCAGTGCGAAAAGGGCCGCGGCGTTGATGCCGCGGCCCTTTTTTCGTTGTCAGCCCGCATGGAAGGGGAATCTTAGTCCTTCCGGATCAGGAAGTGATTCGGCTAAACATGGATAGCGGTGCATCGTCTGTGAGCTGGTTGCAGGATGGTCGCAGGCAGGCCAGAGCCTGGGGTATGATTGTGTTGCGGGTTGCGTCTCGCCCCGTGGCCTAGAACTGCCTGCGTAGTGAAAGGTGCAGCGCCACGTCGGGGGCGGTATCGACGGCAATATCCTCGGAAACCGCTATATCCAGGAGCAGGGCGCCGGGAAGGCGGATAGTCCCGCCGCTGTGGAGCTGCAGGGTATTTGCGGTCAGTTCCTTCAGGTCGCTCCCCTGGTATAGGGGGGTATGACCGGAGAGTTGCATAAGGAAAGCGATCCAATTGCTGGGTGCCCAGCCGACGCCCAGGGTGCCGAAGCCGGCAACAGAGCGCTGCTGGTCCGGGAGGACGTCTCCATGTGTCATGGCCATGCCGCCGACACTGCCGAACAGGGTCAGGTGGCCGATGGAGAGGCCATAGTCGTCGCTGGCAGTGAGCCAGAGTGCGGCATCGGTGCTGCCGCTGCCATGGAGCTCACTGCTCCGGCCCGTCGGGAGCTTCAGGCTGGCACGCAGTGCCGCGAGACGCGGGTGTGGTTTCCCGTCGTCGTAGAGCTGATACCCACCGGTGAAGCGGATATCGCCAAGGCCGAATCCCGAATCGCCGACCCTGATTTTCTCAGCGCCATCACGTTCATACTGGTAGAGAAGGCGGTTGCGGGGGGCATCGGGACGGCCGCCGTCAGGAAGCCCGAAGAAATCGTGCCATCCTTCGATGAAGCGGTCAAAGACGCCACCCCCCTGGCCAACGAACGGGATTTCGATGCCCGCTTCCATGTCCCGGCCGAATCCGTAACGGAACGCCAGAGAGAGCCGGTAGCTTTCGCCGTCAAGGGTGAGGGACTCCCGGGAATTGGCGCCCGTAGCGAAGTTGTTGGCGATGTCCAGCGACAGCCTCGCCTCGCTCTTCTGCGGAGCCATTACATCGGCGCTGCCCGGTGCCGGGACCCCGTATGCCTGAATCAGCGGGCTCTGGTTTGATGTCTGGAACGGCGTGATGACCAGTGGTTCGGCTGCAGAAGCTGATTTGGCGGACAAGAGAAGACTTAGGGCCAGCATGCATACAATAAGGGTCTGCTTCATGGGTCACCACTCTGGCGAGGCTATTCCCCCGTAAGGGGAGTTGCGAAATAAGCGGGCCGGACACGCATTGCAGGGGGAGTCCCTTGTCCGTGCCGTTTCGGAAGATACGGCCAACGGTAGTATGTTTGCCCGGTCAGAAGCAAGTAATTTTGCATGTCGGCAGCGGATGAACGGGGGTTATGCGGGCAATCGGGGAAGTTATTCTGCTTGAAATCACCGGACAATCTGCGATAATGAGCCGCCACACACATCACCATTTACTGTAGGCAAGGTGGGTACTGCGATGCAGATGTATCAGGGCAAACAGCAGAGCTCCCGGAGGGTTTCCCGGCGCCAGGGCTGGGGAGCGGCCAAAACTGCTGCGGTGTTCGTTGCCGCTGTCGTCATTATAGCCTTCATCGGGCTTTCTGGCTGGTTCTTTTTCATGTTGGCCAAGCTGCCCAAGGTTGACCGGCTGGCTGACTACAAACCTCCCATCGTTTCCCAGGTCATTGGCGACGATGGCAGTCTGGTCGGTGAATTCTATCTGGAACGTCGCACCGTCGTGCCGGTGAACAAGATCCCCCGTAAGTTGATACAGGCTTTTGTGGCCGCAGAGGATTCCAATTTCTTCCAGCACAAGGGGATCGACTATTTCGGGATTGTCAGGGCAGCCATAAAGAATCTCATCTCCATGCGCAAGAAGGAAGGCGCTTCGACCATCACCCAGCAGGTCGCCAAATCCATGCTCCTGACGCCGGAGAAAAAATTCTCTCGCAAGATCAAGGAGGCGATCCTTGCAACTAGGATGGAGAAGAAGCTGTCCAAGGACGAGATACTCTACATCTACCTGAATCAGATCTATCTCGGGGCCGGGGCCTATGGAGTTCAACTTGCCGCCGAGACCTATTTCGGCAAGGACGTGGAAAACCTGAACCTTGCCGAGATAACCATGCTGGCGGGGCTCCCCAAGGCACCCAATGCCTATTCGCCCATCAAGCACATGGACCGTGCCAGGGAACGGCAGTCCTATGTCCTGGAGCGGATGGTCAAGGAGGGGTACATCACTCCAGCCGAGGCCGAACACGCAAAGAATACCCCCATTGTCATCAAGCCGATGAAAAAGGTCAACAGCGAGCAGTCAGCCTATTTCCTCGAACAGATCAGGATACAGCTTGAGGAGAAATACGGCGAGGACCGACTCTACAAGGAAGGGATCAAGATTTACACCACCATGAATGCCGAGATGCAGAAGGCGGCGTTTGAGGCGGTCACCCGCGGGCTCAAGGAGGTGGACAAGCGCCAGGGATTCCGCGGGGCGCTCAAATACCTCGCCGAGGGTGAGGTGGAAGGCTTCTGCAAGCAGATCGAGGAGGGGATCGACGGTCCGACGCTCAGGGCCGGTGCCACCTACCAGGGGGTGGTGACAAAGATCGATACAGTCCGCGGTGACCTGACCGTCAGGGTTGGCGACAGGACCGGGAGCCTTCCTCGCCGCAACATGGGCTGGGCTGGCAAGATGCATCTGGCGGACAGCTATGGCAAGCCGGAAGTAAAGGGTAAAGCCCTCGCCCTCGGGGCAGTCATCGAGGTCAGTGTGGTAACGCCCGATGCGAACCGGACCGGCGCGGTCTTTGCCCTTGACCAGACTCCGGAAGCACAGGCTGCGCTGGTCGCCCTCGATCCGCGCAGCGGTGGCGTCAAGGCCCTGGTCGGCGGCTACGATTTCAAGAAGAGTCAGTTCAACCGCGCCATGCAGGCCAAGCGAAACCCCGGCTCCGCTTTCAAGCCGATCATCTATGCTGCGGCAATCGACAAGGGGATGACCCCCGCAACCATCTTCGAAGACTCGCCGGTCGAGTACGAAAGTGGCAAGGACAAGGCGTGGAAACCGAAGAACTATGACAACATCTATCGGGGCAACGTCACCATGCGGGAGGCCCTGACCAACTCCATCAACGTGGTGAGCGTCAAGATCCTGGAGCAGATCGGTGTCAACACTGCCATCGAGTATGCCAAAAAACTCGGGATTACCTCTCCTCTCGCTGCCAACCTGACGCTTGCTCTCGGCTCGTCGAGCCTCACCCCGCTGGAACTGACGACAGCCTACGCGGTTTTTGCGTCGGGGGGATATCGCCCCACCCCGTACTTCATCACCAAGGTGGTGGATGGCGAGGGCAAGGTGCTGGAAGAGACTCCCACGCCGCAAATTCCGGTCTTTGGCTCTGCAACGACGGCGGTAAACCTGATTATGCCGTCCGGCATGACTTCCACAACCCCACCGGTAAACCCGCTCGCCCCGGTGCCCGTCATGTCCCCGGAAACGGCGTATATCATGACCAACCTGATGGAGAGTGTCGTCAACAGCGGAACCGGTCAGCGTGCCCGTGCCGTGGGGAGACCGGTAGCCGGCAAGACCGGGACCACCAATGACATGAAGGATGCCTGGTTTGTCGGTTTTGTCCCGCAGTTGGTTGCAGGGGTCTGGGTTGGTTACGACCAGGAAAAGTCCCTGGGTGCAGGTGGCTCCGGTGGTCAGGCAGCCGCTCCGATCTGGACCGAGTTCATGCAGCGCTCCTTGTCGTCCATGCGAGTCGAGGATTTCAAGGCGCCGGCAAACATCACCTTTGCCCTGATCAACCCCCGGAGTGGGAAACTGGCCCGTGAAGGGAGCGAGGGCGCGGTCATGGAGTGCTTTGTCACCGGAACCGAGCCGACAACCTACGATGGCGACTGACCGGCGCTGCCTGCAGTCCGTTTCATGTGCGGGCGTTAAGCGGGCAGACCCTCCTCACTCCGCTATATCGGAGGATGGCGGGGGGGTGTGCAGGGTGATCTCCCATGGTAAAGCGATGTACGGAGGAGATCGGCTGGCAACCCGCATGGGGCAAGAAAAAAAAGAAAAAATTTTATTCAATCCCCCTTGCAATCGGAAAAAATGCGTCTATAGTAATGCCAACATCAATCTTTTCAAGGAGGTTGCATCATGACCAAAGCAGAACTCGTCGAAGCAGTCGCAAAATCAGCTGGTTTGACCAAGGCTGCAGCAGAGAAGGCTGTAGGGGCATTCATCGGCTCCGTGAGCTCCGCGCTGAAGAAGGGTGACCGCGTTACCCTGGTCGGCTTCGGCAGCTTCGAGGTGGCAACACGTAAGGCACGTACCGGCCGTAACCCTCAGACCGGCAAAGAGATCAAGATCGCTGCTGCCAAGGTTCCCAAGTTCCGTCCGGGTAAGGCCCTCAAGGATGCTGTTGCCTCCAAGAAGAAGTAATTTCTGCTGTAAGTGGTTTTGTTCAACAGTTAAGAATATACCCCGCATAGGCGGGGTTTTTTTTTAGCCGGGTCTGTCCTGATGGCTGCGGGAGTTACACGATGGGAATAGAGATTCGTGTCTATTACGAAGATACCGATGCCGGCGGAGTGGTCTATCATGCGAACTATCTCGGCTTCCTGGAACGGAGCAGGACGGAGTTCCTGCGCGGGCGGGGGGTGTCGGTGAAAGAGCTGGCCGACCAGGGGGCTATCTTCCCGGTAGTCAGGATGGAGATCGATTACCGCTCCCCGGCGGTTCTGGATGACCTGTTGCGAGTCACGACCGAACTGGTCACGCTGGGCAAGACTTCCTTCACCGTGAGGCAGAGGGTGGTACGGGGATGTGACGGGCAACTGCTGGTCGAGGCCTTGGTAACGCTGGTCTGTGCCAGTGCTGCCATGAGGGCGAAGCGCCTGCCGTCGGCACTGGTTCAGGCGCTGCAAGCTGAGCAGCAGGGATCGTGAAGGCTCCGACCGTTTCGATTCTGATGCCGGTGCGCAACGAAGCCCGGTTCTTGGCCGCGGCCCTTGGCTCGCTCTTGCGGCAAACATTTGCTGATTGGGAGCTGGTGGTAGTGGACGACGGTTCCACGGACGCGACGCCGGAAATTCTTGCCGCGTTTGCGGCACAAGACCCCCGCATGCGAGTACTGAGTCCGGGGCAGCAGGGGCTGGTCGCGGTGCTCAACCACGGACTGGCAGCCTGCCGGGGTGCGCTGGTGGCCCGCATGGATGGGGACGACATCTCCCACCCGGAGCGGTTGGAGCGACAGGTCTCTTTCCTGAGGGTACATCGCGAAATCGGGCTGCTTGCCTGTACGGCCCGGCATTTTCCCCGTCAGCACCTGAAGGTCGGCATGCTTGCCTATGAAGAATGGCAGAACGGCCTCTGCACCCACGACCAGATCATGCGCGACCTCTTTGTCGAATCTCCCTTTGTACACCCCAGTGTCATGGTCCGCAGGAAACTGTTGGAAGAGGTTGGTGGATACATGGATCGGGGCTGGGCTGAGGACTACGACCTTTGGCTGAGACTGGCAGCTGCGGGGGTCAGGTTTGCTTCGCTGCCGGAACGGCTGTTCTTCTGGCGCGACCGGCCGGAGCGTTCGACCCGCACCATGGCAGCATATTCGGTTGAGGCGTTCAGGCGGTGCAAGGCATACTATCTCGCCCAGGGGTTTCTCCGCGACACGCGGGATGTCACCCTGGTCGGGGCCGGCATCGAAGGGAGGGCCTGGCGCAAGGTCCTGCTCGAACAGGGAATAGCGGTGAGACGGTGGGTGGATCTCGACCCTCGCAAGGTTGGCCGGTCCCTGCATGACGCGCCGGTTGTGGCGGAACATACCGTGCATGCCGGAGAAGGGCCGTATCTCGTAACCATCGGTACCAGGGGTGCGCGCACCAAAGTTCGCCAATGGGCCGCAGGACGGGGGCTTAGCGAAGGAACGGACTATGTTTGCGTTACGTGAACCGGTGCAATGTCTAGAGGTGCAAGCTAAAGCTTTTTAACAAAAATACCGATGCATATTTATATATGTCTTGCGGGTTCCACCTTCAAACCGGGCACCAGAGGCCTGAGTGGTGAGTAATGACAAAACGTGCGCCGACGGTGACGAGTTCCAGTGCAGGCGAGAAGCTTAAGGAAGAGCTGGCGCTTTCTCGGTGCAGGGAACAGCATGCTACAACCTATATCCGGGAAAAGGTTAACCAGCTCCTCGAACTCATGGGGACCCAGCCGCTTCGCCCTGAGGAGCTGGATGACGATAATCTCATCTCCATAGATCCCATCGGTATCGTCGCTAACTCCTTTGGTCAGGTTCTGGATCACCTGCGCCGGACCAACCGCGAACTACGCATCGCCCACGATGAAATCCAGGCCATCTTCGATTCGGCAGGCGCGGGCATCCTGGTTCTGGACAACGAATTGCGGGTCATGGCCTGTAACAACCGGTTCCGCGACTTTTTCTCCCTCGACGATACCTTTCTGCATGCCCGAGCCTGTAAATCTATCATCAAATGTCCCGACTGCCCCTCTGCCGAATGTACTGCCACCCGGATCATCACGACCGGTGAACCGATCCACGAAACCGACCGGAAATTCGGCAATCGGCATTTTTCGGTGGCCGGAGCACCTATCAATAATGAGAGCGGAGAGGTGAGCCAGGTGATCCTGGTTTTCACCGACATTACCGACCGCAAGCGTGCCGAGCTGGAGATCCAGCAGCTCGCCTATTACGATACCCTCACCGGCCTGCCCAACAGGGTGTTGCTCAAGGACCGGCTTCACCAGCTCCTTGCCCAGGCGGCACGGGACCATCGGATGGTGGCGGTCATGTTCCTCGACCTTGACCGCTTCAAGGGGATAAACGATACCCTGGGGCATGCGGTAGGGGATGCCCTGCTCTCGGAAGTTGCCCAGCGGATCGTGGGGTGTGTGCGCAAGACCGATACGGTCTCCCGTATCGGCGGCGATGAATTCGTGGTTCTCCTCTCGTCGGTAGTTCACGAGGAGGATGCGGTACTTGTGGCGAAAAAAATCCTGGAAGCAATGACCGCCCATTTCGTCATCCCTCCCCATGAAATCTACTGTTCGACCAGTATCGGGATCGCCTTTTACCCCATGGACGGTGAAAATTCGGAAACGCTCCTCAAGCATGCCGATACGGCCATGTACCAGTCCAAAGAGGAAGGGAGAAGCACCTATCGGTTCTTTTCCCGCGAGATGAACACCAAGTCGGTGGAACGGTTGCTCCTGGAAACCAGTCTGCGCAAGGCTTTGGAGCGGGGCGAATTTTACCTCTGCTACCATCCGTTACTGGATCTGCGCAGCGGCAATGTCATCAGCTGCGAGGCGTTGATTCGTTGGCGGCATCCCGATCTGGGGTTGATCGGGCCGGATCGCTTCATCCCGTTGGCCGAAGAGACCGGCCTGATCATCCCCATTGGCGAGTGGGTGCTGAGGGAGGCCTGCCGGCAATTCAGCCGTTGGCGTGAAGAAGGATTTATCTTACAGCGGATAGCCGTCAATATCAGCGCCTGCCAGTTCCGCCAGGAAAATCTTCTCGAAACGATCTCACGGGTGCTGAGGGAAACGGGAACCGATCCTTCATCGCTGGAGCTGGAACTGACCGAAACCACCATTATGCACAACCCGGAAAAGGCCAAGCTGGTGCTGAACGAGCTGCGCAGCTTGGGTGTTCACCTGAGTATCGATGATTTCGGGACCGGCTACTCGTCGCTGAGCTACCTCAAGCTCTTCCCCATCGATCGGCTCAAGATAGCCCATACCTTTGTCCGAGACATCACGACGGATTCAGATGATGCCGCCATTGCAGAGGCCATCATCGTCATGGCCCGTACCTTGAACATGCGGGTCGTTGCCGAAGGGGTGGAACGCCAGGATCAACTGGATTTTCTCAATTCCCATAACTGCGACGAGATGCAGGGGTACTACTTCTGCCGGCCGCTTCCAGCCGAGGAGTTTGGCCAGCTGCTCAAGGAACTGGCTGAAAAGGGAGGCGGAGAACTCTTTAAGATCCGTCCAGGTGAGGGCTGGGGTACGAATGAGGGGAGCTGAGACGGCAATTGCGTTTGCGCAGCTTCTGATCGGTGGTGGCATCGGTTTTGTCATGCATCGCGCGGATTTCTGTTTTGCCGGCACTTTCCGGGACCTGTTTCTCCTCCAGCGGCGGACCATGATCCGTGCTCTGCTGCTCCTCGTTGTCGCCCTGACTGGATTGCAGGCTTTCGGTTATCTATTGGGGCTCTTTGCCTATCCGTTTCCCCTCTTTGGCCCGCCATCGCTTGCCAATCTGCTCGGCGGTATCATGTTCGGCGTTGGGATGGTTCTGGCCGGCGGCTGTGTCGTTGGCACGCTCTACCGTCTCGGGGCTGGTAGTTTTCTTGCCATGGTGACCGTTGCCGGTCTGGTCGGCGGGAGTCTCATCTATGCCGAAGTGGACCGCTGGTGGGCAAAGGCTGTCGTTGCCCTGAAACTCGACGTCGGGGCGATTACGCTTGCCCAACTCCTACCGGTTGCGCCTTGGGTCGTGGCCGGGGGTGCCATACTGCTTCTGGCGCCACTGCTTGTCGCATGGGGTCGAAACGGGAGTATGAGCGTGGCGCACGGCCCCGAAGGATATATCCAACCCTGGCTGGCGGCACTGCTCCTGGCGGGGCTGATATTCCTCTCGACGCTGGCCGCGGGATTACCTCCTGGTGTTACCACGACCTACACCAAGATGGGGGGCTACCTCCTGCAGGCTGTCTCTTCCCCGCATCTGGCTGCGATCCCCTTTTTCCAGAGGGAACCACTCAATTTTACCCATGCTCTGTCAGGTCTGGCCATTGTCGGCGGGGCAGGCCCCCGTCTGGACGGCATTGCCCTTGTCCAGTTTCCCCTCATGGTAGGGATCGTTGCGGGAGGATCGGTTTCGGCATGGCGTCTCGGTGAGTTCCGCTTCTATCTGCGGGCACCGCAGCGACAGGTCGTATCCGCTCTTGTCGGCGGCACAGTCATGGGTTTTGCCAGCAGGATAGCACCGGGGTGCAACATATGGCATATTGCCGGTGGTCTCCCGATCCTGTCTCTGCAGAGTATTCTCTTTGTCGTGGGGCTTTTTTCGGGGGCATGGCTGGGAACCAGGCTTCTTCTCGGGCTGGTGTTGAGGCCGGACCGATCTTCTCAGGCGGGAAAGGAGTGAGCGATGGACGAAGAGAAGACTGACCTCCGCATGTTTGACATCCGCGGACAGATCTGTCCTTCAACGCTGCTGGTGGCGTTACGCGAGATCAACCGCCATAGGGCTGCGCTACGGGATGGCTCGATGGCGCTGCTCTTCATCACCGACAATCGGGATTCCACCGTCACCATACCCGAGGCAGCCGAGAACATGGGGTATCGGGCAGAGGTGCGCAAGGTGGGACATCACTACGAGGTCGAGATAGGCAATCATCCCTGAGGACGGGGGGAGAATGCAGCTGCGCGGCGACGCTTGACTATGACGGCTCGTGGGGCTGTGCTTTCAGGCGCCGTTCTTCGCGCAGCATATCCAGTGCAAGGAAGAAGACGCCGACGCAGATGGCTGAGTCGGCAATATTGAAGGCGGGCCAGTGATAGTTGCCCCAGTAGACGTCGAGGAAATCGATAACCTCGCCGAGGCGGATGCGGTCGATAAGGTTTCCCACGGCGCCGGCAAGGATCATGGAGAGGGAGAGCATGGCAAGTTTTTGATCTTTGCGCAGCTTGCTGTAGGCGATAATGATGACGATCACGGCCACTATGGAGATGAAGATGAAGAAAGGGAGCCGGAAACTGGTGTTGGCCAGAAAGCCGAATGCAGCCCCCTTGTTCCGGATATAGGTAATACTGAAGCAGTTCGGAATCACTGGGATCGATTGGTGGAGATCCATGGCCCGGTCGATGAAGACCTTGCTCAACTGGTCGATGGCCAGGATGAGGGTGGTGCAGACCAGCAGTATGAGGTAGTTGGGTTTGCCGGACACGTTATTTCACCGCCACCAGGCATTTGGGACAGATTGCCGGGTGATCGCTGTCGATACCGAGTTCTTCGCTGTAGCACCAGCACCGATCGCACTTTTCGCCAGGCGCAGAGACGACCCTGATCTGCACACCATCAAGCCCCTCCGCACGGTAGTACTCTCCGTCGAACCGTTCCGGTAGTTCCACCTTGGAAACAATGAAGATGCCCGGCAACTCCCCTGCATAGCCCTGAAGGAACTCTCGCCATTCAACGGGTGCGGCGATCTGCACGGCCGCATCCAGCGAGTGGCCGATGATCTTTGCCGTCCGTGCCTGCTCCAGAGCCTTCGATACCTCGCCGCGAACCTTCATGATCCGGTCCCATCGTTCCACCAGGCTGTCGTCCTTCCACTCCGGGTGCATGTCCGGGAATGCGGCGAGATGAACGCTGGACTCGCGCGTGCCGGGCATATAGCTCCAGACCTCGTCGGCCGTAAAGGAGAGCACCGGCGCGATCAGCCTGACCAGGGTGTCGAGAATCCGGTACATGACCGTCTGGGCGCTGCGGCGCGCCACGGAATCCTTCCTGCTCGTGTAGACCCGGTCCTTGAGGATATCCAGGTAGAAGGCGCTCATTTCTACGGTGCAGAAGGCGTTTACCGCATGATACAGGACATGGAACTCGTAGTCGGTGTAGGATTTCAGCACCTTTTCCTTGAGCAGCTCAAGCTGGTGCAGAGCCCAGCGGTCCAGCTCAGGCATCTGTCCATGGTCGATGCAGTCCGTTGCCGGATCGAAATCGCTGATATTCCCCAGGATATAGCGGCAGGTGTTGCGGATACGCCGATAGGCCTCGGAGAGCCGGGTCAGGATCTCCTGGGATATCCTGATGTCGTCACGGTAGTCCTGTGCTGCTACCCAGAGCCGCAGGATCTCGGCGCCGTATTTCTTGATGACCTCTTCCGGGGCCACCACGTTTCCCACTGATTTGCTCATCTTGCGGCCTGAGCCATCGACCACGAAGCCGTGGGTCAGGACGTTTTTATAGGGGGCGCGGCCGCGGGTGCCGACGCTTTCCAGAAGCGACGAATGGAACCAGCCGCGATGCTGGTCGCTCCCCTCCAGATACATGTCTGCGGGGGAGGCGAGTTTGGCGTTGGGTTCCAGGACGGCGGCGTGGGAAACACCGGAGTCGAACCAGACGTCGAGGATGTCCATCTCCTTGGTGAATTCGGCTGAACCGCACTTCGGGCACCTGGTCCCTTCCGGCAGGAGCCTGGCAGCCTCCCAGTCGAACCAGACATCGGCGCTCTCTTTTTTGAAGATCTCGGCCACATGGTCCATCAGCTTGCCGTCGGCCATGTATTCGCCGCATGCGACGCAGGAAAAGGCGGTGATGGGGACACCCCAGGAACGCTGGCGGGAGATGCACCAGTCGGGGCGGTTTTCGATCATGCCATGGATCCGCTCGCGGCCCCATTTGGGTATCCATTGTACCTTGTCTATCTCTTCCAGGGACTTGGCGCGCAGATCATTGGCCTTCATGGAGATGAACCACTGCTCGGTGGCGCGGAAGATGATCGGTTTCTTGCACCGCCAGCAGTGGGGGTAAGAGTGGCTGATGTTGCTCACGCCGATCAACGCGCCGACCTCGGTCAGCTTGTCGATAACCAGGGGGTTGGCGGCGAAGACGTTTTGTCCGCCAAAAAATTCCAGGTTCTGGATGAACTTGCCGTGGTTGTCCACCGGGTTGTAGATCTCCAGCCCTTCCTTGAGGGCAAGCTCATAGTCTTCCTGGCCATGACCGGGGGCGGTGTGCACGCAGCCGGTACCGGCCTCCAGGGTCACGTGATCGCCCAGGAGGACGATGGAATCACGGTCGTAGAAGGGGTGCTTGCAGCGCTTGCGCTCCAGGGTCGTGGCGGGAAAAGATGCCAGCACGGTCCCGTCCAGTTTGTTTGCCGCCAGGAAGGCATCCTTCAGCCCTTCGGCAACGATCAGTACCTCTCCCTGCACCTCCAGGGCGACATAGGTGAATTCCGGGTGCAGTGCCACGGCCAGGTTGGCCGGCAGGGTCCAGGGAGTGGTGGTCCAGATCACCACGAAGACCGGTTTCCCGGCCAGGGCAGACACGGCGGCGGAGATATCGTCCTTGAGCTGGAACTTGACGTAGATCGACGGCGAGGTGTGATCGGCGTATTCCACCTCGGCCTCGGCAAGGGCCGTGACGCAGGAAGAGCACCAGTGGACCGGCTTCTTTCCCCGGTAGAGCCCGCCGTTGTGTGCGAAGCGGGCCAGTTCCGCGGCGGTGAGCCCTTCGTACTCATAGTTCATGGTGAGGTAGGGTTGCTCCCAGTCGCCGAGGACACCCAGCCGCTTGAACTCCTCGCGCTGGATATCGATGAATTTCGCGGCATATTTCCGGCATTCGCGCCGCATCTCCAGCTTGGACATCTCATGCTTCTTGGAGCCGAGGTTCTTTTCCACCTGCAGTTCGATGGGCAGACCGTGGCAGTCCCACCCCGGCACGTACGGGGCGTGGAACCCCTCCATCCGCTTGCTCTTCAGGATGAAATCCTTGAGGATCTTGTTCAGCGCATGGCCGATATGGATATGGCCGTTGGCGTAGGGGGGGCCGTCGTGAAGGATATAGAGCGGTTTTGTTTCCCCGGCTTCCTCAATCTTTCCATAGAGCCCATTTTCCTCCCACTTTTTCAGCAGTTCGGGTTCACGTTGGTTGAGGTTGGCCTTCATCGGGAAATCGGTGACCGGCAGGTTCAGGGTATCTTTGTAGTCCATAGGATCTCCATGGGGGGTGTTTCGGTTCGGGGGAAAACACCTCTAATTACTAGGAACCCATTGAAAAGTCAAGGGGAAAGGGAAATAGCGCTTGAGTAATGCCCGGCGAAATGCTATAAGCCGGCGTTAGACTGAGGAGGCACCGCGTGAAGCACGGGGAGCAGGATTCGTTCTGGGGTGGCATCGTCAAGTCCATGGGGCTGGTTTTCGGAGATATCGGGACGAGTCCGATCTATACCCTGACCGTTATCATGACGCTCACCAAGCCGACCTCCGAGCATGTGCTGGGCATCCTTTCCCTCATAGTCTGGACCCTTATTATTCTCGTGACAATGGAATACTCCTGGTTGGCCATGAGCCTGGGCAGAAAGGGAGAAGGTGGGACCATTGTTCTCAAGGAGATCCTGATCCGCCTGCTCAAGTCGGGTCGTCAGGTTGCTTTTGTCGGCTTTCTTTCTTTTATTGGCGTGTCGCTGCTCCTGGGCGACGGGGTCATCACCCCGGCCATCAGTATCCTTTCTGCCGTTGAGGGGATGCAACTCATTCCGGGTCTCGAAGGATTGTCCCAAGGGGTCATGATCTTTATTGCCGCGGTAATTGCCGTTGTGCTCTTCGTCTTCCAGTTCAAGGGCACCGACAAGGTGGCAACTGCATTCGGACCGATCATGGTGGTCTGGTTTTCGGCGCTCACGCTTTCCGGAATTATTGCGATATCGACCTCCCCCGGCGTGCTGCAAGCTATCAGTCCTCATTACGCCCTCTTTTTTCTCCATGAAAACGGTATGGCCGGGTTCTTTGTCCTTTCCGAAGTAATCCTCTGTGCCACCGGTGGCGAGGCGCTGTATGCGGATATGGGGCATCTGGGGCGCAAGCCGATCATCCGTGCCTGGTATTTCGTCTTTGCAGCGCTGGTCATCAACTATCTCGGCCAGGGAGCGTTCATCCTGGCCCACCCGGACGCTAAGAACATCCTGTTCGGCATGATCCGCTGGGAAGCCCCGGCACTCTATATCCCCTTCCTCATCCTGACCATCATGGCTACGGTCATTGCCTCCCAGGCCTTGATCAGTGGAGTTTTTTCCATTGTGTACCAAGGGATAACCACCCGTATCCTGCCGCTGATGAAAGTAGACTACACCTCAAGCCATCTTAAGTCGCAGATCTACATCGGCTCGGTCAACTGGTCCCTGATGATTCTGGTCATCTTCATCATGCTCCTCTTCCAGAAATCGGAGAATCTGGCTGCCGCCTATGGCTTGGCGGTTACCGGCACCATGTTCATAACCGGCATAATGATGACCATGATATTTGCCCGGACCACCAAGAAATGGAAGGTCCCGGTAGCCCTTGCCGTCACAGTGGTTGACTTCATCTATCTCTTTTCCAACCTGTATAAGCTCCCTCATGGCGGATACTGGTCGCTCATCCTTGCTTCCCTGCCGTTGACTGTCATGTTGATCTGGACAAAAGGCCAGCGAGCACTGTATCGTGCCTTGAAACCGCTCGATCTGGATACCTTTCTGCTCAGCTACGAGCAGATCTACGCCAAAGGCAAGAATATTCCCGGCACCGGACTCTTTTTCACCCGTGAGACCCCGGTGGTGCCGCCGTATGTCATCCACTGCATCATTCGCAGCAACATCATCTATGAACGCAACGTCTTTGTTTCGTTGATCAGGACCGAGGAGCCGTTTGGGGTAAAGACAAAACTTACCAAAGGAGTAGGTTCCGGACTCGATGCCTTCGAGGTCCAGTCGGGCTACATGGAGGTTATCGATATCGAAACCCTCCTGAAGCAGAATGACATTCAGGAGAAAGTCATCTTCTACGGTATCGAGGACATTGCCACGGGAAATCCGTTTTGGCGCATGTTCGCCACCATCAAGCGTCAGACTCCCAATTTTGTCCAGTTCAACAAACTGCCGGCGAGTAAGCTGCAAGGCGTCGTAACCCGTGTAGAGATGTAGTTCTGCAGGCAGTTTCGCGAAAGGTCGTGGGTTCTATGGCTGATACGCAGAAAGATTCTTTCTGGGGGGGGATCGTCAAGGCGCTTGGGCTGGTCTTTGGCGATATCGGCACCAGTCCCATCTATACGCTTACGGTCATCTTTGCCCTGACCGAGCCGACCCGGGAAAATGTCTTCGGTATTCTTTCACTGGTTTTCTGGACCATGACCATCCTGGTGACGGGTGAGTATGCCTGGCTGGCCATGAGTTTGGGGAAAAAGGGGCAGGGTGGCGAGATTGTCCTGCGGGAGATCCTGGTCAAGCTGTTGAAATCCGGCCGCCTGCTGGCATTCGCCGGTTTCCTTTCTTTCCTCGGCGTATCGCTTCTGCTCGGCGATGGCGTCATTACCCCGGCCATCAGCATCATGTCCGCGGTCGAAGGGATGGTGCTGATTCCCGGCATGGAGAATCTTCGTCAGGGGGTTCTCGTCATGATAGCTGCGATCATTGCCATCACCCTGTTCGTGTTCCAGTCCCATGGTACCGACAAGGTTGCCCGGATCTTCGGTCCGATCATGGTCGTGTATTTCTCGGTCCTGTTTGTGTCGGGAATTGCATCTATTTCCCAGATGCCTGAGATCGTCGGGGCTATCAATCCCTGGCATGCCGTCAGGTTTTTTCAGCTCAACGGGGTTCCCGGATTTTTCGTTCTCTCGGAAGTGATCCTCTGTTCAACCGGCGGTGAGGCGCTGTATGCCGATATGGGGCACTTGGGCAAGAAACCGATCATCCGCGCCTGGTATTTCGTTTTTGTTGCTCTCTTCATAAATTACCTGGGGCAAGGTGTTTTTGTCATGACCCATCGAGGGGCAGCAAATCTTCTTTTCGGTATGGTCAAGGAACAAGCGCCATTCCTCTATATACCGTTTTTGATCCTCACCATCATGGCAACCATCATTGCCTCCCAAGCCATCATCAGCGGCGTTTTCTCCATTGTCTACCAGGGGATCACGACCCGGCTCATGCCGCTCATGAAGGTAAAGTATACGTCTACCCATCTCCAGTCGCAGATATATATATCTGCCGTCAACTGGGGGCTTATGTGTGCCGTTATCCTGATGATGCTGATCTTCCGCAAATCCTCGAACCTGGCGGCTGCCTATGGCATGGCAGTGACCGGCTCCATGACCATAACGGCAATCATGATGATCATGGTCTTTTCCCATACCACCAAGAAGTGGAAGGCGCCCATCGTTGCGGTCATAGCGGTGATAAACTTCCTGTATCTCCTGTCGACGTTCTCGAAGATTCCTCATGGGGCATACTGGTCGATTATTCTTTCGTCCATTCCTTTTGTTATTATCATAATATGGACTCGTGGCCAACGCTCCCTTTATCGGGCGATCAAACCCCTGGATATGGAGACGTTTCTGCTCAGCTACGAGCAGATATTTGCCAAGGGCAAGAATATCCCCGGGACTGCCCTCTTTTTTACCAAGGACCTCGATGTGGTTCCCCCCTACGTGGTCCACTGCATCATCCGTAGCAACATCATCTATGAACGGAACATTTTCATTTCCATCGTGCGCACTGATGAGCCATTTGGCGTCAAATCGTCATTGCTGACGGATGTCGGCACCGGACTCGATGGTTTTGAGATCAAGGCGGGCTACATGGAGATCGTCGAGATTGAACGTCTGCTTAAACAGAACTGCATCAAGGAGAAGGTCATCTTTTATGGCGTCGAAGATATTGCCACGCGAAACCCGGTCTGGCGCATCTTTTCGTTCATAAAGAAGGTTACTCCGAATTTTGTCCAATTTAACCATTTGCCCGCGAGCAAGCTGCAGGGGGTAGTGACGCGGGTTGAGATGTGAGACGGCGCTCAGGGGTCAGGTGAACTGGCGGGCCAGATCGTTGTCGATGACGTAGATGCAGACCTCCCTGGCACCATGCTTGGTGTAGCGGAACTTGCTGCAGAGGTTCTTGATCAGGAAGCTGACGTCGTTTCTGATCTTCTTGTCGTAGGTCTTGAATTCCTCCCGATCATAATCCTTGATGGCTCGCCGGAAGTTTTCGTTGGCCAGGAACGGGTCGAGGGCCTTGCCCTTCAGGTTATGCACGTAGCGGTCATGCAGGGCCAGGTAGAGCTTGGTTTCGTTGATCGGTTTGCCGAACATGATCTCCTGGGTCAGGGTTGAAGCGGTATACTCCTTCTGGGTCGCCTTGCGGAAGGCAAGGACCCTGTCTCGCTCTACTTGTTCGCCGAGCAGCCAGTGCTCGATCCCCTCGAAGAACCCCTCGTTGATCTCCAGCTTATCTCCGGTATAGGTGCAGTTCTGCACGGTATCCATCTCGAAGTTGACGGCAAAGAGATAGTTCTGGATATCCCTGGATATCTTCTCCTCGTTGTAATAGTAGAGCGATTCCTTGACCTCCTGGAGGATCGTGTAGTTGTACATGCGGAGCAGCGAGTCGAGGAACCCGGCAGGGATCTGAACGTTGAGTTCCGGATGCACCTTGGTGAAGAAATTGTCGAGGATCGCCATGGTGATCATCCGGTCCTTGCGGGCATAGGTGGAATAGAAGTCATTGAAGATCTTGATGGCATCCCGACCGGAAAAGCCCTGCCCCCCTTCGGCTTCGGATTCGGCGATGATCCGGCGGCGGCGCTTGGCTGTCAGGCGTTTTCGATCTTCTTCGAGCAGCCAGGGGGGGATGTGCCCCGTGTAGATCTCCATCTTCAACAGCTGCAGGTTTTCGTCGCAATAGAGACTGTATTTCTGGGGATCTTCGATCCATTCCAGCATTGCTTCTGAGCGGATGTTGAGCCGTGAGGAGATGATGACGCGGGCGAAATTGTGCAGGACCCTAGGGAGCAGGTTCAGGTCGATCTGCTTGCCGAAGATGTTGCGATAGATCTCCACTTCCGTATTAAGATCGAGGACATAGGGGATCTTGATGTATTCGAGCCGGTCGGAAAACGACTGGATGTTCTCGATGTTTTTCTTGTCTTCCGGATTCATGAGGGCAAGGAAGAGCGAATTGACGTTCTCCTCCAGGTCCTCGACCTTGTGAACCCCCTCGCTGACGATGTTGTGCAGTTCGATGAGCCGCTCCGTGTTGTGCCCCTTGATGTCCATCAGGGCATAGATCCCGTTGTTGGTTTTGGCATAGGTGGAAAAGAGGTATTTCACGGCATTGCTGTCCCGGAGCAGGGCGTTGGTCCGCTCCTGGAGCAGCTCGTTGGTCAGGATGTTCTGTTTGAGGGGGCGGTCGCCGGGGTTGAAGACGCTGACCCCTTCGCCCATGCGGCGGTTGCAGTAGTAGGGGCGTGCATAGACCATTCGGAAGACCTCTGCGGGGCTCTTGAGGCGGTGCAACAGGGCCTGGTAGAGGGAGCTGCAGATGGTGCACGGATTGGTGCGGAATACCCACTCGAATTCCTTTTCCGTAAAGAGTCGCCATTTTATCTCGTCATTGCGAAAGAGGTCGTCCAGGAAGGAGCGGCGGTGGTCCTTGGGGATGATCAAGAGGGGATTGTCGTGCGACGGGCAGGGGATGTCGATGTAATCCCCCCCTTCGATCAGGGTGTTCTTTGCGCCCATGATCTCTTCATGGGACAGCTCATACGCATCCAGGAGCGTGGAGAGCTTGTCGAGGAACTGGCTGGCCTCCTGCTTCCTATGGGAGGAGAGGATCCGCCGGTCGAGCCGCCAGACCACTTCGTACCGCATCCCTTCCTCGGTATTGGCGAACTGCTCGAACTTCATCAGCAGGTTGTTGAGAAACGTGCTTTTGCCGCTGCCCGGAGGGCCTTCGAAGATATAGATCTTGTTCTGCTGGGCTCCCCGCTTCCAGGCATCGACCAGGTTCACCAGGCGGTTGGCAAAGAGGCGGTCGGCGAAAAACGGGTGATCGGTCCCTTCGATGAAGAGCCGCCGGCAATCGTAATAGACATAGTGGATCGACTCGGGGTCGTCGGGATATTCGTCAATCCCTTCCTCGATATACCCCTTGACCATATCGTGGAAAACCTGGAAGACGTTGCGGATCATGCGGGTGGGATTGGCAGCCAGCAGATTGAGAAACTCATCAAACGGGATTGGGGTGTACTGCTTCCAGTCGTCGATGTTCTGATTGAGATTGCTGATGGCCTTTTCGATGCTGTTCATGACGTCTGCCTGTCTAGAGAACGGTTTTGGTGAGCTGGCGGTCCTTCATGGTATAGATGACCGTGTGCCAGGTTGCTTCCGGCTCTTCCATGCCGGCCCAGACATCTTCGGCAAGCTGGGGAGCAGTTACGACCTCGTTGGTCCGGAGCTTGACAGGCCCCCCCCAGAGGAATTCCAGTCCCATCATGGTGTTGGCGATGAATTCCTGTACCAGCGGCTGCCCTTCGTGATGGTGGTCGAGGAAGAGCCCTTCGTTCTTTTTTGTCTCGTCAACCGTGATGCAGGGGGGGTGATAGAGCGTATCCAGCAACATCTGGCGATACTGTTGGGCGCTACGGCTCTTTACATAGTACTCCCAGGTCATTTTTGCCTTGTTGAGGCGCTTGCCGGCGACGAACAGGCGGTGGCGGTCAACGAATTCCTGGTCCACATAATTGGTGAGAAACAGGAAGTCGGCGCAGTTTTCCCGCACCGAAAAGATGAAGTCCCGGCCGGTGGCGGTGCCTGCGTCAAAGCGCTTGCGCGTCTCGGCATCCAGAATTCGCTGGTAGTCGTAGGTGAGCTTCCCCTTGTCGGCTTGTTCTTCGATGAACTGGAACAGCCGCATCCCCAGTGCGTAAGGGTTGAGCCCCACGCGAGGCATCGATGTTACCCCGGCATGGACACGGGCGAATTCGACCTCGTGCCCTCTGATCCGTTCGTCTTTCAGGAACAGGGTTTCGTGCCAGTAGCTCGCCCATCCCTCATTCATGATCTTGGTGCGGATCTGCGGCTGGAAGTAGATCGAGGTCTTGCGTACGACCTCGACCACCGACTTCATCCACTTGTTTTCATCCCGGTTCAAAAACGGTGAATGTTCCATGAGGTACTGCAAAAGGTCAAGCCGGCCCTGCTGACCCGAACTCTGGCTTTTGGCGAAGACGGCATCGAATTCGGGGTATTTCCTGGTGACCTCGGCAAAGAAGGTATTTTCTCCGAGCTTGCCGAAGTTCTGCATGCATTCGTTGAACCGGTCTACCTCTTTGATGAAGTCGGAGATCTTCACCTGCTTCACCGATTGGATGAAGACGTCGAAATAGTAGTTGAGCCGACGGGACATGGTGTCGGCAGGCTGTCGGTGCAACTGGGAGAGTTCCTGGAAGTAGCCGACCTGGTTGTCGATGCCGCGGGCAAACTCGATGACATAGTCGACCCATCGACCATGTTCGGCCCGCAGGCGCGCGATGAGGCGCTTGTCGGTCAGGGCCTCGCCCGCCAGGTCGAAATCCCAGGTGTGGCGGAAGTAGAGGTTGTTCTGGAAAAAGTCGATATGGGCCAGCACGTGATAGAAGATCATCACGTTGAGCCAGTCCGGATTGTTGTCGTTGTAGAAGGAGATGGCCGGACGGGTATTGATGACGGTCTCGTAGGGATTGCCGGGGTAGAGTTCGTATTTGCCTTTTTCCTTGAGGACCTCAACGTCGTTGACCCAGTAGTCGTAGAGGGTCGGGATCATCATCTTGGGGGAGAGTTCCAAGAGATCGCGGTTGGTGACGATATATTCCAGCGACTCGTCCTGGAAGCGGAGTCCGGCAGCGCGAGCCCGCTCCTTGCATCCTTCCATGATCTGCTTGGTATGTTGATCGATGAGTTGCATGATAAGACCCAGGTTGAGGTTAAGGTTAAGATTTAGAGAAAGTGGATTCGTCCTTCCTAACCTTAACCTGTGAGCGTAGCGAACGAAAACCTTAGCCGGAAGCTCATGAAATGAGCTTCCGGATTCCCTCGATCAGCCGTGCCTCGTCGGCATCGTCTTTCATGACATCAAGTCGGATGATCTCCGGTTTTTCGTTGAGCAGCCCCGAGGCAAACAGGTACTTTTCCACCTCTGTGCGGCCGGGATTGTAGGGGTGCTCGGCAATGGTGATCCCTACCCTGCTGGCATAGGTGAGGATCTTCTTCAGCTCAGGAAGCGCCTCGCTGCCGTCGGTATCCCAATCGTCCCCGTCCGTGCCGTGGAAGACGTAGATATTGTAGTCCCGTGCCAGGTTTTCCTTTTCCACGATTTCATTCACCAGCCGATAGGCAGCCGCCACCCTGGTGCCGCCGGCCACCTGCAGGTTGTAGTAGGTATGGAAATCGGGGACCTCCCTGGCCTGGTCGTCGTGGAGGATGAAACGTGTTTCAACCTGGCGCTCGTACTGGTAGGTGAGCCAGCTGTAGATGAGGACATGCTGGGAGGCTACCAGTTCCGTGGCTTTGCCCGCCATGGAGCCCGAGTAATCCCGGAGGAAAAAGATCATGGCCTGGGATTCGTAATCCAGTTCCCGGGAGAGGATGCGGTAGACCTTGTCACGTGGAGAGATGAGGAAGCGGGTGGTGTCGATATCGTACAGGTCCGGGGCATTTCCCAGGGCGATGTTGGTTTCGAGAATCCGCCTGAGCGTGGCCTTCTTGTCCAGAATCTGGCCGAACCCACGGTTCTTGTCGGTCAGTTCATAGGTGTAGCGGGTAAGAGCGCTCTTCTTCCCCTTGTCCTTGAGATTGGGAAGCTCGAACTTCTCGGTCAGGATCTTGCCAATATCATATGCGCTGGACTCCAGTTCATGGGATTCTCCACCGCCATGTCCGGCTCCGCCGCCACCCTGGTCTCCTTCGGGGCGGACCGGCTGTTCGCCGATCACCTCGCCTTCTTCGCCGTCGCCACTTCCTCCTGATGCCCCTTCTTCTCCTGTGGGGCGGATGCGGTCATGGATGAACTTTTCCTCCACCGTGGTGGGGACCACCACGATTTTCGCCTTGTCGCCACGTCCCGGCTTGATCAAACGGCCGACACGGATTTTGCGCGGGAATCCATCCTGTTCCCGGCGGCGATCCCGCTCCAGGAGCTCTTCAAGCGAGCCGATACGGGTGGTGTATGACGCCTGTGGTTCAGATGCCTCCTGCAGGCAGCAGAAATCGTTCAGACCATGGAAGCCGTCTGGTAGCGGCTCTGCGAGCAGCTCCCGCGATTTGTGATGGCCATTGTCCGCCAGTTCCGCGCGTAGCAGGGCTTCCCGTTCCGGGGAAAGGCCCCGTTGCTTGAGCTGATCGAAGTATGTCTGCAGGGCATCATTCATAGTGACCGTCGTCGCCCATTCAGGGCGTAAGGAGTTTCTTTCTAGTTTTCATCTTCCTGGGTGCAGAAGTACTCGATGGTTTTTTCAGCACAGGTCCGGCAATAGTGCAACTTGTTCAGCATGGTTTCGATGATCCGGTCGTAGAGTTTCTGATTCTCCTCGTTGGTCCGGTTGGCCAGCGCCCCGATGAGGCTTCCTGCGCCGGCAATGTCGCTCTTCAGCCGCACATCGGTAACCGCCTTGACCAGCTCCAGGTTATCCATGAAGTCGTAGGAGGGCTCCACGGAGATTTTCTGGCCATAGATCTTGCGGATGGCGGTGCGGAAGGTTTCGCGCTGCTCCTCGGTCTTGAGGCCGAGACGTTCCTCGATGTTCCGCACGAAGCGCTCGTCGATCTTGAGCGCCTTCAGCTTGCCGGTCTGGGGGTCCTTGTATTTCCAGATCTTGTCCGGGCCCAGGTTTTCAGCATCGATGCCGATGACCATGTTGACATAGTTCATGACATCCTTGCGGATGGCAAAGGGCTCGTCCATGTAGGCATTGAACATTTCGGTCATGATCCGTTCGCGGTAGAGCCCTTTGGCGATCTTCAGGTCGTCCAGGTATTTGGCCCGGTCGCTCGCCTCGACCACGTAGTCGAGGATGACCCGCTCCAGGGCCTTGAAGGTGTCCAGGGCGACCATGCACCTGCCTTCGTTGGTCTCCGAGCTTTCGGCCATGAGCTGGATGGCCCGTCCCAGGTTCCGCTGGCCGAGACCCTTCTGTCCGAACCGCTTGGTGATGTCCGGTTCCTGGTTGAGGGTGTCGATCACCTCGGCAAGGGTCTTCATGCTCTTTTCGCCGGCGATTTCGCCGGCAGCCAGCTTCATGGTCTCCACCGGGGTGAGCTTTTCCGAGCGGGGGAGCCGTGAGAGGACCACGGAGACCGATCCGGCATAGTTCAGGTTCGGGTCCTGGTGCAGTTCTTCGCGGGTGATGGTGGTCTTGGTTTCGCTGCCGATGGCATAACTGGTCAGCTGCTCCTGCATCCGGTAATTGGTGTTGTGGGAAACGTAACAGATACGGCATCGGTCGATGATGGGGGCCTCTTCCTTTTCGGCAAGGAAGCGGTTGAATTCCGAGTTGTTGCTGGTGGCGATGATCAGGGTATCGATGGGCCACTTGTAGCCGTCCATTTCGATTACCCGGTTCTGGATGACCCCCAGGTAGACCTGCACCAGGTCCTTCTTGTTCTTGTAGATCTCGTCGGCAAAGTGGATGCCGCCACCGCCGACCCTGGCCAGGGCGCCGCGCCGCAGATCGAAGCGGTAGGGGTTGTTGGTATCGGTGATGTGCAGGAGCCGCTGGATCGATTCCTCTCCCAAAAGGTCGACGGCTGACGAGGTGATCTTGTCCTTGGCCGGGTACTTGCCGGTTATGGTGCCGAGGCTTTCGGAGAGCGGCACTGCCACGATATCGATATGGTTTGTCAGCATATCCTTGATATTGCCGTCGGCATGGATGCGGATGTCGTTCCAGATGTAATCGCTGCATGCGCCCAGAGGCCGGTAGTTCTCATAAAAGGTATCCAGCGTCTTGTCGGTGAAACCAAAGGTTTTGGCGAGGTAGGCCCTGGTCTGCGCCTGGTCGGGGAATAGATTCATGGCCAGGATCAAGGGGTCCTCATAGGTCTGGGATTCGATGGTGGCGATCCGGCCGTAACTCCCCAGTTTGTCCATATTGATGAAACGGAAGGTGTACTTGCGGTTCAATTCCTCGCTGAGGAATTCGCGATAGCGGGAGCAGAGAAACTCGACGAAAAAGGTCTTGCCGTTGCCGGGCTCGCCGACGAGGACAAAGGCCATTTCTTTGCTGGAGCCTCCTTCGGCGGCATCTTTCACAAAGGAGACGAAGCTGTTTATTTCGTCGAACATGCCGATGGGGTGCTTCCTGCCGGTGCGGAAGATCTTGAAGTCGTAGGTGGTTCTGCCGTTTACCACGACCTTTTCGATCTCATGTTCAAGAATCATCCGGGCTACGCCCTGAAAGGTGTTCTCAAATTTCCGCTTTCCTGCCTTGACCTCTTTCAGGTGATGCTCAAGGGTATGCTGAGCTGGCATACGTCCCTCCGTCGTGCAGTTCCTGGGATGAGTTCGCAACTTGTTTAGAAATTATTCACCTTCATCTCCTTTTTGCAAGCCCTGGCAGCCAGAATTATTGGGAAAAAACAAAAGGGAGCGGATCCTCGGATCCGCTCCCTTTGCGTGTGCGCTAAAGCAACGTGTTGTTTAACCGGGGTTTGTTCCGGTTACATCATGCCGCCCATACCACCCATGCCGCCCATGCCACCCGGCATTGCGGGCATTGCGGATTCATCTCTCGGCTTCTCGGCAACCATCGCCTCAGTGGTGAGCATGAGGCCGGCAACCGACGCTGCATTCTGCAGGGCGCAGCGGGAGACCTTGGTCGGATCGATGATCCCGGCCTTGAGCATGTCGGTGTACTCGTCATCGGCAGCGTTGTAGCCGAACGCATCGGTGCCGTTCCTGACCTTGTCGACGACGATCGAGCCGTCCACGCCGGCGTTCTGTGCGATCTGGCGGATCGGCTCTTCCAGGGAGCGCTTGATGACGTTGACGCCGAACTGCTGCTCGGTCGGGAGGCTGAGCCCGTTGAGGACCGACAGGGCGCGGATATAAGCGACGCCGCCTCCGGGGACGATCCCTTCGTCGACTGCAGCGCGGGTTGCGTGGAGTGCGTCCTCGACGCGTGCCTTCTTTTCCTTCATTTCGGTCTCGGTTGCAGCACCGACCTTGATCACGGCAACGCCGCCAACAAGTTTCGCCAGGCGCTCCTGGAGCTTTTCGCGATCATAGTCGCTGGTGGTTTCTTCAACCTGGGCGCGAAGCTGCTTGACGCGGCCCTGGATGTCTGCTTCCTTACCGTCGCCGTCGATGATGGTGGTGTTGTCCTTGTCGATGGTGATCCGCTTGGCAGTGCCGAGCTGGTCAAAGGTGGTCTGCTCAAGCTTGAAGCCGAGTTCCTCAGAGATCACGGTACCGCCGGTCAGGATGGCGATGTCTTCCAGCATGGCCTTGCGGCGGTCGCCGAAGCCGGGGGCCTTGACGGCGCAGATATTGAGAACGCCGCGCAGCTTGTTGACGACGAGCGTGGCAAGCGCCTCGCCTTCGATGTCCTCGGCGATGATCAAGAGCGGACGACCGGACTTGGCAGTTTGCTCCAGAACCGGGAGCAGGTCCTTCATGTTGCTGATCTTCTTGTCGTGGATCAGGATATTGGCGTTTTCCAGATTGACTTCCATCCGCTCCGGATCGGTGACAAAGTAAGGAGAAAGGTAGCCGCGGTCGAACTGCATCCCTTCAACGGTTTCCAGGCTGGTTTCCATGGCCTTGGCTTCTTCGACGGTGATGACCCCTTCCTTGCCGACCTTTTCCATGGCCTGGGCAATGATGTCTCCGATGGTCTTGTCGTTGTTGGCAGAGATGGTGCCGACCTGGGCGATTTCCTTGTGGTCCTTGATCGGCTTGGAGAGCTTCTGCAGTTCGGCGACGAGGGTTTCTACCGCCTTGTCGATGCCGCGCTTGATTTCCATCGGGTTGTGACCTGCTGCAACCAGCTTGGAACCCTGCTGGTAGATGGCCTGGGCCAGGACCGTCGCGGTGGTGGTGCCGTCACCGGCAACATCGGAAGTCTTGGAGGCAACCTCTTTCACCAGCTGGGCGCCCATGTTCTCGAACTTGTCTTCGAGTTCGATCTCCTTTGCAACCGTGACGCCGTCCTTGGTGATCAGCGGCGAGCCGAACGACTTGTCGATGATGACGTTGCGTCCCTTGGGACCGAGGGTAACCTTCACCGTATTGGCAAGGGTGTTGACCCCTTTGAGTATGGCATTGCGACCTTCCTGGTCAAACTTGATAATCTTTGCTCCCATGAAATGTATCCTCCTTGGTTCGATAATTTAATTCTGGCAGAAGCTGAAACGCGACACAGCAAAATGTACCAGCTGCAAGGCAGCGCAAGGGTTGAATCGCGAGGCGTACCTGGAAGGTACATTGAGTGGTTCGGCCCGTAGCGCAACGCCGCAGATGGTCATTTGGCGAAGTCGCCTTATTCCATGATGCCCAGGATGTCGTCTTCCCGCATGATGAGGAATTCCTCTCCCTCAACCTTGATTTCGGTGCCGGCATATTTGCCGAACAGCACCTTGTCGCCGGCTTTCACGTCGATGGGGATGATCTTGCCGTCTTCGGTCTTTTTGCCGTTGCCAACTGCTACGACTTCACCCTTTTGCGGCTTCTCCTTGGCGGTTTCGGGGATGAAGATTCCGCCTGCGGTCTTGCTCTCCTCTTCAAGCCTCTTGACGATGATGCGGTCCTGCAATGGTCTCAGTTTCATGCGTGTACATCTCCTTTCATTGAGTGAATAAATTGTTTGGTGGAAAAAAATTAGCACTCATGGATGGTGAGTGCTAATACGAGAGCCAATATAACCACCCCTCTCTAAAAAATCAAGGGCCTTGTCGAAAAAATTATTTTCGGTTGGCGAGGGCGGTGATGACCTTGCTGGCGAGTTCGCGGGCCAGTCTTCGAGCCAGTTTCAGTTTTTCCTTTTCCAGGGTCGACTGATCATGGTCGAAGAAACCGTCCAGTGGGAGAAAGACCTCAAAAGTGGGGGCAGTCTTGCCCGGTTCGGTGAGGGATATTCTTGAACGGATGCGGAGTTCGGTCTGGCAGCATCCGGAGTTTTCGACATAACTCCAGAGTTCGCCGCTCAGGTAGGTCTGCTTGGCCAGCCATTCCTTGTCGACGTCGCCGAGATCGCCCTTGATGATTTCGAAGAGATGGATGCCGGCTTGGTCCCTCTTTTCGTTGAGAACATCCACCAGTTCGTTGAAGACGGTCTCCTGAAGGTCGGCAGGCACGAGCGTGCTGCTGAAGGGGATGACATAGACCGTTTCGAGCTCTGCCGGCGGCTTGAAGTCAGGTTTGACCTCGACGCGGGGACGGGGGCCGCAGCCGCCCAGCAGCAGGAGGAGCATGGCAATGACGAGCAACGGGCATATCCTGAGCAGCATGGTACAGCGACTTTTTACCATTTCCTCTTTGCCATCTCTTCCTGGAAGAATTTCTGGTACAGCACTTCCCAATCGCGGCTGCCCGGGACCTTTGCCTGCGCATAGGACGCGAGTTTTTTCCTGACCACGCCATCCACTTCCTCATTAACAGAGAAATAGCCGGTCAGCGACTGCTTGATCAAGGCCAGTGCCCGGGCTTCGTCGGGGAAATCGGCCAGGTCGTCCCCCCAGATCTTGTCCATGATCTTGTGGGCCAGGTGGGATATCCGGTCTTCGCTTATTTTCATATGGTTCCCCGTGGGTGTTCGTGGCGTTCTGCGTATGGCAGGGCTGCTGCAAGGCGTGCCCCGGTACCGGTCAAAGGACGATCTTGCGTTCTTTTGCCAGTTTTTCCTTGATCATCCTGAGCATCTTGTGGCGGTCGATCTCTCCGCCACCCCCGGTAGCGCGAAGGGTCTTTTCCAGAAGCGCCTCGGCGTCCTTTTCCAGGGAGTCCTCAGCCTTCAGGTCGGCAGTAATGGCTGCCCGGATAGCGGTCAGGATGCTGCCGCGCTCAGCTTTGAGCTGCACCAGTCCGCTCTGGGAAAGGTCGTTCATGACCTTCTCGGCGATCCGCGCTACTTGTTCGTCCTTGAGATGCATGATGATCCTTTTCCCGCAGGGGATGACGTTCCGGTGTTATTGTACAGATTCCGTTGCCAATTGCAACGCGTCTGCTGCAGCCTCTTTGTCCGTGGACTAGAGGCGGTCGAGGTACGCCTTGGCTTCTGCTGCGAGTTCGGGCGAATCAAGCAGCACGGAGAGCTCGTTGTTGTGCAGCAGGGCGCTCTGGGTGAGGTTGTGGCTGCCAAGATAGACGTAACGGCTGTCGATGATGGCTACCTTGGTGTGGGTGGTTGTCCGCGGTGAATCGAAAAAGACCTTGATGCCTGCGCGACTCAGGATGGCTGCGGTACGGTGATTGCTTTCGTTGAGAGAGCTCCGGTTGTCGCCGGATTCCCGTTCCAGCAGCACGGTCACATCTACTCCGCGTTTTTTCGCACGGGTCAGCTCCTCGGCAATACGCAGGGGCAGGTTGCTACGGGCATCGGTTGTCTTGAAAAGGAAATAGGAAAAGACGATGCTGGTGCGTGCCGAACGGACACCCTGGAGAAGGGCTTCGGAAAATTCCCGGTTCCGGAGCAGGGTTGTGCGGGTGGCAAAGGTTCCTGCAACGGCAATATCGCAGGTCAGTGCGCAGGCGAGCAGTAGCATGACCGCCCGGCGAATAACCGGTTGCAGGCGGCCTGCGCCCGTTGATCCGGCAATGGAGATCACTTCAGGATATCCATGACCTTGTCGAAGAAGCCCTTCCGCATGGGGTGCACATCCTCACCGCTGATGCGGGCGAATTCCTCCAGGAGGTCGCGCTGCTGCCGGTTGAGGTTGGTCGGGGTCTCAACCCGCATGATCACCAGCTGGTCGCCACGGCCATAACCCTGCAGGACCGGAATCCCCTTGCTGCGGAGACGGAAGATCCTTCCCGATTGCGTCCCTTCGGGGATCTTCAGGGAGACTTGCCCTTCCAGAGTCGGTATCTCGATCTCACAGCCCAGGGCTGCCTGGGTGAAGCTGATAGGGATTTCGCAGAGGACGTCGTTCCCCTCGCGGGTAAAGAGCGGATGCTCCTTGACGTTGATCAGGACATAGAGATCGCCGTTGGGGCCTCCCTTGGTTCCCTGGCCCCCCTCGCCGGACAGCTTGAGCCGGTTGCCCGTCTCCACACCGGGAGGAACCTTGACGGAAAGGGTCTTGGAATCCTTGACGCTGCCGGTTCCGCGGCAGGTGGCGCAGGGGCTGTCAACGACCCGGCCTTCCCCGTTGCAGTGGTTGCAGGTCCTGCTTACGCTGAAAAAGCCCTGCTGGAATCTGACTTGCCCGGCACCGCGACAGGTGGGGCAGGTCTTGGGCTCGGTGCCCGGTTTGGCGCCGGAACCGCCGCAGGTGGCGCAACGTTTGGCATAGGGGACATCGATCTTTGTTTCCAGCCCGTTGGCGGCGTCCTCGAACTTGATGTCCAGGGTGTACTGCAGGTCGTCGCCACGTCTGCCGCGGCTCCGCTGACGACCGTCTCCGCCGAAGATATCGCCGAAGATGTCGGAAAAGATGTCACTGAAGGGGGTACCTGCGCCGAAACCGAAACCGCCTCCCGAGAAACCGCCCGCATTGACCCCGGCATGGCCGAACTGGTCGTACTGAGCCCGCTTCTGGGCATCAGAGAGGACTTCATAAGCCTCGGAGAGCTCTTTGAATTTGTCCTCTGCCGCCTTGTCTCCCGGGTTTTTGTCCGGATGGAACTGGATCGCCAGTTTGCGGTAGGCCTTCTTGATCTCGATGTCCGATGCATTGCGGTGGACTTCGAGCACCTCGTAGTAATCGCGTTTATCTCCGTTGGCCAAGATCGTTTCCTTGTCGGGCAAAAGGCAAAAGGCCAAAGGGATAGGGGAGTGAGTGAACCTCCCCTATTCCTTCAGCCCCGGACCTCAAGCAAAATGTTGGTTACTTCTTGTCGTCCTTCACTTCCTCGAAGTCGGCATCCACCACCTTTTCGCCCTTGGCGGTGCTGTCGGCTTCCTCGGCATGTCCCGGTTGTTCGCCAGCGCCGGCCTGGGTCTTTGCATAGACCGCTTCGGCCAGTTTGTGGGATGCCTGCATCAGTTCGTCGCTGGCCTTTTTGATGGTGTCGAGATCGTTCCCGTCCATTACCTTCTTGAGGTTGGCCACGGCAGCCTCGATCTTTGCCTTTTCTTCGGCATCGATCTTGTCGCCGAACTCCTTGAGGGATTTTTCCGTGGAGTAGGCGAGGCTGTCGGCCTGGTTGCGGGCCTCGATCAGTTCGCGCTTCTTCTTGTCCTCGGAGGCGTGGGCCTCCGCTTCCTTGACCATCTTGTCGATCTCGTCCTTTGAGAGACCGCTGGATGCGGTGATCCGGATCGACTGCTCCTTGCCGGTACCCAGGTCTTTTGCCGACACATGGACAATACCGTTGGCATCGATATCGAAGGTGACCTCGATCTGGGGTACGCCGCGCGGTGCCGGCGGGATGCCGGTCAGTTCGAAATTCCCCAGGGTCTTGTTGTCCGCGGCCATTTCACGCTCGCCCTGCAGGACGTGGATCGTGACTGCCGGCTGGTTGTCGGCGGCAGTGGAAAATACCTGGGATTTGCGGCAGGGGATGGTGGTGTTTTTTTCAATCAGCCTGGTCATCACGTTGCCCAGGGTCTCGATTCCCAGCGACAGCGGGGTAACGTCAAGGAGCAGGACGTCCTTGACGTCTCCCTTGAGCACACCCCCCTGGATGGCCGCGCCGATGGCCACGACCTCGTCGGGGTTGACGCCTTTGTTGGGCACTTTGCCGAAGATGTCCTGAACCCGCTTCTGAACCGAAGGCATTCTGGTCATACCGCCGACCAGGATCACCTCGTCAACCTCGGATGGAGAAAGCCCGGCATCCTTGAGGGCGGTGCGGCAGGGGCCTTCCAGCTTGTCCAGCAGTTCGGCGCAGAGCAGTTCCAGCTTGGCGCGGGTCAGTTTCAGGTTCAGGTGCTTGGGGCCGCTGGCGTCTGCCGTGATGAACGGCAGGTTGATGTCGGTCTCCATGGAGGAGGAGAGCTCGCACTTGGCTTTTTCCGCTGCTTCCTTGAGACGCTGGAGCGCCATCTTGTCACTGCGCAGGTCAATCCCCTGGTCCTTCTTGAACTCGTCGGCGATCCAGTCGATCACCTTCTGGTCGAAGTCCTCGCCACCCAGGAAGGTATCGCCGTTGGTCGCCTTGACCTCGAAGACGCCGTCACCCAGCTCCAGGATGGAGATATCAAAGGTGCCGCCCCCCAGGTCGAAAACGGCGATCTTTTCGTCCTTCTTCTTGTCCAGGCCATAGGCCAGGGCTGCGGCGGTCGGCTCGTTGATAATGCGCAGGACGTTGAGGCCGGCGATCTTGCCGGCATCCTTGGTGGCCTGGCGCTGGGAGTCGTCGAAGTATGCCGGCACGGTGATGACCGCGTCGGTAACCGTCTCGCCCAGGTAATCCTCTGCGGTCTTCTTCATCTTCTGCAGCACCATGGCGGAAATTTCCGGGGGTGAATACTTCTTGTCCCGTACCTCGACCCAGGCATCGCCGTTGTCCGCCTTGACGATCTTGAACGGCGAGATGGCGATGTCCCTGCGGACCGCCTCGGTGTCGAACTTGCGTCCGATCAGGCGCTTGATGGCGAACAGGGTGTTTTCCGGGTTGGTGACAGCCTGGCGTTTGGCCTGCTGGCCAACCGGGCGCTCACCGCTCTCGGTGAAGGCCACCATTGAAGGCGTGGTGCGACTTCCCTCAGAGTTGGCTATGACAACCGGCTCACCCCCTTCCATGATGGCTACGCAGGAGTTGGTGGTGCCGAGGTCGATTCCGATCACTTTGCTCATGTGTTGTCTCCTCTGGATTTCTTTGGTTCATTGATGAAAAGCTAGGTATCCCCGCTGGAAAAAACAAGGGGGGATACAAAAATATCTTTACCTTACGCGATTGGCCGTAGCGCCGCTATTTTGCACCGCAGGCAACGGTGACCATGGCCGGCCTGAGCAGCCGCTCGTTGAGCAGATACCCTTTCTGGTAAATGTCGACGATGGTGTTGGCAGGCTGGTCGGGACAATCCACCTGGCTCATTGCCTGGTGCAGTGCCGGATCGAAGGGGCTGCCTTTCTCGGCGGCCACTGCCGTGACGCCGAATTTTTTCAACGACGCCTGCAGCATTTCGAGGGTCATCCGGACGCCGACTATGACCGGGTCTTTGTTGTCGTCGGCAACATGATCGAGTGCCCGCTCCATGTTGTCAATGGCTGGCAATATCTCCAGGAGGAGGCTTTCGGTGCCGTATTTGAGGAGTTCTTCCTTTTCCTTCTGGACACGCTTGCGGTAGTTCTCCAGGTCGGCCCGTTCACGCAGATATCTGTCCCAGTTGGCGGCCGCTTCGATCTCCTTTGCGGCAAGGGCCTCTTCCAGTTCTTTGACGCGATCCGTCCCTGCCGGAGTCGCCTCCTGTCCTGTAACTTCCGTTTGTTCTTCAGCCATATCGTGCTGTTCCTTCGGGGAGGAACCCTGTTTTTTCTTTTCCACGCTGCTTTCTCCTTTAATCGTTACGCGCGGCCCCTGCCGGATCATTCGCTTTCGAGAAGGCGGCTGACCAGTCGGGCCGTATAGTCGACAATCGGGATGACCTTGGCGTACCCCATGCGGGTAGGCCCGATAACTCCCAGCACACCGATGGAATTGCGACCGGTCCGGTATGTCGAGGTGATCAGGCTGATGTCGCTCATCTGGCTCACTCGTGACTCGGAACCGATGAAAATATTGATGCCGTCGGCATCCATACAGCGATTGAGCAGATTGACCAGCTGGTTCTTTTCCTCAAAGGCCCGGAATATCTCCTTCATCCGCCCGATATCGGCGAACTCGGGGACATCCATGATGTTGACCCGGCCTTCAAGGAAGATCTCCGAATCCGCATCCCCCACGGTCTGCTGGGAAAGCTCCAACGCCTTGGCCATGAGGCGGTCGTAGCGGGTTTTTTCGTTCTCCATCTCCTCGACGATGCGGCTCTTGATCTGGGCGATGGTCAGCCCCTGGAGCAGGCCGTTGAGGTAGTTGGTCATCCGGTTCAGGTCATCGGCCGAGATATCCTCGTCGGATTCGATGATCTTGTTCTGCACCGTACCGGATTGTGCTACCAGGATGACCAGAATCCGCCGGCCGGAGAGCTGGACGAATTCGATCTGGCGCAGTACCGCAGCCGTGAAGCGGGGCGCCACGACGACCCCCATGTAGTGGGAGATGTAGGAGAGCATCTTGCTGGTATCGCGCAGGACGGAACCGATATCGCGGCCGTTGATGCGGCAGCGGCGGCGGATTTCATCCCGTTCGCTCCTGCTCACCTGACGGACTGCCAGCAGTGAATCCACGTAGAAGCGGTAGGCCTTGTCCGTCGGAACGCGGCCGGCAGAGGTATGGGGCGATGCAAGAAAACCCATCTCCTCCAGGTCGGACATGACATTGCGGACCGTGGCCGGCGACAGGGCAAAGGGATGCCGCCGGGTGATGGTCCTGCTCCCCACCGGTTCCGCCGTTATGATATAGTCCTCGATGATTGCTTCGAGGATCTGCTTGCTGCGCTCGTTTAGATCGTCCAGCATGGGTCACCGAAAAAAATTAGCACTCCTTGGTGCAGAGTGCTAAACCTGGTGATAAGGTAATGACCAATGCCTTCTTTGTCAAGGCATTTCAAGAAAAAAAGACGGGACAAACAAGGTTCAGACAAAGGATGCGAAGACCCGGTTGGCCAGGAGTAGCCCCTTTTTGGTGAGGTTGATGCGGCCGCCCTTTTCCTGCAGCAGGCCGTCCGTGAAATGTCGTTTCAGGGCGCCGGGGTAGGCCGTCTCCAGCGACTCGCCGAATTCTGCTGCAAAGGCCGCCGGATCGATCCCCTCCAGCAGCCTGAGCCCCAGAAAGACGGCCTCGCCCATGGCATCCCGGCGGGAGAGCCGCATGGCCTGCTCATCCGGAAGGGTACCGGTGTCGAGCACATGCAGGTAATCGAGCGGTGCCGTGGGATTGTTCCAACGCCGCCCGAAGAGGGGTTCGCGCAGGAACGAGTGGGCGGCAGCGCCGAAGCCGAGGTAGTTGCCCCGCTGCCAGTAGACCTGGTTGTGCCGGGACCGGCGGCCGGGCCGGGAAAAATTGGAGATTTCGTACTGTGCATACCCTTCTGCGGGCAGCAGTTCCATGGTCGTTTCCAGCATCCGGGCTGCGATCTCATCGTCAGGGAGCTCCAGCTCCCCCTGCTCCATCATGGCGTGAAACGGCGTTCCCTCCTCGATGCTCAGACCATAGGCCGAGATATGCTCCGGGCCGAGTGCAACTGCCTCTGCCAGCGTCTGTTCCCAGGCGGTCAGGCTCTGGCCGGGGAGCGAGTGGATCAGGTCGATCCCCAGGTTGTCGAACCCTGCCGCACGGGCCATGGCCACTGCCTGCCTGGCTTCGGCTGCCGAATGGATACGCCCCAGCATCTCCAGCAGACCATCATCCAGGGACTGTACCCCCAGTGACAGCCGATTGACCCCTGCCGAACGGTAACCGGCAAGGCTCTCCAGGGTAACCGTCCCGGGGTTTGCCTCCAGGGTGATCTCCGCCGTGGCGGAAAGGGCGTAGTGCTCTGCCGCTGCGTCGATCAGCGACCCGATCAGGTGTGGAGCCAGGAGCGACGGGGTCCCGCCGCCGATATAGAGTGTTGACGTTTCCGGCTGTCGGGGAAAGGATTGACGACGCAACGTCATTTCCCGCAGCATGGCTGCAACGTATTCTTCGGGGGGTATGGACGACCCGGCCAGGGAGGCAAAGTCGCAGTACCGGCATTTCCTGGTGCAGAAGGGGATGTGAACGTAGAGGGAGAGCCGCATTCTCCAATGATAGGGGATTTATTGCGAAAAAGTCCAAACGTAATTTGTTTCCATCCGGGAACTCCGGATGGAAACTATTAAACTCATATTGAAAAGAGTGCTTCTTGCAGTTACACTGGGCTGCCGGAAGAGGCTCAACATGCGGAATGTGAAAGGAGATGTCAATGTCCCGATCTGTCAGGGCGGCAGCCATCCAGTTCAATATCAGGCTCGGCGATATCGATGCCAATGTGGCGACCGTTCGGGAGGCTGTGGCCAGGGTTGCTGCGCAGGGCTGCCAGTTGGCAGTGCTACCCGAGGTCTGGAGCAGCGGCTTTGCCTACCGGGAGCTGAACGAGCTGGCGCGCCGGACCCCCGAGCTGGTGGAGGAGATGGGGCGGTTGTCGGCCGAGTACGGGATGGTGCTGGTGGGGAGTCTGCCCGAGCCGGATGGCGACAAGGTTTGCAATACCGCATACATCCTCGATCAGGGGAACCTGGCCGGGAAGTATCGCAAGATTCACCTCTTTTCCCTGATGAACGAGGATCGCTCCTTTACCGGCGGCGACCACTGGGTGGTGGCGGACACCAGTGCCGGCCGGATCGGTGTTTTTATCTGTTATGACCTCCGTTTTCCCGAGCTGGCGCGCCGGTTGGCGGTTGAGGGGGCCGAGATCCTGGTGGTACCCGGCGAATGGCCGAAACCGAGGGAGGAGCACTGGCGGACCCTGCTGCGGGCCCGCGCCATTGAGAACCAGCTCTTCCTGGTGGCGGCAAACTGCTGCGGGGTGACCGGGAAGCTGGACTTTTTCGGTTCGAGCCTGATCGTCGGTCCCAAGGGGGAGCTCTTGGCCGAGGGGGGGTACGAGCCGGCCGAGCTGGTGACTGACCTGGACTTCGCCGGGATGGAGAAGTGGCGCGAGCAGATTACCTGTTTCAGGGATCGCAAGCCGGAATGCTATTAACCTGGGGCCGCTGGCGGGGGGAAATGGGATAACCGCCAGCCATGAGCTGGTGGCTGCGCACCGCGCAAAATCGTATTGACTAACCATGCAGTAAGGATTATTTTCCATCCGTTGTCGCAGCTCTCATCCATTCAGGGGGTAAAATCCGTGGCATTTTTCGCCGGCACCGGCCTTGTCGTCAAACTGGTTCTGTTTATCCTGCTCTACTTCTCGGTAGTTTCCTGGGCTATAATCTTTTACAAAATTCTGCAGGTTCATCGTGCCAACAACGAATCGGTTCGTTTCATGGACTTCTTCTGGAAGACCAAGAAATTCGACATGATTCATTCCCAGCTCGACCGTTTTGCCAATTCGCCGCTCACGGTCCTCTTCAGCGAAGGGTATGCCGAATTGAAGAAGCTGATGGAGCATGGGGAAGCGCGGGATGCAAGCGAAGGGGTCAGCACCGATCTGGGTGGGATAGAGAATATTGCCCGTGCCTTGCGGCGCGCAACCACGTCGGAAATCACCCGCCTGGAGAAGTACACCACATTTCTCGCCACCACCGGCTCTACTGCGCCGTTTATCGGCCTGTTCGGGACGGTCTGGGGGATCATGACCGCGTTCAAGGGGATCGGCGAGACCGGTTCCGCCTCTCTCGCCGTCGTTGCCCCTGGTATCGCCGAAGCGCTGATCGCCACCGCTATCGGCCTGGTTGCCGCTATTCCGGCAGTCATGGGGTACAACCATTTTCAACACAAGATCCGGGTGTTGATCGGCGAGATGGATAACTTTTCCACCGAGTTTCTGAATATCGTCCAGCGGACGTTCGCAAAAAAATAAGGTGAACCCATGGAACTAGGGAACAGAAACAGCGATCGCGGCACCATGTCACAGATCAACGTCACGCCGTTGGTCGACGTCATGCTGGTGCTGCTGGTAATATTCATGGTGACCGCCCCGATGATGCAGCAGGGGGTGCAGGTCAATCTGCCCAAGGCCGAAACCAAGGCACTCAAGTCTCCAGAGGAAGCGGTGGTCGTTTCTATTGAGAAAAACGGCCGGTTCTTCATCGACAAGGCTGAGATTTCCCCTGACGAGCTGAAGGCGAAGCTTTCGGCCATTTTCGTCAACCGAGCCAAGAAAGAGGTTTTCCTCAAGGCGGATCGCGATGTCCCCTACGGCGAGGTGGTAAAGGTAATGGCGGAGATCAAAGGAGCCGGGGTGGAACGCCTCGGCATGGTGACTGAGCCGGCTCAACGGAAATGACTCTCACTGTCATGAGACGTGAACGGGGGCTCGGCACGCTGATCCCCGTCTCACTCTTCTTTCATATCGCCCTCTACGCGTTTTTCTGGTGGCTGCACTTCTTTCCGACGATCCATCTTCCGGATGCCCCGGTTTATTATGTGGATGTGGTGAGTCTGCCGGTGGCCTCCCCCCAGGCAGGCACGCCCGGTCCTCCTGCTCCATCCGCCCAGGAAGCGTCCCCCCCGAAACCTCCACCGAAATCCCCGGAAATGAAACTTCCTGCGCCGCGTGCAGCCACTCGTTCGCAACCTGTCGCAAAACCTTCCGTTGCAGGAGCCAAGGAGAACGAACAGGCCGCCCGTGAGTTCGAAGAGCGGCTTGCCCGCATTGAGAGAGCCAACGAAGCGCGCCATGAGGCGGCAGCCTTGGCTGCACTGCGCAACAGGGCAGCCAGCGGCACCAAGCCGGTCGGCATGCCGGGCGGTACGGGGAAAGAGGCGGGGAGCGATTATGCCAGTTATATCCGTTCACGGCTGGTGGATGCCTTCAAGACCACCATTGCCTATCAGAGTAAGGACCCGCGGGTGATCATGACTCTGACCATCGATCGATCCGGGCGGATCGCAAAGAGCCGTGTTGATCGTTCAAGCGGAGACCGCCTGTTCGAGGAGTCAGTGAAACGGGCAATTGCCAAAGCGGAAAAGGAATTCAGGCCGCCGCCGGGTGGCGGGGTCTTCGAGTACGGATTCATCTTCAGCCCTCAGGGGGTTGGCAAGCAGTAAGGCCCGGTTCGCCCTTTGCCGCGCCGGTAACCCCCGACGCTACACAGCAGTCGCGGGACAATAGGATTGATAGCCATGTACAGATTTCTCTTAGCCATTTTCTTTTTGAGCACCCTGTTGCTGCCGTCATTGCTGCCGGCCCAGGAGAAATACCTGGAGGTGACCGCACCCGGCAACCGCCAGCTCCAGCTCAGCATTGCCGCTCCCGTCGCTCTCGGAGGGGCGGCCCAGGCTGATGTTGCCAACGAGATGCGGGACGTCTTTCAGTTCGACATGGCGCTAGCCGGCCCCTTTGCCGTTCTCCAGTCCCCTGTTGCGGAAGCCCGTAGTGGCATCCGCTCCGGGGAGTTCGATTTCGCGGTCTGGCGCGCAGCAGGTGCCGATATGCTGATCAAGAGCGGTTACACCGTGTCGGGACAGACGGTCACCATCGAATGCCGGCTCTATGATGTCTTGACGCAGAAGGAGCTGGCTGCAAAACGGTACAGCGGGGGGAGACAAGACCTGCGCCGGATGGCCCATACCTTTTCGGACGACGTAATGGCGGCAGTGACCGGCATCAGGGGGCCGTTTACCAGCAAGATCGCTTTTGTCACCACAAAGAGCGGCAACAAGGAGATCAGTCTCATGGACTATGACGGCCATAATGTCCTGAGATTGACCCGGAATGGCTCCATCAATCTCTATCCCGACTTTTCACCCAACGGCCGGGAACTGATCTTTACCTCTTACAAGAAGCGCAATCCCGACCTGTATCGCCGAGAGCTCTTCAGCGGCACGGAAGCCAGGGTAACCAATTACCGTGGCACGAACATCTCCGGCACCTATGCGCCCGACGGCAACCGCATCGCCCTTTCCATGAGCAAGGACGGCAATGCGGAGATCTATATCCTGAGCAAGGATGGGAAGCAGTTGGCCCGCCTCACCCATACCGACGCCATCGAGGTCACGCCGGCCTGGTCTCCGGACGGGACCAAGATCGCCTTTGTCTCGGACCGCCTGGGCAAGCCGCAGGTCTTCATCATGGATGCGGACGGGAAGAACGTCCGGCGGCTGACCACTGCCGGGAGTTACAACGTGAACCCGCGCTGGTCGCCGCGAGGGGATCGGATTGCCTACTGCCGGCAGATGGGAGGAGGATTCCAGATCTTCTCTATCAACCCGGACGGTAGCGACGATACCCAGCTCACTAGCGACGGGAGCAACGAGCACCCGCGCTGGTCGCCCGATGGCCGTTTCCTCACCTTCAGCTCAAAGCGGGGTGGCCGGGAGGCGATCTATGTCATGCGGGCCGATGGCAGCGGCCAAGTCAAGGTGTCGCGCGGGACGGCCAGCGATTCCCAGCCTGTCTGGTCGCCGCGCTGGTAAGCTGTTTTTTTTCAAAGGGTCGACAAGGTGATTGAAAATGAACCCCGCTTATGTATAATTGTCACGAGTTCGCTCGTGCGGACAGAGCGCGGTATACAAGCCTCATGACATCAAGATTAACGTGAAGGAGGATGAGATGCGCAAGGTAGTGTTCGGGAGTATAGTGGTGCTGTTCAGTGCAATGCTGGTGCTCGGCGGCTGTGCCAAGCAGGAAGTTGTCAAGAAGGACGAGCCGGTAGCTGCTGCAGTACCTCCTTCGGCAGTCCAGCCGGAGCCGGCAAAGCCGGTGGTGCAGGAAGAGCCCGTAGCTGCCCAGCCGATCAAGGAGGCACCGGTGACGGCCAGTGAGGAGCAGGCTCCTCAGGCATCTACGGTCGCCGCTTCCGAGTCACTTTTTGAAAAGGTCTACTTCGATTTCGACTCTTCGGCACTCAGCCAGAAATCTCGGGATGCGCTTTCCAAAAACGCCGACGTGCTGAAGCAACAAGCTGACATGAAGGTGCAAATTGAGGGGAATTGCGACGAGCGTGGTTCTGCAGAGTACAACCTGGCTTTGGGTGAGCGTCGCGCCAAGGCTGCAATGCACTACCTGGTAAACCTGGGGATTCCTGCCTCACGGATTTCCACCATCAGCTACGGTGAGGAAAAACCGGCTGATCCTGGTCATGACGAGGCAGCCTGGGCTAAAAACCGGCGCGATGAGTTCCTTATTGTGAAATAATCGATCTTACGACCATTCCAAGGGAGCCGGTAACGGCTCCTTTTTTCATTCTGCCCCAAACTGGCATGGATGGAGGTGCTCCGATGCAGATGTTACGAATTGTAGTTGCCGGCCTAGCGGTGTTGTTCCTTGCCGGATGTGCGACCAGAAACGATCTTGCCGTTGTTCGTCAGGATCTGGACGAGATGAAGGGCAGGACCCTGCGGATGGAGAGGGATCTGGGGGGGGTGCGGAGCGAGACCCGCGAAGGGCTGGAAAAGAACCTGAAAGGGGTCCAGGGGGAGATCGATAACCTGCGCAGGTCTGCAGCCGATCTGCAGGCAAACCTGGACAACGCCAAGGTGGATATGCAGGTGCTGGGGGGAAAGGTTGACGATCTGTCCCAGCAATCCCGGAAACCGGCCGACGAGATCGCCCTGCTCAAGGAGGATACGGATCGTCGTCAGTCAGCCGTTGAAGCGCGGCTGGAAAAGCTGGAGAAGGGGATGGAGGAGCTGCAGAAACAGCTTGCTGAGCAGCGCACCCGCGAAGCGGAAAAGACCCCTGACGCCATATACCAGCGTGGCATCGATGCGTACAAGGCAAACGATCTTGCCAAGGCGCGCGAACAGTTCATGCGTTTCATAGAACTGTTTCCCAACCACGACCTGACGGCAAATGCCCATTACTGGCTGGGTGAGACCTACTACTCGGACAAGGTCTATGATCAGGCCATTCTGGAGTTCGAAAAGGTCATCAAGAATTTCCCCACCAAGGGGAAGGTTCCCGCAGCCCTGCTCAAGCAGGGAATGGCCTTCAATGAGCTGGGCGACACCAAAAGCGCCCGTTTTGTCTACAAAAAGCTGATCGAGAACTATCCGCTGGCAGATGAGGTGAAAATGGCCAAGGAGAAGTTGAAGGCCCTGAAATAGGCTTTCCGGTCAGTCGCAATAAAAAAGGCGGGGGATATCCTAAGCCGTTCAACAAAGATGTTGTTATTTAGTCGAAAGACCCGTGACCCCCAGGTTGCGGGTCTTTTTTTCTGCATTCCGAATTAAATTCGTTAAGTCGTGTTGATGCCGGACATCGGGAGGCCGTTGACTTAATATACCAGTTGGTATATTATTAAGGCACAATTGAATAAGTAGAAATCTGGTTAGGATATATTTCCTTCTTTGAGGTGGCGTAATGCCTAACCAGACCTACAGCGTTCAATTTTCCCTCACCCCAGAGCCCTTTCAGGGTGTCAACGTCAATTTCTGTAAGAACCCCAATTGCCTCAACTATGGTAGACCAGCTTCACCTGCGCCTAGTCGTCTTGGTCGGCCAAGTGCGTCCACTGCTCGTGAAAGAACTGAACCTGCCAACCTCCAACCAGTTGAAGACCAGCCGGTAGTGCTTCCACCTCTCCTTACGGACTCACAAGTTGAAAACATCGCCAGCAGAGCCTTGCCAGAGGTTGCCGACCGCCAAACCGGTTATACGCCTCGTAGTGCCGGTAGCGGCAGTCCATATATTCTTTGTCAGCGTTGTCGGCGCGGTTTCCCTATTAAGAGCAACCTTGGCATTTACGAAGAGTATATGCGCCTAGTGTCATACCTTCAGGAAAGAGTTACCTCTTGCCCTGATGAAGCATGCGCTAACCATGGCATTGATGTGAAAGCCGGAAAAAGATTTTACCGGAAATTCGGTACCACCGAGTCAGGGTCTACCAGATATCTTTGCAAGGCATGCAATAAAACATTTTCCGTAGGGAAGTCCACGCTCCGACAAAGGAAACCACATGTTAACATCCTTGTGTTCAAGCTCCTTATGAACAAGTCGCCCCTCCGGCGTATCTGCGAGGTTGCAGACATTGGCCCTGGCACCCTTTACGCGAAGATTGAGTTCATCTACCAGCAGTGCATGAAGTTTGTTGCTCACCGCGAACAAAAATTATTGAACGGCACCATTAGGCCGGGGAAGCTCTATATCTCAGTTGACCGGCAGGAATACACCGTCAACTGGTCGAACACCAATGACAAGCGCAACGTGATTCTGTCATCAGTCGGTAGCGCTGACAACGTGACCAGTTATGTATTTGGAATGAATCTGAACTATGACCCCGAGAGTAGCCCACGGGATATAGAAAATCGAGCATATCGGTGCGGCGATTATAATGCTTCCCCACCATTCAGGCGATATTCGCGGTTTTGGCTGAGCCGCGATTATGCTCGTGAGGCGTCAAGGAGTGCAAATGCTGGCCGCAGACCTCGTGGATACCTGTGCGACAGCGTACGCGATGCATATCAAGTCGAGAGTAGCAGAGATAACCCTGAATGTTCCGATGCGATGTCTGCTGATACACAAACACCAAAGACGGGCATGCAGGTTCATGCGGAGTATACGTTGTACGGCAACTTTCTCTTCTTGAAAAAGCTATTACAGCACGCCGAGAAGGTCAGGTTTTTCCTCGACCAGGATTCCGGTATGCGTAATGCCTGCCTGACAGCGTTCTGGGATGAAATCCTCGAACGACGATGTGATGCGTTCTTTGTTTCAGTGAATAAGGAGATGACCATCCATCAGAAGCAACGCGCACTCGCCGACGCACATCGTGAGCTTAACCGGTTGAGCGAGCTATACCCATATGAGGGCATCGACCTAAAGCTGGAGCTGATAAAAGACAGAATGAGGAGCATGGTCACCATCGGTAATCAGAACGATAAGTGGCTTATTCACCCTATACCAAGCAAGAGCGAACCTGAAAAAATGGTCTGCTACCTGACGGACCTTGGTGACTACGATGAAAACCACAAGGCCCGCTTGTATGACAAGGCGACGCTTCATGGGGTAGACCGGTTCTTCATGCAAGTCAGAAGGCGGATGTCCCTGTTTGAGCGACCGATACTAACCAGCTCCAGAGCCAGGCGGACCTGGTTCGGGTATAGCCCCTATAATCCGGTTTATGTCCATAAGCTGCTGAACGTCTTCAGGGTCTTTTATAACTATGTTGAGGTGGGCGAGGATAGGCAAACGCCTGCCATGCGTCTCGGGTTGGCACGGGGGCCGATTAAGATAGAAGACATCCTCTACTACAAGGCGTAAGAGACATACGCCCTCTGATAAATCTACTTGGGGGGAGCCGAATAGTTTATCTGCAATAATTCGTATAATCGTGTTGATGTAGTACCGTCATCTCCGGGCAACCGGCAGTGACTCTTCAGGCTTAAATCAGGTGCGACCGCCAACCCCTGATGGGGAGAAGAGTTCTTTTGCCAAAGGAGCATGGTCATGTACTGCAGCTTGCGAACCCCAAAGCCCAAGAGATTGCGCGTCAAGCAGGTACCAGTTGATGCAGTGGTCAACAGTAATGAAACACTGGAAGTGGTGTATGCAAAGCTGGTCAAATTTAGATACGTGTTCATCATCTCAGGTGTCAAGCTGTTGCCGGTATATATCAACCAGGAAGTCATGCATGCCCTCAGCACGATATTGTATAACGCACGACGGGTTGGTGCCGGGCTATATTTCCTCCCAATTTATACAGAGATAATCGATGAACTCGGCTCTGTTGATGTGCAGATTGGGGAGCGGCAGGTGCTGCCATGAAGGCCAGGAATATAATGCGGAGGGTGGCGCGGTATTTTCTGGTTATCCTAGTAATGGTGGCGGTGTGGGTGGTATTTTGCTGGGCGGTTGAGTGGGTGTTTGGAGATTGTTGGTTGCTGCGGATTGATGTAAAGTCAATTGCGGAGCGGAAGTGTTGAACAAATAGTATTCCATAACAACTACCACCAATTATTAAATAAATGGTCAAAAGACTTTTTTTCGTCGATATCTTTTATGTTATATACTGCATTTTGCTCTCTATCTTTCATGACTGTAACAGTTTCTCCATCTTTAACAACTGAATTACACTGAACAACTTCCCCATTTTTGAGATATATTTTGTCGGTATACTTTATCCAAGCAGATGGTCTTTCTTTTGCCACTGACTCTTTATTATCTGTATTACTACTAAATTTCATAGATGGCAAACTAGGGATATCATCTAAACTCATAAAGCTATTACTTAGTCTATGTAAAATTTGGCCTGATTTTTTATTGTATACTATTATTTCAGAAATATCACCATATAAAAGCTTGTTTAGTATTGTCATCTCTACTGGGTTACTGATAGTGGCCTTATCATGATAACCGTCTTTGCCTACAAATGGGGATTTTATCTTAAAAACACATATTGCTGCTATGCTATTCTTATTGTGTTTAGCTGTCTCCACTGAAACATCTTTAATTGTTATTTTTATTTTTTTCTTAAATAAGCTGTTATCTATTTCGTATGGTTCTGAATTATTTACAACCAACACTATTTTTTCAGTAGTATATTTTTTTACGTTAACATTTACACCATATGCATTGGTGCCTATATATTCGTCTTTATAGACTTTTGATTCTCTACTAGGTATACCAAGCGTGAATTTAGTTACCCATGAATTTTCAAGTGGTAATAATATTTGTAATATTTGGGTGTCGGCATCATAAATAGATTCTACATCAACTAACAGTGATATATTATCATATATATATGTATTCCCAGATAATGGAGTCTTGTCCTCTTTCTCTATGCGTAAATTGTATTCATAAGTGGTTTCAAATTCGCTTTTTTCTCTATTTTTTCTTGCTTCTAGTGATTTGTAAACTTCTCTTAAATCATGGCCAATAAAATCTTTATCAACAAAATTTCCAACCAATTCAAAACTGTTACTTGTGTATTTTGGTGCAATTATGGTTTCTAATGGTTTTTCTTCTTGTTTTACAGTCGGCTGTTTTGGTTTTTCTTCTTGTTTTACAATCGGCTGTTTTGGTTTTGGGCTTGTTTTTCTTGCTGCATAAACGTTTGTTTGTGTAAAACTTAAAGACACTAGACAGGTGCCAATTATAACCATTTTTATGTCCATACTATCCTCTTCTATTGTTAGATAATAAATTTTAGACATAATACAAGTCAAAACAAATATGTAAAGCATTATTTGTAAACACAAATACGCGAATACAAAAATCAATTAAATTTATTATTGCTGTTTTGCAAATTAATATTTCTACAAAATTGTTAATTATCTATCCATACAATAATAAGTGGTATTTTTTAATCATATAATCGCACCTTTTTATCATTGTCATATTCAGGAGCCAATAATGAACAAACAAATACTAAAATTACAATCACACACCGACCACCTCTTGAGTTGTCTGCTTGGCTTGAAAGAGAAATTCGCATTTCTCCGCCCTATGCTGTTTGATGAAGAGACCGTCCAACAGTATGGGAATGGTGACCGCTTCCGAGGGTTTGAATCTATCAAGTACTCATTGTTCTATGGCTGCGCTCAAGACCTAGCTAGAATGACATTAGATACTACTGAGCGGACCCCGAGCATTGCAGGGATAATTGCCTCGCTGCAGGCAAATCCACACTTGCTCAGGGAGCTGCGCATAATGTACTCGGAGTGGGGGTATGGGGTACCGGTAAATGATTCTGGTGATGAAGAGATAAAGGCTGCGCTTGAGCAGCTACACGAACGCGAAAAAGAGAAACGCCGCCAGAAGTTTGATGCCATGTGCAATGAGTTAAATACGGCTTGGGAGGCTTTCAAGGCTAAGCCAAGCACAAAAGCATTCAGGATTATCCGTGACAGGCTGACAGCCCACCTGGAGCTGCGCCGTGGCGAGGATGGTGTTTATCGCCCGATAGATATCGCCACATTGGGATTGACCTGGGGTGACCTTGGAGAGAGCATCAGAGATGTTGATAAAATGGTCGAACTGTTGAATGCAATTGTACGAAATGCGGGATTCGTGATGGAGGAGTTTGACGAAAAACTGGATGAGGCAGTCAAAGGGTTTTGGAAAACATCAAGTCCCGCCCAATAGGGCTTGTTTAACGCTTTTGACTACTTCATCTTTATACGGTGTCAGTTGATGGTTCATGGCTATGTGATTATCATCCTATGCGTCAAATCAGCAAATAATTTAGCCAGGCAAGCGCTAATTACATCAAATTTAATCGCAAGCAGATACTCTAGTATCATCATAAAACTGTTTCATCCAATTTATCTGCATTTCGTTAAACTTACCCTCTCTGTATTCTGGACTAGTGAACCAGCTTTCTTTAAATTTTTCGCTTACAAATGTTCTATATCCCACTTTGTAATCAATTGACTTAGATTTAAGCATTTTTTCAAGTAAGTCATTAGGTATACGAAATTCATTAAGCTTATCATAATTTTCTGGTTTAAGAGTAACAACATCACCATCGTCTATTATTAAATCTAAAGAAATTACAGACGAATTGAAAGTATATATATGCGCTGATAAAAAATATTTGTTGTTTTCACTTATTAAATTAAATGCTTCTTTGTCTTTATATTCGGTAAGTGCATTTAAAGACATTCCACATCTCAATTTTTTATCCTTATCGAATTTAGATGGTCTGCTACACGATATTTTAGGCAGCTTCGGTATGTTTTTTAATCTATTTAGCTCCTTAACTTGCTCATCTAATCCCTTCAATGCATCAGTGGTGTGCTCTCTATATTTTGGGTCATGTCTTAATAATGAATTATAAACATTGTTGATATATATATTTACATTATTGCAACGCCTTTCAATGCTAACTTTAGTATTTAGTGTATCATATTCAATTGTTTCTGAACCATCAGGTAGCACTGTCTTTAATTGTGATTTTTCCATTAAACTATTCAATTTACTACTCAATCCATTGACGGCTTTTAGCGCTAAATCTTTGTTTTGATATTTATATTTAATATCAATGCTATTTAGTTCGTTGTTAAAATAGAGTAGGCTCGCAGTTGAAGTATAATTGCGCTCCATTTTATTGTTTGCTTCAATTTCAGATAATTCAATATCATTTATAATGCATGTTTTGAAACCAAGTAAATCCTGGTTTGAGCACTTTAAATTTTGATAAAACAATTTTGTATCATCTAATGTAATTTTCCAGTTTAGCTTGTCATATTCTTTTATTTTAACTGGTATCTTATTCGAGATAGCATAGCATATAGATGATGATATTAAAAATGCAGTAGCAAATAATATTATAAATTTAAATTTCATATGTGCCGTCCAATTATATTTTATTTTGAATAGTTTCTCGTGCTTAACTAAATAATGGTCAAAATTAACAAGAAATAGCAGTACATTAAAATGTATTGCTATATATTTGCATATATTATTAATAAATCAAGATATTTTATATGTGGCATTTAATTATAACATTTGTTGCAAGTAATTTTATATTGTTGTTGATTATATATTAACTTGAATTATAGTCTGAAAAATATTATTCAAAACAGATTGTATGTAGTTTATTACCATTAAAAATGGTAATTTGTATGGCTGGTATACTCTCAAATATATAATAGTTAGTGGCGATAAAACTTTATGCCGTAGTCAATAAAACGGTCTTTAACCCGTCAACTACTTCATCTTTGTAAGGGTAGGATTCAATACTGAAGGATGGTTGGCGTCCATTATTGTAGAGCTGCCAGATTTGACTGTATATCGACCAGAGCACGGTCAATGCTGCTTCTATTTCCTCGAAGTCAGTACCCTGAAACATATTGGCAATTGCTTCTGAATCAGTGTGGACGGCGTGGGCAAAGACCTTATCGCGGATACTCCGATAAAGCCCCTTGAACTTATCGTTGTGTGGACGGGTCAAACGGAAGAGCGTATTGATGTCTTCGATGGTGGGGTAGTATGCTTTGTCCAGATAATCATCAAGCCAGTCTGGCTTGATTGCTGCTCCGTCGCGTTTCCTGGCTTCAAGACCAGCTTTATCGAATTCCTGAAAATTATCTCTGCAGGTTCTGGAAAATGTCTTGAATGAAAATGAGTCCCTGGAATCATCGTACAGCCGCCCAAGCGCGATAAACAGTTTGGTCTGGACTGACGAAATGTAGATTCTCCAAAAAGAGATGTTCTTGTTTATCAGGTCGACATACATCTGGTCGGCCAGCAACTTTTTGATTCCCTCATAGGCGTAGAAAATCCTCAGAGCCGTTTCCACTTCGCTACGGAATGTATCCAAGCACCCCTGTATGACCATGGAAACCTACTTCCCCGAATATGCGGCATTAACCATATGGCTGGCAAAATTCGAGTTCGTATAATTGGCAAAAATTTGCTGGAGAATATCCTCGGGAGATTTGCTTGTGCTGTAGTTTTCGATGATGGTTCTGGCTACATGCTTTAACAAGTCTTTGGGGTCGGTATGCTTCAACTTCCTGCCATCCAGAACATGTTCAAGTAAGACTGGCTTGTGACTGGCAGATTCCATTTTCTCCCTGACAGCATCAAAACGCGCCTTCAGGTCATCTGGAATCCCATTGTTAGCAAGCTTCTCAAGGCTTGCCAAAGTGGTCTGGGAATTCTCAACCGCCTGCTGGTAATGCTCTTCGTCGATATAGGTGAGCGGGTCATTAAACAGTTTTTCCAACTGCTCAAGAGAACTCTGCACCCTGACACTGGCAATCCTGGTATTCGATGACTTTCGGCAAACGCTGCTCAGGTGGCGACCAAGCGCATGGGCCTGCTCTAGGAAACGCTCGAAGTTGGGAGTGTGCTCGAATCCATCGCGCCGGGCGTTTGGCTTCAGGCTGTTATTGACCACATGGATTTCACCAATTTGCCAGCCAGAGAAGCGTGGCTCTGAAAATTTGTCATCCAGGCAGTGTTCACCACCAACTTCAATGTTTCCCTGACGGATACGGATTCCCTTCACATTCAGAGCATTTGGCAACGTAGCAAGGAATTGAGTCTTCGCGTACCAGCCGAGGGCAATTGTTTCGCCGTCAACAGTCTTGAACTGGTAATACTCGATTCCCTGAATCTTGTCGGAACTGTTGGTAGACAGTTTGACCTCATCAGCATAGGGGCGGAACACTTGACGGCCATTCACCTGTATCTGGTAACAGCGGTAATCGCTGACATCAGAAAGATATTGCTCAATCTCTTCGGCATAAAAGAACGTTTGATGATTGTATGGAACCGGTGCGCTATGGGCCAGGTAATCGGTCACCGACTTCAGGTTCATCAGCATGTCGGAATGGAACCGATGGACATTGCGAAGGGTCACGCGGAAAAAGTGCAGCGGCGTCTCTTCGGTCGGGTCATCGTATTCCAGGGTAGCAACAGCCTGAATCATTTCAGATAGGGTGATGTTTCTTCGCGTATCTGCAGCAATCGCATCGAACTCTTTTCGGTTCCAACGAACAACCGAAATAAGCTCATCGCCTGCAGAACGAGTTTCAAAAACAAGCTCATCACAATAGGCTAGGCCACCAAGCCTGCCGATGCCCCGGAAACCTCTCTGGCTAGTCCCTTCCTTCGGACTGCAGCCGAGGTTGGTTAAGATGCCATGTGCAGTGTCGTTATCGAGGCCTTGGCCGTTGTCCTCAATAACAATGGACCGGTTGTGGCCGTTGAGGGAAATCGAGATTTGTGCGCTTTCGTGGCTTAATAATTCGCTCTGAATGGCAAGGTCGATGCTGTCCACCGAATTCTGGATATATTCCCGGTAAATCATCAAGGGGTTGTCATACATGCCGGACGTGACAATATCGAATAACTGCCGACCAATGACCGGCTTCTTTTCTATTTCAGATACCACTCTAGCCATTGCTTAACCTCTTCGTTCTTGACCGTCTTGAATGCCTGCTTTATCGCTTCCTTTGAACAAGGTGAAACGGCATCATGGAATTCGAAAAATACTTCATCCTGTTGGTGTAAAAGCCGTAGAATAAATTCCCTGAAATCTTCGACCTTGCCGGAACCTGGTTCCCGGTTCGGTTTGTTCTCGTATCTTCTTCTCTCATGCCTATCCCGGTTTCGCAGTAATTCTTCCGGCATATACATGTTGGCGATGAACTCTTCATATGTCTCACCGATGGCCCGTAACGCCAGGGAGGGCGTCGGAGATATCGCACCATGGGACGCGCCCTTGATAATTTCGATGTTTCGGGTGAAGCGCTTGGTCCACCTTGCATCCTGGAAAAAATCAATGTCTCTTGGGGGCGCTGGTGGGACATAATCGCGACTCCGATTCAGTCTCTCCGGTGAATTATCCTTTATTGGGGCAAACCGCATCGGGTAGCTATAGATTGCTGCAGCTTTGCTGCTGCTTTCTTCCTTCCATGACCGGTTGATATCAATGTTGATGACAAGCCGTTCGTACAGGTCACGAGGAGTGTCCTTCTCGTTGTAGAGCATATAGTTGGAGAATTCTTTGAAGCCGTGGCGCTTGGCGATGTTTACCGCGTTTATGTACGTATCCCGGTATGAAAGGCGGTCAAAAGCTATCCGCATCGGCTTGATGTGCAGTTGCTCGATAAGGGCGATATTGCCTTCGTTGATGTGTGTCGCTTCCAACCCCTGGTTGAAGTCGATGACTCGTGTCCTGGGGATTGTTTCAGTGGTCTTTTGGCCACGGCCATAACCAAGCTCAACCAGGTCGCTCACAATTTGGTCAAGATTCGGTGAGGCAAGGACGTTGTTATCCATCAGCTTCAGTCGGGGTTTGTCGCCGTACAGTGCTCGCATCTCAGTAATCATGGGACGGATATCCAGGTACTCGCAGTATTCCGGTTCCACATCATTGACACCACACCACGGACACTTGCGTTTGCAGCCACGGGTGGCGTGGGCATAATACGTGTCATTGATGGCGTAAATACGGTTGTCGAGGATGCTGTAATCTGGAGGAAGCGAATCGATTTCTTCGTCACCCGGCAAATCAATTTTGCCCGGTTCGTTCAGGGTGCCGACAATTGGCTGGATGCCTGTCTCTTCGAAGATGTCGTTGGGGATGATGGAGGCCATAATCCCGCCAACATAAATTTTATAGACGGAATTACCAACTGCCTTCTTGTAAAACTCAATAGTCTCAATGACGTTCTTCCAGTCGAACGTAAAGAGCGTGGTAATGTAGATTCGGTCCCATATCAGTTCATGGGTAAACAAGTCTGACTCTTTGATGACAGATTTATCCATACCATTGACAAACGTAACCTCATCACCTCGTCGCTTATGGAAGGTGCTGAGTTTAAGCAAGCCAATTGGGGGATACCACAGGCTTTCATCATCGCGTTTCTTGGCATCCGGTGCAGTTGCTGCTTTCCTGAAACTGGCGGAGCCATGGCGATAATCTGGTTCTACGAGTAATACTTTCACTATGTTCCTTGTTGGAAATTTTTATACGGCGGTGTTGAGCTTTTCTATACCAATTTTCGCCGGGAGCCATTCATTTAGCTGAGTAAGGAACGCATGGTCTTCAAGGCTTACGTTTCTGCCATGCGATGCCTGGTTGCGAATGGGGTTCAATGTATCAAACCATTTAAGCTGGTCATCCTTGTTGCTCTTGAACGATGGGTCGGCAAAGATGGTTTTGAACACATCCCAATTCCTTGAGATGATTTTTTTATAGTCAATCAAGTAAAGGAAGTCTTGTTCAGGGTCATCACTGTTCGCATTGATTTTTTCAATTGCAGCTTTTTTCCGTTCTTCGGGTGGTACACCATCTTTCCACCAACTGCTGCCGAATTTATCCTGGAGAACTGAGAACACTTTCTGCTTTATACCTTCTTCAAACCTATCAGTGATAATGCGAGCTACATCCTTATATTTGCCCGAATTCTCATCCATCCATTTTTTTAGACCGTCAGGCTCAAAGTCACTATATGTATTGTGTATTTCCTGCTGAAACTCACGAACTCCGATTTCAACTCCCTTGGGGTTGGAACTATAGTTTTTAAATTGGGCTATTTTGGCGGGCTCGAATCCGTTCAGATAAGTGAATACCGGTTCCAGATACCGAAACGTCAATTCGGCGATTTCTTTACCGGATTTTTTCGAATAATCTTCACCCTCGTACTGTTTGATGAAATCGAGTAGGTTGCTGGCAATCCTGATAAAACAGACAATGCCGATTGTTGTGGCAACGTACCCTCCAGGGGCACCTCCAAGATTCCAGACAGATTCAGTATTTGCTTTCACATGGTCAAAATAGGTTTTGAAAAACAGATAGCATTTGTCGAGCATCTGCTTGTAATCAAATGTCCCGTCTGCCTGTACCGGGTCACACCATAAATGGCCTGTTTCTACAAGTTTCTTCCTGTTTAGCTTGGCAAAGAAGTTCGATTTATTTAGACCATGGTCGATAGTTGTCCGTAAAGTGATACAGGCTAACGCAGTTCTCTTTGTTTCACCAATTGCTATCCTGCGGAAAAGAGGGCTATCCTCTTTTTGCCCTAGCCGGGTGAGCAGTTTCGACATGAGGGCTTCGATTGCCGCATCATATTTATCTGAGTTCCACAGTAAATCAGCGCCTATAGTTGTAAGTAAGTTCTGGGAAACCGGCTGCTGTTTACTGTTTATCTTGATAAATAGGTCAACCTGGTCTTTAGAAAGCAAATTTTCAAATGCAACTACCGGAATCGAGTTAGTTTCTTGTATTTGGTGTTTGAATATCCATACAAACGATGTTGTCCGTCAATAACGAAAGCAGAGTGATACTGCTTTGGTAAATGCAGTATTACCGGTTCACTGATTTTGCTGTCATGGGTGCATGAAACACGGTCGAAGTACAGCGGTTCTTCCTTATTAGTATTGATATTAAGAATTATCGAGTTTGGGAAATAGCCACCTTTATCAATAAAATGCTCTATTTCGGTTAATCTCTTCTTGCTGACAAGGCGCTGGTAGCCGTCATCATCGTCATTTACGTTTATGCTGTGCAATATGTAAGAAATTTTCAGAAGTTTTTCCGGCTCTATCGTGAAAGAGTAATAGTAAAATCCTCCCATTTGCCCACGCACTGCTGGAATCTTGTTTTCCAATGAGGGAATGTTCTGACCTTTAAATAATTTTGCCAGAAATTGATATTTAGCTGACTTGCCTAATCTTGCCTGGAGTTGTTCATAGTAGTGAATCTCATCCTGATTGAAATGAGTCATCTTTAGTTCAGCAAGTCGTTTCCTGTCATTTTCGCTCAGATTTATATTGTTGGTTGCAAATATGTATTTGATTTTGTGTTCTTTGGAAAATTCCTTTTTAAGAACTTTGTTCCCACCTGAAATGACCTTATCGTATTCGTTCAGCTCTTTTGAAAAGTGCTTGGTTTTCATCTCTTCAGCACTCTTGCATTCAACGATAATTATGGTTTCATCGTCAGCAGCAAATACGTCTATTTGTTTTCCAGGAATCGTTTCATCATCTGTATAGGGAAGCCGTAAGTCGCGTTTACTCAATGTGGTAAAGCCTAACTTGGCAAGAAGCGTCCACACTCTGTCTTCAAATAGCACATCATGTGGTTTTGGTTTCTTCAGGGCTACGGTTTTCTTGTTTTCTTTATATTGGACCCAATCAGTGCCTTCGTAGTCACTGAGAACCCGCTTATCAACTGTTTTGGCAACAAATGCCGTTGCTCTTATCTTTAAGTCTTTTGCGACTTCCTTGTTTTTAACCAGCTTGCCGGTGAATTCGTCGGCCAGGATGCCCATGCAGAAGTACCCTCCTTGGTATATGACTGGAATGATTGCATTTTAATGTTGCTGGACGCAATCGGCGCAGTATATACCAATTTAGAATAGTTTGCACTGGCTTTGGCGTAGCTAATTTTGGAATATCATTAAGCTATTTAATTTCTTTGAATTATTTGTAATGACAATATCTATTGATTGCTGTGTAGCATGCGGGCTAATATCCGCATCACTGCTCCACTTGGTTGTGTATCACAGCCAGCGTGACCAGTAAACTTCAATCTGATGCCTTATTGTCATTATGCCAACTCCCCATCTTGATGGTGAAAACCGATTCCTGCCGCCGACCCCTGAGAACCTCAGTTCTCTTAAATGCCCCCATTGTTCTGAACACCGCATTGTGTCTAATGGCGCAAAGAAGAAACAATTAATTACAGATGTACCTGAAAATGGCAGGCCGACATTCGTTTATGTCAACCGGCGGAGGTTTCTCTGCAAAGGGTGTGGCAAGACCTTTATGCTACCACTGGCCGGGGTTGAGGAAGGGCGTAACCTCACCACGCGACTGACGGCGTATATCGAAGAGCAGATGTTCCTGAAACCCTTTGTTGGTGTCGCCCGCGAAACGGGGGTGTCGGAGTGCCTGGTACGGAGTATTTTCAAAAAGCACTTGGCTAAAATGGAAGCTGCTGCCCAGTTCAAGACCCCAGATTTTATCGCCCTTGAACCAGTCACAATCCTCAATAAGACTCGGTACCTTGTCTGTAACCTGCGGCAACAGACTGTTATCAATTTATTGGAATCCAACAGCCCTGATGTGGTTGGGAACTATCTGAAGCAATTACCCAACCGGCACGACATCAAGTTTGTACTGATGGATATGAACTATAATGTTCGACAGGCAGTATGGGACAGCCTGCCACTTGCACAAACCATATTCGGCAGTCGCCACTTAATTGGACTGGTCAGTAAATTCTTTGAAGAAATTCGGAAGTTAGTGCGGGAAAGAAGCTGGGGATATAAGCGGCGATTGCTTGCTCAGGATAAAGCAATTTTCAAGCTCAGGCAGCATGAACTATCTGCAGAACAAAATGCAATTATCGATAAGTGGCGCACTACCCATATCGACATGCTCAAGGCGTATGCCCTTAAAAATAACTTCTGTGACCTTTTCGATTTGACCAGCAAATTTGCTGCGAATAAGGCATTTGAATTCTGGTCGATGGATATGGAGGTTGCATACCAGAACGATGAACCTCTATTGTCGCTTCCAAACTGGACCATTGATGGTTCTATTGGCGAATTTTGCCGGTGGTTCGAGCATCCTTCCATCAGGAAATACGAACAAGCGGTTGTCCCCTTAATGGAAGTGCTATCAAAATTTGAGAACTGGTACTCAATCAATGTAATCCGGGCAAGGCTGCTTTCGATTGAGGATGGTAGGAGCGATAAGGGGATTAAGGTGGGGAGTGTGGCAGCAGGTATGGAGGATTACATCAACACGATTTATCGAATTCCTAGCGACTGAAACCGCCATTCAACTTCATCTCGGAGAAATGTCCTATAGAACAGACAAAGGAAAAGGGCTGCAACCTATCAAGATTACAGCCCTTCGTTTTTAACTCCTAATTATTGCAACAGTTTTGTTGAACGGCTTGGGGATATCCCCGCCTTTTGTCGTGCAATGCATTTGTCTCCTGATCAGACCTTGGCTTTCTCCGGTTCTGCCTGCTTCTGCTCTCCGTCGTTTTTTGCATAGGCCGCTTCTGCCTGTTTGGCAGCGGCTTCTTGGGCGGCTACCTCGCTGGCCAGTTTCTCTTTTTCGTCGGTGGCCTTTACCTCTTCTTCGTGGATGCTGTTGCGGAGGTCCTCGGAGGCCCGTTTGAATTCGGCCAGGCCTTTCCCCAGGGAACGCGCCAGGTCGGGAAGCTTTTGCGGCCCGATGACGATCAGGGCGATTACGAGAATGACGATCAGTTCGGGCATGCCAATGCCAAACATACAGGGCCTCTCTTTCATCATCCTACCGGTTGCTGCGGTAAGATGCTCCGTGCCGACATGTATCCTGCGAATTCTCAGATGATAATAGAGGGTTTCCCATTCAGTGTCAAGCCGGGCCTCAGGGCAGGTTTCCTGACGCATGCACCTTGACCCTCCGTGGGAACTGACGTATAAATGAAGCAGATCAACTCTTTGCAAGGAGGATTACATGTTCAGGAAGTTTCTCGTAGCCTTGTCGCTCTGCCTGTTAGGGGTGACCGCTGCCGTTGCCGCGGATCAGGCCGCCAAGAATCCGGTGGTGGTGCTGGAAACCAGCATGGGGGACATCAAGGTCGAACTGTTCCAGAAAGAGGCGCCACTGTCGGTCGAGAATTTCCTTGATTACGCCAACAGCGGTTTCTATAACGGGACCGTATTCCACCGGGTCATCAACGGGTTTATGATCCAGGGCGGGGGCTTTACCCCCGACATGACACCCAAGAAGACCAACCCCCCCATTAAGAATGAGGCAGCCAACGGTCTCAAGAACGACCGGGGAACCATTGCCATGGCGCGTACCATGGTAGCGGACAGCGCAACGGCGCAGTTTTTCATCAATGTGGTGAATAACAACGGACTGAATCGGCCCAGCCCCGATGGCCATGGCTATGCGGTATTCGGCAAGGTCATTGACGGCATGGATGTGGTGGACAAGATCAAGGCGGTGAAGACGGGTATGTCTCGCGGTTTCAGGGACGTTCCCGAGACGCCGGTACTGATCAAGTCCGTGAAAGTGCTCAAATAACACGAACAAGAGGGGCGCCGCAGGGTGCCCCTCTTCATTTGTTGCAGGGGGACATGACATGAACAGCATCGGGCATTGTTTCCAACAGGGGCTTTTGGCCTCTCTGCTGAGCCTTGCAGCGGTTGCCACCGCCGGTGCCGCCCCGCTCGTCTCGACAGCGGCGGATCAGCAGTCGGTCTCTCTGACCATCTACAATGCAAATCTCGGCCTAGTGAAAGACCTGCGGCAGGTGAAAATCCCGCAGGGAGCCAGCGAACTGCGCTTCATGGATGTGGCGGCTCAGATAGTACCGGCCAGCGTCAGGATCGGGTCGACATCGGCGGCAGCGGGTTTCCGGGTGCTGGAGCAGAATTATGAATACGACCTGCTGAGCCCCCAGAAGTTGATGGACAAGTTCGTGGGGAAAGAGGTCCGGCTCTACGAGAAAAATCCTTATAGCGAGCGCGAAGAGCAGGTTTCGGCAATCCTTCTTGCCAACAACGGCGCGCCCATCTTCAAGATCGGCAACGATATCACCTTCGGCCATCCGGGGCGGGTCCTGTTTCCCGGCGTGCCGGATGACCTCATTGCCAATCCGACCCTGGTCTGGCTTCTCGAGAACCGGGCCGATGGACGTCAGGAACTGGAGGCATCCTATCTGACGAACGGTATTACCTGGCGGGCGGACTATGTGCTGACCCTCGATCGCGACGGCCGGAAAGCGGACCTGGCCGGATGGGTGACCATAGACAACAAGAGCGGCGCGACTTACCGCAATGCCCGGTTAAAACTGGTGGCAGGCACGGTGAACCGGGTCAGCGACGATATGGCGCGGGGCAGGCTGTACAAGATGGCCATGGCAGAGGCAGCAGCCGCTCCGCAGTTCAAGGAAGAGGGATTCTTCGAGTATCACCTCTACACACTGCAACGGCCGTCGACCGTCAAGGATAACCAGACCAAGCAGATCAGCCTGCTTTCTGCTGATGGAATTCCGGTCCGGCGGGAACTGGTGGTGAGTGGCGAACCGGCCTATGCCGGTGGCCGGCAGGGGGGGGAGGCTGGGGTTCGGCAGAAGGTCGGGGTCTATCTCGAAATCGAGAATCGCCAGGAACATCGGCTGGGGATGCCGCTTCCCAAGGGGACGGTCCGGGTCTACCAGAGGGATGCGGATGGCAGCCTGCAGTTTGCCGGCGAGGATGCCATCGACCACACGCCCAGGGACGAGAAGATCAGGTTGAGGCTCGGGGACGCCTTCGACGTTACTGCGACCAGGCGGCAGACCTCATGGAAAAAGCTGGCCAGTGACACCTATGAGGCAGGGTGGGAGATCGTCGTCCGAAATCACAAGCAAGAGGAGGTTGCGGTCCGGGTCGAGGAAACGCTGACCGGCGACTGGCAGGTGCTGGAGTCCGCTCCCGTATACCGGAAGCGCGATGCGGGCACCATCGACTTCCTCCTCACCGTGCCGAAAGACGGTGAGGCACGGGTGGCCTACCTGGTGAAAAGCCGCTATTGAGCCGCTTCGGCGCGCTTGCCCCGGCGCAGCCATAAGATCATGAGGTTCGCAGCCGTGAAGAAGAGGGCGCCGGCCAGGGCGAGACCGGCGCCGGGCTCCCGGTGGATCTCCACCAGCGCCATTTTTGCCGGGAAGAGCTCCACCTGCTTCAGGTAGACCCCGAACCCCTGGTAAAAATAGGGGTGGTTGGGGCTGAAGACGGCATGCCGCTCGCCTGCCGGGGTTGCATGGCGCAGGGTGGCGCTGAAATCGAGCGGCATCCCCATCGGTCCGATCCGGGCATCGAGCCGGACGATCTCCACCCTGGAGCCGTCGGGGAAGGAGAATGACCCCCCTTCCGGCAGGGGCCCGCCATCCTTGAACCCGCCGTAGGCACTCAACAGGTGGGCCAGGACGATGAGCAGAAAGCCGAGGTGCATCACCTGCGGCGCGATCCTGGCCAGAAAACTCCCCCGCTGCCATTTGGCCTTGAGCGATTCGATGCTGCACAGGACGGTGTTCAGCGCCAGAAGCGCCAGGACAGCGACAGTAACCAAGAGCCACCATGTCTCGGCAATGGGAGCCTTGGTCAGCCAGATGAAGAGGGGGACGTCGTTGATCGCAGATCCTTCTCTGGTCACGAAGGAGCCGATGCCGAGAAAGAGGATCACCCCGGCCACGAGCCAGATACCGAGATCGAGAGAGGCGAGAAAGTTATACAGCCGTTTCATTGCGCACCTCAGAAGCTGTGTGAACTCTTCATCAGCATGCTGACGCCGAGATAGGTGAAGAGGGTGATGCCGAAGCCGATGATCCCTGCCCATGCCACGCCGCGCTCCCATGCCGGGCCTTTCAGCCTGATGTGGAGATAGAGCGAATAGAACAGCCAGAGGATCGATGTCCAGAGCTCCTTGGGGGTCCAGAGCCAGTAGGTCCCCCAGGCGTAGTAGCCCCAAATCCCGCCGGAGACCATGGAGGCGGAAAAGAACGAGTAGCCGACCAGGGCGGCCCGGTACTGCAGATCGAGCAGCCCCCTGTCGCGGCGGGCCAGATAGAAGCCGCCCAGAATGGCGCCGATGCCGAACAGGGCATAGGCGAAAAAGGCGAGGGCCACGTGCAGCTCGAACCAGAGCGTGTTGAGCACCGGTGGTAGCGGCATGTTCAGGGAGCGGAACGGCAGGGCAAGCAGGGCAAAGAGCGCGGCAAGGACGCCCACACCCCATGACACGGTGCCATCGCGCCTCAGCCCCTGGGCAACGAGGAAGGGGAGCCCCATCAGGGCGATGGAGGTGGAGAAGAAAATCAGGGTGTCGTGGGGGCCGATCAGCGGGAGCCTGCCGAGTGCGCTGCCGCGGAGCGCCAGGTAGGTGAGTTCTGCGGCCAGCCCTGCCAGGAAGAAGGGGAGTCTGAACGCCCCGAAGAGATAAAGACCTGCAGATGCAATGATGAGCCATTTCATGAGGAGAAAGGTACACAGTACCGGGGAACAGGGTCAAGGGGAAAATGGGCCCGGGTGTCGGGATTCTTGCGGTAGCAGCCAGCCGCCTTTTCTGCTATGCTGCAGTCAATTCACGAGGTAACGTCGGATCAACGTCCCTTTCATGGCTTCGAACAAACAACATAGTCAGGATATTTTTTCCCTCCTTGCCCCTGCCGGCGCATCGGTGTCGCTGCCGGGCCTGCGCGGTTCGGCCCCGGCCTATCTGCTCGCAGAGCTCATGGGCGAATCGTCCCGGTTGTACCTTGTCGTTGCAGAGGATGCGGATGCTGCCGAAGAATGCTGGCGCGAACTGCGCTTCTACAGCTGCGGCGCAGATGCCATCCAGCTCTTTCCCGCCTGGGAGACCGCCCCCTACGAGCATGCGTCGCCGCACCCCGATGTCACGGGCCAGCGGCTGAATACCCTCTTTCAACTGCTGAACGGAACGGCCCGCGTGGTGGTGGCTCCTGTCGCAGCTCTCTGCCAGCGGCTCTTTCCGAGGGCAGACCTGGGAAAGGTCTCAGATTACCTGGTGACCGGTGAGGAGGCCGACCGCGAAGCCTTGCTGGCAAAGCTGGTACGGCTCGGCTACTCCCATGTGCCGCTGGTGGAAGACCGGGGGAGCTTTGCCAGCCGGGGTGGCATCCTGGACATCTTTCCGCCGAACATGGAGGCGCCGGTCAGGATCGAGTTTTTCGGCGATTTCGTGGAAACGATCCGCACCTTCGACCCGCTGACCCAACGCTCGCTGCAGCCTCTGCCCGAGCTGATCCTGCTCCCGTCCCGCGAGATCGTCCTCAATGACGAGGTGATGCAGGCGCTGCCAGCCCGGCTGAAAAAGATCTGCGACAGCCAGGACATCCCGCTTCCCCGCCGCCGCGAGCTGTTGGAACAGCTTCAGAACGCCATTTACCCCCCCGGTATCGAAAACCTGCAGCCGCTCTTCCATCCCGAACTGGAGACCCTGTTTTCATACGTGGGACGCGATGCGGTCAGGGTTCTCCTCGATCCCGACGCCATCGCTGCAGCGTCCGATCGTTTCTTCGGCGAGCTGGAGCTTGCAGAGCAGCGTGCCCAGGAGCGGGATGACATCGTCTGTGACCGCCGGGCGCTGTTCCTCGACCCGGCGGAACTGGCGGCCGGCCTTGCCGAAGGGTCGCGCCTGGCCATGCCCGCGATCGAGCTTCTCGACGGCGGTGCATCTACAACCCGACGTCTTGCCGTTGCCGACAATGCCGACCTCAGAATCTCCCTTTCTCCCGACAGCGAAGGGGTGCTGAAGCCGCTGGTGACGCGGCTGTCAGAATGGCTGGCAGAGCGGTGGAAGGTCGTGGTCGTCTGCCACCAGAAGGCGCAGGCACAGCGGCTCTACGATCTCCTCACTCCCCACGGCCTTCCCCTTTCCATCAGCAACCGGACTTTTGGCAACGAGATCGGGCAGCGCGATGGCACCGTGTCGGTCCTCATCGGCGAGATCTCCCGGGGATTCCGCCTGGAAGACGAGCTCCTGGCGGTCATTGCCGAGGAGGAGATCTTCGGGCCGCGGGTGAAGCGCCGGGGGCTCTCCGAGGCCAAGAAGAAGCAGATCCTCACCTCTCTTGCCGAGCTGAAGCCGGGTGACCACATGGTCCACCTTGATTTCGGGGTCGGCCTCTATCGCGGCCTGCAGCACCTGACTTTGGGTAACGTGGAGGGGGATTTCCTGCTGTTGGAATATGCCGGCAGCGACCGGCTCTACCTTCCGGTGGACCGGCTCAATTTGGTGCAGCGCTACGTCGGGGCAGAGGGGGTAGAGCCCCATCTCGACCGGCTCGGCGGCACCGGATGGGAGAAGGCCAAGGCCAAGGCCCGCGCCGCGGTGCAGGAGATGGCCGAGGAGCTGTTGAAGATCTATGCCGCCCGGCAGGTTAAAGAGGGGTATGCCTTTTCCCCTTCCGACGAGATGTTCCGCGAGTTCGAGGCAGCCTTTGCCTATGAGGAGACCCCGGACCAGATGGCTGCCATCGAGGACGTGCTGGCGGACATGCAGTCGACCCGCCCCATGGACCGCCTGGTCTGCGGCGACGTGGGGTATGGCAAGACCGAGGTGGCCATGCGCGGCGCCTTCAAGGCGGTGCTGGATGGCAAGCAGGTAGCAGTGCTGGTCCCCACCACCATTCTCGCCCAGCAGCACCTGGAGACCTTTGTCAAGCGTTTCGGCGAGTATCCGGTCACTGTGGAGATGCTGTCGCGGTTCCGCACGGCCAGGGAACAGAAGGCGATCCTGGAGCGGGTGAAGAAGGGGGAGGTCGACGTCATCATCGGCACCCATCGGCTGTTGCAGGCTGATGTGGAATTCAGGGACCTGGGGCTGCTCATCGTCGATGAGGAGCAGCGTTTCGGTGTGGCGCACAAGGAGAAGCTGAAGAAGTACCGGGCCACCGTGGATATCATGACCCTTACGGCCACGCCGATCCCGCGGACTCTCTACATGTCCATGATGGGAATTCGCGACCTCTCCATCATCGATACGCCGCCGGTGGACCGCCTGGCCATCAAGACCTTTGTCGCCCGTTTTTCCGACGAACTGGTGCGGGAGGCGGTGCTGCGCGAACTGCGGCGTGGCGGCCAGGTCTTTTTCGTCCACAACCGGGTGCAGAGCATCGGCCTGATGGCGGAGCACCTGCAGCGGATCGTGCCCGAGGCGAAGATCGCCGTCGGCCACGGCCAGATGGAGGAAAAAGAGCTGGAAAAGGTGATGCTCGGGTTCATGCATGGCGAGACCAACCTGCTCCTCTGTACCACCATCATCGAGTCGGGTCTCGACATCCCCACCGCCAACACCCTGATCATCAACCGCGCCGACAACTTCGGCCTGGCCCAGCTTTACCAGCTCCGCGGCCGGGTCGGGCGTGCCAAGCAGCGGGCCTACGCCTATTTCCTGATCCCCGGTGAAGGGGCCATCTCCCAGGATGCGCGGGAGCGGCTCAGGATCATGCAGGAGATCACTGAGCTGGGGGCAGGGTTCAGGATCGCCACCCACGACCTGGAGATCCGGGGCGCCGGCGACCTGCTGGGGGGGAAGCAATCGGGCCAGATCGCAACGGTCGGTTTCGAGCTTTACACCGAACTGTTGGAGGAGGCGGTGAGCGCGCTGAAGGGGGAAGAGCAGGAGGTCCGCCTGGAGCCGGAGCTGAAGCTGCGCGTTCCTGCCTTCATCCCGGAGGATTACGTCCCCCAGCCAAATCTGCGGCTCATCCTCTACAAGAAACTGACCCAGGCAACGAGCGAGGAGGATATTGCCGATGTCGCCAACGAGCTGACGGACCGTTTCGGGCCGGTGCCGCTTGCTGCCGGCTATCTCCTGGAGGTGATGAAGATCAGGCTGCTGCTGAAAATGCTGCTCATCCGGGAGATCGAGTTCGACGGCAGCCGGCTGGTCTGTTCGTTCCACCAGAAGACCCCAGTCTCTCCGGATACCATCATCGGCCTCATCAGGAAACAGCCAAAAAAATACCAGTTCACACCCGACTTCAGGCTCGTCTGCGAGCTGGCTGACAGCTCCTTTGACGGCATCCTTGCAGAGTCCAGAAATCTCTTGAAAAGCCTTACCTGATGTGCTAGCGTCGATCGGTGCATCTTACCGGAAAAGGAGTGTAACGTGTCGAGAATCCTAAAAAGTTTGGCTGTTCTGACTGCTTTCGCAGTCCTTGTTGCAGGGTGTTCCGCCAAAAAGGGCGATGAAGGGGGGAAAGCCTCCAAATCCAGCGGCACGGTCCTTGCCGAGGTGAATGGAACTGTCATCACGACCGATGATTTCAAGAAAGAGCTGGCGAATCTCCCCGCCTACCTGCAGCCGATGACCGAAACGCCCGAGGGGAAGAAGGAAATGCTGGAAACCATGGTTATCCGTGAGCTGATTCTCCAGCAGGCGAAGAAGGACGGCATCGACAAGAGCCAGGCGGTCGCGGACAAGCTTGAAGAGCTGAAGAAGCGGGTGGTGGTCGAGGCATTCCTGAAAAAGAAGGTGGAGGAGCAGGCAAACCTCTCCGATGCCGATCTGCAGAAGTTCTACGACCAGAACAAGGACAAGTTCAAGAGCGGCGAAGAGATCCGGGCCAGCCACATCCTGGTGAAAGACGAGAAGACCGCCCAGGCGATCCTCGCCCAGCTCAAGGGGGGAGCATCCTTTGAGGAACTCGCCCGGAAGAACTCCATCGATTCCGCTGCCGCAAAGGGTGGCGATCTCGGCTGGTTCCCCAAAGGAAGCATGCTTCCCGAGTTCGAGAAGGTTGCCTTTGGGCTCAAGGAAGGCGGGCTCTCCGGGATCGTCAAGACAAAGTTCGGCTATCATATCATCAAGCTGACCGGTAAGCGTCCTGCGGGACAGCGCGATTTTGCCGAGGTGAAGGACCAGATCAAAGCGGCACTGATGCCGGCCAAGCAGCAGGAGGTCTTCCAGAAGCTGAAGGAAGAGCTGAAGAAGAGCTCAAAGTACACCATCAAGGAAGATGCCCTGAAAAGCCTGGGGGCTGAGGCTGGTGCCACTCCCGAGCCCAAACCCGCCGAAGCAGGCAAGGCAGCTCCGCCGGCTCCGGCTGAGAAGAAATAGATCGAACCTACTGAGGGCCGGGATCATTCCCGGCCCTTTTCACAGGAATACGCCCGAAAGCGCCTGCTGTGCCGACGCCGACCGTCTCCGTTCCTTCCCTGGTATCGCACAGGTGCCACCGTTTTCCATTCCCATCCCTTGCGGAGGATCCTCTCCATGAAGCGTAGTATCATTGCAGGATTGCTACTCTGTGCCGTCATTTCGGCCACTGCCGTTCAGGCCGAAGTGGTGAGCGGGATCGTAGCCGTCGTCAACGACGATATCATCACGACACTCGATCTGGACCGGGAATACCAGTTCCTGGCCCGCGAAGCAGGCCGAAAGGAGCCATATACCGAAGCCGAGCGCAAGAATCTGAGGAGCGTTGCGGTCAATCGGCTGGTGGATCGGAAACTGGTGGACCAGAAGATCAAGGAGCTGGACATCAAGGTCTCTGAGGAGGAGATACGGCAGTCCATCGAGGAGGTCAAGAAGCAGAACAACCTGACCCAGGAACGGCTCGTCGAGGCGCTGGCGGCCCAGGGGCTCTCCTTTGACCAGTACAAGGCGCAGATTCGCGAGCAGATGGAGCGGGTACGGCTGATGAGCCAGGAGGTCCGGGCCAAGGTCCAGGTGAGTCTCAAGGAGGTCATGGAATACTATCAGGCCAATCGCCGCAGTTTTGGCGAGCAGGAACTGTACCGTGCCCGTAGTATCCTGTTCAGGATTCCCAAGGACGCTTCAGACGCAGACATCAAGAAGATCCAGGCCAGGGCCGAAGAGGTCCTGCAGCAGGCAAAGACCGGAGCCGATTTCATCGAGCTGGCCAAGAAGAACTCGGATGATCCCAATGCAGCCAAGGACGGCGGGGAACTGGGGACCTTCAAGAAAGGGGACCTGCTGCCGGAGATGGAGTCGGTGATCCTGAAGCTCAAGCCGGGCGAGGTGAGCGATCTGGTTCGGACGCCACAGAGCATTCACATCATCAAGCTGGAAAAGAAATACCTGGGAGATATCAAGCCCTTTGACGAGGTGAAGGGGGAGATTGAGGATCTGCTCTACAAGAAGAAGTCGGAAGAGCGGTTCAACCAGTGGGTTGCCGAGCTGCGCAAGAACGCGGCCATAGATATCCGCCAACCCTGAAGCAGCTCAGGGCTGGCGGCGTGTCTATCTGCTTCAGATGCCGTAACTCTTGAGTTTTTCCAAAAGGGCTTTCTGTTCGGGTGACAGCGCCTCGGGCACATGGATGCCCACCCTGACGTAGAGGTCGCCTTTGCCGCTCTTCCCCATGTGGGGAAATCCCAGCCCCTTGAGCCTGATCTTCGTTCCGGGTTGAATCCCCGCAGGCACCTTGATCCGTTTGGTCCCTTCCAGGGTCGGCACATCCAGGGCGCTGCCCAGTGCGGCATCGGTGAACCTGATCTGGCTGTCCACTACGATGTCGTCTCCTTCGCGTTCAAACTGCGGGTCGCTCCCCACGGTGATATTGAGGTAGATGTCACCGGCCGGCCCGCCGCCCGATCCTTCCCCTCCTTTGCCCTGGATGCGGAGCCGTGCACCGGTCTCCACTCCCGGCGGCACCTTGACCACCAGGTCTTCACGCGTGCCGTCCCTGGTATAGGCCACCCTCTTTTCACAGCCGCTGTATGCGTCGCGGAAGGTGACCTTGAGCCCCATCTCGAAATCTTCCCCCTTGTGGCGGCGGGGGCTGAATCCGCCTCTCCCTCCCTGCTGGGCGCTCCGCGCCCCGGCGAATATCCGCGAGAAGACATCGTCGGTGCCGAAACCCATATCCTTGAAGAGGTCGTCCACATTGAAGCCGCGGAAGATATCCTCCTGGCTGAAGCGCTGGTGGAAGCCGGTTGAGCCGAACTGGTCGTACTCGGTCTTCTTCTGTGGGTCGGAGAGGACGGCGTAGGCCTCGTTGATCTCCTTGAAGCGGTCTTCGGCAGACTTGTCGCCAGGGTTCTTGTCCGGATGGAACTTGACCGCCAGCTTGCGGTATGCCTTCTTTATCTCTTCCGGAGACGCTCCCTTGCTGAGTCCGAGCGTCTGATAGTAGTCTTTGTGTGCCATATGCATGCTCCCTTTCTGGAGTGAATCTAAGCCGGTCAGGGTTCCATGTCAAGGGTTCCCTCTCTTACGGCGGCAACGGACGAAAGTTAATGCCGGCTAGCTGTATGAATTTCATACAGAATTGTATAGCGACTGGTCCCAATGGCACCTGCCATCCGGGAGCCGTTAGGCGCTGCCATGCTATTATGGCATATCAATACAGCCAGTTATGAATTTTCGGTACAGTGGTCTCCGTGGTCTGGTTTATGCTTTGTAGAGTAGCATGAAGCAGCAACAACAAGGGAAGGAGGTCTGAAAGGATAGTTTTCCTACAACTCAATAGCATTGAAGTAACGTGGAGAGTCGGTTTCTCCTCCTGAGTCCTGTTGTTACAGGACCACCGAGATTAACCCGTACATGGCCGACAGCCGGATTTACCCGTTACAGATGAGGTGTTGCATAGCTCTTTCGCAGGTACAGATAGCTGGTGCAGAGGGAAGAGACATTCCCTTCTTCCCCTAGGTCCTGAAAAACCAGGATCACGGATTCTTCGATAAAAGGCTGATCGGTAACGATACGATCAGCCTTTTGCATGCCTGGAAAAAGGGAAGACCCACAGCATGCACTGAGGGTCTTCCCGATTCCCCTATGTCGATCCGACTTATTTCTGCGTTTTCGCCGCCTTCCCTTTGACGGCAGACTTGACAGATGTTGCCTTCCGGGACGCAATATTGGCCATGCGGATTTCACGGGCCTTTGCCAGGTTATCCGCAAGCCCTCTTTCCTGGGCCAGGGCCTTGCGCGCTTCGGTATAGCTCTTGGCCGAAAGGGATTGCGCCGTGGGAATCCCGAACTGCTTCCGGTACTCTCTCGGCTTCATGTGATGGATCTGGTTCAGGTGTCGGGTAAGGGTCTTCATGCCTCCTTTGCCGCATATCATGCAGGTCACTTCATTCTTCTTGAATGCCTCTTTTATCGTCAGGGGGGGGCGGTTTGCCACCGGAGCAGTTTCGCCTTTTTCGAGCGCTTTCAGTGATGCATGGATCTGCGCAAGCTCAGCCAGCAGCTCATCGGTTGTCATCTCAGAATTAGACGCATGAGCTGCAAGAATTTGTGCTGCCAGTTCTGTAGTAGTGATTGCCATAGTATGTCACCTCAAGTACATTGATTTTGTATCGTATTGATGTATCAGTGTATGAAGTGAATGTCAATAGGCATAGCCATAGGGTTTTACCCTACAGTTTCTGCGAATTCCCTGATGAAATGACGTGTAATCTTACTTGGCCTGATGTTTTGACGTGTATAGCGAAATCAGGCAGAGGTTATTCCATTTTTGTTTCAATGGAAGCCTATGGCAGACTGCTTGATTCACTGGCAAATGCCTGGAACGGTCTGACTGAAGACACTACGCCGATTTTACGGTTGTCCCAGGGTGAAATAGAATGTCGCCCCGTTTCCCGGCACTCCCTCTGCCCAGATTCGCCCGCCATGGCGCTGAATGATTCTCTGAGCAGTGGCAAGGCCAACCCCGTGGCCTTCAAAATCGTTATCTACGTGGAGGCGCTTGAAGGGCGAAAACAGGTTCTGCGCCTGCCTCATATCGAACCCCGCGCCATTGTCCCTGACAAAATAGACCCGTTCATTTTCGATAATCGTGGACCCGAACTCGATGCGGGGCGAAGGGGTCTTGCCGGTGTATTTCCATGCATTGCCGATGAGATTGTCCAGGGCGATCCTCAGCAATGATGAGTCTCCGTCGACCATGAGCCCTTCGTTCACCTCTGAGGCAACCTGTCGCTCAGGATGCCGCATGCGGTATTCGGCAATCAGGGCGCGAGCCAGCTCACCCAGATCGAACTGACGGTATTTGAGTTCAACCCGCCCCACTTTGGAAAACTTGAGGAGCGTGGTAATCAGGTCGTTCATGCGCCAAGCCTCGTCGTTGATGCTGGCGATATATTCCCGGCACTGCTCGTCCAGTTGCTCGCCGAATACCTCCAGCAGGACCTGTCCGAGGCCGCAGATGCTGTTCAGCGGGCCGCGCAGGTCATGGGAGACCGAGTAATTGAACGCCTCCAGATCGCTGTTGACCATTTCGAGTTCGGCGTTCTGGGCTGACAGGCTCGCATTAAGATCCTTGATCTCCTGCTCATAGCGGTTTCGTTCGGTGACGTCGATCATGACACCGATGGAGCGGAGATAGGTCCCGTCCAGGTCATGTTCGGCAATGGCGGTCAGGAGGACATCGATGCGACCCCCCGACTTTTTGGCAAACTGGTAGGAGATGTCGGTCACCGATCCGTTGCGCAGAAATTCCGGGATCACGGTCTCCTCGGCGTGGCGTCGCGATTCCTCGGTCATGAATTCGCTCAACCGGTGTCCCAGTACCTCATCGAATGTGTAGCCGAGGGTCTGCAGCCAGCAGTTGCTGACACTGATCAGCTCCCCAGCGTTGTTGATGGAATGGAGCATGACCGGGGTCTTCTCGTAGAGGTTCCGGTAGCGCTCCTCCCCTTGCTTCAGCTCACGGAACAGCAGATCGAAAGGTCTGGAAAGCCCTTTGGCGATCACCGAGCGGTAGAGGAGATAGAACCCAACGACATTGAACAGATGCCCCAGCATGTTGGTGATGCCGTACGTATCCGTGTAGAGGGTAAAGGAGAGATCCGAAACGATGAAAGCGCAGATGGCGACTGCGAGGAGCCGGTAGACCTGCGTATCGAAGAGCTGGCGCCTGATATGGAGATAGCCGAGGGAGGTTGCCATGATCAGGACGATCAGGTACTCGCTGGCAATCTTGAAGGTTGTGAGCCCTTTCCCTTCGATGTAGCAGACCGGGAAAATGTTCCAGCCGTAGATGGTTGTCAGGAGGAACAGGGTTGCCAGGCAATAGCCGGTGACAGCCATGGCAGGCTTGATCTTGCGCTGCAGGAACAGCGGCGAGATGCAGAGGGAAGCCGAAAGCAGGTATCGGGCCGCTAACCAGAGCTGTGTCGCATGGTTCGCGCTCTGATCGGCAAAGACTCCCATCCCTTTGTAGGCCAGCATGTGCAAGAACTGGAGGATGGCTACGAAAAAGCATGCTGTGCCGAATGAGAGGAAGAAACCATTGTCGTGCAGGCGGCGGGAGTTCCAGGCGATCATGAAGACGCCGCTGGCAACTACGATGGCAAAAAGCTCTACACTGGCATGGAACAGGAGATAATTGGACTGGCTGAGGGTTAAGAGGGTGATGACAATACAGAGCCAGACGGCAATGATAAATGCCGCACGGTTATTGGCGTTGTAATGAGAGAGGTCTCTTTGCATGATAATTGTTGCGTGACAAGGGCGAGCACTCTTTCGAGTTACCCCGTCGGTAAGGTGCTGGCAAGAGATTAGCTTATTATCATGTGAAAGTGCAACACTTTTGCGCCCAACCCGCTGTCAGCAGGCTTGCGCACTGTTGATCGTGCCCGCAGAACGGTTATGCGCCGCATCGTATGAGAAGATCGTGACTTTTGACGCTTGACACGGACGGTTCATCAGGTTAATGTTTAGGTGTCCGAACAGTTCGGCAGTCTGGGGTTGACATGGAACAGATCGAAAGAATAGCGCAGCTCTACCCGGTCATCATGCGGGTCATGGGACGCATCCGCAGCATGGTTCATGACGGCATGGACCTGACCTACAACCAGTACAAGATGCTGTTGACGATCTACGACAAGGGGAGCTGCCCCCTGAACCTTCTGGCAAAGGAACTGCAGATCGCCATGAGTTCGGCCAGCGAGATGGTGGACCGCCTCGTCAACCTCGGCTTTGTCTTTCGGACCGTGGACGAGGAGAATCGCCGCCAGGTGATCATCTATACGACCGAGCAGGGAGAGGAACTGATCCGCGAGTTGCGCCGCGGCATCGTGGAGAATTACCGTAAACTCCTGGAACGGTTGCCGGCACGGGATCGTGAGCGGCTGGTCCAGAGCTTCGAGGCGTTGGCGGAGATTCTGGGGAAGCTGGAATAGGCAGGATACGGGGATCTTCCCTGGATGCGGGACAAAAGGAGACGATATGAAACGGGTGATAGTGGTCGGAGGGGGGATTTCAGGCCTGACAACCGCATGGCTGATCGGCGAGAAGGCCCGTCAGGCGGGCATCGAACTGGAGGTCTCCCTGCTGGAGAAGGAGCGGCGGACTGGCGGCAAGATCTGGAGCATCAAGGAGGAAGGCTATCTCTGCGAGTGGGGGCCGAACGGTTTCCTGGACAACAAGCCCCATACCCTTGAGCTCTGTCGCGATCTGGGCGCCGACCGGTTCCTGCTGCGGAGCAACGACAACGCCCGCAAGCGGTTCATCTATTCGGGCGGGATGCTCCATCGCCTTCCCGAGAACGGCCCCTCCTTTCTCAAGAGCAAGCTGATCTCCTGGCCCGGCAAGCTGCGGCTGGCCATGGAGCCCTTTGCCCCGGCCCCGCCGGCTGGGGTCGACGAGACTCTGGCCGCCTTCGGCAGGCGCCGGCTCGGCGACGAGGCGTTGCGGAAGCTGATAGCGCCCATGGTATCGGGGATCTTTGCCGGGAATCCGGAAACCATGTCGCTCAAATCCTGCTTTCCGCGCATCGCCGAACTGGAGTCGGAGTATGGCGGGCTGATCAAGGCGATGGTCCGGCTGGCAAAGAAGAAAAAACAAGATCAGAAGGAGGGGAAGGTGGTCGCCAGTGCCGCAGGACCGGGCGGCGTCCTTACTTCGTTCCGCGAAGGTATCCAGACCCTGACGGACATTGTCGCGGGGAAAATGGGCGCCAGTGCCATCGGCCTGGACGAAGAGGTGCAGAAAGTCACAGCCGGGGGGAGTGTGCCGTTTAAACTGCTGAGCGACCGGGGGGAGCTGGATGCGGATGCCGTGGTGCTCGCCACCCCTGCCTATGCCACCGCCGCCATCCTGCAGGATCTGGATGCGGAGATGGCAGGTGTCCTGCGCGAGATCCCCTATGCCACCATGACCGTGGCATGTTTTGGCTACGAGCGGGAGCGGATAAACCGCGACCTGGACGGTTTCGGCTACCTGGTCCCGAAGGAAGAGAAGACGAGCATCCTCGGCACCCTGTGGGATTCGAGCATCTTTGAAAACCGGGCGCCTGCCGGCCATGTCATGCTCAGGAGCATGATGGGCGGGGCCTGTTTCCCGGAATACATCAACCTTTCCGACAGCGAGGTCGAGCAACGGGTTCGCAAGGACCTCACCGCGATCATGGGGATTACCGAGGCGCCCTCCTTTGTCCGGATCTTCCGCCACCATCAGGCGATCCCCCAGTACACCGTCGGCCACGGCAAGCGGCTGGCAGCCTTGGCAGAAAAGGGACAGGCCCATCCCGGCATCTTCCTGACCGGTAACTCCTACCGGGGGATCGGCCTCAACGACTGCGTCGCATCGGCGATCCGGACCAGCGACGATGTCATTGCCCACCTGCAGAAGCGTTGATGCGATTGTTCGGGAGAGAGCCATGAACAGAACCGCCGTACTCCTCCTCCAGATGGGGGGGCCGGATTCGCTGGATGCCGTTGAACCGTTCCTGCGAAACCTTTTTGCCGACCGGGATATCATCAAGATTGGGCCAGCCTTCCTACAACCGCTCATCGCCCGCTTCATCGTCAAGAGGAGGGCACCGCGGGTGGAGGAGAACTACCGGCAGATCGGGGGGAAATCGCCGCTGCGGGAGCTGACCGAGGCCCAGGCCAAGGCCCTTGAGGAAGAGCTGGGGGAGGGATTCCGCTGTTTCGTCGCCATGCGCTACTGGCGGCCGTCGACTCTGGAGGCGCTGGCAGCCATCAGGCGGGAGGGGATTTCGAAGGTCGTTGCCCTCTCTCTCTATCCCCATTATTCGCGGGCCACTACCGGCTCCAGCATCAACGAATTGAAGCGGGTGCTGAAAGAAGCGAGGGTCACCTTTGAGGTCAGCTACATCGACCGTTTCTACAGCCATCCCCTCTACATCGAGGCGCTGGCGGAGAAGATCGAAGAGGGGCTGGCAGGGTTCGACGATCATTCCCGGCTGGAACTGCTTTTTTCCGCCCATTCCCTGCCCCAGTCGTTCATCGACGAGGGTGATCCCTATCTGGCGCACATCGAGGAGACAGTCCGGCTGGTCATGAAACGCTTTGCCGGGGTCTCCTACCACCTGGCCTTCCAGTCGCGGGCGGGTCCGGTGAAGTGGCTGGAGCCCTCCACCGACGAAATCATTCAGCGGTTGGCCGGGCATGGCTGTCGGCAGATGCTGATGGTGCCGCTCTCCTTCGTCTCCGACCACATTGAGACCCTGCACGAGATCGACATCGAATATGCCCAGGAGGCACGGCACCTGGGGATCAGCGATTTCCGCAGGATTGCATCGCTCAATAGCTCTCCGCGCTTCATCTCCTGCCTGGCAGACCTGGTCCGCACGGAGCTGCAGGGAGGGTAGGAGGGCTGCTCTTTCTGTCAGGTCCGCTCCTGCTGGCTTTTCGATACCAGGAAGTAGACGATCCCCAGTATCAGCAGGGTGCCGGCAAGGAAGATCTGGGTCTCCAGCATGTCGTGGCGAAGCGTCGAGATCAGGATCTCCCGAATCAGCGCAACGATGATCACGCCGATGAAGACCAGGATGTTGAATTTGCCCCCCTTGAGGGTCTTGATCTCGTTGTCCATCAGCTCGATCATCATCCAGATGATCAGCAGCGTCCCGAGCGCGCCGAGGATTCCCTTTTCCACATCCCCCCTGAAGATGTGCAGGATGTCCCAGACGAACAGTGCCACCACACCCAGCGAAACCCCTGCCAGGGCAATGACCAGGATCAGGTTCAGGCCGTAGGTGAAGCGCTCGGCCGCCTTGATCAGCTTCGATTCCAGGCTGCGGGAGAGGAAGACCTTTTTCAGCTCTTCCTCCTGGTAGGAGGCGCTCAGGATGTCCAGGTTGATGTCGATGATCTTTTCCGCGGCATTGCGGAATTTGCGCCGTTCCTGGATGTTGGGGTAGTGCTCCTGGAGCAGTTCGATGACAAAGCGACGGACCACGTTCATGGCAGCGTTGACGAAATGGGCATTGAGCCCGACCCGAACGTGGGCCAGGCCGACCCGCTGCAGCGTCAGCAGGTACTGGTTGTCATAGGTGCCGGAGAAAAGGTCGATGAACCACTTCTTCAGGGTCTCCTTCAGGTGCTGCAGGGTGACGCTATCCTTGAGCAGGGTTGCGGTTTCGGGTATCCCCAGCAGGTAATCGTAAAATTCGTCGACCATCCGGTCCTGGTGGCCCTCGGCCATCGGCCTGAGTTCCCGCAGCAGCAGCGCGTCGCTGTCGGTGAAGAAGTAGTGCGTCTTGATATTCTGCATGGTCAGCATGGTCGGTTCTCCTTTGCTGCGGAATCTGGTAGAGTAGTGCCCATCAGGAAACTCCGGATGTAATACTGCCGGCCGGTTTCCGAACCGGGCACAAGTATATGGGCTTGCATTCAGGAAGGCAATCTGTAAACATGACGGTCACCATGAAACGATGCAGCATCTGTCAGGTCGAATTCGACGACGCATCCCGGCCGTCGGTCTATGCCGAAGCCGGGGAGTGGCTGGCCGGGGAGGTCTGGCACGATGCCGGCGAACTCTGTCCGCAGTGCCTGGAAAACAGGGCCATGCTTGCCATGATGTACCTGCACGAACACAACACCTAGACGGTTGATGAAAACGAAGTTTCAGCGCAGCTAAAAGCGGCCATCTCGCCGCTGTCCTCGAAAAGCCGCCTTGTGCGGCGTAGCACTGTTTATGCCCAGTGGGTACTACGCCTCCGCGGGGCTTTCTGCGGGTGCGACGATCTGACAGTATTTGAACAGCCTTAGGTTCCAACAGCCTTCGATCGGAGTGGAGTTACCATGGAGCATGTTACCGTCGAGGGGATCTCCCTCACCCTGGCCAATCCGGTGGAGCTCCCGCTCAAGTGGGTGGGGCAGGAAGAGCTGCTCAAACAGCTCTTGGCGGCGTGGCTGGTCATCGACGAGCGCGACATCCCCTTCAACCCGCGGCTGATCGGCAAGCCGGGCGTGGGAAAAACCACCCTCGCCTATGCCGCGGCCCGCTATCTGGAGCGCCCGGTCTACCTGTTCCAGGCGACCATGGATACCCGGCCGGAGGATCTCATCATCACGCCGGTGATCGGGCCGGACGGCACGATCCAGTATGCTGCCTCGTCCCTGGTATCGGCCATGCTCCGGGGAGGGGTGCTGATTCTCGACGAAGGGAACCGGATGAGCGAAAAGGCCTGGGCATCCCTGGCGCCGCTCTTGGATGACCGGCGCTATGTGGAATCGATCATCACCGGTCTGCGCATCCCGGCACTTCCCGATTTCCGGATCGTGGTGACCATGAACGAGGATGCCTCCACCTTCGATGTCCCCGAATACATCCATTCCCGCCTGCAGCCCCAGATCTACATCGATTTTCCCGAAGCCGACGAGGAGCTGCAGATCCTCAAGGAAAATCTCCCCTTTGCCGGGACCCGTATCCTCAAGTACGTGGTCGATTTCCTCCAGCGAGCCCATGCTGCCGACGAACTCTACTCGGTGCGGGATGGGATCAACATTGCCCGCTATGCCCTCAAGATGATGCGTGCCACGGACCAGGACCCCCTGCGCCTGCTGCCGTTGGCAGTGGAGCGGATTCTCGGCGAGGAAGCCTTGCGTTACATGGTGCTGGAGCCCCGCTGAGCCTGCAAAAGCCGCTGTAACGCCCCATCCGGCCGGCCCCCCGCCGCAGACTGCCCGGATCAGCAGGTGCGCTGAAGATTCCCGGTTGTCACGACTCCAACACTTGATACACTTTTCAACGTATTTACCGTGATTTCCTGGGGGATTGCCATGTCCCGCTGGCCCGTCATCCCGCGCACTGCACAACTGGTGGTGGGACTGCTGCTTTCGGCCTGTGTGCAGAATGATCCGCCGGCCACGCACCAGCAGCCCTTTTCCGTTTGCCAGGGGGGGATTCTTGCAGCGTTGCCGCTGATCGCCGCGGAGAAGGGGTATTTTGCCGCCGAAGGCATCGCGGCCGACATCTCCGTGCTCGGCGACGGCAAGGCTGCCATGGGGCGCTTTCTCAACGGGGACTGCGATGCCGCGGTTGTCGGCGAACCTCCCATTGTCAGGCAATGCTTTGACCGGAACGATTTCGCGATCATCGCCACGGTGGTGTCGTCGGACAATGCCACCAAGATTCTGGCCCTGCGCAGCCGGGGCATCAGCAGTCCGCGGGACCTGATAGGCAGGCGTGTCGGCGTGTCGAAGGGGACCACTTCCCACTTCTTCCTCGACCAGTTCCTGAAGAAGAACCGTATCCCCACGGAAACATTGACTGTGGTGGACATCTCCCACCAGGATATGCCCGAGGCGTTGCAACGAGGCACCATCGATGCCTTTGCCGGTTCGGACGTTTCGTACCTGAAGGGGTTGCAGGCGGCCGGTTCCGATGCGGTCACCTTCACGGAGTGCGGCCTTACTACCCATGCGGCTGGTCTGGTGGTCGGGAAAAAGTGGCTTGATGCCAATCAGGGGGTCGCACGCGGCGTGCTCAGGGGGCTCTTGCGGGCTGAACGCGAGCTGGCCGCGCATCCCGAAGTCGCACTGAAGCCTCTGGCGAAGCGCCTGGAGACTTCGCCGGCCGAACTGAAGGCCGTCATGGCAGAACAGCACAATATCGTGACCCTCGACCATATCTTCCTCCTCTCCCTGGAGGACCAGGCGAGGTGGATGCAGGAGAACGGTGTGGCAGAGGGGAAACCATCAATCAATTTCCTCAATTTCCTCGACCCGACACTCCTGAGCGAGCTCAAACCGGGAGCCGTCTCGCTCAGATAGACGCCATCCGGGATTCGGGTGGAAAACCAGACAGCGTGCCATGATATGAAAATCCGCTCCAAACTGATCATCATAGCCCTAGTGCCGTTCATCATCCTCTTCTGTTCCTCCGTGGCCCAGTATCGGGTCTCCCGCGAGGTGGACCGGCTGAATGCCCGCGCCATCCGTGCAGATGAAATCTCAAAACTCTTTGCCGACCTCACCATACTGACCCAGGAACATTACATCTCCTACGAGATGCGCGCCCATGAGCAGTGGGAGTCAACCTACAAGGCCATTGGGGAAAAGCTCGTCGCCAATTTCGTCACATTCACCGCTCCCGAAGAGCGGCAGGCCATCAATGAGATTGCCCACCACTACAAGACCATCGGCTATCTCTTCTCCCAGTACGGGCCCCATACCCAGGACGGGCCGCCGCGGGGCAGGGATGCGACCTGGGACCACTTTGCCGAACGTCTGACCAATCGACTGCTGCAAGAACTGCAGACCGTAAGCCCGCTCTTGGAGAGGTTGCACGAATCCAATCACGAGCTGGCGCAGATCCGGAAACAGCAGCAGGACCGACTGCAACTGTTCTTCCTGCTGGTGATCTGCCTCAGCGTCCCCGGCATTTCCTGGCTCGTCTACCAGGCATTTGCCGAGCCGGTCAGGCGGCTGCGCGCCGGGATCGAGATCATGGCCGCCGGCGACCTGGAACACCGGATAGGCCTTGTCTCCCAGGACGAGATCGGCGAACTTGCCGTTGCCTTCGACCGGATGGCTGATCAGCGCAAAGCAGCCGACGAGACCATCCGGCGGATGAACGAGAACCTTGAGCGGTTGGTGCAGGAGCGGACCGAGGAACTGCAGGCATCCCAGGAGAAATTCTCCCGGATCTTCTATGTCAGCCCCCTGATCATGGCCATCACCGACCTGCGGACCGGCAAGATCCTGGAGGCCAACGACGCCTTCTTCCAGAACCTCGGCTTCACTCCGGAGGAGACTCTCAACCGGACCACCCTGGAAATCGGCTTCTGGCACGATGCCGCCCAGCGAGCGCACGTCGTAGATCTGGTACAGGCTGGCGGCGAGTGCCGCAACGTAGAGATCGACTTCAGGACCAAGGACGGCAAGAGCCGCAAGGGGTTCATCTCTTCCAGGGGGGTCAGGCTGGGCAACCGGGACTGCCTGATCAGCGTCGTTACGGACATGACGGAACGGCGGTTCCTCGAGGATACGCTCCGCCAGAGCGAAGAGCGGTACCGGAGCCTCTTCACCAACAATCATGCCGCCATGCTTCTCATCGATCCCGAGACCGGGATGATCGTCGACGCCAACCCGTCTGCTGCGGCATATTATGGCTACAGCGTGGAAGAGCTGACCCGGCTGGCGATTGCGGACATCAACACCCTTACCCGGGAAGAGGTGCAGAACGAGTTGCGCCTGGCAAGGGATGAAGGTCGCAATCATTTCTTCTTCAGGCACCGGCTTGCCACGGGCGAGATCAGGGATGTAGAGGTATTCAGCGGGCCGATCCGCATCGGTGAACGCCCGCTGCTCTATTCGATCATCCACGACATCACCGAGCGGAAGCGGATCGAATCGGCATTGCGCGAGTCGGAGGCGCGCTATCGCACCCTGTTCAACAGCGCCAGCGACGGCATCATCATCCTTGACATGGAGGGGCAGATCCTGGACGCCAACAGCGTGTTCTGCGATCGCCTCGGCTATCAGCGGGAAGAGGTCATCGGCCGGACTCCGACGATGATCGATACACCCAGTCAAGCCACGCAGGTGGCCCAGCGGATGGAGACCCTGCGATGCCACGGCGAGACACTCTTTGAATCGGCCCATGTCAGCAAGGATGGTGTTGTCCACCCGGTTGAGGTGAGCGCCTGTTGCTGCGAATTCGGGGGGAAACCGGCAATTGTCGCCATTGTCCGCGATATCAGCGAGCGGAAGAGGACCGAAGAGGAGCATGCGCGGGCCAGGGAGGCGGCGGAGGCAGCGAGCAGGGCCAAAAGCGAGTTCCTGGCCAACATGAGCCACGAGATCCGCACCCCGATGAATGCCATCATCGGCCTGGGGCACCTGGCCCTGCAGACGGACCTGACTCCCAAGCAGCGCGATTATCTGTCGAAGATGCATTCCTCGGCCCTGTCGCTGTTGGGGATCATCAACGACATCCTCGATTTCTCCAAGATAGAGGCGGGCAAGCTGGAGATGGAGACGGTCGATTTCGAGCTGCCGGTTCTGTTCGAAAACCTCGCCGACCTGGTGACAGTCTGGACTGCGGACAAGGAGGTCGAGATCCTCTACGACATCGCACCGTCGGTTCCGGAGTTTTTGCAGGGTGATCCGCTGCGGCTTTCCCAGGTGCTGACCAACCTGCTCAACAATGCCGTCAAGTTCACCGAGCAGGGAGAAGTGGTGGTTTCGGTGACCGTCGAGCAGATGGATGAGATCGCCGAGACGGTGCGGCTCCGCTTTGCCATCAGGGACAGCGGCATCGGCATGAGCGAAGAGCAGATCGGCCAGCTCTTCCAGCCCTTTACCCAGGCTGACAGCTCCACGACCCGCAAATACGGCGGCACCGGTCTGGGGCTCTCCATCTGCAGGCGGCTGGTCGACCTGATGGATGGCGACATCTGGGCGGAAAGCGAGCCGGGCAAGGGGAGTTGTTTTACGTTTACCGCCCTGTTCCAGTTGGGCCGGCGCCGTGCGACGAGGCAGGAGCTGCCGGCCGATCTCGCCGGGATGCGGGTGCTGGTGGTTGACGACAATCCCGTGTCTCGTGCCATGCTGCACGACATGCTGGAGTCGCTGCAGCTCAGTCCGTCTACCGCGGCTTCCGGCGGGGAGGCGATCGCGGAGCTGGAGCGGGCTGCAGGGGAGGATGCCGAACCGTACCGGCTGGTGCTCATGGACTGGCGGATGCCAGATATGGACGGCCTGGAAACGGTGGCCCGGGTAAGGGAGCATGGCGGCCCGGCATCCATGCCGGTCATCGTCATGGTTTCGGCATACAGCAGCGAGGAGACCCGGCAGCAGGCGAGAGACCTCTCCATCGACGGGTTCCTTGCCAAGCCCTTTCCGCCCCGTCGTCTTTGCCAGACCATCAGGGATGCGTTGGGGCGCGACGGGCAACAGTTGCAGAAGCGTCGCCAAGAGAGGGTGGCGGACCACGAGAGCCTGGCAGACCTGCAGGGAGCACGGGTCCTCGTCGCCGAAGACCATCCCATAAACCAGCTCTTTATCCGGGAGGTGCTGAAGAACGCCGGGATTGCGGTCGTCACAGTCGCCAACGGCAGGGAGGCCGTGACTGCCGTGGAGCAGGCAGAGACACCCTTTGACATCATCCTCATGGACCTGCAGATGCCGGAGATGGACGGCTACGAAGCGACCAGGCAGATCAGGGAGCAGTTGGAGATGGCCGAGCTCCCCATTATCGCCATGACCGCCCATGTCATGGATGACGAGCGGGAGCGTTGTCTGGCCATGGGGATGAACGGTCACCTCGGGAAGCCGATCAATGTGATGGAGCTCTATGCAACTCTGCTCCGGTACGTCAAGCTGCGCAGTCACGCCTTGCCGTCCCAGTCTCTGCCGGTTGCGGGTAAAGCGTTGGTGACCGACTTCCCCAACCTGCCGGGGATCAATGTGCCCGACGGCCTGGAGCGGTTGGATCAGAACGCTGGGCTGTTCAGGCAGCTGATCATTGAATTCATCGAAGGGAAGCGGGGGGTCCCGGAGAAGCTGCATTTGGCCGTCGCTGCTGCAGAGTGGGATATGGCCGTGCAGTTGGCGCATGGTGTGAAGGGGATTGCCGGGAACCTCGCCGCCGAGCGACTGTATGCCGTTGCCGCAGAACTGGAGCAGGCCTGCGAGCATCGTGATGCAGCAGGCGCACAGCCGTTGCTGGCGGAATTCGAGAGCAGTTTTGACGAGGTCGCGGCGGCAGCCGCGCTGCTGGCGGGGGGCGACAAAGGGGCGCTACGTGCGGGCAAGGTAGTGAAGCCGCCCAGCGAGTCCCTTGCCTCTGTCGTCAATGAACTGGGGCATCTGCTGCAGATCCATGACCTGCATGCAGGTGTGCCGTTCGAGCGGTTGCAGTCCCATCCCGTCGCACGGCGTTATCGGCGTCAGCTCGACGCCATGGCGGAACAGATCAACAAGCTCAATTTCAAGGCGGCCCTGAGGCTGCTTGGCGAACTAGCAGCCGATCTTGACATTACCTTCGAGGAGCAGCCATGACCTTTACGGATCAGCAGAAGATCCTCATCGTCGATGATGCCATCATCAATATCCAGGTGCTCAACGAGCTCCTCAAGGGCGAATACCGAGTCTTCTTCGCCACCAGGGGAAGCGAGGCCCTGGATATTGCGACTACGGCGCTGCCCGATCTCATCATGCTCGACATCATGATGCCGGACATGGATGGTTACGACATCTGCCGGAAGCTGAAGGCCGATCCGCTGCTGAAGGAGATACCGGTCATCTTCATCACCGCCATGTCCCAGGAGCAGGACGAGGTGCTGGGACTGGAACTCGGGGCGGTGGATTACATCACGAAGCCTTTCAACCTCTCCCTGGTCAGGCTGCGGGTGCGCAACCAGCTCGAACTGAAACGCCAGCGGGATATCCTGGAACGCCTCTCGCTCATGGACGGCCTGACCGGGCTGCCCAATCGGCGCGCCTTTGACGAATGTTTCGACCGCGAATGGCGGCGGGCGTGGCGCAAAGGGTGGGATCTTTCCCTGATCATGCTTGACATCGATTATTTCAAGGCATACAACGACACCTACGGCCATATTGCCGGCGATGACTGCCTGAAGCGGATCGGCTCTGCCCTTGCCGCTACTCTGGGGCGGGGGGGGGACTTCATCGCCCGTTACGGCGGCGAGGAATTCATCTGTGTCCTGCCCAATACCGACACTGCCGGCGCAACGGCCATGGGAGAGAAGCTGCGCACCATGGTCGAAGAGCTGCAGATACCGCACCAGACGTCGTCGATCTCTCCTTCGGTGACCATCAGCCTCGGAGTAGCGCACGTGACCCCCGACAAGGGGGTGACGCCGGAGTCGCTCGTCGAGCAGGCCGACGCCATGCTCTACCGTGCAAAGCGGGACGGCCGCAACCGGGTGGCGTCACTTCCGGGATAATCAACCATGCCCCATCGTCTGCACCTGGAACAATTCGGGCCGGTCCATGCCCTTCCCGTGCTCCATTACCGGCTGGAGTTCGCCCACTTGGTCCGCCAGGCAGTGGACCGGGTGCGCCCCGACTGCATCGCCATCGAGCTGCCGTCGACCCTCGAAGGCCCCTTTCTCCGCGGGGTGCAGCGACTGCCTCAGATCTCGGTCCTCTGGTATGACATCCCCCATACCAGGAAAACGGAAACGGTCTACCTGCTCATCGAACCGGCCGACCCCCTGATCGAGGCGGCCCGGCTGGCCTTGGAGCGGGAGATCCCGCTCAAACTCATCGACCTGGACCTGGACCACTACCCGCAGCACCTGGACTTCCTCCCCGACAGCTATGCGGTGCAGCGGATCGGCCTTGCACCCTACTACCTGCACTACTGCTGCGCATCGGCCGGAGCGTCCGGCTCCGAACCGAACAGCCGGAGGGAGCTGGGGATGGCCTGGCGGCTGCAGCAGCTGGCTGCCAGCCATGAACGTATCCTCTTCATTTGCGGCATGGCCCATCTGGAACGGGTGCGGCAGCTCTTCGACAGGCCGGGGGCGGAGCCGCTGACCCGCATCCGCCGCGAGGGGGTACACCTGGCCAACCTCCATCCCGATTCGTGCCGCGAGATCCTCGGCGAATTCTCCTTTGTCTCTGCGATCCATGAAATGCGGCGCGGTCCGCTCCCGCCGGAGCCGGCCGATACGGCGCATGCGCTACGCAAACGTTACAACGCCCTGGAGCTGATAGCAGGGGGGAAGCAGGAGGTCCCGGAAGAAACGGTGCTGCGCCAGGCGATTGAGAGGAGCGCGCGACATGTGGGGGGCGCGGGAGAGATGCCGGATCGTCAGCGGATTCACTACCGACTCTTTCAGGAGGCTGCCCGCCACTACCGGCATGAAACCGGCGAACAGCTCCATCTCTGGCAGAAAAGGGCCTTTTTCCGCTTTACCCGCAATTATGCCGCCCTGTCGGGGCAGCTCCTCCCCGACCTGTTCCAGTTGCTGGCTGCTGCCCGCGGCTGCGTCGACGATAATTTTGCCTATGCCTTCTGCCGTTTGGCCACCTTCTACCCCTGGCAGAGCGAGGATGCAGAGATTCCGACGATCAGGCTCTCTCCCGAGGATATCGCCGGCAACAGCCGGACGATCCGTTTCCGCCCGCGCCAGGCGCGGCCTGGCAAGGGGCTCTCCCCACTGCAGTTTCTTAAGCGCCGCCGGGAAAAGCGGCCCGGTGAATGGCTGGAGGGTTTCGACGATCCGTCGCTCTGCTCCTACCCTCCCGAGGATATCGCCATCGAGGATTATGGCCGCTTTCTCAAGAAGAAGGGGGCAAAACAGCTCTCCGAGGAGCAGTATCGGGTGGAGCCGTTTACGGCATCGCTTCTGGACGGCATCGACATGCGCGAAACCCTGCGCAACCTCCATGAGGGGCGGATCTATGTCAGGGAGCAGCAGCGGGTCGCCGGTGGCGTCGGCGGGATCGTGGTGGTTTTCGACGAAGACCGCGGAGGGGAGCGCTTCCCCTACCGGATGACCTGGCTCGGCGAACATGACCAGGAATCTGACATGGCCTTCTATGCCACCCAGCCCATCGATAATGTCGTCGGCCCCGGCATCTGCCGCTGCGAATATGGGGGGTTCGTCCTCTCCTATCCCCCCCGGCGGATGTACGACATCTGGCACGACCCCGATTACTCCTTTGCCAGGGGGAAGCACGAAGTGCTGCTCCTGGCGGCGCTGGACTACACCCGGGAAACGCACGTGGTCTATGCGGCCCCCCGGCCGCCGCGGAGCATGTTCCGGCAGCTCGCCGCCCGGTTGGGGAAAAAGATCGTCTACATCCCCCTCGGCTCGCTTTCTCCCGTAAAACTGAAAAAGCTGCGGGTGTTGCACATTCTTTCAGGCCGGGATAAGCGAGAGATTGCTAATGAATATATTTGGTGATACATAGAGTGGGGAATTACGTTGCGGTGATCTGACCCGGGGAGTGTGTACCGTCCGACATGGAAGACATCCTGATCATTCTCAACGAGTTCGGTGGCGGTATTGGAGGGGCGCCCGGCAATGTGGCGGTCCGGTTTCTCCTGCCGACGGTTTTCTGGTCGGTGCTGCTCCTCGTCGGGGGGCGCGAATGGTTCAGGAAGCGCAACGATCGCGATCTGTTCATCTGCTGCGCCGCTATCCTCGGCGGCTACCGCGAACTGCTGATGTTCGTTGCCGAGTTCGGCAGCTGGCGCGGCCATCTCTCCTTTCTCAACATCTATCCCTTTTATCCTCCCCTTGAGCATGCCGCCAACCTGGTAGCAGGGCTTTTCATCGGCTATGCCTTCCTCAGCGGCCTCACGGAGCGGCGTCATGTTGCCGGCCTGTTCGTCGGCGCCGCGATCATGAGCACCACCGTGCTCTACCTGGTCACTGCCCTCACCTGGCCACCCTTTCTGGAGAGTCACCCCGGAGTCTCCTTCGGCAGCTTCTGGGGAGACTACGCCTTCCGCAGTGCCGGCTCCATCTTCCTCGGGACGATGCTCGTCTTCTTTTTCCGGGCCAATTTCGCCAGCGACCGGGTGCCGCGGGCAGCCGTGGCCGGGATCACGTTCTTCTTTCTGGACGAGGCGCTGATGCTCTGGAGCCTGGCCACCGGCGAGCGCTACCTGGAGCTGATCGCGCCGGTCCGGCACAACCTCCACATCTGGGCGATCCCACTCTTCCTGCTCGCCTACCGGTCCGAGGTCAACCGGCAGCTCACCGCCGAGATACTGCAGCGAGATCTGGCCGAGCAGGGGATCAGGCAGCGGGAACGGTATCTGAAGGGGCTGGCCGAGATGAACCGCCTCCTCTTGGCCCATGCCGGATTCCGGCAGATCTACGAGGGGATTCTCCGCATCCTAGGGGAGATCTCCGGTGCCAGCCGGGTCTATCTCTTCGAGAACCATAACGACGGGGACCGTTTCCTGACCAGCCAGCGCGGAGAGTGGTGCGCCCAGGGCGTCAGCTCGCAGATCGACAATCCTCACCTGCAGAATATGGACTTTGACCGTTCGGCCCTTTCCCGTTGGCTCTCCATCCTGGAGCAGGGAGAGTACATAACCGGCAACGTGGAGTCACTGCCGCCGGAAGAGCGGGAACTGCACGAATCGCAGCAGATCCGCAGCATCCTGGTATTGCCGATCATGGTGAGCGGTCGTCTGTTCGGTTTTCTCGGGTTCGACCAATGCGACCGGGAACGGCAGTGGCAGGAGTTCGAGATCAATCTCCTGCAGTCCGCCATGCTCACCCTCAGCCAGCACATCGAACAGCAGCAGGCCATGGAGGAGGTTGCCCAGCAGCGCCTCCAGCTCCGGACCTTCCTGGACAACCTGCCGGGGTATGCTTTTCTCAAGGACACCGAGGGGCGGTACCTGCTGGCGAACCGCGACTTCTGCCGCGAACTCGGCCACCCCGAAGGGGCCATCATCGGCCGGACCGACGACGACCTCTTCCCGCCGGAGATTGCGGAGCGGTATCGCAGCGACGACCGCGCCGTCCTCTCCACCGGCCGGGAGTTTGCCATAGAAGAGATCCCCGGCCAGGAGGCGGAGGGTCGGAAGGTCCTTTCGACGCGCAAGGTGCCGCTACGCGACCAGTACGGCATGATTGTCGGCATTGTCGGCCTCTGCATCGACATTACCGATCGCAAGAAGGCGGAACAGGAGATCCAGTCGCTCAACGCCGAACTGGAGGAGCGGGTGCAGCAGCGGACCGAGGAGCTGCAGCAGGCGAACGAAGAGCTGGAGGCGTTCTGCTATACCGTTTCCCACGATCTGCGCGGGCCGCTCACTGGCATCCGCGGTTTCAGCCAGCTGCTGCTGGACGAGTTGACCGATTCGATGGAGGATGCGCGCGACTATGTCATGCGGCTCCTGGACATCACCGACCGGACTCTGCAACTGATCGACGACCTGCTCGCACTCTCCCGCGCCTCCCGGTCGGAGCTGCGGAGAGGGACTGTCGACCTCACCGGCATGGCCCAGACCATTGCCGCCGAACTGCAGCTGGAGAGCCCGGATCGCCGCGTCACCTTCCATATCCAGGACGACGTCAGCGGCTACGGCGACGAGAGCCTGTTGCGGGTCGTTCTGACGAATCTTATAAATAATGCTTGGAAATACACCTCCAAGAAGCCCGCGGCCGAGATCCGCTTCTGCACCCTGAGGCTCAAGGGAGAAATGGTCTACTGTGTGCGGGATAACGGTGCCGGCTTCAAGATGTCCTATGTGGACCGGCTGTTCCAGGCGTTCTGCCGGCTCCATACCGCCCACGAGTTCCCTGGCACCGGTGTCGGCCTGGCCACGGTGCGCCGGATCATCCAGCGTCACCGCGGCCGCGTCTGGGCCGAAGGGGAGGAGGAACTCGGGGCGAGCTTCTATTTCACCCTGCCGCACAGCAGTTGATGGAGCGGTGCCGCTCTGGCGCCGGCGATTGCAGGATCGTTCGATCTTCGCTACAATACAGGTAGTTTCCATCCGGAAACTCCAGATGTGAAACTACTGGTTTCCGGATCGGAAAGGAGGGATTTTTAGTCTTGGCAAGGAAATCAAGGGATTGCGCGGAGGCATACATCGGTACGCCGCACAAGGAATCCCGCGGATTGACGCCGCCAGGGCGGAAAAGAACCCTTTCCGGACGGAAACTAGGTAACGGACCGCCCACGGGTCGGCCGCGATCACACTATGAAACGCCATAGTAGGAGGCAACCATGCGCAGCAAAATTCTGGCAAGTATCATCCTCTCGGTTTTCCTCATCTCCATCTCCGGGTGCAGTACCTACAAGACCCAGTATGCCGGCTTCCGGCCGCCGGAGTCATATCTCAACAACCAGGTGATCGACGGGCTCTCCATCGGCGGCGAGGCATTCGCCAACCAGGAAGCGGCCGAAGACGCCTTCGGCTTCGACATCAAGGGTGCCGGAGTCCTGCCGGTCCAGCTGGTGATGAACAACAACAGCGGCAGTGGGGTGGAGATCGTCGGCAACCAGAGTTTCCTGGTGGACGACCAAGGGAAGTACTGGAACCTCATCCCGACCAACGTTGCCATTGAGCGGCTCGAATCGTCGACCCAACTTGCGGCCTTCTTCGGCCAGGGTGCCGGCAAGGGTGCCTTGCTCGGCGCAGCTGCCGGTTCGATCATCGGCGCGGCCCTGGGGATCGTCTCCGGGTCCAATGTGGGTTCGGCCCTCGGCAAGGGTGCAGCGCTCGGTGCTGCCGGCGGTGCTGTGATCGGCGGTGTCAAGGAAGGGACGTCCTCCGACCGCGAGTACCGGATTACCGACGACCTGCGGTCGAAGAGCCTGGAAGGGAAGGAGATTCCCAATGCCCACCTGGCCAGCGGCTTTCTCTTCTTCCCCGGCGAGGCGAATTCGGCCAAGGAGCTGCGCCTGCAGCTCAGGGAGCGGGATACGGGCAAGATCAGCCAAGTGGTGCTCAGGTTCAAGTAATCCGGGCAAAACGGTAATCGGTGAAGGACGAAAAAAGGGGCGAACAGCCCCTTTTTTCGTTGGGGGGTAAGTGCCGGCGGCGATCAGGTTGTTCAAAAACAGTCAGATCGTCGCACCCGCAGAAAGCCCCGCGCAAGGCGTAGCAGCGCTACGCCGCACAAGGGGCTTTCGAGGACGGCGGCGAGATGGCTGCTTTTAGCTACGCTGAAACTTCGTTTTCAACAACCTGTTACAGAACAACGCTGTGGAGGTCCCGTTGCTGGTACCGCCACCAGAAGGCGACGGAGCGGAAGAGCCAATCGATGAGGAAGACCCCCCAGACCATGTAGAGCGAAAGGTGCAGGACTTCGGCGGCCAGAAAAGAGAGAAAGACCCTGATCCCCCACATGGAGACCAGCGTCACCAGGAAGACGTAGTGGGTGTCGCCGGTGCCGCGCAGGCTGCCGGCATAGACGAAGGAGATCGCCAGCGGCACCTGGGCGAAGGCCACCAGCCTGAGGAAGATGCACCCCTTCTCGATGACCGCGGGATCGTGGGTGAAGAGGCCGATGAGGAAGTGAGGGAAAAAGAAAAAGAGGAGTGCCATCACTGTCATCACCAGCACGGCCAGCCGGAGCGCCTCGCGGTGGCTGATCTTTGCCCGCTTGTATTTTCGCGCTCCCAGGGCCTGCCCCATCAGGGTTGCCGCGGCGATCCCCATGCCGGCACCCGGCATGAACGAGAGCGACTCGATGGAGAGACCGATCTGGTGCGCCGCGTAGGCTGCGGTGCCGTAGCCGATGATGAACTTGGAGTAGAAGAGCTGGCCCGACTGCTGGGCTACCCGCTCCAGGGCCACCGGGTAGCCGACCCGCCAGATCCTGCGGAACAGCTCGCCGTCGGGACGGCCGAACTTCAGGTGTTTGCGGCGCCAGGCCTGGATGAGCAGGTAGGCGAAACCGCAGAACTCGGAGAAGTTGATGGCATAGGCGGCGCCGATCACCTCCAGGCGCGGCAGGCCGAACTTACCGTAGATGAGGGGCCAGGCGAGACAGACATGGAGGATGTTGACCAGGATGATCGCCTCCATGGGGGTGCGGGTGTCCCCCCTGCCGTGCATGATGGCGGAGAGGACATTGAGGCCGGCGGTGAAGCCGAAATAAAGGAAGACCAGGCGGATGTAGCCGTCGGCAAAGCCGATCACCTCGTCCCTGGCACCCAGGAAGCGGGCCAGGTCGGTGCCGAACAGCCAGCCGAGCAGCGAGGCGGCCACGACCATGACAGCGCAGGCGATGACGGCGACAAAGGCGGCGCGGCGGGCCTCCTGATGGTGGCCGCCCCCCCAGAGGTGGGCGATCACCACGGTAGTGCCGGTGGCAAGCCCCCAGAAGACCGTCATGGTGACGAAGATCAACAGCTGGCCGAGACCGGTGGCAGCGATGGCCGCCGCCCCCAGCCCCCCCACCAGGAAGATGTCGACGATGGAAACCAGCCGCTGGAACAGGGAGGAGAGGAGGACCGGCAGCGACAGGTTGACGACGTTGCGCCGGATGGAGACCCGGCGTTGCCGGGCGTCTGTCTGCTGCCGTCGGGATGTGTAGGGTGGTCTGGACATGGGGGGCAGAAAGCCCGTGGCCTGCGGGACAGCTGCCGGCTACCGGCAACCTTCCGCATGTCTGCTACGAGCCGATCTTCAACTCCAGTTCTTCGAACATGCTCAGGGCAAAATTCTTGGCCCTGCCCGACGGCGCGATGATGCCGTAGGCCATGGCCTCCTTCAGTTCCGCTTCGGTGGCTCCCGCTTCCTTCGCGACCGCGAAGTGCTTCTTCAATCAGGTGGGGCAGCCGACCGCCACGGCGCAGCCGACCCGGATCAGTTCACGGGTCCTGGTGTCGAGGACCTCTTCGTACTCGTAGTCGAGGATCTTTTTCCGTATCCGCATCACTCTCCTCCACTTTCCGCGGAGACCTGTCTCCGCTCCCTGGAAACGCGCCGAAATCCTTTACTTTTCCTCATGATTGTGATACATAAAGCCACTTTTACCGTATCAAACCGGCTTTGGCAATCTTTTCTCGCGATAATTTCCAGCCGGAGGTCGTTACAAGAATCATTTCGGGATTCCTCGTGCGGCGTAGCGCTGTTTATGCCCTATGCATCCGCGTCATCCCTCGACAGCCTTGCCAGAACGAAAAATTGCCGGTTTCAGAGTTATATTGTCAACTCCAACAGAGGAGGAAAAGGATATGTTCAAAGGAAGCATCGTTGCCATTGTAACGCCGTTCACCAACGGCCAGGTCGATTACGAAAAGCTGCGCGAACTGGTGGAGTTCCAGATCGCAGGGGGCACCGACGCCATCGTGCCGTGCGGCACCACCGGCGAGTCCTCGACCCTCGACTACGACGAACACATGCAGGTGATCAAGACCGTCATCGAGCAGGTCGGAAAGCGGGTCCCGGTCATTGCCGGTACCGGCTCCAATTCCACCGCAGAGGCGATCGAGCTGTCGCAGAAGGCCAAGGAAGCGGGCGCCGACGGCGTGCTGCTGGTCACCCCCTACTACAACAAGCCGACCCAGGAAGGGCTGGTGCGCCACTACACGGCCATTGCCGATGCAGTGGCCATCCCGCAGATCCTCTACAACGTACCGGGTCGCACCGGCGTCAACCTGCTCCCCGACACCGTTGCCCGCCTGGCGCCGCACAAGAACATCGTTGCCATCAAAGAGGCCACCGGTTCGCTGCAGCAGGCTTCGGAGATCCTGGCGCTGTGCGGTGACAGCATCGACGTCCTCTCCGGTGACGACTTCATCACCTTCCCGATGATGGCCTGCGGCGCCAAAGGGGTCATCTCGGTGCTGGCCAACATCATGCCCAAGACCGTGGGGGACCTGACCGATGCCTTCTTTGCCGGCGACCTGGCCACGGCCCGCAAGCTGCACCTGGAGACGCTGAAGATCGGCAACGCCATGTTCATCGAGTCGAACCCGATCCCGGTGAAGACCGCCCTGGGGCTGATGGGCAAGTGCTCCGACGAGCTCCGCCTGCCGCTCTGCCCCATGGGTGCTGCAAACAAGGAGAAGCTGGCGGCCATCATGAAGGAGTACAAGCTGATCTGACAGGAGGTTCGCATGAGACGCCCATTGGTTGCGCTGTTTGCCGTCGTTGCGATGGGGGCCTGTCCCGCCGCATTCGGCGCCGATCTCAATGCTGACACCCAGAACATCCTCGGTACCTACGAGGGCCAGCTGGAAATCTACACCGGCAAGAAGCTGAAGCAATTTGGCTATGCGGTGACCATTTACAACGTCGACGCGGAAAAGAAGGAGATTTCGCTCAAGACCCGCTGTGACGACTGTGAGATAAAAGAGACCAACCTCCGTGGCTGCACGGTGACGGAGCAGTCGCCGAACCTGAAGTTCGCCTGCAAGGGTGAGGCGGCGAGCATCGAGTACGAACTGGCCGACGGCGTCCTGAAGGGTAACGGCACCAACGCAAAAGGCAGGTCGTACACCGTTTCCGTGAAACGGGCGGTAAAATAGCAGATCAATCAGGAGAAGCGCATGGTTAAGATAGCCGTCTGCGGCGCTGCCGGCCGCATGGGTCAACGCATCATCGTCGCCGCCACCGAGGCGGGCTGCACCGTTTCCGGCGCCTTGGAGCGTCCGGGTCATCCCCAGGTCGGCCAGGACGCCGGGCTGATCGCCGGCTGCGGCGCCCTGGGCGTCGCCATCAGCGACGACCTCAACGCCGTGGTCGCCGGCTGCGACGTGCTCATCGACTTCACCACCCCCAAGGTCTCGCTGAAGAACCTTGAGGTCTGCGGCCTGAAGAAGAAGTCGATCGTCATCGGCTCCACTGGCTTCACCCCGGAGGAGCGTCTTCTCGCCGCCGAGCTGGCAAAGGATATCCCGGCTGTGCTCGCCCCCAACATGAGCGTCGGGGTCAACGTCTGCTTCAAGGTCTTAAAGGATGTGGCGAAGACCCTGGGTGACGACTTCGACGTGGAGATCGTCGAGCTGCACCACAACAAGAAAAAAGACTCACCGTCAGGAACTGCCGTGCGCATGGGTGAGGTCGTGGCCGAGGCGCTGGGGCGGGACTACAACAAGGTGGCCAACTACCACCGCGAGGGGATCTGCGGCGAGCGGACCAAGGAAGAGATCGGCATGCAGACCGTGCGCGGTGGCGACATCGTCGGCGAGCACACGGTCTACTTCATCGGCCAGGGGGAGCGGATCGAGATCTCCCACCGGGCCATGACCCGCGACATGTTCTCCCGCGGGAGCGTACGGGCGGCCCAGTGGGTGGTGGGGAAAGAGCCGGGGCTGTACGACATGCAGGACGTGCTTGGCCTAAAATAGGAATGCCGCTTTTGGGCAATTTCGGCGTTGCCTTTGTCATCGCTTGTGCGACGTGGCGCTGCCACGTCTCCGCGCTCTTCCTCGGGCGCCTTGAACTTGCCGCAAAATCGACATCCCCGAGGTTTAAACGATAACACCTGAATTGCCGCTCCGTGCGGCATTTCCTTTATACAAATGAAAATGGAGGTTTTCTCGTAATGGCAAAGATCAATGACAACTACCTCAAACTGAAGGCCGGCTACCTCTTCCCCGAGATCGGCCGCCGCGTGCGGGAGTTCGCCGCTGCCAACCCGGATGCCAAGGTGATCCGCCTCGGCATCGGCGACGTCACCCGCCCGCTCGCCCCGGCAGTGCTCAAGGCGTTCCACCAGGCAGTGGACGACCTGGCCACCACTGACCAGTTCGCCGGCTACGGCCCGGAGCAGGGGTATGACTGGCTGATCAACGCCATCATCGAGAAGTCCTACAAGCCGCTCGGTGTCAGCTTAAAGACCGAGGAGATGTTCATCTCCGACGGCTCCAAGTGCGACTGCGCCAACATCCTCGACATCTTCGCGCTGGACAATGTCGTTGCCATCGGCGACCCGGTCTACCCGGTCTATAACGACACCAACGTCATGATCGGTCGGACCGGCGAGGCCGACGACAAGGGGTACTACAAGGGTATCGTCTACATGCCCTGCAACGAGGCGAACAACTTCATCCCCTCGCTCCCCACGGAGAAGGTGGACATCATCTACCTCTGCTTCCCCAACAACCCGACCGGCACCGTCGCCACCAAGGCCGAGCTGAAGAAGTGGGTCGACTACGCCAATGCCAACGACGCCGTCATCTTCTTCGACGCCGCCTATGAAGCGTTCATCACCAACCCGGATATCCCGCACTCCATCTACGAGGTTGAAGGGGCGAAGAAGTGCGCCATCGAGTTCCGCTCCTTCAGTAAGACCGCCGGCTTCACCGGCGTGCGCTGCGGTCTGGTCGTGGTGCCGGAAGAGGTGATGGGTACGACCTCCACGGGCGAGAAATACAGCTTCAACAAGCTCTGGCTCCGCCGCACCACCACCAAGTTCAACGGCGCCTCCTACCCGGTCCAGCGTGCTGCCGCCGCCGTCTACAGCGACGAGGGGTGGGCTCAGACCAAAGAGATCATCGACTACTACATGGAGAACGCCCGCATCATCCGCGAGGGCCTGAAAGCCGCCGGGGTCACCTGCTACGGCGGGGTGGACGCCCCCTACATCTGGCTCAAGACGCCCGGCGGCATGAGCTCCTGGGACTTCTTCGACAAGCTGCTGAACGAGTGCAATGTGGTCGGCACCCCCGGCTCCGGCTTCGGCCCCAGCGGCGAAGGGTTCTTCAGGCTCTCGGCCTTCGGCCATCGCGAGAATGTGATCGAGGCGGTGGAGCGCATAAAAAGGAATTTAAAGTAGCCTGATAAATGAAAAGGGCGCCCGTTGCGGCGCCCTTTGATTTTTTCGGGACCTGGGGGGAATGCCATGAAAAGCGCCATTGCAGAGGCCATCAACCTCGGGATCGAGCCGGTCGCCCTGGTCTTCACCGACGAGAATCCGGCAGGTGCGGTCCAGTTCGAGCCGGGAAAGTGGGGGTGTGTCTTGAGCATGTTCGGCGCCGCAGCCACCAAGGGGCGGACCGTCGTGTTCGACCGCGAGACCTACGGCTGCTTCGGTGGCGGCCTCGGGCTCGGCTTCGGCAATGCCTACGAAAAGTTCCCCGGCGGGGTGGAGGGGTTTTGCCGCTTCCTGGCCGACGGCAATGAGGCCACGGAGCAGGGGCGCCGCATCGGCGAGGGGATGAAGGCGGCCGGTGCGCGGCCTGAATTCGTGCACCACTTCCTCCACGGCGAGCGCTACAAGAAGAGCCCGGAACTGGTCCAGGCGTTCGTGGACGCCCTGCCGATCACCGAGATCCCCACCCGCTACGCCGCCTTTCTCCCTCTCTCCGCCATCGATCCGGCCGCCCGGCAACCGGAGTCGGTCACCCTTCTCGTCACCCCCGACCAGTTGTCGGCCCTGACGGTCTTTGCCAACTACGACCGTCCCGGTCTCGAAAACGTGGCCATCCCCTATGCCGCCGGCTGCCAGGTCGTCGGCATCCTCGGCTACCGGGAGGCCCGCTCGCCGAACCCCCGCTGCCTGGTGGGGCTGACGGACCTCTCGGCACGGCAGTACCTGCGGGCGCAGGTGGGAAAGGACGTGCTGAGTTTCACCATCCCCTTCCAACGATTCCTGGAGATGGAGGTGAACATCGCGGGGAGTTTCCTGGAGCAGGAGCCGTGGGTGTCGCTGAAGTAGGCGAGCGTTCCGGTAGAGAGGATCATAAGAGTCTCACGTAAACAGGAATTGAAAGAGTGCCTGCTGCGGCGCCTTTTCTGCTTACGGCAGAATTTCTCATTGCATCGAAAGGCGATCGTGCTATTCTTGTCTGGCTAGACTGTCTAGCTGAGTTGCGGAGGATACCATGAAAGCCAACAAAAAGTATCGCGCCCCCCTTGATCGGGAATGGCAGCTGCAAGAAGCGAAAAACCGGTTGAGCCAGGTGGTTGACCAGGCGCTGCGCGAAGGTCCCCAGACCATCACCCTGCGGGGCAAGCCGGCGGCCGTCGTCGTCTCTTTCGAGGAATTCCGCGCCATGACTGCACCGCGCACCGGCTTGACGCAGTTTTTCCGCCAATCTCCATTGGGTGATGTTGAACTCAATCTCAGCAGAAGTAGCGACCTCGCCCGCGAGGTGGAATTGTGAAGTACCTGCTGGATACCTGCCTTATCTCAGAATTGGTAAAAAAGGAGCCAAACCCGGCGGTGATGAGATGGCTTGATGAACAGGATGAGCAGAAGCTGTTTCTGAGTGTCCTGAACGTGGGAGAGCTGCAGAAAGGGATCAGCAAGCTAGCCGATGGGCCAAAGAAGGACGAACTTCAGGCATGGGTAACTCTCGATCTCGTCGAGCGGTTTGTCGGGCGGATTCTGGATATCGATCTTGATACGGCGCTTTGCTGGGGTGGACTCCAAGGGGCGGCCGAACAGGCGGGTGACAAGCTACCGGTCATGGATTCGCTCATTGCCGCCACTGCTGTGGCCCATGGGCTGGTTGTGGTGACGCGCAATGTGAAGGATATGGAACGGTGCGGGGCCAGGGTGTGTAACCCGTGGGGGAGTTAAGTAAACTGTCCCCACAATCCCCAGGCACACAATGACGGTCCCCAGACCATAACCTTGCGGGGCAAGCCTGCGGTTGTCGTTGTTTCTTATGGTGAATACCGGAAGTTGGCCTTGCCGCGGACCAGTTTGTCGCAATTTTTCCGACAATCGCCTCTGTGCGGCATAGAGATAGATTTTGGCCGCGATACCGATCAAGGTGAGATGTGGCGGCAGGGTGTGTAACCCGTGGGGGAGTTAAGTAAACTGTCCCCGGAATTCGTCCCTAAGTAAACTGTCCCCGGAATTCGTCCCTAAATTTCTTGCCGCCTGTCACCACCTGTGGCATATTATTAGTACTTAAATCAGTACTTGATGAGGTGCCAGCATGAACACCATCCCCGCCCAGGAACTGAAGCGGCGCGGCATTGCCGCGGTGGATGACCTGATCGCCGCGGGCGACGTGCACGTCATCCGCAACAACCGTCCCGAGTATGTGGTTCTTTCCGAGGCACGCTATGCCGAGCTGGTGGCTGATGCCGAAGAGGCCTACCTGGCTCGGGTGAAGGCGTCGCTGGAGGACGTGAAGGCGGGCCGGGTGCGGAAGTTTGCCTCTGCCGACGAGCTGTTACAGGCGCTCGACCTTGACGGAGAGTAAGCGTGTTCAGTGTAACCGCCTCTGAACAGTTCCTCCGCCAGGCACGGAAGTTCTTCAAAAAACATCCTGACCTGAAGCCCCGCTTTGCAACGGTTTTCGCGTCTCTTGCGGAGGACCCGTTTCAACCGGGCCTCGGGTTGCATCCGCTTTCCGGCAAGCTATCCGGCTGCCATGCTGTCAGGTTGACCTATTCATACCGCATAACGCTGACCCTGCTGATTACCGAGAAGGAGATCGTGCTGCTCGATATCGGCAGCCATGACGAGGTGTACCGGTAGGTTGGAATCCGGGGGGGACAAAATCCTCAATGGAAAGGCGGCCAATCGGACGTATTTCCAGCTTCTCAGCTTGCAATTCTCCTCGACTATTCCACACTACACACCATGGACACGTACGCGCACCCTCAGCAGATCCGGAGATCACCAATGAAATTCAAAATGGATCATATTGTCATCAACACGGTGGACATCGAAGCAATGCTTCACTTTTACACAAACATTCTTGAACTGCCCGGCGAACGGATAGATGAGTTTCATGACCATCAGGTTCCATTCCCGTCTGTCCGCATAACAGCCGATTCGATCATCGATCTGTTCCCCAAGAGGTTATGGGAAAACGGCAATCCAGTGAACGTGTGCCGTCCGAATCTCAACCATTTTTGCCTCTCTACCGGCAAGGCTGAGTGGGAATTGCTCCGGAAACGGCTTGCAGACAATGGCATAGCGATCGATGATGGCCCGGTGAAACGCTGGGGTGCACATGGGACGGGAATATCGATCTATTTTCGCGATCCCGAACAGAATGTCATAGAAGTGCGTTATTATGAAACTGACGACGTGGACAAGCCGTGCATGCTCAATTCATAGCGGCGCACCTGCGGGTTAATTCGGGGAACGGTAAGAGAGGCGGCCAATCGGCCGCCTTAAGTTTGTAGACCATTTCCACACATTCAACCGCGTCGCGCCGCTTCTATGGCTGCGATGTCGATCTTTTTCATCTGCATCATCGCATCGAACGCCCGCTTGGCGGCGGCGGGATCGGGATCGCTTATGGCTTCCATCAGAGCGATCGGCGTAATCTGCCACGATAATCCCCATTTGTCCTTACACCAGCCGCACTCACCCTCCTCGCCACCATTGCCGACAATGGCGTTCCAGTAACGATCCGTTTCGGCCTGGTCTACGGTTGCAACCTGAAACGAGAATGCCCAGTTGTGCGTGACCTCGGGGCCGCCATTAAGCCCGACGCAGGGAATCCCCATGACGGTAAACTCGACCGTCAGCACGTTTCCTTCATTTCCGGACGGATAGTCACCCGGTGCGCGGAGTATCGCGCCCACGGTTGAATCGGGAAAGGTTGCGGCATAAAACCGCGCCGCCTCTTCTGCGTCGCGGTCGTACCAAAGGCAAATAGTGTTCTTTGCGTGCGTTGCCATGTCACGTCTCCTTCATGATGCGCCGCTTTGATAAAGGTGTCGGTGGAGAGCGGTCAGTGTACCGAGCCCGTAACGATTTCTCTGTCATCTCCATTTTATGCCCTTTGGTGAATATATGCATATAAAGTTTCCCGTGAGTGGGCGGCGGGGTCTGGTGAAGGAATACAGGGGCACCTTGCCTATTCCTGCTTGACGACGCAGCCCTGCGGGAGTAATTTCTCTCCATAATTCAAAAAGCCGCATAATCCCCCCCGGAAGACCCCACCATGCTACCCGGCGCGGCACAGCGCGGCAGTAACCCGAATAACGACAGCCAACTCGGCCGGCAGCTTCGTGTCCGGCAACAGTTCACGGGAGGTAGACGATGCAGGTCATCGGCATCAACGGCAGTCCCCGCAAACAATGGAACACGGCAACTCTGGTGGCAAAGGCCCTGGAGGGGGCCGCATCGCAAGGGGCTGAGACGGAACTCGTCCACCTGTACGACCTGGACTTCAAGGGGTGCACGAGCTGTTTCGCCTGCAAGACCAGGGGAGGGAAGAGCTATGGCCGCTGCGCCATGAAGGACGGTCTGACGCCGCTGCTGGACAAGATCGCCACGGCCGACGCCCTGGTCATCGGCTCGCCGATCTATTTCGGCTCGGTCACCGGCGAAACACGCAGCTTCATCGAACGGCTGCTGTTCCCCTATCTGACCTACACCGTGCCCTATGGCACCCTGTTTCCGAAGAAGCTTGCCATGGCCTTCATCTACACCATGAACGTCACCGAAGAGCGGAGCCGGGAGTTCAGCTACGAGTACTTCGTCAAATCGAACGAACGCTATGCTCAACTGCTGCTCGGGACCGTCGAGTCACTCTGTGCTTTCGATACCTGCCAGGTAGACGACTATGCGAAAGTGGTGATCGAGAGCTTCGATCCGGTACACAAGGCAAAGCGGCGGGCCGAGGCGCTGCCGCTGGACTGCCAACGGGCCTTCGATCTGGGGAGACGGCTGGCCGGGGCAGAAACCGCCGCGGCGTAGAAGAAATTACGGGGATACCATGCCTAATTCAAAAGGCGGCCGATTGGCCGCCTTTTTTGTTCGGGCTACGCGTCATTCTCTGTTGAATGCCCGGTCGATGGTGTTCGTTATGCCACGTGCTGCCGACCGCAATTCGTGACAGCTGTCGCGTTTCACCGCTGAATCAAGGCATGCCTTATAGTTGGCAGGAATCTGTCCTTCCCTGACTACCAGATCAACATCCTTGCCTTTCGTGATATGCAGTGAACCGCCAGAGTAGTCGACCTTGAAATCGTCCTTATAGTCGCATCTCATATCGTCTCACCTCTTTTCATACCCTATTATCGCACAATTCGGATATTGCGGGGATAGTTTACTTGGTTTCCATCATGGCTCTTTTTCGCCCTGCTGGTTTCGAGGACACCATAGTTACTAAACTCCTCTATGCGTTGGCTTGATATTTTAAGCTCAGAGGCCTATTGTTGATCTATAGAAGACAATAATTGTCTTGTTAGGAGGCATACCATGAAAACGGAACTGTTGAACCCACAGAACAGCGCTCTGATACTAATCGACTTTCAACCGCAGATGACCTTCGGAGTTGCCAATATCGACCGCCAGACCCTGTTCAACAACGTGATGCTTCTCGCCAAGGCCGCAAAAATTTTCAATGTCCCCACAATCCTCACTACCGTGGAAACGAAAAGTTTCTCCGGCAACATGTGGCCGCAGCTGCTCGATATCTTCCCCGACCAGGAGCCGGTTGAACGGAGCAGCATGAACTCCTGGGAAGATGCCAAGCTGGTTGAGGCGGTCGTTGCCACCGGCCGCAAAAAACTGATCATGGCGGCTCTCTGGACCGAAGTATGCCTGGCCTTCCCGGCCCTTGAGGCGCTCCAGGCCGGCTATGAGGTCTATGCCGTCGAAGACGCCTCCGGCGGCACCAGCGTTGCGGCTCATAATGCCGCCATGCGGCGTATCGAGCAGGCTGGTGTGGTGCCGGTCACCGCACTGCAGGTGTTGCTTGAGTACCAACGTGACTGGGCCCGTAAGGATACCTACAACGCGGTCATCGAAGTGGTCAAGGAGCACTGCGGCGCCTATGGCCAGGGAGTTGAATATGCCTACACCATGGTGCACGGCGCTCCTGCCAGTCGCGCCGGATCTACAGGAAACTGACCATGAAAGTGACCCGGATAGAAAGCGGCCAGGTGACGGTGGTTGTCACCTGGCATGTTCGCCCTGGTCATGAGCAGGAATTCGACGCCTGGTTCCGGGATGTTTCTGCGGCAGCTCTCAAGTTTCCCGGACATCTCGGGCTGAACGTGGTTCATCACGATGCCAGGGAGTCGGAGTATGTGATCGTCTTCAGGTTCGACACCGACGAACATCTGAAGGCCTGGATGAATTCGGACGTGCGGCGGGAATTTCTGACAAAGGCCGAGCAGTTCAGGGAAGAACAGCCGACCTACCATGTGGAACGGGGCCTGGAATACTGGTTCGAAACGGATGGCGCAAAGGCTCCTGCCCGGTGGAAGATGGCGATCATCACGGTGCTGGGGGTCTGGCCGGTCAGTATCTTCGTGTCTAATGCGCTGGCACCCCTGATCGGCGGCCTGCCGCCGGTTCTGCAGGCGCTGGTGGTTTCAGTCGGCATCGTTTGTCTGCTGACCTGGATAGTCATGCCCGTGCTGGTGAAGCTGTTCAGCCCATTGCTGAAACGTGCACGACGGCAACAGATATAACGTTATGAAAGGAAAGGTGAGCTCTATGTTACGGCTACCAACACAATTATGGCATGGCGTTGTTGCCGGACTTTCAACCTTTGCAACAATATTTGTACTGACATCTGCAACCCATGCGGCGAGTACGGTTCCTTTCCATGCCGGTGCTTGTTCTTACAGGTGAAAAGGCCAGCGGCACCTTCCTCATCGAACAGGCCAAATTGGTGGCAATCGATGTCAGAGGGGTAGTTGTACCGGGCTCAGGACATTGGCTGATGGAAGAGGCACCACAGTCGGTCATTCCAGCGATCATCGAGTTTCTCGATGGATCACCGAAGTAGTGAATCGGACATAAAAATCAATGGAACTATCTGCACTCTATGCAATGAAGGGGCAGGAAGGAGGAGGAGACTACGCAAGGCAGCCACTCGGCCGCCTTGCGCTCATCCGTGTTCTTACGAAGTTCTTCGCAGCCCTGTCAATCATAACTGCCCACGCAGGGCACGCAGTAAAAATCATCCTGTTCCACACTCTCCCGTTTGTTGCTGCGAACAGTATCGTCATCACTCGTCAGGTAGGTGCATCCGCCCTCGAAGCACCAGTCGCCGGTTCTGTCTAGCATTGCCATTCCCTCCTTCCTTCTTCTTTGCCTACAGTTTAGCACATATTTAGAAATTGAAAACTATTTTCAAATATGCATCCATTGGACAGAATTGCAGGGACATCATGCTTAATTCAAAAGGCGGCAAATATCGGCCGCCTTTTGTCGTTTCGAGAATCAGATGGGCGAATCACTAACCGATACTACCTTTCCTTTTGCCTGCTGATGACGATTGCCAGAAGCGGTACGGTTGTAGCTGCCCCGACCAGAAAAAGGGTCCAGCCGATTGCTTTTTTCTGTTCCCTGGCCAGACGGTCGCCGAAAATCAGGGCCGCACCCGCGCCGAGTGCCGCACGGGTTCCGGCGATGAGGGCCAGTTCCGGCATGGATAGAGAGGTCCTTTTCATTTGCTGCCTCCTTTTGCATGGCTCTGCCGGTCCTGGAACATGCCGGCGAGTCCGGACCCCGCCCGGACAACGCCCGGAGTTCGTTTACGGCAGAGGGCGGGTGATTGCCGGGACAATGCGGTAATCGCTCCGGAAAACCAGGTTGTGCAGCTCGGCGGTCGCAATCGCCCGTAGCGTCGGCAGCTCGGCAACGGCATCTGCTGCGCTGAAGACGTTGAGCGGCCAGACCCCCACGGTTCCGCCATGCAAGTGCGGGTGGTGGAAGCTGTGCCCGAAGAATGCTTCCAGAGTGATGGGAGGGATACCCGCCCGGGCCTGCTCCGGCCAGCTCAAAGTCCAGGCTGCGGCGCTGTCGCCGTTTGGCGACCTGGTGACGCCGATGGCGGTGACCGTACCGCTCCCCAGCAGCAGGGTTTCGTTTATCTCGTCCAGGGCCTGGCGGGCGCAGGGGTCTAGGTAGCCGACGGCAGCGTCAAAGAGCTGCTCCTTGTCGGTACGGCTGACTGCTCCGTCGCCATGGGTACCATCGCGCAGGTCGGCAAAGTGCCGCAACAGCCCGCGCAGATGGATCGGGGACTGGTCGTTTTCGCACGATGTCGTGGTCATGGTCCCTTCCTCCTGATGGTTCGATGATCTCTTACCTGTATTATACTCGCTCTGGCGGGCAGTAGATGCTGTAATTCCGGAGAGATCAATACTTAAAGCAAAAGGCGACCGATTGGCCGCCTCTGCTGTTTCCTGAGCACTATTTTGTGATCGCTTACAGTTTCACATCCAGCTCATTCTGGATCAGCTGTTCGCGAACCTGTTTCTTCCTGATCTGCACCAGTTCGCCGCTCTTGGTCTTCATGACGGCCCCCGGTTTGCGGTGCGAGTTGTAGTTTTCCGGCGACATGCTCTCGGAATAGGCACCGGTGCCGCCGATGACGACGAAGTCGCCGATTTCCGGTTCAACAATCAGCACCGGCACGATGTTGCCGTCGCTGTCCAGACGCACCGAATCGCCGCTTTCGCAGCAGCGCCCGACGATGCCGAACGACTTCAGCCCGGTTGTCGGCGTCTGGTCATATTCGCTGGAGAGAAGCGTCCCGTCCTGGCGGACGATGGCAATGGGATGCTCGGAGCCGTACAGAAGCGGGCGGGTCAAGAGTTCCATGCCGCCGTCGACGATCAGGAAGTTCATCTCGTTGGTCAGCTTCTTGTCGATGATGCGGGTGATGATATGGCCCGAGTTGGCTACCACAAAGGTGCCCGGCTCGATCTCCATCTCCAGTTCGCGGCCGGTGGCCTCCTTGAACTCCTCGATCCGCTGCTTGGCATAGGCACCCAGCGCGGCGATGTCGGCCTGCTTTTCCCCTGGCATCCGGGCGACCTTGAGCCCGCCGCCGAAGCTGACGGTGACGGCATCGGGGAAATAGGCCTTGACGAAACCGAGTTCACGGTCGATGTTCTCCCGCCACTTTTCCGGGTCGCCCCCGGAGCCGATATGGACATGGACCTGGGTGAAGCGGATTCCCTGTTGGTCGGCCAGGGCCTTGACCCTGGGGACGTCGTTCAGGTGGACGCCGAAGCAGGAATATTCGCTGCCGGTATCGCGGGTCGTGCTCTCGCCGCCGCCGGCCGCTCCCGGATGGACCCGCATGGAGAGGTCGATCCTGTTCTTTTGGGCAAAGTCGGCGATCAGTTGGTACTGCAGCATGGAGCAGACGTTGTACCTGAGGCCTGCCTTGATCATCTCCTCCAGTTCGGCGCGTTCCGCACCGGTCGGCACCTCCTGAGTCGTCAGCATCATCCGGCTGTAGGGGATGCCGGCGCTATGGGCGCGGGCCGCTTCGTCGAGCGACGAGCAGTCCAGATCCAGCCCCTTGCTGGTGACGACCCGCAGGACGGTACGATCCGAATTGGCCTTCATGGCGTAGCGGACATGCAGACCGTAGGCATTCGGCATGTTCAGCAACTGTTCACAGCTTTTTTCTATGTATTCCTGATCATGCAGATAGACCGGCGTTCCCCACTGTTGGGCTATTTTCGGGACGAGCGTTGCGATCAGTCCGGTCGGACCAAAGTGTGTCATTGTCATTTTTTCAACCTCATTAAATGTGATATGACCCTGCATTCCCCAATCTCTTCAGGCATCGTGATGAGTTGGGCATATCTATGTAACATTTTCGAGTGGTGCGGCGCAACATCTCTCTGAAAGAATGGGGTCATGGGAGCAGTCTGAGGCAATTTCCGGGAGCAAACTTGATGCGAAAACGGCCGATAGTCCGCCTTTCTTGTTTTTCGCACGCCGAGGCAGTATACTCGGGGGCAAAACCCCTGGGAGTTGCCATGGCTGAGCATCGATTACCACTGCATGCTGAAGAGATGGGGGACCTGCCGCCGGTTCGCGGTCGCTGGCCCGGAAGCTGTTTTGTGTGTTCGGAAGGGCATCCCCATGGGCTGCAGATCCGCTTTCGTCACACCGAGGCCGGTGTCGTTTCCGTCTGCCGGGTTCCCGGTTCATACTGCGGCTTTGACGGAATGGTCCATGGCGGCATCATTTCGGCACTCATGGACGAGGCAGCCGCATATGCCCTCTTTGCACGCCACGGGAAACTCGGCGTCACCCGCGAGATGACGGTTCGATTTCTGAAGCCGGTCCGCACCGACACCGACATCCACCTGGAGGCGCGGATCGTCTCTTTTGCCCCTGCCGCTGCGGAAGTGACAATGTCCATCCATGCCCCGGACGGCACCTGTCTTGCCGAGGCAGCGAGCATGTGGGCCTTCCCGCGCCTCTCACGCATTGCCGCATTGGCAGGGGTCGAAGAGAATGTGCTTCAGCAGTTCCTTGACGACTGCCAGCAGATCGAGTGACGGCCTTCCCCCTCCTCTGGATGCACAAGGGGCGCTCCTCGAAAGAAGCGCCCCTTTTTTTTCAGGTTCATCCGGGAGATATCGGGTTACTTGGTAGTCTTCAGGCCACGCTCCGCTGCGCGGGAAAAGGTGTGGCAGAAGGAGCAGTCGTATCCTTCCCCTTTCACATGCTTGTTGTGCACCCAGAGATAATCGGAATAGGATTCGTCGCCGTGGCACTGGGAGCAGACGACCGACTTTGCCGCTTTCAGCGCATAGCCCATGGCCGGGAGATTCATCCGGGCGGTGTTTTTGTGGCAGTCGGCGCAGGCCAGGACGTTGCTCGCAGCCGGCGGCACTTCGTGGGTGATGAGCTGATACTCGTCGGTCTTGACCCAGGAATAGGGCTCGCCGGCAGAGAAGCCCATATTGACCATCCCCTGGTTTATGGCATCGGCAACCAGGCCGGTATTGAAGTAGATGCTCGTGTCGATGGCGATCAGCTTGTTGCGGCTGGTATCGAGCGGCACCTCGGAGGTCTTGTACTTGAACGGATAGAGCTTGGTCCCGGCAGGGCCGTTGATGGCGCCGTTGGGGCGGGAAATCTTATAGGCGCCGGTCGCCGGATCGATAACAGGGGTATCGAGCAGGTTGCTTCCCCAGCTGGAGCCGTCCCAGAAGGCATACTTCGGAGTCAGGTTGTTTGCCAGGGTAATGGTCGGCTCATACCGGTTGAGAGCCGCATTCCAGACGGACAGCTGCCAGGTGCGGTGCGTTTCGGTCGCTTCCGTGGCAGCGGTGTCGGCAGCATTCTTCGCATACGTCTTTATATGGCACGCCTGGCAGGAAACGCGGCCGATGTGGTGATTGACGTCCGTGGTGGTGTGGCCGCTGGTGGTGCTCGCCTTTGTCGGGTGGCAGGTGCTGGTGGAGCAGCTGATGGTCGCTGCACTCTCTGTAGGCCGGAGGTCGCTGCCATGGCCGGCCATCTTGTGGCTGGAGGTGGTATGGCATGCCTGGCACGACAGGTTGCCGCGCGTGGTTGCCATATGCACGTCGAAGGCGGCATCGGTGGTCGATCCGTGGGCCAGGGTAAGGTCGCCGCGCTTGAAGTTGTCGCCGCCCCCTCCCTTGGCGTGGCACTGGAGGCAGGTGGAGCGGGTCGGCTTGGTGACCGTCTGTACCGCCTGATCCATGCTGATACTCATCTGGGCGGTGTTCGGCGCGTAGGTGCCACCGGAGTTGGAACGGGTCCGCTTATAGTCCTTCTGGTGACAGATGAGGCAGTCGATGTTATCCAGTTGTGCGGCACTGGAGGTGCCGCTCGGCTTGGCACCGAGGCCGACGTGGCAGTTGCTGCAGCCCGAATAGTTGTTCCAGTTGCCGAGAATGTTGATGCAGTAAGAGTTCATGGCGGTACTGTTGTCGACGGTTTCGGAAAACTTGCCCTGTGTGGCCGGGCCGGTGGTTGTCGCGGATGCGCCGCGCCACTGGTAGTGCACCGAATTGAACATTTCGGATGCCTCTGTGGCATGGCAGCTGCGGCACATGTTGTAGCCCGTCCAGGTCAGGGAGGTGTGGCCGGAGCCGCTGCCGCCACCGGTAGTGCCGGATATGGTGTAGGTCTGGGTTTTTACCGCTTCACTGTTGCCGGCGGCGTCCCGGGAAAAATATTTGAGGGTGGTCGTCGCAGAGAAGGTAAGCGGCGCGGTATAGACCGGGGACGACGTTGTCGGAGTGGTGCCGTTGGTGGTGTAGTAGGTGGTGCCTGACTCGTTGCGGGCCAGGGACACCGTGACTGAGGAGCTGAATGTGCCGCCTGTCGGCGAGGCTGTCGTGACCGGCGCGGTGGTGTCCGCCGTGGTGGAGGATACACTGGGGTAGGCATATCCCTTGGTTTCCACGTTCTTATAGACGAACGTGCCGCGTACTTCCCATCTGCCCGCAGCCGCAGAGGAGCGAATGGTGTAATTGTAGGTATAGACACCGTTGCCGACGTTTTGCATGGCTGTTTCAGCCTTCTCGTCCCCGGAGGGGTCTTTGATGCGAACCTCACGGCTGGTGGGTCTGGTAATCGGCTTGCCGTCTTTTGTCTTGTAGACGGCTGTTACCTTCATGACTTCTCCCGCAACATACGTCGACTTGTTGGTTGTGACTGCCAGGGTATCGGCATAGGCAAGGGCCGGCACCAGCATGAACGTTAACAGCGACAAAATCGTGCGACCATACAGGTTCCTGGATGTGCGTGCAAAATGAATCATCGGGCCTCCATTTTCTGCCGGGAGAACGAATCGCCTCGGCAATGAAAGATATCGCCAGCAATGGCGCTACGTCGATGGCATTTGACTGCACAGTCCGGAAGGTTCGTTGTCAACACCGGTCAAACTACTGAATGCAATGTGGCGAGCTTGAGCTCCTTCTCCTTTCCGGCTGGGTTGTATGGCACAAAAAAAGCCGGGTTGCCTGAATATCACAGTGATATTTCGGCAACCCGGCTGTCTCGGTGAGACCCTGTGGGCTTTCCGCCCCACCCTCGCGAGTGGTTGAGTATTGTCGTGTATCTATGGCACATTAAATAATGTATTTTGTAGATATATAAATATATGGATAAAGATTGTCAATACAAAGTATTTTAATAGGGGAATCCGAGGGGTGACATTCCTGCTGGACAAGGCGGCCAATTGGCCGCCTTGTCTGTTGCTGCGGTACTGGAGAATTTATCAATACTCCTTCTTTCATTAAGGTGTAAAATATCCCTAGGCAGATTCTAGTACGTTGGCGGGAAGAGCTGCAGCGGCATGCAGAATGCCAACAGAAGGAGGAAGGCATGAATACCCAATTCACATACAAACGCCTCGACAAGAATGACGTTGCGGTTTTGCTCGTCGACCACCAATCGGGGCTGGTCAACCTGGTCCAGGATTTTTCTCCGGACGACTTCAAAAATAACGTTCTGGCGCTGGCCGATACTGCCAAGTATTTCAAGCTCCCCACGATTCTTACCACCAGCTTCGAGGATGGCCCGAACGGGCCGCTTGTCCCGGAACTGAAAGCGCTGTTCCCGGACTCGCCCTACATAGCGCGTCCCGGCAATATCAACGCCTGGGATAACGAAGATTTCGTGAAGGCGGTCAGGTCGACGGGGAAAGGGCAGTTGCTCATTGCCGGCATTGTGACGGAAGTCTGCGTCGCGTTTCCTGCCCTGTCCGCACGGGAGGAAGGCTATGAAGTGTTTGTCGTTGCCGACGCGTCCGGCACATTCAACAAGACGACGCGCGATGCCGCCTGGGCGCGCATGACGCAAGCCGGGTGTCAGCTCATGAACTGGTTTGCGGTTGCCTGTGAGTTGCACCGCGACTGGCGTAACGATATCGAAGGGCTGGGGAACCTGTTGTCCAATCACCTCCCGTCGTATCGTTGCCTCATCACCAGCTACATGGCCGGCCGGAATGCGGCGCAGAAATAAGAGAGCCTGAGCTGCTCGAACTGTCGATGGATTGCCATTGAAGCGGCCGACCCGGCCGCTTTTTACTGTCGGTGCGAGACATGATTTGACCTGTGGTGCGAGCTGCGGCTATGATACGGCAACGACGAGAAGGGAAAAAACGGCTCGATGCACCATTTGAAATATCTGGCAGGCTATGCCCCGCAGATCACGGCCCAGGTGGAGCAGCTGGTGGCGGAAAACCGGTTGGGCAGCGTCCTTGTGCAGCGCTATCCGAAGCTGCACGAGATCAGGACCGACAGGGCGCTCTACGATTTTACCGTCGCCATCAAGAACGAGTTCATGCGGACTGCCCAGGCGCTGAGCCGGGTTGCCTACGACGGGAAGCTGCATGTGATCAACAACGCCCTGGGGACCCACACCTTTGTCTCCCGGGTACAGGGGGCCAAGCTGAAGGCAAAGCACGAAATCCGTATCGCAGCCATCTTCAGGGACGCTCCCGTGGAATTCCTGAAGATGATTGTCGTGCACGAGCTGGCGCACTTGAAGGAGAAGGAACACAACAAGGCCTTCTACCAGCTCTGCGAATATATGGAACCCGCCTACCACCAGCTGGAATTCGATACACGGCTGTTCCTGACCCAGGTGGAGATGGCCGGGTCGCCCTACCTTGCCTGACGTCATGCATCCATCGCTATCGAACATGCTGTCCGTGCTGAAGCTCTTCATCATCCCCGTCGGGGGTGGCATCCCTGCCGGGGTCCTGCTCGCCCAGGCCAAGGGCGTTGCCTGGCCCATTACCGTCCTGCTCTACCTGGTGTCGGATCTCATGCTGGCCATTGCTTTTGAGCCGGTCCTGCGCCTTATCGCTCGCATCTGCGGGAAGGTAGCGATTCTTGCCCGTTTTGGAGCCCTCATGCAGGAAGCCACCGTGCGGAGCGTGGCCCACTTTGGCGGAACCGGGGCCGGCCCGCTGGCGCTCGTCATGATTGCCTTCGGGGTCGATCCCATGACGGGACGGGCCTCGGCTCTCGCCGCTGGTCACGGCTTCGTTGCCGGCTGGGCATTCGCCATTGCCGGCGACATGCTTTATTTCGCCGTCATCGCGGTCACCACCTTGGGCCTGAACACCTATGTCCGCGACCCCAACACGACCATGCTGATCGTTCTTGCGGCGATGTTCGTCGTACCTGCATTGATCCGCCGCATTCGTTCGCGCTGTCTGCCCCGACCGAGGATGCAGGAGGTGGCGGAAGGCGGACGCACCGGTGACAGTGTATAAGTCGGTTGCCCCCCAAGTCTTGCAATATCCGTTTTCTCCGCTATAGTCTCGCCATACCCCGCCTCTGCCGCGTTCGACCCCACCTTCCAGGAGGTATCCCATGGACGGCACAACCATCTTTATCACGGGCGCATCTTCCGGTTTCGGTGCGGCATGCAGTCGAAGTTTTGCCCGGCCCGGCAATCGACTGATTCTGGCGGCCCGACGTATCGACCCTTTGCTTCAGATGCAGGAGGAACTGGCGCAAGTCTGTGATACCCATATCATCCCGTTGGATGTCCGCGACCGCGAGGCGGTGCAGGGGGCGATTGCGTCCCTGCCGGAGCGGTTTCGCGGGATTGACGTGCTCCTGAACAACGCCGGCCTGGCCCTGGGGCTGGAACCGGCCCACAAGGTCGACCTGGAAGACTGGGAGATCATGGTGGATACCAACATCAAGGGGCTTATGTACTGTACACGTTTTGTTCTGCCCGGCATGGTGGCGCGCAATCGGGGGCACATCGTCAATATCGGCTCCACCGCAGGTGCCTGGCCCTATCCGGGAGGCAACGTCTATGGCGGCACCAAGGCGTTTGTCACCCAGTTTTCGCGCAATCTGCGCTGCGACCTGCTCGGCACGCGGGTTCGGGTGACCTGTATTCAGCCGGGGATGGCTGAGACGGAGTTTTCCCAGGTGCGGTTCAAGGGGGATGAGCAGAGGGCTGCCGGCGTTTACGCCGGAGCCGAACCGCTGACTGCCGAGGATATCGCCGAGACGGTGGCCTGGGTGGTAGACCGGCCCGCGCATGTGAATATCAACACCCTGGAGCTGATGTCCATCAACCAGACCTGGGGGCCGCTGGCTGTGCACCGGACGGTCGGATAGGCCATGCGGGAGGAATTCGGTGGATTGCATATGAGTCGGCCGCCTTCCCTGTCTCTGTTGCAGTCGAACGAAACCCCCGATTAGATTCTCCTCCTTTGCACCTGCTGCCCGATTAACAGTCACCCTGTAGAGAACATAATCATATCCGTTGGCAAGCCAATGCTCCTGAGGTTGCAGCAGATCGCGCAGGGGCTACGGGATCGGATGTCGGCGGTTTTGGTGGCTGATCGGCATGGATAGTGTAGTACCCATGGTATGGTGACCGGACGAATCGTCACCACCACAACCATCTGACCCTGACAACCAGGCACCCACGCCCCGCTCTCAGTCATGAGATGCGGGGCGTTTTTTTGTAGCGGCCATTTGCTGGCAACTCCGCTACCAGGCATGAATGGAGCAAACGGCTCAAAGGCCGGGGATCATGGCCGACGGTATCCCGCCGCCATGTGGCGCCTCGTTTCGCCCCCCGATACATGCTGACGTCCACCACTACGGACGAAGGAGGCTCATATGAGACAGATCGCGATTTACGGAAAAGGCGGCATCGGCAAATCGACCACTACCCAGAATACGGTGGCCGGACTCGCGGCGTTAGGTAAAAAGATCCTTATCGTCGGATGCGACCCCAAGGCCGACTCCACTCGCCTGATCCTGCATGCCAAGGCCCAGGCAACGGTCATGGACCTGGTACGCGAGCGTGGCACCGTGGAGGACCTGGAGTTGGATGAAGTCCTGAAGGTCGGGTATGGCGATGTCAAGTGTGTCGAGTCGGGTGGTCCCGAGCCTGGTGTCGGTTGTGCCGGTCGCGGCGTCATCACCGCCATCAACTTCCTCGAAGAGAACGGTGCCTACACCCCGGACCTGGATTTCGTCTTCTACGACGTCCTGGGGGACGTGGTCTGCGGTGGGTTTGCCATGCCGATCCGCGAGGGAAAGGCGGAGGAGATCTACATCGTCTGTTCCGGGGAGATGATGGCCATGTATGCGGCCAATAACATTGCCAAGGGTATCCTCAAATACGCCAGTTCCGGGAAGGTCCGTCTGGCGGGGCTGATCTGCAATGCCAGGAAAACCGACAAGGAATTCGAACTGGTCACGGCGCTGGCCGAAAAGCTCGGCACCCAGATGATCCACTTCGTACCCCGTGACAACCAGGTACAACGGGCGGAGATGCGGCGGATGACCGTCATCGAATACTCGCCGGAGCATCCACAGGCCCAGGAATACCGGACCCTGGCGCAGAAGATCAGCGACAACAAGATGCTGGTCATTCCCACCCCGCTGGAGATGGAAGAGCTGGAAGCGCTGCTGATGGAGTTCGGGATCATGGAGGCGGAAGATGAAGAGAAAGTAGGGTTGGCAGAGGTGGCGTAGCACCCGGGGAATTCGGGCGATACCAAATTCGGTTCTGAAAGGCGGCCAATTCTTCGGTCCGATGGGGGAACGGTTCGTGTAACGCCCGAGGTTCCCGGATGGAAACAAGCTTGCTGTTGCAGCCTTTGTGCGTAAATCGAAAGTAAAACCCTTTGCGTCTCCGGAAAGTGTTATAGTATGAACAGTCGTTGTGTATGGTGAATACGCACCATGCCCCCTCGGCACCAAGGAGCAGAGGCCATGAGTAAAGGTGAAAGCACGAGAAAAGAAGGCAAAAAAGCGGCAGCCATGTCCCCCAAGGAGAAAAAGGCGGCCAAGCAACTTAAGAAGGCTGAGAAACAATTCAGCTTGAAGCTCCCGGCGGTTTAAACCACGGAAGGTGATGAGTGGCCGTTGCTAGTAATTCGGCGAGTTTTCTCATAACACAAAGGCGGCCATCGGCCGCCTTTGCTGTTTCTGCAGTTGTAGCGGCCTGAGGAGGTTATTTCTTGGGCACCCCTTTCTCAATTGGCAGGTTCAGAGATTTCTCCAGAGCAACCAGATACCCTTTGGCCTCCCCAAGGCCGTCCGTGGTATCGTTCCATCCCAGGGTGCCGAAACGCATGTCATATGCCTCATACCCCAGCTGATTCAGGAACAGCGCCGCAGACCCGGCCCAGTGACCAACGTAGCAGATCAGCACGATCTTCTTGTCTCTGGGGAGCTTGCGCAGGCTCTCGGCCTTGGCGATGTCGTAATACGGGATGTTGATAGCCCCCGGTACATGTCCCTTGGCGTAATCTGCAGGTCGCTGGAGGCTGACGAGCAGATACCCTCTGTCGCCACCCTTGACGGCCCTGTCATAGACCTCGCTCCTGTCGATGAACAGGTTCCTATCGGTTGCGAGAATGGTCCTGGTCCGGTCGATGATGGTCTCTCTTGCGGATGTGCCGGTACCGGTATCGGCAGAGAAAGCGATGGATTCCCGGGAGTCAGTGGCGACCATGCTGACCGGGTAACCGGCCGAGCCGGGGTAGGGGGATGCTATGCCGGACTCGGGGCCGTTCCAGTAACTGAGCCCCATGGACATGGCATAGGTCTCATACCCGAGCTGGCCGAGAAACAGGGCGGCAGCCATGGAGCGATGGCCGTTGTCGCAGGTTAAGACAATCTTTTTGTCCCGCGGGAGCCGTGCCAGCGACTTTGCCTCGGTGATTTCCATCAAAGGGATATTGACGGCACCCGGTACATGCCCCCTGGCGTACTCGTCCGGAGACTGGACGCTCAACAGCAGGTAGGAGCTGTCGCCACCCTTGACGATCGTGGTGAAGACATCCTCGGCCCGCATGAACGGGAAGCGGCCGAAGTAGGCGCTGCTTACCTGCAGCATCCCATCGAATGCGGTTTTTTCGCCTGAAGCTTTCTGCAGAGGTGCCAGGGTGGTGTTGCCTTCTGCAGCCAAGGCTGCAGAGCCGAGTAAAAGCGCCGAAAGCAGGGCGAATGTGACGATGGTAACGGAATGGGTGGTCATGGGCTGGGCTCCTCTGCTGCAGGTAGTCTCGCTGGTAAAGGTTCCAGGTAATGAGCCGACGTGATACCGGTTTCGGCTACAAAGATGCGGTTGCGTGTATGTCCGGGAGGTTGCTTGTGCATGGTGCCATCTTTCCATACATCCTGTTGTGGCGCAATGACAAAGACACTTCAATTTTCGCCAGTGGAGAAACGCAGGGAAATCCTGGCCGAGATTCTGCCTGCAGGGAATTCTAGGGTTGAATCCGGTGAGCCGGAGGACGCAATAGATAATTGTAAGGGCAGTTGAACTGCTGCGGGTGTAGAATAGTACCAAAAGGGAACGAAAGGAGACGGCCATGAATGCGACCATCAGTTGCACCGAATTGCAGCTTCGGCTCGATGCCGGCGGGCCGCTGCTCATTATCGATATCCTGCCCCCGGAGGAGTATGCCGCCACCCATCTCCCCGGGGCTTTGAATGCCTGCGTCTATGAGGTGGTGTTTCTGGACCGGATGGCCGAGCTGGCGCCGGACCGGTCCCTGCCGCTGGTTCTCTACGATGCCACCGGCAGGACCAGGGCAGCCGTCATAGCCCGTGAAAAGCTGGTGGCTGCCGGCTACCGCGAGGTGCATATCCTGGAAGGGGGACTGGCGGGCTGGTGCGCTGCCGGCTACCAGATTGCACAGGCCGGTGAGCCACTGCGGGAGCCGCAGCTCATGGACGGCACCTACCGGATCGATGCAACGGCATCGGTGCTGGAATGGACCGGCCGCAATATCAATAACCGGCACTATGGCCGCGTCCCGCTGCAGGAGGGCGAGCTGGTTATCACCGGAGGCGGGTTGCGGCAGGGGAGCGTCACCCTGGACATGACCGGCATCATCAACCTGGACCTGAAGAACGAAGGCTACCGGCAGATGCTCGTGAACCACCTGAAGTCCGAAGACTTCTTCGACGTTGCCCGCTATCCGGTGGCCACCATGGTCCTCAAGGGGTGGGAGCCGATTCCTGAGGCGTCGCCCGGCACACCCGATCACCTGGTGCGGGGAGAGCTGACCATCAAGGGGGTTACCCGGCCCCTCACCCTGCCGGCAACGGTGATGCCGCAGGAAGATGGCAGCGTCAAGGCCCAGGCGCTGTTCGCCTTCGACCGGACCGACTGGAATATTACCTACGGTTCGGGGAAGCTGTTCGAGAAACTGGGGATGCACCTGGTGCATGACCGGATCGATATAGAGCTGTTCTTCGTGGCCCGGCGGGTCGGTTAACCGTCGGCAGGGCCGGCTGGTGCCGGCCGAGGAGGATGCCATGCAAACGACAACCATTCAGGACAGGGCTGCTGGCGCCATCATGGGCGCCTTCATCGGCGATGCCATGGGGCTCGGTCCGCATTGGTACTATGATCTCGACGAATTGCGCCGCGATTACGGGCCGTGGATCACCGGCTACACGGACCCGAAACCGGGGCGATACCACGACGGCCTCAAGGCTGGCGAGCTGTCGCAGGCCGGTTTCATCCTCACGCTCCTGCTCGGGTCGCTGGTGGAGCGAGGAGGCTACGATGAGGCCGATTTCTGCCGCCTGCTGGACACGGAACTGCTGCCGTTTCTGGATGGCACCCCGGTTTCCGGGCCGGGCGGGTATACCAGCCAGTCGATCCGCGAACTCTGGCGGCAGCGGGTCCAACAGCAGCTTCCCTGGGGGCGGACCGGCGGCCATGCCGACGACACGGAAGCCATCGAACGTACCCTGGCCCTGGCGGTGCGCTATGCCCACGAACCGGCCCGCCTGGCCGAAACCATTGCCGCCAATACCGTGCTGACCCAGACCGACCCGACCATCGTCGCCATGACCGTTGCCTATGGTGCGGTGCTGGGGCTCCTGGTCCAGGGGCACGGCCTGAACGCGCACCTGTCCGGCAAGCTGATGCGGCTGGTCAACAAGGGAGAGCTGCCATTCCATCATATCACCAGCGATGATCTGCAGCCCCCCCGTCCCGGCGATCCAGATCCGCCGCGTGCCGGCATGTTCGCGTCTCCCGATGCCCTGCTGACGCCGTCCTACATGGCGGCTGCGGCTGCGGACCCGGATGTGCGGATCGAGCCGGCCTGGAAGGTTTCGCTGGTGTATGGCATGCCCTGCGCCATTTACCACCAGCTGCCGGCGGTCTATTATCTGGCGGCCCGTTTCCACGACGATTTCGAAGCGGCTCTGCTGCATGCCATCAATGGGGGCGGTCAGAACATGGCCCGCGCCATGCTGACCGGCGCGCTGGTGGGGGCGCAGGTGGGTCTGCCCGGCATCCCGCAACGCTTTATGGATGGACTGGTGCAGCGGGAGCGGCTGCTCGAACTGGCGACCGCCCTGGCAGAGAAGGTCGCCTGACGCTGCAGCCGGGATCACCCTCCGGCAGCGTCGGGGTGCCGCTGTTTCTGGAAGAGCCAGACCAGCGGGGGCAGGACCAGGAGACAGACGACAAAGAGGAGCTGGAACGTTTTTCCCACCCCCCGGGCATCGGCGTAGATCCCCACCAGCGGGCCGGTGATGGCGAACAGGAGCCGGAAGCAGAGGGACTGGAGCGACAGCATCCCTGCCCGGTTTGCCGACGGGATCTCGGCCTGGGCGGCGTGCAGAAAGAACGGACCCCGCATCCCCCGCATCGCCGTCAGCAGGTAGTAGAAGAGAAATCCCCAGACCCCTGCCGCATACCCCAACCCCAGATATCCCACCCAGACCAGCAGCACCAGCAGCAGGATCATCCGGCGTTCGCCCAGAAATGCCCGGACCCGGTGGCTCAGGACGGCGAAAAGGGCGACAATGAGGTTGGCCCCGGCCCAGATAGGGCCGAAGGAGGCGAGGGGGACGCCGGCGTCACGCATGTACGGCTGGATCAGCCAGACCGGGTAGAAGGACGAGATTCCGAGCGTGATGCTCAGGATGATCGTGATACGGAGGCGCCGGTTCTCGATGAAGACGTAGCGCGCAGAGGCAAGCGCCTCCTTCAGGTGCCCACCAAAGTGTCTCGGTTCACGCCGCGGTTCCGTCAAGCCCCGGGTGAGGAGCAGCGCCAGAATCCAGACCACCACCTGGAGGATGAAGGGGAGCAGCGGGTATCTGGCATAAAGAAGCCCGGCGAAGACCGCCCCGGCAGCCTCTCCGGTCTGGCCGAACCCGGTGGAGCGCCCTTCGAATCGCGCATAGGCAGGTTCATCCCCTGTTCCCTTCACGGATTCGTAGAGGAGTGCGCTGTCCGTGCCGCTGATGAAGGAGGTGGAAATGCCGAGGAGGATCTCGGCGATGAGGACATCCCGAAACGATGAGGCGACCGTGTAGGCTCCCCAGCCCACGATCCCGAGAATGGATGCAAAGGTCAGGGCCGTCCGGTAGCCGACCCGGTCGCTGATGTAGCCGGAAGGGTATTCCATCACCACCATTGCCACGGCGAAGATGCTCTGCAGCAGCAGGATCTGCGACAGTGACAGCCCGACGTGGTCCTTCCAGAACAGGGTGATGATCGCCATGGGAAAGAGGGTCATCTGCAGGAAGGAGAAGGCGTAGAGTAGGGGGATATTGCGCCGGAGGGAGGTCATGGGGGCATTATGGAACATTCGAGACGAATTATGAAGTGGAGTTTGCAGAAGGTTACGCTGGTGCCAGCCGCATTTTCGGGATCAACTCCGCAGGGAGTTCGGCCATCCGCTCCGGGCCGAGCCGGGTGAGTTCCGCCAGGAAGGCCTCGGCATCGTTGGCGAGCGTCTCTACTTCGATCCGCTGGCAGACCGGTCTGACCCGCCGCAGGTACTCTCCCCCTTTGGTCAGCAGGGAAACCGCGCCGCCGTAGTTGCCGTTGCTCCAGTGCAGAAGCGCAACGGCGATCTGCAGCATCCCCTGGTAGAACCACCGGCTTTCGTCTTCGGAACCGACCCAGAGATCTTCAAGCGTTTCATGGCAGTCATACCAGTCACCGCGATTGAACTCGCCCAGTGCCTGCAAAATCGCCCCGGACGGCGAATCGGCGCAATCACGCTGTGTGGCCATATGTGTCGCCCCCTTCCTGCGCTGACTGCCTCTCTCCATGCTCCGGGCAGAGGCGGAATATACTGCCGATGCTGACCATCATGCCCACTGGAGCGGGCGCCTCGCTAGTGTCGTTTCCGGACTGCATCTATGCTCCAGATGCCGCCTCCATGGGCAGCGATGAACAGGAACGCAAAGCAGTAGAGCACCGCCAGCTCGCCGTTGTTCTGGATCGGCAGCACTGCCGTGGTCCCGTGACCGATCCAGTAGGCGAATGCCATCTGGCCGCTGGTCAGGAAGGCCGCCCAGTGGGTGAACAGGCCGACCATCACCAGGATGCCGCCAATCAACTCGATCGGCCCGGCAACATAGATGATGTAGGCGGGGACTCCTGCCGGCATGGCGCTCGGGAATGCGAACAGCTTCTGCACGCCGTGCCACAGGAACAGGAAACCGACAACGATCCGCATCAGCGCGTAACAGTGGGAACTGTATTGCGAGAGGAATGGTTTCATGGTAACACCTCCGGGGTACTACACTGCATCTGCTACCCTGTCTTCATTATAATCCGTCGGGAAGAAAGTGGAGCAGATTAATCCGGCAGGGATTCCGGGGATGGAATCTGTCGTGGATGGAGAACCGTCATGAAAATACAGAAAGTTTCGATTGAAAATCGCCCCAAGGTCTATGCCCTCCTGCAGCGCGCCTTTCCCGGCAGTGACTACGAAGCCGCGCTGGTTCGCAAACTTCATGAGAATGACCGGCCCCTGCACGAATGGGTCTGCATCCATATCAACAAGGTCATCGCCTATGTTGCCTTTTCCAATGCCTATCATGGCAGCGACGTCTGCGGCCTGCACCTGGCTCCCATGGCCGTTGCCCCCGATTTCCAGCGGCAGGGCATAGGCTCGGAACTGCTCAGATTCGCCCTGCGCCAGGAGGCGATCAAGAACCAGCCCCTGTTTGTCCTGGGTGAGCCGGGCTATTACAAGCGGTTCGGCTTCGAGCCCTGCAGTCAGCCGGTCTGCCCGTACGATACCGGTAACGCCCACTTCCTCAGCATGCGCAACGACGGCGCCACCAGCTTCATCGTCGGCTACGAGCCGGAGTTCAAAGCTGCTGCCGCACCGCCTGCCCCAAAGGCAAAGAAGCGCCGGGCAAGGTGAGTGGCAGGACGGTGGCAGATGCAAAAACGGGCAAGGCGGCCTAGTGGCCGCCTTGCCCGTTCAAGAGGACTCGATGGGGGACATCCTTATGGATAGCCGGTTTGCGCTCCCTTGAAATAGCCACCCCCGGCCATTAATTGCGCTCCCGCCCCCGTTCTTCTTTCTTTTGCTCCTGGCCTTGTCCCTGGCCCCGGAACTCCTGTGACCTTCCCCGTTCCTGCTGTTGTTGTTCCCTGATCTGCTGCCGTTGTGCCGGTACTGCCTCTGGCTGCTGCCTCTGCTCCCGGTATATTTGACGCTGCTGCTGCTGGCGCGGGGCTGCCGGGGGGGCCTGTGGAACCGGTGCCTGGCGCTGGATTTGCTGCTGGCCCTGGCTTCTCATCCGGGGCTCTTCCCGTCTCTCCTGCCGGACAGGCGCGGGCCCTCTCTGGACTCCCTGCTGCTGGGAGTGCTGGCGGACCGTTTTGTCGCGCGGCTGGTAACGGTAATACTGATGGCGTAGCGTCTGCTGCCGCTCTACCGGCGGATACCGATCTCCTTTGTACTGGCGCTGGTAGACGGGGAGCGGTGCCCGTTTCGGGCCGGAGCCGCGTTTCCAGTTGTCCCATCCTCGCCGGTGCTGTTCCCATTCACGGCCCCAGTGCTCGCCCCAGCGGGGCGGCGCATCTGCTCGCCAACCGCGGAAGTAGGGGGGAGGATGCCGATAGTACCGCACAGGGATTCGCAGCACGTACAGCGGCACGACCGTTGGCTCCACAAACGACCAGGGGCCGTTGTACCAGTAACTCGCATACCAGTTGTCGTCCTGGTAGACCCAGTACATGCCGTCGTAGAAGAAATAGTTGGTCTCCACCCGTGGCGCATAGTAGACCGGGTAGCCGGGCACCGGCACGAGTTCAGGGAACAGCGGCAGATTGATGCCGATGCTCACGTTGGGCAGCCCGATGCCGATACCGATGCTCACCTCGGCCGGGGCAGAGGTCACCGAGCAGCACAAGAGCATCCACAGCACAAAGACTCCGTAGCGTATTTTCCGCATGTTGTCCTCCGTTTCGATCTGCAGGGTCGTGGACGTTGCCTGGCAACGGAACGTGGCGCAGGTCCCAGTTGTCCGTCCGGCTTTTCAACATATCCTAGTGTATCCCGTGCTGCCGAACAGTCAATCAAGCGCCGCCAAGCATCAAGCAGCGTAAGAAGCTGCGGTCATTCATGAAAGGGCATCCCTGCTGGAAAATCAGCGAGATAGGGTGGCTGGAGCGGCCTGCTGTCCAGATAACTGCACCATCATCGGCCGATTTCTGCTATCGTGCACCAGTTCACACTTTCTCCTCTCGAGGCATATGTGAAGGCACTGAAGTGGCTGGTGGTTATCGTCCTTGGCAGCATCGCCCTCTATGGCAGCTACCTGGGTATTTCCCTTTTTCGCCTTCCTTCCATATCGGCGCTTGCCGACCGCACGACAAACCTGACCATCCAGGTGGAGGACTGGCAGGGAAAGCTGCACCCGTTTGTCGTGGGTCCGCAGAACCCTTGGTGGACCCCGCTGAAAAACATCCCCGCGGAGATGAAATGGGCGGTCATCGTGGCGGAAGATACCAATTTCTACCGACACGAGGGGATCGATGTCAAAGCGCTCAAAAATGCCATCAAATATGACCTGGAACAGAAGCGTTTTGCCCGGGGTGCCTCGACCATTACTCAGCAGACGGCAAAGAATCTCTTCCTCTCCAGGGACAAGACCATCAACCGCAAGATCAAGGAAATCTATCTCGCCATGCGGATGGAGCAGGAGTTGACAAAGGGGAGGATCATCGAACTCTACCTCAACATCGTCGAGCTTGGGCCGATGGTCTACGGGGTCGGTCATGGTGCCAGCTACTATTTCGACAAGCCGGCTAAGTCACTCACCCCACGGGAGTGTGCCTTTCTTGCGGCCATGCTCCCCGGCCCGCAGAAGGTCTATAACCCCTACCGTCATTTGGACCGGGTGTTGAAACGCTCCGACATGATATTGGGGCAGATGCGGCGGAAGGGGGTGCTGACCGAGGCGGAGTACCGCCAGGCCCTGGCGGAGATGCCCAATATCAGCGGAATGCAGAGGAAGGTTGACCAGGGTTTCTCGGCCAAGGCACGGCGATTCTTCAAGGGCCTGTTCGATATCTTCCAGTGAGCCACGGCGGGGGAAATCCGAGGGTGTATTTTCTTACATCTCCTTTTTTGTCTCCGCACGTTTCTGCCGGCGACGCCGCCAGGCGGCACGGCCGCCGAAGAAGGAGCCGGCCAGGGTCAATGCCCAGATGACGATGGTGACAACATGTTGGCTGGTACCGGACATCGCGTTACTCCAGCCGATAGCCGGCACCGGCGAACTGGATATTGGCCGGATCGGCGCACCGCGGCGGTGAAACGGCATGGATGCCCCCACACGCCGGGCAACTCCCTACAAAGGTGGTCAGGGTGAAGGGGGTGCCGCACTCCTGGCAGGCCGCCGGCAAGCCGCCGCCGGGTATCGGCTTGTTCCTGAGCGCGCCGCCATGGGCCTGCGCAACAAACTCCACCAACTCCCTGCCTTCTGCAAACGGCCCTCGGCCCCCATCGTGGCCGCATCCGCAATTGCCCATGATCCTCGCTCCTTTTCCCTGGCGCCTGTGTGGCACCCAAATGATATGCTGGAGCAGAGTATAACCCGGACCGGGCAGCGGCCTTATGACGCAGGTCAAATTCCGGCGATTGGCAGGACGTCGGGGAGGGGGCATTTTCGGGATTTTGCGGCCATTACTCGTGCGGCTCTGCACAGGAATACAGATGTTCCCGCAACGAGTCGTACAGGGAATCGAACAGCTTCCGGTCTGCCATGCTCTTGACCAGGCCGAACGCACCCTCTTCCAGCGTCACGACGAAAACGGCCAGTTGGCGCGTGTCGGTATCCTTTTTCAGGTAGCCGGCATCCCGGGCCTTTTTCAGGAAGCGCTCGGTCTCGTCGATCCAGATGGTCAGCACTCCCTTGATCTTTTCCCTGAAGACCGGGTCCACCGCGGACATCTCCTGGGCGAGATTGTTGAGCGGGCAGCCCCGGGTGAGGTCCTCGTCTGCCATGGCCTCGGTCAGCAGCCTGAACCGCTTGACGATCCCCTGGAGCGGGTTCCGGTAGGCCGCCAGCGGACGGATCCACCGGTCCAGGATCATCTCCCGCAGGATCTCATCCACAATGGCATACCCCAGGTCGCTCTTGGTGGGAAAGTAGTGGAAAAAAGCCCCCTTGGTCACCTCTGTCTTCCTGATGATCTGATCGATGCTGATACCCTGGAAGCCGTGGTGATAAATCTCGCGGAAGGCCACTTCCAGGATATGGGCGCGCGTCTTTTCCGGGTCTCTCGACCGCTTCTTCGGTTCCATTCTCATGATTCAATAATATATCAACCGGTATGTTAAGCCAATATAAAATATTAAAATGAGTTATAAATAACCGGATTTATTGCTTTGACACCATACTGAATGGTATGTAAAATGAAATCAGGAAAACAGGATTACACGCAATCCGGGTGGTTGTCGGGGAGAGTCGCATCTGCCTCTGGAACGGCCCGGGAAAGGAGCAGCGAGATGAATACCGAGCCACTGGTCATAATTCGCGTATTCGATGCTCCGCGCGAACAGGTCTGGCAGGCATGGACCGAGCCTGAACGCATGACGCGCTGGTGGGGGCCAAAGGACTTCACGGCGCCGTTTTGTACCAACGACCTCCGCGTGGGGGGAATATATCTTTACTGTATGCGGTCACCGGAAGGGCAGGACTACTGGAGCACCGGCACCTACCGCGAAATCGTCGCGCCCGAGCGTCTGGTCTGCACCGACAGCTTTGCCGATGAGCAGGGCAACGTGGTCCCGGCCAGCCACTACGGCATGACCGGGGATTTCCCGTTGGAGCTGCTGGTGACGATGACGCTGGAAGACGTCGACGGGAAAACCAGGATGACCCTGCGCCACGAAGGGCTGCCGGCGAGCGAGCGGGAACCCTGCTCGGAAGGCTGGCACCAGTCCTTCGACAAGCTGGCGGAAAGCCTGGCCAGCAAAGAAACGAAGCGTAGTTCATCACCAGGGAAGGAGGAACCTATCATGGCAACCACAATAAAAAAGACCCCGGAAGGCTATCACACGGCAACCCCGTATCTGATCGTCACCAATGCCGGCAAGGCAATCGATTACTATAAAGAGGCATTCGGCGCGCAGGAACTGACACGCCTGGCAACCCCGGAAGGAAGGGTGATGCATGCCGAGATCAAGATTGGCGATTCGCCGATCATGCTGTGCGACGAAGCCCCTGACTGGAATGCGCTCAGCCCGCAGACGATCGGCGGCACGTCCGTATCGATCGTGCTCTACGTCGACGATGTGGATGCCGTCGTGAACCGGGCGGTTGCGACCGGTGCCAAGCTGCTGATGCCGGTTGACGACCAGTTCTGGGGCGACAGGATGGGGACCGTTGTCGACCCGTTCGGCCATAAATGGTCCATTGCCACCCATGTCGAGGACGTGACAGCGGAAGAGATACAGACACGGGCGAAGGCGCTTTTTAATAAAAAATGCTAGGCGGAAAGCTGGTCCGCCTCCCATCTGCCTCGACGGCTAATAGTTTGCCGAGGAAGAGATAACGTGCTATATTTCAATGCGTCTGGACCACAGGGACATATTCCTGTGGTTTTTTTGTCAGCGCAGTTGCCACCCGAGCGGCAGCTTCAACCTGCCGACAGGGCACCAGAAGGCTTATAGAAGGAGTCTCAACCATGTCATTTGCATCTCTCGGCCTGCGCGACGAACTGCTGAGCGCGATTGCCACCCAGGGTTATACCACGCCGACCCCGATCCAGGCCGGGGCGATCCCGTTGATCTTCGAGGGGTGCGACCTGCTGGCCGGCGCCCAGACCGGCACCGGCAAGACCGCCGCTTTTGCCCTGCCGATCGTGCAGCGACTGGGCGAGAATATCCCCCGTCAGAAACGGCGGATACCCCGGGCGTTGGTCCTGGTGCCGACCCGCGAGCTGGCTGCCCAGGTCAGCGAGCAGATGAATCATTATGCCCGGCGCCTGTCGCTCCGCTCCACCATGATCTACGGCGGGGTGACCATCCAGGCGCAGATCGAGCGGCTGCACCGCGGCGTCGATATCGTGGTCGCCACGCCGGGGCGGCTTTTGGACCACGCGGAACGGGGCACCGTCAACCTCTCGCAGATCGAGGTCCTGGTGCTGGACGAGGCCGACCGCATGCTCGATCTGGGGTTTATCGACGAGATCAAGAAGGTGGCGGAATATCTACCGGCCAAGCGCCAGACCCTGCTCTTTTCCGCCACCTATTCCCGGAGCATCAAGCAGCTGGCCGACGAACTGCTCGACCACCCGCGGCGGATCGAGGTGGCGCGCCGCAATATCGCGGCCGACGCCGTGACCCAGGCGGTCTACCAGGTGGAACGGAGCCGCAAGCGGGAGATGATCTCGTTCCTGATCCGCCAGGGGGGCTGGAACCAGGTGCTGGTCTTTGCCCGCACCCGCTACGGCGCGGACAAGCTGACAGAAGAGCTGAACTTCGACGGAATCAGGGCCGCTGCCATTCACAGCAACAAGAGCCAGTCGATCCGGACCCGGACCCTGGCGGAGTTCAAGCGGGGTGAATTGCGCGTTCTGGTGGCGACCGATGTGGCGGCGCGCGGGCTGGACATCGAGCGGCTGCCCCATGTGGTGAATTATGATCTGCCGCAGGTTCCGGAAGACTATGTGCACCGGATCGGCCGCACCGGCCGGGCCGGGGAGGAGGGGATTGCCCTCTCGCTGGTCAGCCCGGAAGAAAAGCCGTTATTGGCAGCGATCGAGAAGCTGCTCACCTATGCCATCCCGCGCCGCACGCTTGCCGAATTCCCGCAGGTCGCGGCCCGGCGGAGCGTGCGGGTAAAGGAGCTCAAGCAGGCCGCCCAAGCGCCCAAGAGCCGCACTCCGGCGGTGAAGAAGGCACAGCCTCCGGCAAAGGGCACCCCTTCCCGGCGGGGAAAAGCCGTGGCCGAACGGCCCGCCCCCAAAACCGGGCGCCGGGGGAGCAGATCCTGACGCTTGGCGGGAATCTGCAGGAGTGGGGCCGTTTCACAAACAACAGGAGGATGGACTATGGAAGTTGATCTGCGCCAGCTGCGCAACCTGCTGAGCAAGCGAAGAGACGAGATCGATAAGATTGTGGAAGGGACCGGGTATCTGACTCGGACCGTTGTCGGCGTCGGCACCTTTTTGCTGGACAATGAGGGAAACGTCGATCTTTTGTCCGCAAAACAGCAGGCCACCTTTGACAAGTTTCTGAAGCCGCTCCTGACTAAGAATATCGGCGATTGAACCGACATCTGCCGGGCAGAGGACGATCGGCAAACGGGTCAGAGTGTCCGCACCCTGATGCCCGCCCCTATTCCTCTCCGGTTTTCTGGGTATAGACGGCTGCCAACATCTTGTGGATCTCGGCAATGGCGATATTCTGTGCTTCAAGGTTCTCCAGGATGACCCGGATTTCGGTTTCCGCTTTCAGATTGACCTCATAATCGATGTGCGCCTCGATCCGGTCGTGATCGGCCTTCCGGTTTTGGCTCATCATGATCATGGGGGCGGTATAGGCAGCCTGCAGCGACAGGACCAGATTCATCAGGATGAAGGGGTAGGGGTCCCAATGCCGTACCCAGGCAGTGACATTGAGGATCGCCCAGACAGTGAGGATCAGGGACTGACAGATGATGAATTCCCAGGAACCTACCTTGGTGGCAATCCAGTCTGCTGCTTGCTGTCCTACGGTCCGCTGTTCCTTGATGACCTCGTTGACGTTCTTGATGGGACCATGTTCGTGATGATAGTGGGGTGGGAAGACGGTTGGTTTCACGTTGGCTCCTTGTCGGCATGGGCGGCTCACATGGAAGCCGCGTAGCGTGTGTTTGTTTTGCCGGGTCGATTCTGCCCGGCGGCAAAGCGATGCACCCGGTCAGGCGTCCCGTTTTCGGGGTACGAATGACTTCAGCGTTAATCATAACGCCATAGTGGGAAAGTGAAAGGGGGGAGCGATGATCGAAAAGGTCGGCCCCCCAGCTGCTGTTTTGGCGCTGTCCCGGCGGAGAGGGCTTTCCCTGTCCTCTGATGAGTATTGACCCATGGCCCGGCCGGAATGTGACGATTGCGCCGGGAGTTGCGATCAGGCATGTGTCTGACCGCAATCGGTGCTGTCCGGACATTTTTTTGAAGATCTGAGAACGGTATGGCTGCTTCTGTCCATCACGGTGGGACATGGGACCGCGCCCGGCTTCTGCTGCGTGCACTCCGTTCCAGGAATTATCGGCTCTTCGTTGCCGGACAGAGCGTGTCGCTGGTCGGCACCTGGATGCAGCAGGTAGCCATGAGCTGGCTCGTATACCGCCTGACCGGCTCCTCCCTGCTCCTCGGGGTCGTCGGTTTCACCAGCCAGATTCCCACCTTGCTGCTCTCCCCGGTCGCCGGCGTACTTGCCGACCGCTGGGATCGGCGCCGCCTGTTGCTCGCCACCCAGTCCCTTGCCATGGTGCAGGCGGCCCTGCTGGCCGTTGCCGTTCTGACGGGATACGTGCAGGTCTGGCAGATCGTCCTTCTGAGCCTGCTGCTGGGGATCGTCAATGCATTCGATATCCCGATCCGCCAGTCCTTTGTCGTGGAGATGGTGGAGCACCGGGAGGATCTGGGCAACGCCATTGCACTCAACTCTTCCATGGTGAATGGCGCCCGCCTGGTCGGTCCTGCCATAGCGGGGCTTTTAGTGGCCTCGGTGGGAGAGGGGATCTGTTTCATCCTGAATGCGTTCAGCTACCTGGCGGTCATCCTGGCGCTGACCGCCATGCGCGTCACGCCCGGTTCCCACCAGCAGCGCGAGAGGCGGCACATCTTGCATGAGCTCCGCGAAGGGTTCGTGTACGCCTTCGGTTTCGGGCCGATCAGAAGCATCCTGCTCCTCGTCGCCCTGGTAAGCCTCATGGGCATGCCCTATGCCGTGCTGGTACCCGTTTTCGCCAAGGAGGTCCTGCATGGCGGCGCACACACCTTCGGGTTCCTCATGACCGCTGCCGGCTGCGGTGCCCTGGCAGGCACTCTCTATCTCGCCTCCCGCAGCAGCGTACTCGGCCTGGGACGGGTGATCGCACGGGCGACCATGGTTTTCGCAGTCGGGATCGCCGCCTTCTCCCTTTCGCGCAACTTCCCGTTCTCGCTGGTGGCGCTGGCAGCCGCCGGTTTCGGGGCCATGACGCTCGTCGCCTCCTGCAATACGGTGCTGCAGACCATCCTGGAGGAGGACAAGCGCGGCCGGGTCATGAGTTTCTTTACCGTTTCGTTCATGGGGATGGTCCCGTTCGGGAGCCTGGCGGCAGGGGCGTTGGCCGAAGTGATCGGACCGCGCGAAACGCTCCTGATCGGCGCGGCCTTCTGTCTTGCCGGCGGCGTGTTGTTCGCCCGGCATCTCCCCAGGATCAGGGAAAAGGTTCGCCCGATCTATGTCAGCATGGGGATCATCCGCGAGGTTGCCGACGGCATGGAGACCGGTGCCGAAGCTCCCCGCATCGAATGAACCGGGGTTGCCGGCTGACTGGCAGGGGGTGTGGGCAGAGTGGAGATGCCACCCCGGCTATCCTGGGCATTCAGGCGAACCATGGCCGTGGATAACGGTAGTGGGCGCAACCGGGTCGATCCGGAACCGGTTGTCACGTTGTATCCGAAATGGCGAAAACGGTTCCTGAAGGAGGGACATATGGAGAACCTTGCACAACCCGAACTCTGCCGGCTGCACACACTGCGGGTCGTCCGTGTCGACAGCCGCGGTGCCTGGCTGCAGGTGGGCGAGAGGCTGGCCCACCTCCCCCTGCGGGAGGCAGCCGAGGTGACGGCTGGCGAAGAGCTGGAGGTCTTCCTCTACCAGGACACTGCCGGCGAACTGCAGGCCACCTGCCGTCTGCCGCTGGCCCAGGCCGGCGAGTTCGCCCTGCTGGCGGTCCGATCGGTCGGCCCCCATGGCGCGTTCCTCGACTGGGGGATGGCCAAGGACCTGCTGGCGCCGTTCAGCCTTCAGCCCGAGCGGATGCAGGCCGGCAGGCGCTACCTGGTAAAGGTCGACCTGGACCAGCAGGGGCGCCCCTTTGCCAACGCCCGCATCGATGACTGCCTCGACTACCGCCGTCCCGACCTTCATGAGGGAGACGCCGTCGATCTGTTGGTCTGGCAGCTCACCGACCTGGGCGCCAAGGTCATCGTCAATCATCGTTTTCCCGCCCTGCTCTACCGGGACGAGCTGCCGGCCGGTATCGCCGCGGGCATGCAGCTGGCCGGCTATGTGAAGCGCCTGCGCGAGGACGGCAAGCTGGATATTACCCTGCGCAAGGTGGGGGCCGAGGCGGTGTCCGACGCCCGCGATATCATCCTGCAGGCGCTGGCGGCCCATGGCGGCAGCCTCCCTCTGCACGACCGGAGTGCCCCGGAAGCCATTGAAAAGGCCCTGGGGATGAGCAAGAAGACCTTCAAAAAGGCAGTGGGCGGGCTCTACAAGGACGGCCTGGTGACGCTCTCCCCCGAGGGGGTCAGGCTGACGCTAAAAGCTGCTGCCCATGGCGGAACAGACTGAGCATGGGGACCAGATCGAAACGGAGCGAGCGCTGTCCGCGCTGCCGCCTGCATAGCCGGCTCTGCATCTGCAGCGCCATCCCCTGCATCGAGCTTGGCACCCGGCTCATCCTGGTGATGCACCACCGCGAGTGGGCCAAGCCGACGGCGACCGGGCCCCTGGCCCTGGCCATGCTCCCCAACAGCGAACTGCGCATCCAGGGAGAACGTGAACGGCTGCTCGATTTTCGTGACCTCGACTGCGGTGAGCGTCGCACCCTCCTTCTCTATCCGGGCGAGGACGCGCCGGTCTTGGGCGAAAGCCTCCTTGCCGCCGATCCCCGCCCCGTCAACCTTGTCGTGCCGGACGGCAACTGGAGTCAGGCCGCGCGGATGGGGAAGCGGCTTCCCGGACTGGAACATGCCACCATGGTCCGGTTGCCCACAGGGGCGAAAACGGCCTGGGGGGTGCGCCGGGAGACCAATCCCGAAGGGCTGGCCACGTTTGAGGCCATTGCCCGCGCCTTTGGCATCATCGAATCGCCCGAGGTCCAGGCCCGGATGGAGGAGCTTTTCCGCCTGATGGTGTCACGGACCCTTGAGGCCCGCGGCTTAAAGGAAGAGCAGGGGACGTGACCCGGCGGACGGTTCCGGAAAGGGGAAACCACTGCTTTCCGCAATACCGTATGAGACGGCGCCCTTTTCGGCGCCTTTTTTTTGTGATACAAGATGAGCAACGGCTAAGCAAACCAGCGCAGCACGGTCAGGAGCACTCATGACAAACGGGACAGCTTCACCCCCAGGCGGGGCCAGGTACGACATCATCCATTTCGAGGCCTTGGGCGCCGAGGCAGCGCTGCTCGAAGAGGAGACCGCAAAGGCGAAACAGGAGCGGCTGCTTCCGGAAACGCATGCCTGCCTGATTACGCCGGATACGGTCCAGGCCTTTCTGGCAAAGAATCCCGGCGCGGTCCTGCCCGACCTCATCTCGACCAAGACCCATTCGCTGCTCCCGCAGAGCTATCTGGGCGGCGGAAGAAAAAGCATTGTGACGCGCAGCGCCGGTTACGACCATTTCGAGCACCTGATGCACGCGGCAAACATCGCGTCGCTGCGGGAGTATTGCGTCAATGCGGTCGCGCAGACGGCGATGAAGTTCGTCTATGCGACCGCGGGCCTGCTCAACCACTATGAGACCAACTGCACCACGTTCGAGAGAAAGCATTCCAGCGCTTTCATGGAGCTGGGGAGCCACCGGACCCTGACGGTGTTCGGGGTCGGCAAGATCGGGAAGCGGGTCTACGACCTGGCCGTGGCCAACGGGCTGACCGTGTACGGGGTGGATATCAGGGCAGAGGAGCTGAACCGCCAGTACAACGGCACGGTCCGCTTCGTTTCCAGGGAGCAGGCGGCTGCGGAGAGCGACATCATGGTGAACGCCATGAACCTGACGAAAACCCCGGAGAGCCCGTTCCGGAACGTCGGCTATTTTTCCGGAGAATACCTGGCGCAGGCGGCAAAGGAGCTGATTTTCATCAATATCACCAGGGGCGAGATCGCCCCGGAAGAGACCCTGCTCCGCTTGTACGATGCCGGGAAGATCATCGGCATCGGGCTCGACGTCTTTTCGAGCGAATTCGAATTCGCTCGCGCCCTGAACAACGGGTCCGGCGAGGCGGAAGCGTTTCCGGCTGCGCGGGAGCTCGTCAAAAGGGCCATCGAGCGGACTGCCAACATCTATGTCCAGCCGCATCAGGCGTTCAACTCCGATGTGGCGGTGCAGACCAAGGCGGTCGAGTCGATCAAGCATGTGATTGCGTGGTTCCGTAACAAAGGCACCCGCTTCGACGACCAGCTGCCGTATTATTGAGATGCAGGCCCAGGCGGGGCTGTAACCCGGTACGCCCGTGCCGTCGGGCGGCCGTTCCCATTGCCCGGCCCGCATCGGCCGGCGAAGCTGCTCCCGTTCGGCGCATGCGGTTAATGAATTGCTCCGCGAGCCCGAACATGCTATAGATGGAAAGCGCCTTAACCACAGGGACAACCCCTGTGGTTTTTTTTGTCGGCGCAGAAAGAGAGCAAGCTGATGATCAGTGCACACAACATAAGCCTTGCCTATGGCAAGCGGGTCATTTTCAAGGACGTCAACATCAAGTTCGTGCCGGGGAACTGCTACGGCCTCATCGGTGCCAATGGCGCCGGCAAGTCCACCTTCCTCAAGATCCTGGCCGGAGAGGCCGAGGCGGACGCCGGCACGGTCTCCATCGGTCCGCGGGAGCGGATTGCGGTACTGAAGCAGGACCAGTTCGCCTTTGACGAGCATACGGTCTTCGATACCGTCATCATGGGGCATGCCCGGCTCTACGAGGTGATGACCGCCAGGGAGGCGATGTACGCAAAGAGCGATTTCTCCGAAGAGGACGGTATCCGTTCGGCGGAGCTGGAGGCCGAATTCGCCGAGATGAACGGCTACGAGGCCGAGGCCGAGGCAGCGGTGCTCCTCAACGGACTCGGCATCCCTGAAGAACTGCGCCACAAGCGGATGAAAGAGCTGGAAGGGGGCGACAAGGTGCGGGTGCTGCTGGCCCAGGCCCTGTTCGGCAACCCCGACGTGCTGCTGTTGGATGAGCCGACCAACCATCTGGACCTGAAGTCCATCTCCTGGCTGGAGGATTTCCTCTTCCGCTTCCCCAACACGGTGATCGTCGTTTCCCATGACCGCCATTTCCTCAATCAGGTCTGCACCCATGTGGCGGATATCGATTTCGGCCGGATCCAGGTATATGTCGGCAACTACGACTTCTGGTACCAGGCGAGCCAGCTGACCCTGAAGCAGAAGCAGGACGAGAACCGCAAGGTGACCGACCGGGCCAACGAACTGAAGGAGTTCATCCAGCGCTTCAGCTCCAATGCCTCCAAGGCGCGCCAGGCCACCTCGCGCAAACGGCTCCTGGAAAAGCTCACTGTGGAGGAGATGCCGGTGTCGTCGCGCAAGTACCCGTATGTGGCGTTCAAGCCGGAGCGGGCCTGCGGCGACATCATCCTCGAAGTGGACAACCTGTCCAAGCAGATCGACGGCGTGCAGGTGCTGCAGAACCTGACATTCACGGTGCGCAAGGGGGACAAGATCGCCTTTGTCGGCGGCAACAGCCTGGCCAAGACCGTCCTGTTCCAGATCTTGGCCGGGGAGCTGGAGCCGGACAGCGGCACGGTCCGCTGGGGCGTGACCATCACCAGCGCCTATTTCCCCAAGGAGAACGCCGCCTATTTCGATAACGACCTGAACCTGATCGAGTGGCTCGGCCAGTACTCGCCCCCCAGCGAGGGGGAATCCTTTGCCCGCGGCTTCCTCGGCCGGATGCTCTTTTCCGGCGACGAGGCGACCAAGCGGACTGCTGTCCTCTCGGGCGGGGAGCGGGTTCGCTGCATGCTTGCCCGCATGATGCTCACCGGCGCCAATGCCCTGATCCTGGACGAACCGACCAACCACCTCGACCTGGAGTCCATCACGGCGCTGAACAACGGCCTCATCGCCTTCAACGAGGTGGTGCTCTTCGCCTCCCACGACCACGAGTTCGTCGCTACCCTGGCCAACCGCATCGTCGAGATCATGCCCGAGGGGGTCATCGACCGGGCCATGGGCTTCGAGGAGTACCTGGAGAGCGCCGAGGTGGAGCAGACCCGCGACCGGCTCTGCCACGGGCACCGCGACCTGACCCTGTAGCCTTTCCCGGGATGCAATTTGGGCTTGCCTTGATGAAAGAGATAATGATACAAATCCAGATAGTTTCGACCACAGGGTGCGTCCCTGTGGTTTTTTATTTACACTTAAATCCGTGACAACTGCCGGGCCGCTACGCTCCGAGTGCCGCTCGAACCGCCGCTGTACGGCTCATTCCGCTACCTGCCTGCAACTCACCCTTACGGGCTCAAACAGGCAGGCCGGTTGACGCTCCATTTCGCCTACAGCGGCTGGCTCTCGGGCACAGTCGCTTCGACGACCCGGCATCTGTCACGGATTGAGGTTACACTGTATGGAGCAGCCATGATTCACCTCACGAACATCACCAAACAGCATGGCTCGCAGGTCCTGTTCCGCGATGCCAGCTTCCAGATCCTCCCCGGCTCGCGGACCGGCCTGGTCGGGCCGAACGGAGCGGGCAAGACCACCATCTTCCGGATCATCACCGGCGAGGAGGAGGTGGACAGCGGCGAGATCACCTGCGCCAAGAAGACGACCATCGGCTACTTCTCCCAGGATGTGGGGGATATGGCGGGCAGGTCGGCACTGGAAGAGGTCATGGCCGGGTCGGCGGCGACGGTGCGGCTGGCGGAAGAGCTGAAGGCGATGGAGAGCGCCATGTGCGAGCCGATGGGGGACGACGAGATGGCGGCCCTGTTGGAGCGCTACGGCAGTGCCCAGGAGGAGTTCGAGCATCGCGGTGGCTACGATCTCGATACCCGTGCCCAGACCGTGCTGACCGGCCTCGGCATCGGGCCCGACCGGTTCAATCACCCGGTGGAGTCGTTCAGCGGCGGCTGGAAGATGCGGATCGGCCTTGCCCGGATCCTGACCCTCCATCCCGACGTGCTGCTCCTGGACGAGCCGACCAACCACCTGGACGTGGAGTCGATCATCTGGCTGGAGGAGTGGCTGGCATCGGAATTCACCGGCGCGCTGCTGATGACGAGCCACGACCGTGATTTCATGAACCGGATCGTCACGCGGATCGTCGAGGTGAGCAACAAAACGGTCACCACCTATGGTGGCAACTACGATTTCTACGAGCGGGAGCGCGACATCCGCTTCGAGCAGCTGCTGGCAAGCCACAAGCGGCAGCAGGAGATGCTGGCCAAGGAGGAGGAGTTCATTGCCCGCTTTGCGGCACGTGCCTCCCATGCGGCCCAGGTCCAGTCGCGGGTGAAGAAGCTGGAAAAGATCGACCGGATCGAGATCCCGCCCGAGGAGCGGGTGGTCCGCTTTGCCTTCAATACCCCGCCGCGCAGCGGCGACGACGTGGTGATCATGGATGGTCTGGCAAAGAGCTGGCAGACTCCGGACGGCAAGGAGAAGCCGGTTTTCAGCGGTATTACGGGTATCATCCGGAGGGAGGAGAAGATTGCCGTGGTCGGGGTGAACGGCGCCGGCAAGTCGACCTTTCTCAAGACACTGGCCGGCCAGACCGGGCCGACTGCCGGCAGTGTCGTCCTGGGGGCGAACGTGGAACTCGGCTATTTCAGCCAGCACGCCATGGAACTGCTCGACCCCCGGAAGACGGTCTTCGAGACCGTGCAGGATGCCATGCCGCTGGCCAACATCGGCGTGATAAGGAATCTCCTCGGCGCCTTCCTCTTTTCCGGCGATGCCGTGGACAAGCGGATCGAGAACCTCTCGGGCGGTGAAAAGAGCCGGGTGGTGCTGGCGACCCTCCTGGCCCGGCCGCTTAACTTCCTGGTGCTCGACGAGCCGACCAACCACCTGGACATCAGGTCGCGGGAGATCCTCCTCGACGCCCTGAAGGGCTTTACCGGCACGGTGGTGCTGGTCAGCCACGACCGGCATTTCCTCCGCTCCCTCGTCGACCGGGTTTTCGAGATCGACCACGGCGAGATGCGGGTCTACCAGGGGGATTATTCCTACTACCTGCACAAGGTCCACGGGGAAGCGGCGTAGGCGGGAGGGCTGCCGGGAAAGCTGGGGCGCGACGGTTTCCGCAGGTTCCAGAGAGTATGCAGGTTTTGGAGAAACTGACCGATGTTTCCAACCGCATTCGCACGGGCATTGCACTTTGGTCTCATCCTGCTGCTGGCGGCGCTGCTCTTCTGCGTCAGCGGCTGTCGCACAGATAGCGTCGGCACGCGGGCAACGCCTCTCGCACGGGGAGGGGTGATCGACCTGACGACCTGGGATTTCCGGGAAGACGGCAGCGTCGACCTGAACGGCGAATGGGAATTCTTCTGGCGACAGCTCCTTTCCCCCGGCGACTTTGCCGGTTCTGCCCCGCCTCTCATGACCGGCCCGTTCACCGTTCCCGGCACCTGGAACGGCCGGGAGATCGGCGGCGAGAAGCAGAGCGGCGACGGGTACGCCACCTTCCGCCTCCGGGTCAGGCTCCGGCCCGACGCACCCCGGTTGGCGATCCGCATCCTGGACCAGGCAACCGCCTATCAACTCTGGGTCAACGGCACGCAAATCGCCGGCAACGGCACGGTCGGCACCAGTGCCACCACCAACAGACCCCAGTATCTGCTGCAGCTCTCGCGCCTCCCCCGAAGCAGTGACTCACTGGATATCGTCCTGCAGGTTGCCAACTTCAACCACTCCAAGGGTGGGGTCTGGAATCCGGTCACCCTTGGCAGTGAAGCAGGGCTTGCCCGGATACAGGGGCTGAGGCAGGGGCTGGATTTCTTCCTCTTCGGCTGCCTGCTGATCATGGGCGCGTACCATGTCTTTCTCTACCAGCTCCGGCGCACGGACCGGTCGGTCCTCTATTTCGGCCTGTTCTGCCTGGTGGTCGCCTGCAGGACCGCCCTGACCGAGAACCGCATCTTCACCGGCCTCTTTCCCGCATTTCCCTGGGAACTCGTCTTCAAGGCAGAGCTGTTCACGGTCCATGCCGCCTTCCTGCTCCTCCTCCTGTTCATCCAGTCGCTCTATCCCGCAGACTCCTCCCGTCGGCTCACGCGGTTCTTGCAGGGGATCTGCCTGGCCTTCGGCCTCACGACCCTGGCGACCCCTGCCCGGATATCGAGTCTCCTGGTCACACCGTTTCACCCGGTCATCATCTTCATCCAGGGCTACCTCTTTGTCGTGCTCTTCAGGGCGATCCTGGCGAAGAGGGGGGAGGCGGCAACCATCCTGACCGGGCTGCTGATCTTTTTCCTGACGGTGGTGAACGATATCCTCCATAACCACGGGGTCATCGCCACTGCCTATGTGGCGCCGGTCGGCTTCCTGTTCCTGGTCGGCTCACAATCGCTAGCCCTGGCGCGACGGTATTCCCATGCCTTTGCCGCGGTGGAACAGCTGTCCGATGCCGTGACGGACAAGAACCGGGCGCTGGAAGAGGAGATAGCGGAGCGGGCCAGGCTGGAGCGCGAGATCGTCAATGTGTGCGAGGAAGAGCGGAGACGTATCAGCCGCGACCTGCACGACGGGCTGTGCCAGCAGTTGACCGGCGCCAGGCTGCAGTTTTCCGTGCTGGAGCGGAAGCTGGCGGGTGCCGGCCAGGAACCGTCGGAATTGAAACGTCTCTCGTCGCTGCTTGAAGAGTCGGTCAATCACGCGTATGATCTTTCCCACGGGCTCTGGCCGGTGGAGCACGATCCCCAGGGGGTCAGCGCCTCCCTCGATGAATTGACCAGACGCCTGGCCGAATCCAGCGGCATTGCCATCTATTTCATCCAGGAACGGGGCTGTGCGGACTGCTCCCATGGCAGTGTCACCCATCTCTACCGTATCGCCCAGGAGGCGATCACCAACGCGGTGAAGCATGCCAGGGGGAGCCGCATTGTTGTCGGGCTCGATTGCCGGGACCGCACGCGGCTCACCCTGACGGTCCGCGACGATGGCGTCGGCAGGAGCGTCACATCCCGGACCACCGGCGGGCTCGGCATGGGGATTATGGAGCACCGGGCAAAGGTGATCGGTGGCACCCTGACCGTTTCGGATGCACAGGGGGGCGGGACCGTGGTTACCTGCGTCGTTCCGTGCGAAGAGAGAAAGCAGGAGGGGCAATCCGATGGAAGCCAGATCTGAGAAAGCGGCGCGCATCTTCCTGATCGACGATCATCCGGCAGTGCGGCAGGGGCTGGAGCTACTGCTCGCCCAGGAGTCGCACATCGCCTGCGGCGAAGCGGGGAGCTGTGACGAGGCGCGCGAGCGGATCGGGTCGTCCGGTGCGGACATGGCGCTCTTGGATCTCTCTCTCGGCGAGGTGAGCGGACTCGAGCTGATTGCCGGTTTGCGGGAGCGTGGCATCGCCGTGCTGGTCTACTCCATGCATGAGGATGCCGACACCATCGAGAAGGCCTTTGCCAATGGGGCCAACGGCTATGTTACCAAGCGGGAGAATGCGGATGTCCTGCTTGCCGCCGTGTCCGACATCCTGGCGGGGAGGCGTCATGTTAGCCCGCGGGCTGCCCAGAGCCTGGCAAACAGGCTCCTTTCCCAGCCGGAGGCCACTCGGGAAGCCTTGCTGAGCGAGCGTGAAAAACAGATACTCTCCATGCTCGGCCAGGGAGAGTCGAACGCAGAGATCGCTGCAGCGTTTACCATCAGCGTCCGGACCGTGGAGACCTATTTTTCGCGCATCATCGTGAAGCTCGACCTGGACAGCATGAGGGAGCTCAGGCGTTACGCCATCCGGAACAAGAAGTGAAGTGCATTCGCACGATCCTCTGTCAGTAAAATCCCCCACAGTCATATCCGCAACCTCACGTACGCACAAACCTGTTCCCCCGTACATACAAATACAAGGCCTTAAGGTAGACTTTTATTGGTAGTTTCGCTGCGTAACCATGTCTGTCAGCGTCTATTTCAATGGATTTATATAATCCTATGTATGCCGGACCATTATGCTATTGGGAAGAGTTGTAATTTTAACATTAAAATGATGTCAACCATAAGGATTTGAGAGTATTTTTGTGCTAAAATCAATCATTAGATTTCGTTTAAATTGGAGGCACTTCGGTGCCCAGGAATGGGAGGGCAGTTGCTCATGAACCGGATCATTTTTACCACATTGCTGGCTCTGTTCGTGGCGATCTCTTTGGTGACGCATCCGAAACCGGCATCTGCGAGCGACCTGCTCTTCTATTACGACCTCGCGCTCAAGAGCGACCCGCAATTCACCGGGTCCAAATATGAGCATCTGGCCAACCGGGAGGTTCTTGACCAGGCGTATGCGGGGCTGTTGCCGAAGATCTACGGCGATGCCGACTATACCTTTACGGGCCAGGATATCAGGAGCTCCGACAACACGGTCTTTGCCGTCGGGAGCACGTCCTACGAGTCCAGGGGGTTCAGCCTGAATCTCGTGCAGCCCTTGTTCCGGTACGGCTCGTTCCTGGGGGTCGGCCAGGCCAGGTCGGCACTGAAGCGCGCCGACCTGGAGCTGGAAAAGGCCAAACAGGACCTCGCCTTAAGGCTCGTCGAGGCGTACATGGACATCCTCTCCGCATACGACAAGCTTCTTGCCATCAAGGCCGAGGAGGATGCGGTCCAGTCGCATTACGAACTGGCAAAGATGCGGACCGCGAACGGTCTTGCTCCCATTACGGACCTGTACGACAGCGAGGCGCGACTGGCTGCGGTGAGCGCCCAGCGCGTGGAAGCGGAAAACTTCCTGGAGGATAAGAAGCAGGCACTGGTGGAGATCTGCGGCACAACCGCCATAGAAACCAAACCTCTGAAGACGGATATCCCCCTGGCAGCGCCATTCCCCGACAAGCTCGAAAACTGGGTCGCAGCGGCAACCACGCAGAACCTGGCCGTGCTGATCCAGAAATACAAGGCTGAGATTGCCGAGAAGGAGATTGAACGGCAGAAGGCGGCACATTACCCGTCCATCGATTTCCAGGCCGACTATGTCCTGAAGGATACCGACGGTACCCTCTTCGGCGGCGGGAGCAACACCCTCACCTATGATTTCATCTTCAAGATCAACGTCCCCATCTATGAGGGGGGGCTTATCGCGTCCAAGACGCGCGAAGCCAGCAATAAACACCGGAGCGCCGTCCAGGCGCTGGAAAAAGAGGTGCGGGCCGCCGAACGGAAGGCGCGCCTGGATTACTCCGGGGTCATGAGCGCGATGTCACGGGTGGATGCGATGAAAAAGTCGATCCAGGCACAGAATCTCGTGGTGGAGGCAAAACAGGAGGGTTTCAAGGCGGGCCTGTTTATCGGCATTGCCGTGCTGGATTCGCTGCAGGACCTCTACCGCTACAAGAAAGAGTATTCGCAGGCCCGCAACGACTATGTCCTGAACACGCTGCGGCTCAAGCATGCAGTCGGGACGCTGAACGACGAAGATATCAGACAGCTCAACAGCTGGCTTCAGTAGACACGGCAGGTAAGCGGGAATAACCGTGTCGCGACGGGGTTGATCATGGGTATGCTCAGAAAATTAAGCAGGCAAATGGCCAAGCTGAAGTCCGGTTTGACGAAAGACCCGGGCTCGTCAGGTTCCGACCACCGGAAGGTCCATTTTGAGACGCTCGAAAGCCGGGTACTGCTCTCCGGAGATGCGATCATACCCCCGGCGGCAGTGATAGCGGCCCCGCAGACGGTGACGGTCCCCCCTGTCGTCGCTTCGGTCACCGGCGTTGCCAGCGATGCGGCGACTGCGGTCAGTACTGTCGATCCCGTCCAGGATACGACGCAAACAACGACAACCCCGGCTGTCGATCCTGCCCAGGAGACTGTCACCGCACCGGCAGCACCGGACGCGGCTGTTGCGGCGTCCGCCACCGATACGGAGGACGCCACTGACCCGCAGAGCCAGCCGGAAGAGGATCTCTCCGCGTCCAGTACCCCGGAAACCCCGGATTCATCCACGCTCGAAAGTGCTGTCGCCATCCCGGCGACGGACGCACCGGTCGTGTCGGGCGATGCGACAGCCGGCAGTCCGGCCCAGATCGGTAAGAGCTATGCTGCCCTGCTGACGCAGCAGCAAGGGGTGCAGATCATTTTCGTGGACACTTCCGTCACGGATTATGCCACGCTGGTCGATCAGATCGTCAACGCCGGCAAGGCAGCGACGGTGAATCTCCAGGCTGCCGACGATGCCGCCCTGCCTGATGCGGACAGCCAGGCGGAATCGACTGCCGCAACCGGGGAACCAGGTGCATCCCCAGCCGCTGCATCCGGAGCAGACCCGACGCCGGTTTCTGACGATGGCGGCGCAGTGCGGGCAAGCGCCGGCTCCCGGTACGAGGTGATCTACCTTAATCCGAACCGCGACGGCATCGACCAGATAACCGAGGTCCTTGCCCGATATCAGGACGTGAGCGCCGTGCATATCATCTCCCACGGCGCTGCCGGGTTCATGCAGGTCGGCAACAGCCTGCTCTCCCGGACCGAGCTGGAGAGCAAGACCCGGCAGCTCTCTTCCTGGAAGAACTCCATCAAGCAGGGCGGCGATATCCTCCTCTACGGCTGCAACATCGCCGATGGCGCGGCCGGTGTCGATTTCGTCAACAGGCTGGCGGATATCACGGGTCTGGATGTTGAGGCCTCGACGGATAGTACCGGCAGCGCCGACCTGGGGGGCGACTGGACCCTGGAGTATTCCACCGGTGTCATTGAGTCTTCCGCGCTCTTCTCGACAACCACGGCCGATTACGCATACCTCCTGCAGAATTTCGTCAGCAGCTCGGCAAACGAGTCGTTCGTCGGCACCTCCGGCAACGACCGCTACATCTTCACCGACGGTTGGGGTACCGACATCATCAGCGATGTCGCCGTGACCGGCAGCGATACCCTCGATTTCTCGGCAGTCACCAGCGACCTCTTCTTCACCTTTTACGCAGACGGCACCCTCACGGTCAGCGACGAAGACAATTCGGTCTCCGTGACCGGCACGGTCGAGACCCTGATCGGTGGCAGCGGCAACAACACCTTCCGTTTCGAGGACACCGCCACCTTCGGTGGCACGATCATCGGCGGCAGCGGCAGCAACAGCCTGGATCTGAGCGAGTATACCACCGGCGTTACGGTCGATCTCGCAAGCGGCACCGCCCTGAAAGCGGGCGGCGGCATCCTGATCGGCTCGTTCTCGCAGATCGGCAGTGTCGAATCCGGCTCGGGCGACGATATCCTGACCGGCACTGCCGGTGCGAACCGGCTCTCCTCCGGCTCGGGCGACGACCGGCTCTACGGGCTGGGCGGCGACGACACCCTGATCGGCGGCGAAGGGGATGATTTCCTCGAAGGGGGCGCCGGCAACGACCACCTGGATGGCGGCGCCGGTCAGGATGCGGTCTCCTACGCGACCTCGACAGAGGCCGTGGCAATCAGTCTCGCCGACGGCCAGGGGGAGGACGGCTTCGGCACCTCCGATACCTTTGCCGGGATCGAAGACATCACAGGCAGCGCCTTTGACGATATCCTGACCGGTGACGGCGGCGCCAACCGGATCGATGGCGGCGCCGGTGACGATACCCTGATTGGCGGCGCCGGCGACGACGTGCTGATCGGCGGTGCCGGCACCGATACCCTCACCTATGCCGATGCCGACGCCGGCGTGACGGTCGATCTGGCCGCCGGCACGGCGACCGACGGGGCCGGTAACCACGATACCGTCTCCGGAATCGAAAACCTTGTCGGCTCTGCCTTCGACGACCGCTTGAGCGGTGATGCCGGCGTCAACCTGATCAGCGGCGGTCAGGGGGACGACACCCTGGCCGGTAACGGCGGTTCGGACCGCTTCCTCTTCGAAGAGAACTGGGGGGACGACGCCATTGTCGGGGCCGGGGACAACACCACAGTCACCCTTGACTTCTCGGCTGTTACCACGGATCTCTATTTCACCCTCGAAGCCGACGGGACCGTTTCCGTCACCGATGGTGAAAACCCGCTCGCAGCGGTCGAGTATCTGCCGGATGACGCCCTCTCGGCCCCCAATGACATCAACACTCTGAGCAGCGTGCCGCAGGTCGGCAGGCTGATCGGCGGTAGCGGCGACGACCGCTTCATCGTCGCGGATGGCACTCCGTTCGACGGTACGCTGGACGGTGGTGCCGGCACAGATATCCTCGATTATTCACTCTATAGCGGCGATGTAACGGTCGATCTCGCCCAGGGGAGCGCCACGGCAACGGGCGGCATCTCCGACATCCAGGCGGTAATCGCCGGCAGCGGCGATATCGACTTCTCCGGCACGGTGGACGGCGGCACCCTTTCCTTTGCCGCGTCCAACCGGGCGGTCAGCTTCGATCTTTCCGGCTCCTCGACACAGACCGGCAGCAGCCGGATCGATTTTTCCGCCATCAACAACCTGACCGGTTCCGCCTTCGATGACCTGCTGATCGGTACTGACGGCGATAATATCCTGGCCGGTGGGGAAGGGGATGACCTGCTTTCCGGCGGCGCCGGCTCTGACACCTACGTCTTCTCCGATAACTGGGGGGATGACGCCATCTTCGGCGAAACCGGCGGCACGTCCGATACCCTCGATTTCTCCGCCGTCACCGCCAATCTCACCTTTACCATCCATAGCGACGGCACGGTGTCGGTCACCGACGGCGACAACATCCTCAGGAGGGTCGGCGGCATCGAGCGGATACTCGACGGCCAGGGGGACGACACCTTTGTCTTCGAGAACGGCGCCGTGTTCAACGGAACCATCGGCATCGACAATGCACTGCTGTCGGCGCTTGGCCTTGAGAGCGGCAGCGGCACCAATACCCTCGATTTTTCGGTCTACACCAGCGGCGTCTCCGTCGATCTCGGGATAACCATCCCGACCACCGATACCAATCTCTTTGCCCATGCCGAGACTGCCGACGGCCAGACCCTCATCGGCGGCTTCAGCAACATCCAGAACGTCATCGGCGGATCTGGCGACGACGAGATCTGGGGGAACAGCGCCGACAACCTGCTGATAGGCGGCGCCGGCAATGACAATCTCTACGGCCGCGACGGCGAGGATATCCTGGAAGGGGGGGCGGGCAACGACCTGCTCTCCGGCGGTTTTGACGTCGCCCAGATGGAACTTCTCGACCCGACCACGCTGGTTTCCCTGTTCGGCGACGCCATCCAGGAGGCGATCACCAACGGCACCCTCGACCAGGCGCTGGCGGGCGACCAGGACACCGCCACCTATGCCGGTGCCCAGAGCGGAGTCACGGTTGACCTGAGCGTCATCGGCTCGCAGCAGACCGGCGGTGCCGGTAGCGATACCCTGGTCGGCATCCGGAACCTGATCGGCTCCGGCTACGACGACGTCCTGACCGGCAACCTGCTCGGCAACACCCTTGCCGGCGGTGCGGGCAATGACCGGCTCTATGGCAGGGAAGGCTCAGATATCCTGATCGGCGGCGCCGGTGACGACCTGCTCGATGGCGGCGAATACCTGTCCGGGCTGCTACTGGAGCATGATGCTGCCTCCTATGCGGATGCAGCGTCCGGTGTCAGCGTCGATCTCAGCCTGAGCGGCGCCCAGGATACGCTGGCGGCAGGCAGCGACACCCTGGTCGGCATCGAGGAGCTGATAGGCTCCGCATACGACGACCAGCTGCGCGGCGACCAGCAGGACAACATCCTCTCCGGCGGCGACGGCGACGACCTGCTGGAAGGGGGCGCCGGTGCCGACCGGCTCACCGGCGGCGACGGCAGCGATACCGTCACCTATGCCCACGATCTCGGCGATGTCTCCCAGGGCGACTACTCGGTGGTTGCCGACCTGACGACCGGCTATGCCACCGACGGCTCGGATGCCACCGATATCCTGGCAGAGGTGGAGAACCTGGTCGGATCGACCCTCAGGGACCATCTCGTTGGCGATACCAGCGACAACATCCTCGATGGTGGCGGTGGTGCAGACCTCCTGGAAGGGAAGAACGGCTCCGATACCTACCGTTTCGTCAGCGGCTGGAACGGCGTGCAGATCGTCGAAGCGGCCGGCAGCAGCTCCAGCAATGCAGCCGAGGATGAAAATTCAGAGGTCCGGGATATCCTCGATTTTTCGGCTGTAGCGGGGAACCTCACCTTCACCCTCCATGCTGATGGCACCGTTTCGGTCGCGGCAGCGGGCGGGACCATGCTCGTCAGCCGGGTCGCCAACGTGGAGAAGCTCCTGGGCGGCAGCGGCGAGAACCGGTTCGTCTTCGAGAGCGGCGCGTCGTTCGCCGGCATCATCGACGGCGGTGCCGGGAGTCAGAATACCCTCGACTACTCGGCGTATGCCAGCGGCGTCGCGGTCAACCTGGCGACGACCGACGAGGACTCCACTGGCAAGGCGACCGGAACGGCCGGGGTCCTGCATATCACCACGGTGATCGGGACGGCGTACAACGACACCATTACCGGTGACGACACCGATAACATCCTGATCGGCGGCGCAGGAAACGACACCCTTGCCGGCGGCGATGGCAACGATCGGCTGGAAGGGGGCGAGGGGGCGGATTCTCTCGATGGCGGTGCCGGTGACGATATCCTCTTGGGCGGCGCGGGCAACGATGCCCTGCTGGGCGGTACCGGCAACGACATCCTGACCGGCGGCCTGGGCAACGACATCCTTTCCGGCGAGGAAGGGTCCGATACCGCGCTGTACGACGACGCCACCGTCGGGGTGACGGTTAATCTCGGCCTGACCACGGAACAGGATACCGTCGGGAGCGGCCTCGACACCCTCACCGGCGTCGAGAACCTCATCGGAAGCGACTACGCCGATACGCTGAAAGGGGACGATCAGGACAACGTCATCTCCGGCGGTGCGGGCAACGACATACTGTACGGCAACAAGGGGAACGACATCCTGGCCGGTGGTCTCGGCAACGATACCATCTCTGGGGGTGCGGGGAGCAACACGGTCTCCTACGCCGACATCGCTGCTGGCGTCACGGTCGATCTCACCCTGAAGGTTGCCCAGGATACGGTTGGCGCGGGCACGGACACCCTGTCGGAGATCGCCAACATCATCGGTACTGACTTCGATGACCACCTGACCGGCGACCAGTACGACAACGTGCTTGCCGGTGGTGCCGGCAACGACACGATATCCGGCGCCGGCGGCGACGATACCCTCCTGGGCGGTGCCGGGAATGACACCCTCTCCGGCGGCATCGGCAGCGACCTGCTCTACGGCGGTGCCGGGAACGACAGCCTCTCCGGCGACGAGGGGGACGACCTGCTCAGCGGCGGCCTCGGTGACGATCTGCTCAACGGCGGCAGCGGTTTCAACAGCGCTTCCTACCTGGATGCCGAGGCCGGGGTGACGGTGGATCTGCGCCTGACCTCACCACAGGATACCGTGGGAGCCGGTGTGGACTCGCTGACAGGGATCGCCAACCTGTTCGGCTCCGATTTCGACGATACCCTCATCGGCAACGATGCCGACAACATCCTCTCCGGTGGCGATGGTGCCGACACGCTGATCGGTGGCAGCGGCGACGACTCGCTCCTTGGCGGTGCCGGCGATGACCTGCTGCAGGGTGGGCAGGGGGCGGACACGCTCTCCGGCGGTGACGGCACGGACCGGATCTCCTATGCGGACGATGCGGCCGGGGTAGCGGTCGATCTCTCCACCTCCAGCGCCACGGACGGCTGGGGCGGCAGCGACACCCTGGCCGATGTCGAAGAGGTGATCGGTTCTGCCTACGACGACATCCTGACCGGTTCCGGCGACGATAACCTCCTCATGGGCGGGGCGGGCAATGACACAATCTCCGGCGGGGAAGGGGACGATACCCTGATCGGCGGGGCGGGCAACGACATCCTGGATGGCGGGCTCGGCACCGATACCGTCTCCTACGCCTTTGACACGGCCGGGGTCAACGTAACCCTGGGTGGATCTGCAACCGACGGCTACGGCACCAGCGATACGCTTACCGGCATCGAGAATCTGACCGGTTCGGCATTTGCCGACATCCTGACCGGCGACGACGCTGACAACTATCTCTTCGGCGGTGCCGGCAACGACCAGCTCACCGGCGGGGCTGGCAACGATACCCTCGAAGGGGGAGCCGGTGCCGACATCCTGATCGGCGGCCTCGGCAGCGACACCGTGTCGTACGCCTCCGATGCGGCGGGAGTGGTCGTGACCCTTGGCGGGAGCGCCATAGACGGTTCCGGTGCCCTCGACACCCTTTCCGGCATCGAGAACCTGACCGGTTCCGGATACGACGATATCCTGACCGGCGACAGCAGTGCCAACACCCTGATCGGTGGCGCCGGCGACGACCAGCTCTCCGGCGGTGCCGGCGACGACATCCTGGAAGGGGGGGCCGGCAACGACGTGCTCTCCGGTGGCGACGGCAGCGACTGGGCCTCCTACGCCAACGACACCGCCGGCGTCGAGGTCTTCCTGAACGCCACCGCGGTCGACGGCTTCGGCGACAGCGACACCCTGACCGACATCGAGAACCTCCAGGGGTCTGCCTACGACGATTTCCTCTTCGGCAACCGGCAGGACAACGTCATCTCCGGCGGCGCCGGCGATGACGTCCTGATGGGAGGGCGCGGCAACGATACCCTCGCCGGTGGCGACGGCAGTGACACCGTCACCTACGAATACGATCCGGGTGCCGTCTTTGTTGCTCTCGGCGTTTCGGCCACCGACGGCTACGGCGACAGCGACAGCCTGACGGAGATCGAGAACCTGGTCGGGTCCGCCGGCAATGACATCCTGATCGGCGACGCAAACGTCAACTGGATCGACGGCGATGCCGGCGACGACACGATCTACGGCGGCGACGGTGACGACCTGCTCGCCGGCGGGCTGGGCAACGATACGCTCTACGGCGAAGCCGGCAACGATCTCCTCGAAGGGGGCGCCGGGAACGACGTGATGATCGGCGGCGACGGCAACGACGGTGCCAGCTACGCCGATGTCGAGGTCGCCGAGGATGACGCGAACCCCACCCTCGGAGTCAGCGTCAACCTGTCGCTGACCACGGCGCAGGACACGGTGCGGGCAGGCAGCGACACCCTGACCGGCATCGAGAACCTGATCGGCTCCATCTATAACGATACCCTTTCAGGGGACAGCGGGGCTAACATCCTGGTGGGCGGGACAGGAGACGACACCCTGCTCGGCAATGACGGCGACGACTGCCTGTTCGGCGGCAGCGGCGCGGACATCCTCAACGGCGGCGTAGGCTCAGATACCGCTTCCTACAGCGGCGACGCCGACGGGGTCGATATCGAACTGGGGGTAAGCGCCACCGACGGTTACGGCGACAGCGACACACTGGTTGCCATCGAAAACATCGAAGGCTCCGAGTATGACGACATCCTGATCGGAGACGGTGCGGACAACCGGCTGGACGGCCGCGCCGGTGCCGATGTGATCGACGGCATGGCCGGCAACGACATCATCCAGGGGGGCGATGGCGACGACACGCTCCGGGGCGGCACCGGTACCGACACGGTATCCTATGCCGATGCCGAGGCCGGTGTTACCGTGGATCTCGGGACAACGGACCAGCAGGACACGCTCGGTGCCGGCAGTGACTGGCTGTCCGGCTTCGAGAACATCACCGGCTCCGACTACGCCGACACCCTGAGCGGCAATGACGCGGACAACACCATCGATGGCGGGGCGGGCGACGACGTCATCGCCGGCGGCGCCGGCAACGATCTCCTGATCGGCGGCAGCGGTCGCGACACCCTTTCCTATGCTGCGGCAAGTGCCGGCGTGACGGTGGTGCTGAACAAGGCGGATAGCAGCGGTCTGGCTCTGGCGCAGGATACGGGTGGCGCGGGCAGCGACACCGTCAGCGGCTTCGAAGACCTGGTCGGTTCCGCGTATAACGACACCCTCACCGGCGACAGCGGCGACAACCTGATCGTCGGCGGCCTGGGCGACGACATCCTGGACGGTGCCGGCGGGACCGATACCGTCTCCTATGCCGAGGTCGAGGTGACGGCCGATGACGCCAACCCCTACACCGGGGTCACGGTCAACCTGGCGCTGACCACTTCCCAGAACACGGTGCGGGCCGGCAGCGACACCCTGGCCAATTTCGAAACCCTGGTGGGGTCGGTCTATAACGACACCCTGTCCGGCAACGCCTCTGACAACACGATCTACGGCCTGGCCGGTGACGACATCCTTGCCGGTGGCCTCGGCAACGACACCCTGATCGGCGGTGCCGGCAGCGACACCGCCTCCTATGCCGATGCCACGGCTGCCGTTACGGTTACCCTCGGCATGGTGGACGCCAACGGCAACCCGGTCGCCCAGGACACCGGCAGCGCCGGCAGCGACACCCTTGACGGGATCGAAAACCTGAGCGGTTCGGCCTTCAACGACATCCTGACCGGCGACGACACTGCCAACCGCCTCGATGGCGGCGCCGGCAACGACCAGCTGTTCGGCGGTCTCGGCGACGACATACTGGAAGGCGGCCTCGGCGATGACCAGCTCTCCGGCGGCGGTGGCCGGGACACGGCAGCCTATGTCACCGCAACGGCCGGGGTGACGGTATCGCTGGGCCTATCCGGCGCCCAGAATACCGTCAACGCCGGCAGCGACACCCTGAGCGGCATCGAAAACCTGTACGGGTCCGAATTCAATGACACCCTCGCCGGTGACGCTGCCGACAACTCCCTCTACGGCGGTGCCGGCGACGATATCCTTGCCGGCGGCGAGGGGGCTGACCGTCTCTTCGGCGGCAGGGGCAACGACCAGCTTTCTGGCGACAGCGGCAACGACTGGCTGGAAGGGGGTGCGGGCAACGACACCCTCGCCGGCGGCAGCGGTATCGATACCGCCTCCTATCTCCTCGCCGCTACTGGGGTTGAGGCGACCACCAGCGGTACTGCCAGCGGCAAGGACGGCGACGGCGGCACCGACAGCGCCAGCGGCATCGAGAACCTCTACGGCTCTGCCTTTGCCGACATCCTCACCGGCGACAGCCTGGACAACATCCTGAACGGCGGCGCCGGCGACGACACCCTGCTCGGTCTCGGCGGCAACGATACGCTGATCGGCGGGCTCGGCAGCGATACCGCCTCCTATGCCAACGACACGGCAGGGGTCAACGCCTCGCTGGCGACCGGCACGGCGACCGACGGGTACGGCGGCAGCGACAGCCTGAGCGGGATCGAGAACCTTGCCGGTTCGGCCTACAACGACACCCTGACCGGCGATGCCGCCGACAATATCCTCTCAGGCGGCGCTGGCAGCGACACGATCCGCGGCGGTTCGGGCGACGACATCCTCGAAGGTGGCGCTGGCGACGACCTGCTGTACGGCGAGGCCGGCAGCGATACCGTGTCCTATGCCCATGCGGCGGCAGGTGTAACCGTCAACCTGGGGGCGACTGGTGCCCAGAACACCGGCGGCGCCGGCAGCGACACCCTGGACGGGATCGAGAACCTGGCAGGTTCTGCCTACAACGACACCCTGACCGGCGACGATGCCGACAACTACCTTTTTGGCGGGGCCGGTAACGACATCCTGCAGGGGATGGGCGGGGACGACCTGCTGGAGGGTGGCGCGGGTAACGATACCCTGATCGGCGGCAGCGGCAGCGACACCGCTTCCTATGCCCATGACACGGGCGGGGTGAACGCCTCGCTGGCAACCGGGACGGCGACCGACGGCTTCGGCAACAGCGACAGTCTGAGCGGGATCGAGAACCTGCTCGGTTCGGAATTCGCTGACAGCCTGACCGGCGATGCCGGCAACAATATCCTCTACGGCGGCGGCGGCAACGACACCATGAGCGGAGGCGGCGGCAACGACATCTATGCCGGCGGCTACGGCGACGACCAGTACGATTATTCCGGCGCCATCGGCTCGCTCAGCATCTACGATCCCGACGCTATCACCCTGAATTACGACCTGCTGGTCAAAGGGGATATCTGCATCATCTCCAACGGCACCCTCACGGTGAACGAAGGGGTTCTCATCTCATCGCGGAACATCAGCGGTGCCGATTACCTGAACGGCACATCCATCGGCGATTCCGGCAACATCACCCTGCAGGGTCAGAATGTCGTCATCAAGGCCGGAGCCAGCCTGCTGGCGCAGACGGAAGCCGGCAGCAGCTACCAGGCGGGCAGCGTCGTCCTCTTCGGAACGGACACCCCCGAGGGGGGGATCATCGGCGAACTCCTGGGGCCGATGCCCGAACTGTTCAAGACGTTCCTCAGCGCCCTCTATCTCCCCTTCGACTTCGAGTCCTCTTCCGTGACCGTTACGGATGCCGTCATCAAGGGGGGCGCCGTCAGCATCACGGCCGAGGCGGGCGATGCGAGCCTCTTCGAGGACAAGGGGCTGACCTTTGCCCCGGCAGCGGTGGACAGCGCGAGCAATTGCATAACCTTCACCAAGCCGCACGGCCTTTCGACCGGCGATGCCGTCATCTACGCCGTCGGCGAGGACGGGACCGCCATCGGCGGGCTTTCCGGCAATTCGGTCTACTATGTGATCGTCGTCGATGCGGAGACCATCCGGCTGGCCGCCAGCAGCGCCGATGCGCTGGCGACCGATCCGAAATGCATCGATCTGGATCCGTCGTCAGCCGCGGGCGAAGGGCATACGCTGACCAAGCAGAAAGACCTCCAGGGGCAGATCGTCGAGATTATCAGCGGCATCGACTCCCTGTTCTCGACCAATATCATCCCGACCTTCGATATCTCCCCGGTCGCCCTGTCCGTCGCCACGGCAACGGTGGATATCACCGGCAGCAACACCCTGATCGAGGCCGACAGCCTCACCCTGTCCGCAACGGCCCTGACCAACGCCACGGTGAAGATCCAGGGCCTGCCGATCGTCAATATCGCCGTCGCCGTCTCGGTTCCCACGGCGCGGGTGAACGTCGGTTCGGGCGTGGATATCGTCACCAGCGGCGACATGACGGTCAGCGCCACGGCCGAAAGCACCATCGATGCCACGGCAGAATCGGATGCGCGCTGGCTGCCCTTCAAGCTCGGTGACTGGTTCGTGTCGGGTCTGAAGATCGACTTCATCGAAAACCTGAAGGAGAAGCTCGATCTGCTGCCGAAGTTCACGGTCAGTGTCGGGGTCGGCGTGGCAGAGGCGAGTGCGGTCATAGCCTCCGGTTCGACCCTGGATATCGGCGGCTCACTCTCCGTCAGCGCCGACATCACCAAGAGCCAGTCCGTCGGTGCAGAGGCAGAGGGGCGGTTCGCCCTGGGCGTGGCGGTTTCGGTCTTTACCGGCACCGCTACCGCGGCCATCGACGGTACGGTGACTGCCGGCCAGGATGTCTCGGTTACGTCGTCGCTCTCCAGCGACGAGAACACCGCCGAGGCAGCCGTTTCCTTCGAGCCGGAAGAGCCGGAGGACGAGGAAACCGGCACCGGCAGCACCACCCCGACCAAGGCCTACAATCCGCGCGACTACTATTCGAACTACGATGCCTTCATGTCCGGTAACGGCGTCAACGTCAAGCTGATCAAGAGGAACCAGCCGCGCTACCATGTGCCGGGTGCGAAGAACGAGAACCTGGCCAGCGGTTTCAAGAACTATTCCTCGTTCATGTCCGGCAAGGACACCACCCTGGTGCAGAAGAGCAGCACCAGCACCTCCAAGGCTCCGTCGGACAAGCCGTCGAAATCCTCCAGCGTGCTCAACGACCTGGCGCTCTCCGGCGCTGCCGCGGTCTCCGTCACTACCAACACGACGGTGGCACGGATCGGCGACAACGCCTCGGTGACCTCCGCCCATGGCGACATCCTCGTCTCGGCGACAACCTCCGATGCCCCGAAGATCAACTCCGAAAGCGACATCTCCGGGGTGAACAAGGCAAAGGACAGCGCCACTGAAAAGCAGACGGCCCTGGGCGGCGCCATTGCCTTCGGCTTCATGCTCAACAAGGCCGATGCCTTCATCGGCCAGAATGCCGTTGTCGATGCACCCGGCTCGATCTCCATCACATCGAGCACCTCGATCCCCTGGGAGTCGGGCTACACCAGTATCTACAACGACCTGAGCGACGGGATAGCCAAGTTCTCCAGCAATGCCGGCTCTCTGTTCAATGCCCTGAAGACCTTCAACATGGGGACCTCGATCCAGTCCAGCCTCCAGGACTGGTCATCGGACTGGCTGGTCGGCCTGCACGGCAACTTCACCTCGACCTGGGCGCGAAGCTACGGCGAGTCGGACGGTTTCTCGGCCCAGGGTGCGGTCAACGTGCTGATCCTGCTCAACGAGAGCCATGCCTATATCGATACGGGCGCACAGGTCAACCAGAATACGCCCCGCTCCAGCGAACAGGACGTCCTGGTCAGTGCCAGCAGCGACATGACGACGGTCAATCTCTCCGGGATCATCCCGGGCGGCGCCATCGGCGATTTCGTCTCCCCCTTCGGGGTAAAATCCAACAGCGGCGGCGGCCTCAGCCTGCTGGTGGACGTCAACTACAACGACGTCTCGGCGGAGATCCGCGGCGATGCAAAGGTCACTGCCGAGACCCTGTCGGTGGTCGCGGACACCAAGGTCATCAACGTGGCGCTGGTCCCGGTCAGTTCCAAATCGAAAACCTCCACGATGAGCGCCGGCATCTCCATCGATACGGTCATCAACCAGACCACCGCCCATATCGACGGCGATGCAACGATCATCACCGGGGCAACTGCCCTGGAGGGGAGCGACGCCTCGCTCCTGGTGCAGGCACACGACAACACGGTGCTGGTCAATGCAGCTGGCAGCGCCGCCTTCGGCAAGGCCGCGGGGGTGGGGCTTGCTGCGGCGGTCAACGTGCTCTATCGCGACACCGAGGCCATGATCGGCAACCCCGACGAAACCGTTGCCGGAACCGGATCGGTCTCCTCGGACGGCGCCATTGCGGTCAAGGCTGACAACAACGGTTTCTCCGGGGCATTCTCCGCCGTGGTCTCCGCCTCCCAGCCGGTACCCGACTCGGTCTCCAAGAGCGCCGGCGATTTCAGCAAGAATCTGCAGGAAAAGCTGAAGACACCCATTACGATCGTCAGTACCATCGGCAAGGTCATCAAGACCCCCGTTGTCGCCGTGGAGAGCCTGAACCAGCTGCTGCACAAGGGTGGCTGGGCCGACTACCAGAAGGCGCTGCAGAAGGTCTGGAAGAAAGAGGATAACGAAGAGAAGAAGACCGAAGAAAAGCTCTCCAAATGGGGCGTCAATTTCTCCGGCAACGTCTCGGCCAACATCGCCATCGAGACGGCCAGGGCCCGGATCGCCAACGCAACGGTCCTCGATGCGACCGATATCGAGCTGAGCGCGGTGAACGGCACGGTCAACGTCGCTGCTGCCGGCTCCGTCGCCATATCCTCCAAGGCGGAAGAGGGGACCGCGGGCATCGGCATCTCCCTTGCCGCCGACATCGTTGTCGACACCACGGAAGCGAGCATCGTCGACTCGACCCTGGCAATGAGTGGCGACCTGACCCTGAACGCGACCAGTACGGGCATCCACGGCGCACTGGCCGCCACCGGCGCGGTCTCGACCAAGGACAAGGGGGGTGCGGTCGGCATCTCCAGCGCGACCTCGGTGGGTGTCGAGAGCACCCTGGCCTGCATCAGCGACAGCACGGTCACTGGCGTGGCGGACCTCACCCTGAGCGCCACCGACACCTCCATCTGCGGCACCGTGGCTGGCAGCGTATCGGTAACATCGGGCACCACCGGCGTCGGCCCGGCCATCGCAACCACCGTCCTCGTCAAGAGCACCAAGGGGTACCTGGAGGATTCCTCCATTACCAGCAGCGGCAACATCGCCGTCTCCGCCCGTAATACGTCGATTGTCGGTTCAGTGGCCCTGTCGGGCGCCAAATCCTCCGGTGGCATCGCCGCCTCCGTGTCCGTGGCCACCACGACCATCGTCAGCGATACCGTCAGCTACATCGGCGCGACAGATCATCTGGACACCTATGCGGTCAGTGCCGGCGGCGACATCAGCGTCACCGCGACCGATACCTCCATAGCCGCTTCCCTGGCCGGGACCTTCGGCATCGGCGTCAAGGGCGGGAAGTCGAGCAAGGGTGCCACCGGCGTCGGTGCCTCCATCGCCGTCAACACCGTTGTCAGCACGGTCGAAAGCGCTATCTGGGGAGACCGGACCGGTTCAGACAACCTGACCGTCTCCAGTGGCAGGAATCTTTCCGTCACCGCAGCGAACAACGCCTATCTCGGCACCGTCGCTGCCGGTGGGGCAGGTGCCGAGAAGTATGCCCTCGGCGGCTCGGTGGCCGTCAACACGCTGGTCTACGATACCGACGCCTCTATCCTGGGTGCCGTGGTCTCTGCCGACGCCACCACAAGCGTTGCGGCCGAGGACGGATCGGTGGTGCTCAACCTTGCCGGTACCGGCGAAGGGGCGGAGAAGGCTGCCATCGGTGCCGCCATTGCCGTCAATACCGTGGTCGGCTCGACCAGGGCCAGGGTGGAGAAGAGTGCGGTCAACAGCGCCGCCGATCGTGGCGGAGCCCTTTCCGTATCGGCCCATCGCTGGGGTGCGCTGGCGACCATCGCCATTGCCGGGCAGGGGGCCAAGGAGTGGGCTGTCGGCGGATCATTCGCCGTCGGTACGGTCGTTACCTCCACGGCTGCCGAGATCCTGGATTCCACCGTCTATGTGGACAACGACATAGCGCTCTCCGCCCTCGACGCCTCGGGCGCACTGAACGGTGCCGGCTCGTTCCAAGGGGCCGGCAAGGTCGCCGCCGGCGTGGCGGTGTCGGTCTACACCGCTGTGAACAGCGTCACCACGACGGTTGACGGCAGCAGCCTCTATGCGGGGCATGACATCACCCTCGACAGCACCAATGTCGCCGCGGTCCTCAACCTGGCCGTGGCGGGGCAGGGGGCGAAAGATTACGCCATCGGCGGTTCGGTGACGGTCAACACCCTGGTCGGCACCACAGCCGCGGTCATCACGGATTCCACCGTCTCGGCCGGCCATGATATCGGGCTCGACAGCCTCGACGTGTCGGTGGCCGTGGCCGGTGCCGGGGCGGTCCAGGGGGCCGGCAAGGGGGCCTTCGGTCTGGCCGTGGCGGTGAATTCCTCGATCAGGACCGTCTCTGCCGGGATGGCGAACAGCACCGTCCTGACCGCGCACGATATCGATCTCGCAGCCCGCAACACGGCGATCACCGCGGGTCTGGCCGCGGCCGGCCAGGGGGCCGGGAATTACGCGGCAGGCGGTGCGGTGGTGGTGAACACCATGGTCGGCACCACCGACAGCTACCTGACCGGATCGACCCTGACCGCGACCAACGATATCACCCTGTCGGCCCTGGATGTTTCGGTGACCGGCGCATTCGCCGGGGCGTTCCAGGGGGCGAAGAGCCTTGCCGCCGGGGCCGCGGTCGCCGTCAATACCATGGTCAAGGACCTCACCGCCCGGATCGAGGGGAGCACGCTCAACGCCGGGGGAGACATCGGCGTCGATGCGCGGAACATAGGCGTCATCGCCAGTATGGCAGCCGGCATCCAGGGCTCCGCGGGCTTCTCCCTCGGCGGCTCGGTGGCGGTCAACACCCTGACCAGCACGACCACGGCAGCGGTGAGGAACAGCGGCACCACTGCGTCGTCCCTCACTGCCGGCGGAGATATCGCCATTACGGCGCGTGATGTCTCGGCCATCGCGACCATGGCCGGCGTGCTGCAGATCGCACAGACGGCAGCGGTCGGTGCGGCAGTGACCGTCAATACCATCGCCAACCCGGTCACTGCTGCCGTCGAAGGGAGCAGCCTGGCGGCTCGCGGTTCGATCACGCTCGAAAGCGACACCGTCGGTGTCGTCGGCAGCCTGGCAGTAGGCGGCCAGTTTGCCCAGTCCGTCGCCGCCGGCGGTTCCGTTGCCGTCAACCAGATCGTCAGCACCACCGAGTCCCATGCGAACGACTCCACGCTCACCGCGCTGGGCAATATCAACCTGCATGCGGACAACACCGCGGTCATCGCCACCCTGGCCGGGTCGGTCCAGGGGGCGGGGACGGCCTCGATCGGCGCGGCCATAGCCGTGAACACCATCGTCGATGTCGTCCGTTCCTCCAGTGACGGCAGCCTGCTCGAAGCCGGCATGCGCAGTCTCGATCCGCAGACGATTGCCGGCGACAGCATCGTCTTCAGCTCTCCGCATTCATTCGTCACCGGCGACGAGGTGATCTATAGCCATGACGGCAGTGACGACATCGGCCTGGTCGACGGCACGGTCTACTACGTCATCCGGGTGGACGCAACGACCATCAAGCTGGCGTCGACCGCGCTCCTTGCCCAGAGCGGCTCCGCTCTGACCCTGACGCCTCTGGCCACTGCGGCGACGGCACAGCACCTGCTGCGACTGCGGGTCACGTCGGTGGAGTTCAGCAGCTTCTCGGTCGATGCTGCGACCGACCAAATCACCTTCGCATCCGCCCATGGCCTGGCCCAGGGCGAGGCGTTCGTCTACTACAACAGCGCCAACGGCATCGAAGGTCTGGAAAACGGCCGGACCTACTACACCATCCTGGTCGATGCGGATACCATCGGCCTGGCCGCTTCGGCCGAGGACGCGGCCAGCGGCAAAGCGATCGACATCGCCGTTGCCGACCATACGCCGGCGCTGGAGATCAAGAGCCGCGACGGACAGGCCCTGTCGACGACCGTGCTGCTCGATTTCGATCCCACCGCTACTGTCGACGACCAGAACGACAGTATCACCTTTACCACGGCGCATAACCTGCAGACCGACGACCTGGTGGTCTACCACGGCAACGGCACCAGCCAGCTCAGCGGCCTGCGCGACAATGCCACCTATTACGTCATCCGGGTCGACGACTACACCATCCAGCTTGCCGAGACCTCCAACCAGGCCTACGGCAGCACCGAGTCAGCGGTCCAGTTGACCCTGGCGACGGTGACCGAAACCATCGTCCTCGATTCCGCCCTCGGTACCATCGACCTTGCGGCGCACAACACCTCGGTGATTGGCGGCATCGCCGTTGCCGGCGCCTTTGCCGGCAGCGGTGCCGGGAGCGTCTCGGTGATGGTCAATACGATCAGCGATACCATCGAGGCGGTTGCTGCCGATTCGCATTACAACGCTGCCAAGGATATCCTGCTGACCACCGGCGATGCCTCGGTGGTGGCCGGGGCAGCCGGTTCGGTCAATGGTGCCCAATGGGTCGCCGTCGGCGGCGCCATATCGGTCGACACCATCGTCAGCCGTTCTTCGTCACGGGTAGAGACCGGCAGCGTCCTCTATGCCGGACGCGACGTCGCCCTCGATGCCTCGAACACCTCGGTGATCGGCAACCTCTCGGTATCCGGTGGCGGCGCCCAGGGGTTCGCCGCCAGCATCTCGCTGAGCGTCAATACCCTGGTGGCCATCTCCGAGGCGCTGATCAGCGGTTCTACCGTAACGGCGCTGCAGGATCTCGATCTGGGCGCCAGCAATACCTCGGTGATCGGCAACCTGGCCGGTTCGGTCAACGGCGCCCAGGGCGCGGCCATCTCGGCGGCGGTGGCGGTCAACACCGTTGCCGATACCGTTCGGGCCAAGGCCGCGAACAGCACCCTCTCTGCCGGGCGTGATCTGAAGCTTGCTGCCGACAACACGTCGGTGATCGGCACCGTGGCGGTAGGCGGCGCCGGGGCCGAGTTCTTCGCCGCCGGCGGCTCGGTGGTGGTCAACACCATCGCCAACATCACCGAGGCAGCGGTCAGCGGTACCACGACGACCCCGGCAGAGGTCGATGCCGGCAGGGATATCAGTCTCTCGGCATCCGACACCAGTGTCATCGGCGCCATCGCCGGTGCGCTCCAGTTCTCCATCACCGGTGCTACCGTCGGCGGTGCCGTGGCGGTCAATACCATTGCCAACACGGTCAGGACCAGCGTCGAGACCGCGACCCTGACCGCTGGCCGCGACATCGTCATGTCCAGCGACAGCGATGCCATCATCGGCACCCTCGCCGTCAGTGGCACCCTGGGGATCTTCGCCGCCGGCGGCACCGTGGCGGTCAACACCCTGGCCGACGAGACCGTCAGCCGCGTCATCGGCGGCTCGGTGCTCAGTGCCGGCAACGACATCGTTGTCGGCGCCAGCGACACCTCGGTGATCGGTGTTGTTGCCGGCTCCCTCCAGATCGGCGGGGTCTCGCTGGGGGCCGCGATTTCGGTCAATACCATCGCCAACCAGGTGGCCGCCTATGCCAGCGACAGCTCTCTCCAGGCAGACCGCGACATCAGGTTCAGGGCAACCAGCACCGCCGTCATCGGCAACATCGCCGCCAGCTGCTCCAGCGGCGCGGTCGCCATCGACGGCGCGGTGGGCGTCAATACCATCGCCAATACGACCAGGGCGTATCTGAGCGGCAGCCTGGTCAACGGCAGTCAGAGCGCCTCGGCTGTTGCGGGGCGGGACATCCTGATCTCGGCCAGCGATACCTCGGTGATCGGCGTGCTGGCGCTCTCCATCTCCAGCGGCGGGTTTGCCGTCGGCGGGGCGGTGACGGTCAATACCATCGACAATGCGGTCGCCGCCTCTGTGGACGGCAGCAACCTCGATGCTACCCGGAACATCGGGCTCGACGCCGACACGACGGTGGTCATCGGCAGCATTACGGTCGGCAGCCCGAGCGGAGCCATCGGCGCCGGCGCCTCGGTCTCGGTCAACACCACCTCCAACGAGACCAGCGCCTACATCACCAATGCGCCCGACGTGGCGGCCGGCGGCACCATTACCGTCGACGCCTCCGATCTGTCGGTGATCGGTTCCCTGACCGGCAACGTGGGGATCGCAAGCGTAGCGGCGCTGGGTGCCTCGGTCTCGGTCAACACCATCGGCAACAGCGTCCGGGCGTATGTCGACGACAGCTTCCTGGATGCCACCGGTTCGGTCTCCATCACCGCCAGCGACCGTCCGATCATCGGCAACGTGACCGTTGCCGGCATGGCCGGCGGCGTTGTCGCAGCCGGTGCCGCAGTAGCGGTCAACAACATCGCCGATACCGTCGAGGCCGGTATCCGCAACAATGCCACCGTCATCTCCGCCGGCAATGTCCTGGTCAGCGCCACCTCCTCGCCGGTGATCGGCACCCTGGCCGCCGGGCTGTCGGCTTCGTTCATCGGCTCGCTGAGCGGCGCAGTGGCGGTCAACTCCATCAAGAGCACCATTGCGGCGGATGTCAGCGATGCCACCGTTACGGCCCTGAACGGGACGGTGACGGTGACTGCAGGCGACAAGGCGGCCAGCAATCGCCCCTCAGGCTTCCTGGTGCAGGATCTCGGCTCGGGTGACCGCGACAAGACCGACAGCTATCTCAATGCCGCATCCGGTGAAGGGGCTGATTGGGGCGAGGCGAACATCATCTCCCTGGCGGTCAGCGTTGCCGTGTCCGCAGGCGTGGGCGGCTGCGCGGCGGTCTCCAGCAACACCATCGCCAACGACATCAGCGCCACCCTTAGCGATGCCACGGTTACCGCTGCCAACATCTCGGTTGAGACGCTTTCCGGCAGCAAGGTCTTCTCGCTGGCCGCCGGTGTCGGCGGTGCGCTCGGCCTGGGTGGGAGCAGCGCCAACTCCTACACCCTGTTCGACAACACGGTAGCGACGACGGTCGGCGGCGCATCGATCCTCAGGGCAACGAATTCCCTGGTCGTCTATGCCGGCGACAGTTCAGCCGTCGACACCATCAGCATCAACGTTTCCGGCGGGGTCATCGGTGCGGGCGGCAACGCCTATGCCGGCAATGACTCTTTCAGCGACATCACCGCATCGATCGCCGGCAGCTCCGAGGTCCGGCAGGCGCAGACCCTGGCGGTGCGGGCGGAGAACCTTGTCGCCATCGATTCCCTCTCGATCGGCGTCAATGCCGGCGGCTTGGCCGCTGCGGGCGCTGCCGAGTCCATGGCCCACGTCGGCGGCACAACCCAGGCCTCCATCGGTGACAGCCAGGGGACCGACATCGTCAAGATCGGCAAGGAGCCGGGGCTGAGCGTCGTCGATGTCGCTGTCCAGGCCATTGCCGACATTTCAGTCAATACCATGTCCATCGCGGTCTCCGGCGGTATCGGTGCCGGGGTGGCGGTCAACTACGCCGAAACCCGGATCGATCCGACGGTCAGGGCCTTTACCGGCAGTGCGGCAGATATCAACCTGACGGGCGAGCTCCTGGTCGAGGCCGGTCTCACCGCCGCGGCATCGGCGGAGACCATCGGCGTGGCCGCTGCCCTCGGCGTCGGCGTCGGCTCCTCCCAGTCCACGGTGACCGTCAATCCGGACGTCAGGGCCTATGTCGCGACCCCTTCCGTCAGCGCCCAGGATCTCACCGTGGCTGCGGCGACGGATATCACCGCCGATGCCTCCGCCCTGGCCTGTGGCGGGGCACTGGTCGGCGTCAACGGCGCCGACGCCTCCTCCACCGTCACGCCGACCCTGAAGGCATACGTGGCGGATTCCGCGCATCTGACACTTACGGGTGCGCTGGTGGTCTCTTCCGTTTCCGAAGGCTCGTCGACGTCGCAGGGTGACGGCATCGCCGGCGGTCTGGTCGGCGTCGGGACTTCCAAGTCCGTGGCCACCCTGTCGCCTGACCTGGAGACCTATCTCGGCAGCAACGCGGTCATCTCTGCCCAGAGCGTCTTGCTGCAGTCGCGGCACAACACCAATGAGGACGGCACCATCATCGCCAAGGGAGCCACGGCCGACGCCAGCGCCCCCGGCGGCGGGGTCGTCTCCGTGAATGGTGCCGAAGCAACGGCAACCGGCTCCGCGATCCTCAACACCAGGGTCGCCTCAGGCGCCAGCCTGACGGTTACCGGCGACATGACCGTCGCCTCCCTGGCCAACAACACGACCAGCGCCACCAGTGGCGGTGTCGCCGCCGGCGGCGTCGGCGTCGGCGTCATGAAGGCGACGGCCACCAACGACGGCAGCACCAGTGCCCATATCGACGGGGCGACCCTGACATCGGTGCACGACCTGACGGTCAAGGCAACGGACTTCGAAAAGGCGAGCGCCGTGACCGATGCGGTGAGCGGCGGCCTGGTGGCGGTCGGGGTCAATAGCTCCACGGCGAAGATCACGCCGGACGTGACGGCGGAGATCGGCGCCGATACCACGGTTACCGGGGCGAACGCGGTGACGGTCGATGCCCGTTCCACCGTGGATGCCAGTGCAGCAACTACCGGTGTCAGCGCCGGCGCCGTGGCAGTAGGCGGCTCCAAGGCGGAGGCAGAGGCCTCACCGGAGATCCATGCAACCATCGGTCAGGATGCCACCATCGAGGCGGTCACGCTTGTGCTGACCGCCCGTCAGCTGCTGCCTGCAGGCAATGTTTCGGCGACTGCAACGGCCACCGGCTCCAGTGGCGGCTTTGTCGGGGTGTTCGCCACCGAGAGCATCGCCAAGGGCGACGGCAAGGTCTACGCCACTGCCGAGACCGGAAGCAGCCTCGACATATCCGGTACGGCAACCATCACTGCCGATCTCGCCAGCGCCCAGCACAGCACCGCTTCGGGTCATAACGGCGCAGTCGTTGCCGTTGGCGGCAACAGCGCCACCGCCTCCAGCGACAGCACCATCAACGCATGCCTGGCCGATGGTGTCAGTGCCAGTGGCGGTGCCTTCTCCATTACGGCGGGGGGCATTGAAGAGAATATCGCCTCTGCCGTCTCTGGTACCGGCGGCGTGGTTGCGGTAGCTGCTTCCGAAGCGTATACCGACAGCACCAGCGTCACGCTGGCGTCGGTCGGGGGCAAGGGGGGCGGCAACGGCATCGATGTGGCGAGCCTGGCGATCACCGCCGACCATACGGCGAAGTTCAACGGTTCGACCGATAGTTCGTCCGGTGGCGTCATCGATGCCTCGGGCGCCACCATCGGCAACGGCGTCGATGCGGACGTTACTGCAGCCATCGGTGCCAGCGCCGTCATCGATGCCAACCAGCTGGAGATGGAAGCGGACAACCGGGTCGACAAGGAGTGGCTCAGCGGCTACAACCTGATCTCCGCCTCGGGTGGTGTCGGGGCTTTCCCGGCCGGCACCAGCAAGACGGAGATCTCCAACGAGACCCATGTCACCATCGGCAACAATGCATCGGTGACCGTGACCGCGGGAAACGGCGGCAATGGCGACATCAGCCTCACCGCCTACAACGACGTGACCGCAAAGGACAAGGCGAAGATCGATGCCGGCGGCGCGGTCGCCACTGCCATGACCGAATCGCACATCTACAACGACACCAACGTAGCCGAAGTGGTGATCGGCAGCGCTGACATCAGGAGCGGCGGCGCCATCAATGTCTCCAGCTGGACCGACGTCGACCTCGAGGCGCAGGCCGATGCCAAGACCTACGGCCTGGCCGGCTATGCCCAGGGGATCTCGGTTGCCCACGCCACGGTGGACAATACGATCACCGTTAATGACGGTGCGACCGTTCAGGCAGTGGAAGACGTCACCTGCTACACCGGGGGTACCGCCGACGGCGAGCACCGTAACACCCTCTCCGTCTCTGCCCGCACCGATCTCTGGAACAAGACCGCCTTCCCGGTCAGCTCAAACCCGACTGCCGATGCGGTCATCATCCACGACAGCAGCATCGATGTGACGGAGGATGCCTGGATCGGGAGCAACCAGGACGTGGTGCTCCAGGCGATTGGGGGCACCCACACGGCAGCGGGCAACTGGTCCTACCAGGATGCCTACATGGAGCTCTTGGGGGATTTCCTCTCCCTCTTCGGCGGCTCGGGATCGATCAAGGAGACCGGCGGCAGCCGCGTGGACACCCTGACCAGCACCGTCAACGTGGACGGCACCGTCGAGGCCGGCCTGAACAATAAACAGTTCCTGATCATCGACGAGAATATCGTTGCCGAGAACAACGTGACGATGACCGGGACACCGGCTTTGACCTTCCACAACGCCGCGGGTGAGGATACCATCGTTCGCGGCGATGGCGGCAGCTGGATCGACAATGGTTTCAGTGCCGGCCAGTATATCCAGGTCAGCGGCACCGACGGGATGGATGGCGCCTATCTGATCAAATCCGTCGATGACACCACCATAACGCTCAATGTCAGCACCCCGCTCACAGCCTCCAGCGTTGGTGCGGTCAGCGACGGCAGCATCGTCGTGTCGCACTATGTCGCCACCGGCAATCCGGCCCTCGATTTCGATGTCGACAGGAACACCATCACCAGGGCCGCCGACAGCGGCAGCTGGCTGGAAGACGGCTTCGTGGCGGGGCAGCATATCGTGGTGGAAGGTGCCGGGAGCAACGACAACTTCTACACCATCGCCAGTATCTCGGGCGACGGCACGATCATGCGGTTGACGAGCGACTCTACCCTTGCCGCCACCGCCCATGTGGCGGGCAGCGTCACTATCAAGGCGGTGCAACCGGTTTCCGCCCAGCTTGCCGGGAGCGTCTATCCGCTGCTGACCTTCAGCGGCGAGAATTCGTCCACCGGCACCATCGGGCGTGCGGCCGGCAGCGGCAGCTTCATCGACGACGGCTTCCTGGTCGGGCAGTACCTGCGGATTTCCGGGTCGTCCGATCCGGCCAACGACGGTGTCTATCTCATAACCGGCGTCAACGCGACGACCCTTACGGTCTCCAACAGCCGCCTCTACACGATCAGCTCCACCACCGACGAGATCCCCACCTCCCTGTTCGCCTACGAGACCAGCGCCACGGTGTCCGCCACCGATCCGCTCACCCTCACCTTCGATACGGCCACCAATACCATCACCCGCTCGGCCAGCGATGCCACCTTCATCAGCAACGGCTTTGCAGTCGGCCAGACCCTGATCGTCACCGGCACCGTCAATGCCGGCACCTATACGATCACGGCGGTGGCCGCCGACACGCTCACTCTGGCAGAGGCGCTGCATGCCAATGCCTCGGGCGTGGTATCGTCGGCGATTATCGCCTACACGGACTATACGACGGTGCAGAACGGCACACGGACCGTCACGTTCGATGCGGCCAGCCGAACCATCCTGCTCGACGACGGTTCGAACTGGACCGGCTTTGCCGCCGGCCAGATCATCCATATCGGCGGTTCTTCCAGCAACGACGGCTGCTACTTGGTCGAGAGCGTCAGCGGTTCGACTATCACCCTGGCGCTGGGCGAGACCCTGACGGACGAGACCTCCGCCTTCGGCATCACGGCCCGCGGGGCCGAGCAGGTGCAGACCAGCTTCACCGTCGGCACGGTCACCCTTTCCCATACCGAGGCACGCGACTCCATCACCCGCTCGGCCGGGAACTGGCAGACCGACGGCTTCAGCACCGGCATGGTGATCCAGGTTTCGGGCAGCAGCGCCAACGACGGCTCCTACCGGATCGCCGCGGTGGACGGTGCGACGATCTACCTGGAAAAGACCTTCTCCCTGGTGGAAGCTGTCGGGCAGACCGGCTGCTCGGTCTCCAGCTACAATCCCAGCTCCATCCAGATCCATACCACGACCATGGACGGCAGCCCGCTCCTCACCTTCGCCAGCGTCTATGGCGGCCGCGACACGATCAGCAGGGCGTCCGGGAGCTGGATCGCCGATGGCTTCCTGGAAGGGCAGACCATCACCATCAGCGGTTCCGGCGCAAATGACGGCGATTATCTGATCTCCTCCATCAGCGCCGATGGCACCACCATCAGCCTCTCCATGGAGTACAAGCTGGTCAATGCCGGCAACGTGAACGGAGTGACGATCACCGGTTCCGGCATCTCCGCCGGGATCGGCACCCCCACCACGGTCACCGAGGACCTGGGGGTCAGCATCGCCACCGAGATCGCCCGCCTGCAGGAGCTGAAGGCGGAACATTACGGCAACACCGCGGCCATTGCCGGCTACAATGCCCAGATCACCCAGCTGAAGATGCAGGCCAAGGAGTTGGGGCTGATCGATGCGTCCGATCCGGGCTACGACGACCCGGATGCGCTCTTCTGTCCCAAGACCAACTACAACGTCACCTACATCGTGCTTCCCGATATCACGGCCAGTTCCGGCAATATCCGGGTCACTGCCGGCACCCTCACCGGTAGCGGCAACCTCTACAGCAACAACGATACCAGCATCAGGATCGTCAACGCCAGCCCCTATTACCTGCGGGTGGGTGACGTAACCATTCCGTCGGAGCAGGGAGGCAGAGTCCTGTTCAACGGCATCCCGGTAACCTCCAACGCCGATATCGCCGCGGTCTACGATCTGCTCCACACGACTGTCGACTCTGCCGCCACGGCCAGTTTCACCACGGTTGCCACCGATGCCGACGAGACCACCACTCTCATCTCCATCGGCAGCACCTTCAACCCGAGTTTTGCCTCCCAGCCCCAGTATGCCGGCGCCGCCGCCCCGGACATCGAGGTGGCCGGTTCGATCTCGAACCTGCGGGGGACCCTGCAGATCTACAACAACAAGGGGAGCGTCATCGTCAAGGGGGGTGAAGGGCAGACCATCGCGGCGAAGAACATCGACATCTCCAGCGGCCGCGACTTCGTCCTCTGCAGCGACGGCTTCTACAGCACCGCCGGCGAGCCGTACGGAAGCCAGGACACCCCGACGATTGCCGGCAACAACATCTTCATTACCGCCCGCTACCTCAACCTGAACGGTACCATCCAGAGCGGCCGCCCCGACCGGAGCGTGACGCTGCTGGGCAACCTCGATGCACAGATCGCCGCCTTCGAGGCCGATGAGTCGCTCGGCCGCTACCTGACCCTCCAGACCACGTCGGACAGCACCATAGAGGCCTACTACGACCGGGATTCAAAACAGATCTTCATCGATTCCGTTGCCGTGGAAGGCGGGTTCATGCAGCTCACCGGCCAGATCATGAACACCAACCCGAACGCCGTCCTGAAGGTGGTGGACGGCTACGGCACCATCAACATCCATAACGACACCAGCTATGCCGTTGTCATCAACCGTCTGGATACGGGTGGCGACGGCATCGAAGGGGTGATCAGGATCGTCGATACCGTCAATACCCTCGATCACAGCGGCAATCCGATCGCCGGGGCAACCCCCACGGTCACCACCTATACCCGGGAAGGTGACGACATCAAGACCTATGTCAACGGCGTCCTCACCTCGACCACGGCGGGTCGTTACCTTTCCGCCGCCGACGGCTACCAGCCCGACGCGGGGCAGCGCTATGTCTTTGTCACCGGCCATGACAAGGTCCGGATCATTGTGAAAGAGTACATTACCTCCAGCTTCTGGGGGATCGACTGGCTCTCGGCCGACCCGGGCCAGCAGCCCAACTCGGTGACCGTGTATGACACGGGGATCGAAGAGGTGTTGGATACCGGCACCTTCGTCACCTGGGATTACGCCAGGATCAATGAGGATTCGTATTCCACAACCATCGACGTGACCCTGGCCAACGAAGTGCTAGTGAACGCCTATTCCTACACCACCACCAGCGGCTGGTGGATCTTCTCCACCACCTACAACCATTACATCCAGATCTTCACCCAGGGGCAAAAGGATTACGTCAACGTCAGCAAGAAGGCGGACTACGGTATCGCCATCGAGTTCATCGGCTCGGATACGGGGAGCATCACCATCGATTCCGCCACCGATGTCATCATCAAGGGTGCGCTCGTCAACAGCAGCGGCACGACCTCGATCGACTCCAGCGGCGGCTCGATCACCGCTGCCAGCGATACTGCAGTCGTCGGTGGCACGGTCATCGAGCTGCATGCGGCCGACGGCATCGGTACGGCTGCCCTTGCCCTGCAGACCGATCTCTCCGGCGGCTATCTCGATGCGGTGAGCGACAGCGGCAACATCGTCATCGACGAGATCGACGGCTCGCTCACCGTCGGAACGATCACTGCAGCAGCCGGCGATGTCACGCTGAGCGCAGACCGGGATATCCGTGCCGCCGGCCAGGATATACTCCCCAACGGCCATGCTGCCTCCCTTATCAGCGGCGGTTCCGTGGAGCTCACCTCCCGTTCCGGCGGCCTGGGGAGTGCAGACCAGGCGCTGCTCGTCGACAGCGGCAGTGCAGATACCGACAGCCTGACTGCCGCGGCGGTCAACGACATCTACCTGGAGGAGGCGGCCGGCGACCTGCATCTGAACCGGATCACCTCGGTGCTGGGAGATGTCCACCTGCAGATCGACAACGGCGACCTGCTCGACTACAACGCGAACGATACCCGCGACGAGCGGACCATCACCCAGCTGGAGGCGCTCTGGACAAAGATGCAGCTGACGCTGGAATCGGGTGCCGATGCCGCTGCTGAGCAGAACCTGCTCGCCTACGAGGGGCTGAAGACCCGCGAATACAACAGCTACTGGAACTACCGCGAACAGCAGGCCGACCCGTCGGTCTACGATCCGACCTTCCAGGTCCATCTCTCCGACCTGGAGCTTGCCTATTACCGGGCCCATGGCTGGACCGACGCCGACATCGCCGACCTGGTCGCCAAACGTACCCAGGAGTACCACGACCTGCACCTGATCTACGGCTCCCTCGGCGACTCCCGGATCGACGGCTACCAGTACCATGTCACCGTGGGGAGCGACGAGTACAACCGCCTGATGGAGGGGTACTACTGGACCGACGAGGAGCTGAAGACCTCGTTCAATCCGTCGCTGCTCAGGACCAAGACCGATACCGAGACCAAGATCGAAGAGGCCAACATCACGGCAAGAAACGTCTTCATCGCGACGCCCAACGGTGGTGTAGGCGGCATCAGCGGCTACGAACCCTTCACCCTGCCGCTGGACAGCGCCAACCTGAGCCCCGAGCAGCGGCTGATCCTGGCTGCTGCCGAGCGTGACGACATGGTCGCCAGGGATGCCGCCGGCAATATCGTCGACATCTTTGCGGCCAACAGCGGGGCAACAACGCTGGAGGTCACCCTGCACGACGATGTGGACATCGCGGCGAATGGTTCCATCACCATCACCGCCGGCAGCCACGTCTACCTGGGAAGCGAGCAGGACATCAACATCGACAGCATCGTCGGCGGTGACGCCATCCGGATCAAGGCTGCCGGCGGCATCTACGACGTCACCGGCGGAAGCAAGACGAATGTTACCGGTGGCGGCGCCAGCGGCGGCATTATCCTGGAGGGGAGCGGGACGAGGATCGGCACCGGCCTCAATCCGCTGATTGTTGATCTGCTCCAGTCGGCGCTGACCGCCCGTTCCGTCGGCGACATCGACCTGAGCGCGGTCAATCACGATCTCGTTGTCGATACCGTCTATACCAGCGAAGGCGACGTGTCCCTGACCGCTTCGAACTCGATCCGGAACGGCAATCATGACGACCAGTGGAACATCATGGCCAATACCCTCACCCTGACTGCGGGCGGTTCCATCGGCGCCAGCGGCAACGCCCTCAACACCGAGCTGCCGCTGGCAGACGGCGTCACGCCGGGGCTGGGGAGGGTCACGGCCACTGCCGGCGGCGACATCTTCCTGACCGAAGTGAGCGGCGACATGAATGTCGGCCTGATCACGGCCGGTGGCGATGCCACTCTTACGGCAGCCGTGTCGATCCTGGATGACAACGACAACCCGGACCCGGACGTCCTTGCCGCCAACATCACCCTGAACACCCGACTCGGCGCCATCGGCGCGGCCGGCAACGACCTGGACGTCGATACCGCAACAGGTGGCCTGGTGAACATAACCGCGGGTCAGAACGTCTACCTGATCGAAACCCTGGGGGACCTGCTGCTCGGCCAGGTCTCCACCCCGCTCGGCAAGGCGTATCTGGCGGCCCAGGGGAGCATCCTCAACGGGACAACGGACACGGCCATCGTTGCAGCGGCGGCGATACTCCGCTCCGACAGCGGGGTGGGACGGTCGGACGATTTCCTCAACACCCAGGTGACGAACGTGGAAGGTTCGGTCGCCGGCAGCATCTGGCTCCACAACAGCGGCGCTCTCTTTGTCGGCAATGCCGGTGACGGCACCGGCGGCACCACCGAGGCGACCGGCGAGATCCGGATAACGGCCAGCAGTCCGATAACGGTGGTGGCCGATATCCGCTCCACCACCGACGACGTCATCCTTACCTCCACCGACGGTGCGACGGCGGGCGACGACATCACGGTCCGCAGCGGCGTGACGGTCGAGAGCACCTGGGGACGGGTCGTCCTGCAGAGCGGGGACGATGTCATCCTGGAAAGCGGCAGTAGGGTCGCTGCTGCAACCGGTGTGGAAATCTACGGGGACTTTGCCGATGCCGATGCCGGGGTGGGGAGCGTCATCGACCTCCACGGCACGATCAGTGCGGAGACGGTCAGCGTCAACGGCAATGGCGACAACGATCTCATCATCCTTCCCGGTATCGAGGCACAGACGATCATCAGGACCGGCGGCGGCGACGACCTGATCTATGTCGGCAGCAATGCCAGTCGCAGCGGCAACAGCGGCGGGGTGCTGTCCGGCATAAATGGGGCACTGTTCGTGTACGGGGGGCCCCACAGCTCCGGCGATTCCCTGATCCTTGACGATTCCGGCAACAGCGGGAGCGGCAGCGGCACCTACGGCACCGATACCATTACCGGTTTCGGCATGGACGGCTTCATCCACTATGAAGAAATCGAAAACCTGAACATCGCCCTCGGCACTGGCAGCAATACCTTGAACATCACCGCTACCCCGGCCGGCGTTACCACGACCTTCATTGGCGGCAGCGGCAATGACACCTTCAACGTTTCCTCGATACCATCCAGTGTGAGAGGCACTTTGGATGGTATCCGCGGGGACCTGGTGCTGGACGGTGGTGGCGGCATCAACACCCTGAACCTCAACGACCGTGGCAACACGACCGGCCGCGGCACAGCGCTCAATCCCGTTCTGATCACGGAAAGCAGCATCTCCGGCATGACCGGTGATGCCGGCGGTTCGGGCGTCATCAGCTTCACCGCTGCAGACGGGTTCAGCGGCGGCATCAACATCGCGTACGGCAGCGGCGGCGATCATATCGCCATTGACAGCGTGTTGCCGGGCACTGCCGCAATCGTCAGGACTGGAGACGGCAACGACGTCATCACGGCAACGGCAGCCGGTCCGAGCCAGGATGGCGTCCTGGTAGTGTTCGGCGAAGGGGGCTCGGACACCGTCAATGCAGCGGCATGGCACTCCGATCTGATCGCGTTCGGCGATTACGGGATCGTCTCCCTGTCCGCCGACGGCACCCCCCTACTGGCCTTCAGCACGGACCCCGCCACGGGTGGCAATGATACGCTGATCGGCGGCAGCGGAAACGATACGCTGATCGGTGGTGCCGGCAGCGATACCCTGGTTGCGGGTGGCGGCAGCAACGTCCTGCTCGGCGACGGTGGCCGGGTGGCCTGGGCAGGCAGTGTCATGACCATCGAGACCATCGACCCCTTCATCGGTGGCAACGACAGCCTGAACGGCACTCTGGGCAGCAACATCATGATGGGCGGGGATGGCAACGACCTGTTCTACGGGAGTTTCTCCAACAATGTCATGATCGGCGAGTATGGCCGCATCGTCATGAAGGACGGCAAGGTGGAGTCGGTGGTCGTCATGAAGATGGATTTCCTGGCATACACCCTGTTCGACCTCTACCAGTCACCCTTTACGAGGGATGGACAAGGCCCCGGCGCTCCACTTCTCCCTGCAGCGAGTGCCGGCGTGCTTGGCGAACCGGCACCGTCCCCCGTGGCAGAGGGGCCGCAGATGGCGCAGATGTGGGAGGCGCCTGCCGTTTCATGCCATGGTGCGGACCAGGTCATGTCGGGCGAGTCGATCGAAAGGCTGATCAGGTTCTTCCAGCCGGTATCGGCTGAGGATGTCGAATCGCTGATCATGCGCTCCGACTCCTATAACGCGGACGGGGAGAACCCTGCTCCACCGGCACGAGAGCCGGCGGCAGAGCCGAACGTGCAGCCCAGCGGTGCGGATGCCGCTCCCCTGGCGGAACCCCTGCCTATACGGCAGGCAGCTCTCGATACCAGTCCGGCCCCCGAACCTGCAGCGGACGAAGAGCTCTCCGGGCAAAAACTCGTTGCGGCTTTTGCAGGGACACTGGCGGTCGGCGGCACCCCTGCGGCAGCGGCCGATCGCACGGCGCGTCTCGACCGGAGCAGTTTCGAGAAACTGGAGCGTGACTCGCGGCGCCGTCGTTTCCAGCGATGGGGGTAGGCTGCGCTGCGGGAAAAGAGCTTGAATCGGATGATTCTCGGGGATATGTTACACTATCTACAGGCGACGGAGGGCGAACGGGGAGCATGGATGCTCCCCGTTCGCCCGGCCGGACCGCTTCCGTCATGATTCGATGATTACCACCAGGTTGTTACCATCACGCGAGGAGACCTCATACCATGACCGCACAGAACAAGAAAGAAACGAGCCCCGTAGAGGAACAGACGGCAAAGATCCAGTGGGACCACACGAACATGAAGACCACCTATGCGAACGTGTGCAATGTCTCAAGCACCCGCGAAGAGGTCTCCCTCCTGTTCGGCACCAATCAGACCATCAATGTGGGGCAGGGGGAGATCACCATCGACCTGACCAACCGGATCATCCTCAACCCCTATGCCGCCAAGCGCCTCGCCCTGATCCTGAACGGGGTCATCCAGCAGTATGAGGCCGCATTCGGGAGCCTTCCCGTAGAAACCGAAAAAAAGCCCGCATAAGAAGGGGATATGGATCTGATTGCCGCTCCTGTTGATTCTCTATGAATACTTCTGCAGATACCTTCCAGAAACGATGGTCCTCCTTTAAGGAAGCGGAAGGGGAGGACTTTTTTTACCATTGGCTCGCCCTCCAGTCGTCCTTGATCGCCCCGGCGGTGCAGGGTCTCCTTGTCGTCGGTGATCCCGAATCCGGCTCCTATGCCCCGGTTGCATCCTGGCCGGAAGAGGTGGCCGATCCGGAGCGGCTTGCGGATATCTGCGAACAGGTCCTGGCAGAGCGCTGCGGACTCCTGACCGAGCTTCCGGCACCGGGCAGCGGTTCGTCCGGCGAACCCGGAACGCTCAATTCCTACGCGGTTGCCTACCCCTTCATGATCGGGGAGATGCTGTTCGGTGTCGTGGCCGTCGAGGTGAAGGCCGCATCGGAGGAGTCCCTCGGCCATGTCATGGAGCAGTTGCAGTGGGGTTCGTCCTGGCTGGAGTTGCACCATCGCCGCGAGCAGGCCGAACGGAGCGACAGCACCCTCGTCGAGATGAAGTCCTCTTTCGACCTTTTGGCGGCTGTCCTGGCTGAGGAGCGTGCAAAAGACGCCGCCATGGTCTTCGTTACCGAGCTCGCGTCGCTGATGCGATGCGACCGGGCCTCCCTCGGGGTTTTCAGGGACGATCATATCCGGCTGCAGGCCATGTCACACAGTGCCCAGTTAGCCAAGAACATGAACCTGGTCCGCTGTATCGGCACGGCCATGGAAGAGGCGATCCTCCAGCGGAGCGAGATCCTGTTCCCGTTGCCGCTAGACGCCAAGGCGCTCGTAGTCAGGGATCATGCGGAGTTGTCGCGCCAGCAGGGCGGGGAATCCGTTCTGACGATCCCGCTCTATGGCAACAAGGCATACTATGGCGCCATTACCCTGGAACGGCCGGCCGACATCCCCTTTTGTGAAAAGGAGATCAGGGTCTGCCGCGGGGTCTTCGCCCTGGTTGCCCCTATCCTGGAGGCAAAGCGGAAGAACGATCTCATGCTGCCGCTGAAGGTCTGGGCTTCCGTCGAGACGCAACTGGGCAAGCTGGTCGGTTCGGGTCATGTCGGGCGCAAACTGCTGGCAGCGGCGCTGGTGGGGCTGATCATCTTCTTTTCCGTGGCAACCGGCGACTACCGCATAACGGCGACAACCGTCCTGGAACCGCTGATTCGGCGATCCATTGCCTCGCCGTTCAATGGCTATGTCAAGGGGGCAACGGTCCGCTCGGGCGACCTGGTCAAAAAGGGGGCGGTCCTCTGCACCCTGGACGACAGGGATCTGCATCTGGAGCAGTCGAGATGGCAGAACCAGCAGGTACAGTACCAGCGCCAGCGCCAGGAAGCCATCGCGGCCGATGAACGGGCCAAGGCGAACATCATCAACTCCCAGCTCGACCAGGCTGCTGCCCAGCTCAACCTGGTGCGGAGCCAGTTGCAGAGAACCGCTCTTGTCGCGCCGTTCGACGGCATTGTGGTGAGCGGCGACCTCAGCCAGAGGATCGGCGGTGCCGTGGAGCAGGGGGAGGTGCTGTTCGAGGTGGCCCCCCTGAACGCCTATCGGGTCATCATGCAGGTCGACGAGTACCAGATTGACGATGTGAAGACCGGGCAGACAGGGAAACTCGTCCTGCCGACCATGGCGGAGAAGAATTTCCCATTCGTCGTGGAAAAGATCACCCCCATATCGTTGCAGAAGGAAGGGAAGAACTATTTCCGCGTCGAGGCAAAACTCAACCTGGTCAGCAACAGTCTTCGCCCTGGCATGGAAGGGGTGGCAAAGATCTCCGTGGACCGCCGCAGGCTCATCTCTATATGGACCCGGGAGTTCAGGAACTGGCTCCGGCTGAAGGTGTGGTACTGGTGGCCATAAGCGGCATGAACAGAGACCGTCAGATGTTCAGCCCGGCATGGTACCGTGTTGCCATGCTGAAGCCGCGGTTGCGCAGCCATGTCCAGATCCACCGGCAGAGATTTCGCGGCAGGGAGTGGTATGTACTGCAGGACCACTCGTCGGGAAGATTCCATCGCATTTCCAGCGAAGCCTATTTCATCGTCGGTCTGATGGACGGCAAGCGGACCATGGCCGATATCTGGGATGCCGCCTGCCAGCACCTGGAGGATGCCGTCCCCACCCAGGACGAGATCATCCACCTTCTCTCCCAGATCCACAGCTTCGATGCCCTGCAATCGGAACTCCCGCCGGACATGCGCGATCTGAGCGAGCGGAGCCTCAAGGTGGAACGGAACCGGCTGCTCTCCTATCTCTTGTCGCCGACTTCGCTCCGCTTCCCGCTGTTCGACCCCGACCGGTTCCTGGACCGGACGATACCGTTCATCCGCCCCCTGCTCGGCTGGTTTGGCATGCTGCTCTGGGCCGGCATGGTCTTCTATGGGGTGCTCCTTGCCAGTATCCATTGGCATGAGCTGACCGCCAATGTCACGGAGCGGGTGCTGAGCCTGGAGAACCTGCTGATCCTTTCGCTGATCTACCCGCTGGTGAAGATCCTGCACGAGTTCGGGCATGCCTATACGGTCAAGCGATGGGGCGGCGAAGTGCATGAGATGGGGATCATGCTGCTGGTCTTCATGCCGATCCCCTATGTGGATGCCACGGCAGCATATGCCTTCCGGCGCAAGGGGATGCGGATGCTGGTCGGCGCCGCCGGCATACTCGTTGAGCTGCTGCTCGCCGCCATCGCCATGATCGTCTGGGCCAAGGTGGGGCCGGGCATCGCACGCACCGTCGCCTACAACGTCATGATCATCAGCGGGGTCTCCACGCTCCTGATGAACGGCAATCCGCTGATACGGTACGATGCCTATTACATCCTGGCGGATTTCCTGGAGATCCCGAACCTGGCGACCCGCAGCGGCGAATACTGGGGGTTCCTGGCACGGCGCTGGCTGTTCGGCATCAGGGAGGCCGAAAGCACGGCGGCAAACCTGAAAGAGGCCTTCTGGCTCTCCCTTTACGGGATCGCCTCCTTTGCCTACCGGGTGTTCATAACCTTTGCCATTGCCCTGTATATTGCGGGGAAATACTTCTTGTTCGGCGTCATCGTTGCTGCCTGGACGCTCATCGGATTCATCGTCGTCCCCCTGATCAGGGCGATCCGTTCTGCCTCGGCATCGCGGCTCTTCTCCCAGCATCGCCTGCGGACTGCGGCCATCGGCTCGGTTCTCGCCGCGATACTCCTTCTGGTGGCCTTTGTGATCCGATTCCCCACTTGCACCATTGCCGAGGGCGTGGTCTGGGTCCCCGATGAATCGCAGGTCACGGCAGGCGCTGACGGTTTCATCACCGAAATCGTGGCGCGGCCGGGGTCGCATGTCCGACCGGGGGAGTTGCTGATCCGTTGCGTTGCGCCGAAGCTCGACAAGGAGTTGAACCTGCTGTCGGCAAACCTGCGCGAGGTTGAGGCCCGCTACCTGCAGAGCCTTGTCACTGACCGCACTGAGGCGGAGATCCTGCGCCAGGAGCGGGAGAAGGCGAGAGCCGAACTGTACCGGGCCCGTGAGCGGTTGCATGGCCTCATGATACACAGCCATGCGGACGGGACGTTTCTGGTGCAGCAGCCTGAGGACATGCCCGGCCGTTATGTGAAGCAGGGCGAACCGTTGGGGTATGTGGTCGACTTTTCGCATGCCATCGTCCGGGTGGTTGTCGACCAGGACTCTGTCGAGCAGATACGGAACCGGACGGAGAGGATCGAAGCCAGGCTTGCCGGCAATCTGTCAACGGTCCTGCCGGCAAAGATGGTGCGGGAGGTGCCGGCGGCGTCGAATGAGCTTCCCAGCATGGCGCTCAGTACCTCCGGCGGCGGCTCGATCGCCCTCGATCCCACTGAAACCGAAAAACCCCAGGCTTTCAAAAAATACTTTGTCTGCGACGTCGTGCTGCCCGACACCCCCCTGAAGCGGATCGGGGAGCGGGCGTTCGTCCGCTTTGAGCACCAGCCCGAGACGCTGGCATTACGCTGCTACAGGAGCTTCAGAAGCCTGTTGATCGGCAAACTCGATTTGTAGGGATGAGACAACTGCATGACCCATTGTCATGCCATCCTGCCAGGCAGCCATGTTGCGTGACCTTTTAACACATCCTCCTGCTACCCATTTCCAACGCCCGGAAAAAGAGGATTCCCGTCCCGATTTTCTTGAGGCCTCCGTGCGCGCTCTCCTGGGGGGGGGCAGGCGGTTGCTGAGCCCTGCCCTTGTCCGCCCGGACCGCATTCTGCCGCATGTCGAGGCCAATGAACGACATTTCGGCGCACTCCCCGACAGTGCCATCCCGGCGGAAGCCATACAGCTCGGCATTGACCTGCGCCGGCACAGGTTCCGGATCGACGTGGTCGGCAGATCGTTCGCGCTGATACGCGAGGTGGCCAGCCGCACGCTGGGCAAGCGGCATTTCGATGTGCAGCTGATGGGGGGCTGGGTCATGCTGAACGGCATGATTGCCGAGATGGAGACCGGGGAGGGGAAGACCCTTACCGCCACGCTCGCCGCAGGCACCGCCGCTCTGGCCGGCATTCCCGTGCATGTACTGACCGTGAACGACTACCTGGCCGGCAGGGACGCCGGGGAGATGGGGCCGATATATGCCGCCCTGGGACTGTCGGTCGGGTGTGTCCTCCACGATGTGCCGGTGGAGCGGCGGCGCGGCATCTATCAGTCGCATGTCACCTACTGCACCAACAAGGAGATTGTCTTCGATTACCTGAGGGACAAGCTGACCATCGGCGATTTCGACGGGACCCCGATACGGCTGCAGACCGAGTCACTCTATGCAAAGGATGCCAGGGAAAACCGCCTCCTCCTGCGGGGGCTGCATTACGCCATCGTCGACGAGGCGGACAGCCTCCTGATCGATGAATCCAGGACCCCGCTCATCATTGCAAGCCCGGTTGTCGATGGCGAGGAAGAGCATTTCATGCATGCCGTCATCCGGTTTGCCGCCACGCTCAAGGAACGGGAAGACTTTACGGTTGACCTGGAATCCCGGCAGATCAGGATGTCGGATCAGGGGAACAGGCTGATCGACGAGCTTGCATTGCCGGCCGAAACGCGATGGACGAGCACGATCAGGAAGCACGAAATGGTGCGCAGGGCCCTTTCGGCGCTCCATGTTTTTCACCGGGACAAGGATTATCTGGTCCGGGACGGCAAGGTCCAGATCATTGACCCCTATACCGGTCGGGTGATGGCGGACCGGTCCTGGGAACAGGGGCTCCAGCAGCTGATCGAGATCAAGGAGGGGTGCGAGATCACCCGGCAGCAGGAGACCGCGGCCCGGATCAGCTACCAGAAATTTTTCCGCCGCTACCTGCACCTGTCCGGCATGACCGGCACGGCCCGAGAGGTCAGGAGCGAACTGTGGGACGTCTACGGCCTGCATACGGTCAGGATCCGCACACACCGCCCTTTGCTCCGCGTCCGGCATCCAGCCCCCCTGTTCCCCGGCAAGCGGGAAAAGGAGCGGTATCTGCTGGAAAGGATCAGGGAGATCCACGCCATTGGCAGGCCTCTCCTGATCGGGACCGGCTCGGTTGCTGCGTCCGAGGATATCAGCTGCCTGCTCAGGGAAGAGGGGATTCCGCATCTGGTCCTGAACGCGAAAAACGACAGCGAAGAGGCGGCCATCGTGGCACGGGCCGGCAATCTCCACTGCGTTACCATTACCACCAACATGGCCGGCCGGGGCACCGACATCAAGCTCGGTCCTGGGGTCTGCGAGCTGGGCGGCCTCCATGTCATGGTGACCGATCTGCACGATGCCGCGCGCATCGACCGTCAGCTTGCCGGACGGTCTGCCCGGCAGGGCGATCCGGGCAGTTTCGAGATGATCCTGTCGCTGGAGGATGCTATCATGCAGGGAGGCACCGGGGGGATTCGTGGCTGGATCGCCCGGCGGCTCCTGCGCAGTGCGCCGTGGTTGTGGAATTATGCGGCACAATCTGCCCTGCTGTACGCCCAAAAGCGGACCGAGGCGCTCCATGCACGGATGCGCCGGGATCTGTTCAAACAGGATGTGCAGCGCAGAAAACAGATGACGTTTGTCAGACGCGAGGAATGATGGTCAGCGGGAGGGTGGAGATGATCAGCTTGAGGCGCTTAACCGGGACGATGGTCTGTGCACTGTTGTTCTTCTGTCAGGTGGCGACATCGTGTGCCGCCGATGAATCGGAAGGGATGATCTATCCGAACGAGGTTGTGAAGGTGAGCAGCCAGGTGTCCGGCATCATCGAAGAGGTCCTGGTGGAACGGGGCGATATCGTGACGAACGGCCAGGTGCTGGCCCGTCTGAAATCGGGCGTGGAAAAGGCTTCCGTCGAGCTGGCCCGCGCCAATGTCGCCTTTCTGAAGCGCAAGGCCGAGCGGAATGTCGAGCTGGCGAAAAAGCGGCTCATTTCGGAGCATGAGCATGATGAGCTGGTGAACGAACTGAAAAAGGCCGAGCTGCAGCTTGAAGAGGCCCAGGAAAGATTGAAACTGCGGACCATCGCGAGCACCATCGACGGCGTGGTCACGGAGCGCCTCATGGCTCCGGGCGATTATGTCGGCGAGACCCCGATCATGAAGCTGGCCAGCCTGAACCCCTTGCGGATCGAGGTGATCGCCCCTGCGCGCAGGTATGGTGCGATCAGGAAAGGGATGAAGGCGGAGATCCGGCCGGAAGCGCCTGTCGGCGGCGTTTACATCGGTAAGGTAACCATCGTCGACAGGGTGATCGATGCTGCCAGCAGTACCTTCGGCGTGCGGATCGAACTCCCCAACCCCAAGCTGAAGGTGCCCTCCGGCCTCAGGTGCAGGGTCCGTTTTCTTTAGCAGCAGACGCCCTGGGCGAAAAAAGGGGAGAACAGGGCTTTCCCCCGTCTCCCCGGATCTTTGTCAGTGGATCTTCCCCATCCAGCCCTGCAACCTGGTGCTACACAATCTTTGCGATGAGTGCCAGTGCCTCTGCCGCAATATCCTCGTCCGATTTTGCGGCAGAGATGATGCCGACCTTCTCCTTCGGCAGTTTCGACAGCTCCTCTTTGAAGCATGCAGCCTGCTGATGGATATCATCCGGCGTAAAGAAGCCCTCAATCCGCGATTCGAGCTTTTCGATGGCAACTGCCGGGTCAAGATCCAGGTAGATGGTCAGGTCAGGCGATACCTCGCCGCCGAAATTCAAGCCGCGGGCCCCGGCTTCCAGGCAGTTCAGGTCCTCGCGGAACCAGTCGTGCCCCTTTATCCTGGCATAGGCAATGGAGGAGAGCGTAAAGTTCTTGCACAGGACGATCTTACCGGACTGCAGCTCGTCGCGGATCACGGAGCAGGCCCGCGCCCTCGACGCCAGTTCATAAAAGAAATCGGCCCTGAACAGCCCGTACCGCCAGCCGCAGTCAAGGTCCTGTGCCCCCATGAGCATGGCGCGACCGGAATCCGGGCTGTCGATTTCATACACCTCTTTCCCCTGGCTGGTCAGTGCGTTCCGCAACTTTTCCGCCAGATTCACCGCAAGCTTTCCCGAACCATAGATCCCTTCGATGACGACCAGTTTCCCTTTTTTCATTGCCGCTCCTTCCGGTTAGTGCATGGACAGCCGTGCTTTGCCGCGATCTGTGCCGCTGACGGCTCCGAAGAATCCGGGGAAATAAACCGGACCGGATTCGCAGGTGCAGTGGCGTCCATAGTATTTTAGTGGAAATAACGAAATTTACTTTAGCTGAAAAAATGCATCTTTGCCAGCGATTAATGGGAGGAAAATCAGAAGATCAACGGGAGGCAGAGGGGTGGTTTCGCAGTGCTCACGCTGCAGGCGCGGTCGCAGCCCAGACGGTCTGCAGGAACGGGGCGTCATCGAGCCGGGTGATATTGTCGAAGAGGTTGAGCAGATGTTCGCGGACGAAGCGGTCGCCGGCAAAGGAGACGAAATCGGTCTCCCCCTCCCTCCCCTTGGGATGGACGACCAGGCTGCCGTTGCGATAGTCGGCCAGCTCGTTGGCTGCCATGCGGTCCTCGTAGTGATTGCCGTGAAACGAGGCGATCAGGAGCCCGCCCGGCCGGAGCAACCGCAGGATCTCGGTCACCCAGGCGTGGTGGAGCGGTTCGGCCAGATGGGAGAAGACGGCGCAGCAGTAGACCACGTCCATGCTGTTGTTGGCCAGGGTGAGCGGTGGGTGCATCCCGTGGGAGAGGAATTCCATATGGGGCAGGTTCTGCCGGCACCAGTCGATGGTGGCGTGGTGGCGGTCGGTGCCGATCAGGCGGGCAATGCCATTGTCCAGTTGCGGCAGGTGCTGGATGACCCGGCCCGGCCCGCAGCCCCACTCGCAGACGGCCAGGTTGCGGGCGTCGGTGTGGCTCCGGATCGTTTCAACGACGAATTGCGCATGCGCCAGGCCGGAATTGAGATAGAGACGGTAGTCGCAATGGTTCAGGGCGGTCGTGGAGAGGTCGCACGGCGGAAACCGGACCGCAGGGTTGTCCTGCCGCATCCGGCAGTTCTCCGACATGATTCCCTGTTTCGCTTTGTAGAGAAGCGTACGTCCCAGTTGCGCTGCGACGCGAAAAAAGACCTGCACCAGGTCGATCACTGCCTGCATCTATTGCCCCATGAAAAAAGGGCCGCCCATCAACCCCCTGATGGATTCGGCCCTTCTGCTGAATCTGATCCGTGGATACCCGTCAACGTGTTCTCACAAAATTGACAGAGACGGGCAAAGAAGTCAATCTTTCAGTAAGGAGAGCGTGGCAGCATGCTCTGCCTGCCCGCATCGGGCAGGAGATCCGCAGCTACAATCCGCACATCCCCTGTACCTTGCCGACCTTTCTCTGCATCTTGCCGGTGATCCGTTCGAATGTGCCCTTGGCTCCCAGTTTCCTGTTGGAACAGACAGAGCCGACGATCTCTTTGACCTTCCCTCTCATTTCGTGGAAGATCCCTCTGACCATAAACCGTGTGCTGACTCTCATGGTACACCTCCCTGCCGCGCTCGACTGCGCGGCCATGCAACATGCTCCTTCCCCTGCAGTAAAGGTTCTTTCTCCTGCTGTAATTATAGCAGACTTCCTGCATTTTAGGGGAAGACAATACGTGTTGGACCGGCTGCCCTCCTTGCGTTTTGGGCAAGGGGCCAGTATACTCCGGTACGTGACTGTTACGCCCCTGGATGGGGAGAACGGGCCGATTCATGGCTTCAGCCGATTCAAACAACCTTGCCTATGCGGTCAGGGCTGTGGTCCTTGTCGTGCTCGTGGCGGTGCTCGGCGTTATCGTCTGGCATGAGGCGCCACCCGAGCTGTTCGATCCGGGCTGGATCGAAGACTTCCTGAAAAGGGCTGGCTGGCTGGCACCGCTCATCTATATGTTTCTCCGGGTCATCGCCATTGTCGTGACCGTCGTGCCCAACGCTCCTCTCGATATCGCCGGCGGCATGCTCTTCGGGCCATTCTGGGGTACGGTTTACGCGCTCCTGGGGTCCGAAGCCGGTGCGATCGTCTGCTTTCTCCTTGCCCGTCAGCTCGGCCGGGAGGCGATCACCCGGCTTCTCCACCGGGAGATCACCTTCAGCAACCGGCTCGCCCGGCGCCAGCTTGCCTACATAGTCCTGTTCGCCCGCCTGGAGCCGGTATTCTCGTTCGCCCTCGTCAGTTACGGGGCCGGCCTGACGCGGATGTCGCTCCGCTCCTTTGCCCTCAGCACGCTGATCGGGATGACCCCCGGCACGATCATCCTCAACTACTACGGAAAGAGCTTCTTCACCGGCGGCATCCTGCTGCAGATTTCGCTCGGCCTGGCGCTGGTGGTGCTGCTGTTCGTGGTCCCGGTCTGGATCAAGCGGAAAAACCCGTGGGGGTGGTACGATAAATTGATGTAGGCGGGTGACGCCAGGGGTGAAAGGGGTGTTGACGGGGCGTGCTGGTACGGGGCGTCTGGATTGACACGGGCAAAAGCGTGGATAGCGGAGCTGATCGAGACAGGAAAGCTCAACCCGTTACAGCGGTTTTCGTGGAGCAGAGCGGCCAGGCAACCGGCTGCCTGGCGTGTTCAGTTTTCGGCAGTCTCTTCCTCAGCAGGGGATTCTTCGGGGGGTTCGTCAGTGGCAGTGCTCTTTTCCCGCTTGCGCTGCTGTTTTTCCTCGTTCTTTTTCTTCCGTTCCAATTCCTTTTGACGCTTTTGAAACGAGTAATTGGGTTTTGCCATAGGGTCACTCCTGTGCGAACGGGTTCTGGATCGGGATGATCCTGACGGGACAGGGACAGTGGTGCCTGCCGGGGGGGCGGCACCCGGAGCTGCCGAAACAAAAAAGCCCCGAGGACCACCCGGGGCTTTTGGGGTCTACAGGAGACGGGGTTAAACTCTGGTTACGTTTGCGGCCTGAAGCCCTTTCGGACCCTTGGTAACTTCAAACGTCACCCTATCGCCTTCGGCAAGGGATTTGAACCCATTACCCGTGATGGCGGAAAAATGGCAGAATACGTCTTCGCCATTTTCCTGCTCGAGAAATCCAAAACCCTTGCTGTCGTTAAACCACTTTACTGTTCCGTTTACCATGTGCGTACATTCTCCTGATACTTCCTGTTTAATTGTCCGGCCTCATGCCGAATCTTAGTGACAGTAACAGCTTTGTTCTATTGGAGTCAAGCTGATATATTCAATCTGTCACCATTTAAAAGAAATAGATTTTATTTCACTTTTTCCGATGTGACGCGCCGGCAGACCAGATATTGCATGGATCGGTGCTGCTGGCGGCACCGCTGCCGCATTCCGTAATCTGCGGGACGCTTCGGGCAGGATGCGCGTTTAACCGCACAGGAGCCGTTTTTTCCCTTCCTGGAACAGGACGTCGATCTTTTTGGGCAGAACGAGCTGCACGACACCGAGCCCGAACCGCGGGTGCAGCAGCAGCGTATTGATGCGGTAGGTGCCGTTCATGTCGTAGGGGACCGCCTGCTCCGGGTTGAAGGCTGCCTGCAGCTCCGCCCACTCGGCAGCGGCTGCGGCCGCCGAATTGGCTTTCGGCGCGCGGGTGGTCGCAGTCTTTTTCTGGGTAGGCTTGGCTGCGGCCGGCTCTTTGGCCGTCTTGACCGGGTGGTAGTTGTGGACGCCGTGGCAGGTGTTGCATTCGACGCGGACAATCTTTTCGCCGACCATGGCGACGATCGTATGGTTCATAAGTTTTCGGCAGCGGGTACACTGGGTTTCAACAATACTGCCTGCCGATAGCTGTCTGTACATGATATTCTCCCATTAATGGTGGTGCCCAACAAAAAAACCACAGGGGGGGTCCCTGTGGTCAGGTGTCGACCATATATAGCATGTTCCGGCTGGCGGGGCAATTGTTAAGGTAACATTCCCGGCAACGGCCCGATTCTGCAGCGAAAAAGGTTGCGATCTCCGGGTCGTGCCAGCAGGGGAGGCCCTGCCGGGCCAGAGATGCCGTCCGGTGGGGCAGAAGCGAGGAGAGACGACATGACGGCAGAGAATGTTGAAAGGGTTGCCCTGGTTACCGGCGGCGGCCAGGGGATCGGCAAGGGGATTGTACAGCGGCTGGTGCGGGACGGGATGCGGGTCATCGTTGCCGACATCGACGAGGAGGCGGCAGAGGAGACAGCTGCAGAGTATGGTGCTTCATGCATCGCCGTTGCTGTCGACGTCGCCGACGAGCAGGCCGTGGCAGGGGTGGTGCACCGGATCAGGGCGCGGTTCGGCCGCCTGGATGTCCTGGTCAACAACGCGGGGATTGCGATGCCCAATGCCGCCCCGGTGGAACAGCTGGAACTGGGAGACTGGAGCCGGGTCATTGCAACCAACCTCACTAGTGTCTTCCTCTGCAGCAAACATGCAATACCCCTTCTGCGAGCGGCCAGAGGCGCCATCGTCAACATTGCTTCCACCCGTGCCCTGCAATCAGAGGCCCATACCGAGGCGTACGTAGCCAGCAAAGGGGGGATCGTCGCCCTGACCCATGCCCTTGCCGTGAGCCTTGGTCCGGAGATCCGGGTGAACTGCGTCAGCCCTGGCTGGATTGCGGTCGATGCCTGGAGAAAGAGCGCCTGGCGCGAGTCGCCGGTTTTAAGCCCGCAGGATCATGCCCAGCACCCGGCTGGGCGGGTGGGGCAACCCGAGGATGTCGCTGCAATGGTCGCCTATCTGATTTCACCCCAGGCCGGCTTTGTTACCGGCCAGAATTTCGTGGTGGACGGAGGGATGACCCGGAAGATGATCTATGCCGAATCGCCGGTGCTGCCCGGTTAGCGGTTTCGCAATCCAAGCCGGGAAATGCGGGAAGACGCAATAGCCGCAGGAAGTGGTACACTCACAGACATGCTGACCCGTAGAGAATTTCTTGCATGCAGCGGCTCTGCTGCGGTCGCGCTCATGACCGGCTGTGTTGCCAGCCCTCCCCTGCCCAAGTCGGAGTTCACCGATTTTGGCGGCCCTGACCAGCCATACCTGGGGTTGGCAACCTCGCTCCTGCGTGAATACGACTATGCCGCCGAGGTGACGGGGACGCTCCCCGCGGCCCTGCGCGGGGTTTTGTACCGCAACGGTCCGGGGCTGTTCGACCGGGGAGGCTTGCGCAAGCGGAGTCTTTTGGACGGCGACGGGCTGATCCAGCGCTTTCATTTCCATGATGGCGGAGTCCGGTTTCGCTGCCGCTTCGTGCAGACCCCGAAATTCCGGGAGGAGGCAGCGGCGGGCCGCTTTCTCTTCCCCACCTGGAGCACCCTTGCCCCTGGCGGCATCTGGAACAACTTCTGGGGGCCGGGCCGCATCCGCAGCCAGGCCGGGGTAACGGTCTTCCCCTGGCAGGGGAGGCTCTATGCCTTCGACGAATCGTCCCTGCCGTTCGCACTCGACCCGGACACGCTGGAAACCCTGGGTGAGTCGAGGCTCGGCGTGCCGCCGGAGACTCCGGTGATCTTTGCGGCCCATGCCAAGCTCGATCCCGCCACTGGCGAATGGCTCCACTTCGGCATCCAGTATGGTCGCCGGGTTTCCCTGCACCTGACCTGCTTTGCACCCGACGGTCGGCTTTCCCGGCACCGGGTCGTCGAACTCCCCCGCTACGTCTATCTGCACGACTGGTTCGTCAGCAGCAGCCACGTGATGCTCAGCCTCCACCCCCTGGAGGTGGCGGTCTGGGGGCCGCTTCTGGGCATCCGGAGTATCCTCGATTCCCTGCGCTGGCATCCCGGAGAAGGGAACCTGTTGCTGGTGCTGCCGCGGGATCTGAGCGGGGAACCGCTCCGGCTCGCGACCGGGGCGGAGTTCATGTGGCATTCGGTCAATGCCTTCGAGCAGCGGGGAGAGTTGATCGCCGATTTCGTCGGCTATGCCAACCCCGACCACCTGGTGGGGCCGACGGCGGTCGTCCATTCGGTCATGACCGGTGGGAAGGGGGTGTTCCGGACCCCCGGCCTGCTCCGCCGTTACCGGATTGATCCCGGTGCCGGGCGGGTGAGCGCGGAAACGCTGGCAGAGGGGAATTTCGAGTGGCCGCGCATGGACGAGCGGCTGCGCTGCCGGCCGTACCGGTTCGTCTACCTCTGTGCGGCGAACCAGGGGGAGTTTTTCTGGTCGGCCGTGGAGCGGCACGACCTGCAGACGGGGAAGCGCTTACGCCATGATTTCGGCGCTGGCTGCTTCTGCACCGAGCCGGTCTTTGTCCCGCGGCCAGGCGTGGCGGATGAAGGGAGCGGCTGGGTGCTGACCGAGGTCTACGACAGCCGGACAAGGAGGAGCTTCCTGGCGGTGCTGGATGGGGAACGGCTGGCGGACGGGCCGGTGGCGCGGGTGATGCTTCGGCACCACGTGCCGTTCAGCTATCATGGCTGGTGGGTCGGGGTGGGATGATCCGGTGTGGTGCCTGCGGGCAATGCCGGCAGCAGCGCAGCCGCCGGCATTGCCCGCGGGCATCAGGGTTTCCTGATGGTGATGCAGAGGCACTCCCCTTCCGCATAGACCGTGTCGTTGCAGAAGATGCGGCCGTGCACCATGACCTTGCGCCCTTCTGCGGAGACGACCCTGCTCTCGACCGTCACCACCTTCTGCAAGGGGAGCAGGTTGCGGAAGCTGACGTTCAGGTTGCCGACCACGATGGGATAGCCTGCGGCCCATGCCGCCAGCCCCAGTGCCTCATCCATCACGGCTGCCACTGCGCCGCCATGGGCGCTGCCCGGAGGGCCTTCGGTCTCCGGGCCGAACCAGATGCGGGCATGGAGATGCTGTTCGGCGTCGCGATAGTAGCGGGCGCGGAAACGGTTGCCGTCCGGCTCGCCGGAAACGAAGCGGAGCGATTCGCCGACCAGCGACGGCGCGTCAAAGGGGACCCAGCTCGGTTCTCCGCCCAGGTCGACCGGCGGGCATGAAGTGGCGGTGATTTCTTCTGCAGATGCGTGTGTCACGGATCTTCTCCTTCGGGGATATCGTTCCCGGCTCGGGAACGGAAGGTGTTACCATAACAGACTCCCGCGGGAGAATAAAGGGGGTCTGTGCGGTGGGCGGGGAACGGGGCGAACGCTGCTTCCTGCAATGGTTTTCCTTGACTCGCAGCCGCCAATCCCACATCATGCCGCCATGGTCGGCCAAGCACCCATATCCCCCCTGAAACGCATCCACTATGGCTGGGTCATCGTCGCCATCGGGTCGCTGGTGCTCTTTTCCTGCTTCGGTCTTGCCCGCTACGCCTATGCCATGCTGATCCCGACCATGCAGACGGGACTCGATCTCTCCTACGACCGGATGGGCTTCATCGGCACCGGCAACTTCATCGGCTACCTGGTATCGGTGGTGCTGGCCCCGCCGGTCATGCGCCGCCTCAAGCCGAGGGCGACCATCGCTGCCGGACTCACACTCCTCAGTCTCTGCATGCTCGGGATCAGCGCCAGCACGGGCTTTGCGACCGCATTCTGCCTTTATGCGCTGGTCGGGTTCGGCAGCGGCTTTGCAAATATCCCGATGATGGCGCTGGTGACCTACTGGTTCCGGAGCGAGAGGCGGGGGAGGGCTGCGGGGCTGATCATCGGCGGCAACGGTGTCGGCATCATCCTGGCCGGGTTTCTCGTCCCCTTCCTGAACCGCGTCTATGGGGCGGATGGCTGGCGCTACGGCTGGCTGGTACTCGGCCTGCTCTGCCTGGCGGTTGCCGGAGTGGCGGCGCTCTTCCTGCGGAACAACCCCGGCGAGCTCGGGCTGGAGCCGATGGGCAAGCCGGTGCAGCCGGTCAGCGGGCAGTTTGTGGACCGCGAGAAGCGGGGGGACGGCGTCATCCTGCTCAGCCTGGGGATGCTCTACCTGGTGTTCGGCGCAACCTTCATGGTTTACGGGACCTTCATCGTCACGACCATGGTCAAGGAATACGGTTTCCCCGAGGCAAAGGCAGGGCTCTACTGGTCGTGGGTCGGGTTTTTCAGCCTCTTTTCCGGGGTGGGGTTTGGCGCCCTTTCCGACCGAATCGGCCGGAAGTGGGGACTGGCGCTGGTCTTCCTGGTGCAGTCCGCGGCGTACCTCCTTGCCGGGCTGAAGCTGGGGAATGCACCCCTGCTGCTCTCCATCGTGCTCTACGGGTTGGCAGTCTTTGCCATTCCGGCCATCATGGCGGCGGCGATCGGCGACTACCTCGGCCTCTCCCGCGCTGCCACTGCCTTTGCCACGGTGACGCTCTTCTTCGCCCTGGGCCAGTCCACCGGCCCGGCAACCGCCGGCCTGATCGCCAGGACCAGCGGCAGCTTCGGTAACGCCTACCTGCTGGCAGGGGTGCTCACCGCTGTCGCAGCCCTCTTTGCCGCCACCCTCCCCCATCCCCGCGCAGATCGCGAAGGGGCCTGACCCGCTCATTCCCTGGCAGGACTACCGCTCCCCCGCTTCAGCCTCTCCCAGATAGCGACCGAGGATCTCTGCCAGGTCTCTGAGCTGGAACGGCTTCTGGAGGCGGTCCGTAAACCCGTAATCGCCAGGGTGAGCCATGATCGGATCTGCGGCATAGCCACTGGCGGCAATCACCGTGATATCGGGGTAGAGAGAGCGAAGCTCGTCGATGATGGCACCACCGCCGGCACCTCCCGGCACGGTCAGATCGAGGATAACCGCTGCAAGGGGCACGCCCTTGGTTGCACAGACTTTCAGCATCTGGAGCGCCTCGATTCCATCCGTGGCTGTGATCACCCCGTAGCCGAGCATCTCCAGCATCTCTTCCTCCACCTCCCGCACGCTCTCCTCGTCGTCCATCACCATGATGCGGCCTTTGCCGCCCGCCATGACATTAGAAGCGCCGGGGGCTGGCGATTCCGCCTGATCGACCGCCGGGAGCAGGAGGGTGAAGGTGCTGCCGCTTCCCGGTGTCGATGCCGCTTCTATGCTGCCGTCATGCTGCTGCATGATCGAATGGCAGGTGGCAAGCCCCAGTCCGCTCCCATACTGCTTGGTCGTGAAAAAGGGGTCGAAGATGTGCGGCAGGATATCCGGCGGGATGCCGGTGCCGGTGTCCTGCAGCGTTATTTTGACGTAGCGCCCCGGCGGCAGGGCCGGGAGCCCCTCTTTCGGCAGCGTCACATTTTCTGCCATGATCACGATCTGGCCGCCGTCGGGCATGGCCTGCTTGGCATTGATCACCAGGTTTTCGATCACCTGGCCGATCTGGTTCTCGTCGATATTGCACCACCAGAGGTTGTCGGCGATCCGGTAGTCGCACCAAGCAGTGGAGCCTGACAGGGCGAAGGAGATGCTCTGCCGCAGCAACAGATCCACGGGGCAGGGCTTGCGGTTGGGGCTCCCCCCCTTGGCAAAGATCAGCAGCCGGTGGGTCAGGTCTTTGGCCCGGGAATAGGCGGAAAACACCCGCTCCAGGTAGGTGGAGATGACAGGGTCGGTGTTCTTCATCCGGATGATTTCCAGAAAACCGTAGAGGCCGGTCAAGAGGTTGTTGAAGTCGTGGGCAATGCCGCCGGCCAGCACCCCGATCGACTCCAACTTCTGGGTATGGAGCAGTCGCCGTTCGAGCTCCAGCCGTTCCGCCTCGGCCCGCTTGCGGTCGGTGATGTCGTTGCCGAAGCCGACGATCTCCAGGATAGCGCCATGCTCGTCGCACAGGTTGATGGAGTTCCAGGAGATGGTGCGAACGGTGCCGTCTTTGGCTGTCAGCCGCATCTCGTAGTCCCGGACATTTTCCCCGGCTGCAAAGGCGGCCAGCAGCAGCTCGACCTGCTGGTATTCTGCGCCGGGATAGAAAATATCCCACCAGTTCCTGCCGATCAACTCCTCGCGCCGGTAGCCGGTGATGGCTTCGCCGGCAGGGTTGATGAAGGTCGTGGTGCCGTCGGAGGCGACACCGCAGATGATGGCAGGTGTCCCTTCGATGATGCCGGTGGAGAAATCACGCTCCGCGCGGAGTGCCTGCTCGGCCTTCTTGAGTTCGTTGACGTCGCGGGCAATGAAGTAGAGGCAGTCGTTGTCCTGGACCCTGATCGGGATGAGGAACATCACGGCATACCGTTTCATCCCGGACTTGATCGTCAAAATGAAGTCGAAATTCTCGACCCGGCCATGAGCTCGCAACACTTCCAGGGCACGCCCCCGCGTTTCTGCGTCCCAGAGCCCCAAGTCCAGGGACGAGCGGCCGATGACCTCTTCACGCGACCAGCCGGTGCACTCCACAAACCCGTTGTTCACTTCGATAAACCGGCCATCGTCGATCTGGGTGATGCCGACCATGTCCGGCATCAGGTTGAAGATACTGGCGTATTTCCGTTCCGAGAACTGCAGGTTTTCTTCCGAGCGGATACGGTCGTTGATTTCACGGGAGAGTTCGTGGTTCTTTGTCGCCAACTCTCGCTGCCGGTAGACGAGCAGGCCGACGAAGATGGCCAGGAGCAGGCTGTTGACTAAGCCGAGGGGGAGATAGGGAGAGTCGGCGATTGCCGTTGGCCAGCCACCCTTGTGGACCGCCACGAGCTGCCATTTGCCGCCGGGTATCTCCACATCCATGGTGATCGGATCGTCGGCAAACATGGCTGGGGTGCCCAGGATCCAGTCGCCGGCGCTTCCCAGTCCGTCCTTGCCCCGCAAGCCGATGAGCAGGTGCTTGGACCGGGAGAATCCGGCTCCGTCGAGCAGCTTGTCCAGATGGGCCACGATGGAGACGACCCCCCAGTAGCGGTCCTTGGCCGAGTGGGCAGCATGTTCGGTGAATATCGGCGCCCTCAGGATGACGCCTTCTCCCCCCTGGACCAGCTTGAATGGGCCTGACAGGACGGGCATCCCCTTTTCCCTCGCCTGCTGAACGGTCCTGTACTGGTCGGGGGTAGAGGTGTAACGCATGCCGATGACCCGCTCGTTGCCGGCCACCGGCCAGACGAGCCTGATCGTGTCATTGGGCGCCAGTGCCAGGTTGCGGATCACCGGGTGCCGGCGGATGCTCTGTTCCGCCAGTGCATTGAACAGTTCGTCAGAGATGTCGCCCTGGTAGCTGATGACGTGGACCAGCCCCTCTATGGCGCTGAAGGTCGCCTGCACCGTGCCTTCGAGGCGTGCCCGCAGGGCAGCCAGCTCCATCACCGCCTGGCTCCGTTCGTTGGCGATGCGGCGTTCCGTGTCGAGGCTGGCAATCTTGACGCTGACCAGTAGACCCAGCAGTAGGGTGAGCGTGGCCGCAAGAAGGGGGGGGATGCGAGTACGACTGGATTCTGCAGGTCTGTGCTGTGGCACGACAACCTCGCCGGTCAGGGTAACGTGAAAACTCGCATATAAGCATATCAGAAAAATGATACCGGAGTGGGCAGATAGTGATGTGACATCAGGGGGGCCGGCACAGGCTGCCGGCGCGACAGGAAGCGAACCGGCTGCCCGGTATTTCGCATCAGTCCTCTGTCAGGGCCTGCTGTTCTTCGCCCGTGAGGCTCTCAACGTATTCCGTCATGCCGCGCAGGGTATTGCCGAGGAAATACCGCTCCCTGGCCTGGATGTCGCTGGGGAGGAGCCCGACATTCCGGTAATGGGGGTCATGCGCAAGCAACCATTCCCGTAGCGTCTCCTCGCGGTGCGCTGCATCGCTCGTCAGGGTTTCCGCTACCCCCCTGACCCAGAGGAGCAGCTGGTTGCGGGCTATCCGCAGATGTTCGGGGGCGGTCTCCACCAGGCCGTAGTGGGCAAAGACCATTGCCCTGGGGGAGAGGGCGATCATCCGGTCCAGGGAATCCAGGGCGACCTGGAGGATGAAGCGGGGTGGCGTGGCCGGCCGGATGAAGATGGCGCCGGGGAGTTCGCCGCGGACCCCGGCCACTTCGCCGGCAAAGAGCAGGTCGTCAAGCAGGTAGGAGCAGTGATGCTGGGCATGGCCGGGGGTGAGGAACGCTCGGACCGGAGTGCCATTGATGGCCTCATCGAAGCGGATTCGTGCTTCCGGCACCGGCACGATCTCGCCGTAGGCCTCGGCAAGCGGGCCGAGCACCTTGCGCGAGCCTTCCCAGAGCTTTTCCGGGGCTACCAGGTGGCGGATGCCGTCGGGATGGCAGTAGACCGTTGCCATGGGGAACTCCGCCAGCAGTGCCCCGGTGCCGCCGGCATGGTCGATGTGGATATGGGTGAGGAGCACGGCGTCGATCCGCTCGACCCCCTGCCGCTTCAGCTCGGCGCAGAGTCGGGGGATGGTGGAGAGGGGGCCGGGGTCGACCAGCAGGGTGAAGCCTTCGCCCCGGTAGAGCCAGGAGCTGATGAACTGGCGGAACCCTTCGAGGGCCGGCAGGTCGAGATCGATGCAGGTAAGTCTGTTCAGGTCCATGGTGCTACGGTGCTCCTTCTGTTTGTCCGGCCGAAAGCGGCCTGTTTGTTTCCGAATCGGGAAGGAGGGATTTTTCGTTCTGGCAATGAAATCAAGGGATTGCGCGGAGGCGTAGCAGCGCTACGCCGCACAAGGAATCCCGCAGATTGACGCCGCCAGGGCGGAAAAGAACCCTTTCCGGGCGAAAACTATTTGTCCTTGCGTGGCACGACCACAATGCCGGATTCGGTGACGGTGTACCCCTTGCGCCGGTCCGCATCCAGGTCGTAGCCGATGACCGTGCCGTCGGGAATGACCACGTTCTTGTCGATGATGGCCCGCCTGATCTTGGCATGCCGTCCCACGGAGACGTTTTCGAAAAGGATGGAGTCTTCCACCAGGCTGTAGCTGTTGACCTTGCTCAAGGGGCCGATGATGGAGCGCCTGACCGTGCCGCCGCTGGTGATGCAGCCGGCGCAGACATAGGAGTCGATGTTCTGGCCCCGCCGGTCGTCGTCGTCGAAAACGGTCTTGGCCGGCGGGAAGTTACCCTGGTTGGTCAGGATCGGCCATTTGTAGTTGTAGAGGTTCAGCTGCGGCGAAACATGGATCAGGTCCATGTTGGCCTCGTAATAGGAGTCGATGGTCCCTACGTCCTTCCAGTAGCCCCGCTCCTCGGCCTTCATGCCGGGGATTACGTTGTCGTTGAAGTTGTAGGCAAAGACCCGGTCGCCTGCCTCCAGCATCATCGGGATCACGTGCTTGCCGAAGTCCAGGTCCTCATGGCGCTTCTTCCCCTCCAGCAGGACCTCGATCAGCTTCTTGGTGGAAAAGATGTAGTTGCCCATGGAGGCGAAGCAGGTTTCCCGCCCCGGAATGGTCTCGGGCTCTGCCGGTTTTTCCGCAAAGCCGACCACCCTGGAATCGTCGTCCACGGCGAAGACGCCGAACCGCCGGGCATCCTCGACCTGCACCTCTAGGGCGGCAATGGTGATGTCGGCCCGGTTCATGCGATGATAGTTGATCATCTGGCTGATATCCATCTTGTAGATATGGTCGCCGCCGAAGATCGCCACATAGTCGGCATCGGAGGACTCGACAAAGCGGAGATACTGCAGGATGGCATCGGCAGTCCCCTTGAACCACTCCTCGCTCTCGCTGCGCGTCTCCGGCGAGATGGCGACGTAGAACTCCCCCAGGCCGGTCCATTTTCCCCATGATTCGCGGATATGCTTGTTCAGGGAATAGGCCCGGTACTGGGTCAGGATGTAGACCTTCTTGATGCCGGAGTTGAACAGGTTGGAGAGGACGAAATCGATGATCTTGTATTTGCCGCCGAACGCGACGCTCGGCTTGGCCCGGCGCTCGGTAAGCGGGCTGAGCCGCTCCCCCTTCCCTCCTGCCAGAACCATGGCGATGGTGTTTCTGCCGACATTGTCCATGACGTACATGAAAGGCCTCCTGGATGGGGATAACAATGAGAAACGGTGCGGAAACGGAGCCCGGACGGGCACCTTCAGCCAGTATACCTGCAAAAGTCGATCTTTGCAGGGAGAAAAGATGCGATGACTACCGGATGACCAGGTTTTCCGGGGTAACCGTGCCGGCGGCCACGGTCAGGCTGCCCGCAATGACGGTGTAGCCCGTCACGACGCTGTAACTGCCGTCGAATCCCCCTCTGATGACGACACTGATCTCCCGGTCGCAGAGCACGCTTTCCGCGAGGGTCGCTGCCTTCAGCTGGATGGTGTCGCCGCTGGCGGCAGCGCTATAGGCAGCGGTCAGGCTCGGGTAGTAGACGGTGGAGGCGCCGCTGATCCTGGCCGGGGGGAGGAGGCTAAAGGTCGCGGCAACCGACAGCGGCGCGGTGATGACCGGCTGGCACGAGCCGGTGCCGCTGCAGCCGCCGCTCCAGCCGGTGAAATAGGAATCGATGCCGGGGGTGGCGGTGAGGGTGACGACCGTGTCCTGGAAAAACGGGGCACTGCAGGTGGCGCCGCAGTCGATCCCCGCGGGGAAGCTGGTGATGGTGCCGTTGCCGCTGGTTGCAACGCTGAGGGTGAAGTAGGAGCCGTCTTCTGCAGAAAGGGGGATGGAGAGCTGTGGCGTATCTGGGTCGTTGGACGGGACCGTCAGCAGGGCGCTCCTGACCCCCACTGCCGATGCCGTGTGCTGGATGCCGACCGTGCAGGCAGCGCTGGATGCAAGAGTCGTTGCGGTGCAGGTATCTGCCTGCAGGGAGAAGAGGGCAGCATCCGTGCCCGACAGGGCGAGGGTCCCCAGGACCAGGTCGCTGGTGCCGTTGTTGCCGAGGGTGACGGTCTGGGTCGGTGGGGTGCTGTTGACGGCGACGACGCCGAAGTTCACGGTTGCCGGACTTGTGGTGATGTTGGGGATGAGGGCTGCGTCCAGGTTGAGGCGCGGTTTCTGATAGGTGACCGGTCCGGATGCGGTCTGCCGGGTGACGCTGACCGTGGTCCCGGTGGAGGTGAGACGGCTTGCCAGCTGGTCTCCGCTCAGTGCCGGCTGTGCCGACTTGATGACGGCGGCGGCCCCGGCCACGTGGGGGGCTGCCTGGGACGTGCCGCTGTAGGTCTTTCCCGCTGCCGTGATTACCGACCCCGGCGCCACGATGGTCAGAAAGTCCGCCATGTTGGTGAAACAGGTGACCTGGTCCGCTGCGGTGGTGCTGTCGGAACAGTTCGACCAGCTGCGGCTCCCCAGGTTCGAATCGTAGACCGCCCCCACCGATACGGCGGCCGGAACGCAGGCCGGCGAGGCGATGGCGCCGGTATAGGCCTCGTTCCCCGAAGAGATTGCGGAGATGACTCCGGCGCTCCTGAGGCTGGCAACGGCGCCGGCAAGGATGTCGCTGGCGCAGGGGGCGCTGTACTCGCCACCTCCCAGGCTCATGTTGACTGCAGCGATGTTGTAGGTGCTCCGGTTGGCCAGGACCCAGTTGAGCGCTGTCAGCAGGTCACTGTCGTAGGCATAGTCGCGGCGAAATACATCCAGGGCGATGATCCCGGCGTCCGGAGCAACGCCGGCGACGATCCCGGCCACGTTGGTGCCGTGCCCGTCGTCGTCGAGCCTGTTGTCGTCGGGCGCGATGTCCTGGGCATAAATCACCGAGCAGCCTTCGGGGACACCGGGCGCGGTGCAGGAACCGAAGGCGCTCAGGGTATAATCGACACCGGTATCGAGGACAGCCACGGACGCGCCGTTGCCGTCATAGCCGCGGGACAGCACCTGCGGCTGGCCGATGAGCGGCAGGCTCTGGGTCAGGAAATGGCGGTGCCGGCGGTTCTCACTGATCCCTGCCACGCCGGGGTCCTCCAGCAGACGGGCCAGGGCAGTATCGTTCACCTGCAGGTAGAGGACGGAGAAGTGCTCGAAATCGGCCAGCAGTTCATGGTCAAAGGGGGAGAACCCGGCCAGGAGCCGCCCCTTTTTCTCACCCAGGAGGCGTGCGCTGTCACGCAGGACCTCGTCGGTGTCGACGGTGGTTTTCAGGGAGGTGCGGAGCCGGGCCGCTTCGGAGCGGACATCGTCATCGGCCATCAGTACCAGCACGGCGCAACGGCCGTCGCTGTCGAGCTGCTGTTTCACGCTTGCGGGGAGCCTGCCGCTGGCAAGGTGCCGCTGCAGGCTGATCGCAGCAGACAGGTCTGCTGCCGAGGCGGCAAGCGCGCCGCCCAGAAGCACTGCCGGTATCAGCAGAGAGGGAAGGAGGCTGCGGATGCCGGAGCTGAAAGGGGTCGGATACATGAGGGAAGTTTAGCAGATCGGAGGGGAAAAGGGGAGCCGTAACCTGCTCCGGCTTCCGCAGCGCCTGCCCGGTACGGTCGTAGCCGGCAGGTTCGACGTTTTGACATTCGGGGTCGGATTGGCTATAAGCAAGATATCCCGAGGTATTACCAATTGCCGTAGCCGGGCGCTGCGTGTCGAAACGGTCACTAACCGATTGACGACAGCTCCCATGCGGTGATATCCTCCCGTTCCGGTAAAGAATCTATCCCCGTTCGCCGATGGCAGCGGGATAACCCATGCGGTTCAGGAGGTGTCTGGTGCGCAACAAAACGTGTCTGGTAATGGTTCTGCTCGCGGTTCCGCTGCTTTTGGCCTCAATGGCTTTTGCTGCCGAGCCTCCGAAAAAGGTCCTCATCGGCATATCCAAGATCGTTTCCCATCCTGCTCTCGACGGCGTGGAAAAGGGTATCCAGGACGAGCTTGCCGCCCTGCGGATCAACGCCCAGTACGATCTGCAGAATGCCAATGGCGATGCCAATACCGCCGCATCCATCGCCAACAAGTTCCAGTCGGAAAAGGTCACCCTGGCGGTCGGCATTGCCACCCCCACGGCGCAGTCGCTGGTGAATACCCTGAAGACGACCCCGGTGGTCTTTTCCGCGGTGACCGACCCGGTCAAGGCCGGACTGGTGCGGTCGCTCAAAAAGGGGGGGCGCAACGTCACCGGCGTCTCCGACATGACCCCGGTGAAGCAGCAGATCGAGCTGCTCCTCAGGATCAAGAAGATCAAGCGGCTCGGCCATATCTACACCAGTTCCGAGGAGAATGCGGTGGTGCTGGCCGGTATCGTCAAGCAGGCGTGCAAGGAGCTGGGGATCGAGTACGTCGAGACCACGGTCTCCAAGTCTTCCGAGGTGAAGCAGGCGGTCCAGGCGATCATTCGCCGCGTGGATGCCCTCTATATCAGCACCGACAACACAGTGGTCTCGGCCATGAGCGCCGTGGCCGACGTGGCCATGAAGAGCAGGGTGCCGATCATGTCGGCCGACCCGACTTCTGCAGCAGGGCATCCGGTGCTGGCAGCCTGGGGCTTCGACTACTACAAGATGGGGCGGGTCACCGGCAGGATGATCGCCGAGATCCTCAAGGGGAAGAAGCCGGAGCAGATGCCGACCCGTTTCATGACCAGCACCTCGGATATCGATCTTCTTGTCAACCTGGATGTGGCCAGGAAGCTGGGGCTGACCATCCCGAAGGATATCGTCAAGAACGCCAACAAGGTCGTGCAGAACGGCAAGCTGACGAGCAAATAACCCGATACGTCAGGGGGTGCCGTACCGCCCTGGCAGATGGAACGGTACATGATCGAAGGAATATTCGTCGAAGGGCTGATTTACGGAATCATGGTCTTGGGGGTTTTCATCACCTTCCGGGTGCTGGATTTCCCTGATCTGACGGTTGACGGTTCGTTCCCGCTGGGAGCGGCCCTGATGGCCCAGTGCATCCTGATGGGGATGAATCTCTGGCTGGCGCTGCTGATCGCCTTTGCCGGCGGGGTGGCGGCCGGGGTAGTCACCTCGCTGATCCACAACCATCTCAAGGTGCCGAACCTGCTGGCCGGCATCCTCACCATGACCATGCTCTATTCGGTCAATATCCGGATTCTCGGCAACCGCGCCAATGTGCCGCTGCTCAACCAGGAGACCATCCTGACCAAGGTCTCCGGCCTCCTTGCCGATATCGTCCCGGAAGAGTATGTGCTGCTGGTCTTTTTTCTCGGCGTCACCCTGGTCATCAAGGTGCTGCTCGACCTCTTCTTCCGCACCGACCTGGGCCTGACCATCGGTGCCATGGGAAACAACGAGCAGATGGTGATCTCCCAGGGGGTCAATCCCAAGACCCTGAAATCTATCGGCCTTGGCCTTTCCAACGGGCTGGTTGCCGTGTCCGGCGCCTTTGCCGCCCAGTACCTCGGCTTTGCCGACGTGGGACTGGGGCAGGGGATCATCATCTCCGGCCTGGCCTCGGTCATGATCGGTGAATTCCTGATCTTGAAGAGCAACCGGATCAGTGTCCTCACCCTCTGCGCCATCCTCGGCTCAATCTGCTTCTATGCCGTGATGTACCTGGGGCGCTACTACGGCTACCTCGTCAAGATGACCCCCAACGACCTGAACCTGATCAAAGGTCTCCTGATCATCCTGCTGCTGGTGGCAACCCAGAGCAAAAAACTGAAAAAGGCCGCCTTCAGGTCCGTGGTGAAACATGATTGAGCTCAGAAACATCTCCATGGTCTTCAACCAGGGGACGGTCAACGAAAACCAGGCGATCAACAACATCGACCTGAAGGTCAGCGAAGGGGATTTCATTACCGTCATCGGCAGCAACGGCGCCGGCAAGTCCACCCTCTTCAACCTGATCGCCGGCACCCACACCCCGTCGCGCGGCTCGATCCGGGTGAACGACCGGGATGTGACCCGCGACCCGGAATACCAACGGGCCCGCTATATCGGCAGGATCTTCCAGAACCCGCTGCTCGGCACGGCATCCAACATGAGCCTGGAAGACAACATGATGATCACCTACAAAAAGGGGTTCAAGTGGCTGAAGCGGAGCCTGAACCACAGGATGCGGGACTATTTCCGCTCCGAGCTCGTTCACCTGAAGATGGGGCTGGAAGACCGGATGAAGGAAAACCTGGCCATGTTTTCCGGCGGGCAAAGGCAGGCGCTGACCCTGCTGATGATGGTCCTTTCCCGGCCGGACCTGATCCTGCTGGACGAGCACACCGCGGCGCTCGACCCCAAGAACGCCCAGATCGTCCTCGACCTGACCGACCGGTTCATTCGGGAATACCGGCTCACCGCCATGATGATCACCCACAACATGAGCCATGCCATCGAGTTCGGCAACCGGCTGCTGATGATGGACAAGGGGGAGATCATCTACGAGGCTGAAGGGGAGGAGAAGCGGTCGCTCACCGTGGAAAAGCTCATCGACCGCTTCCACCAGATCCGCCATACCTCATTCGAAAACGACCGGACCCTGCTCGCCCAAGAGTGAGCCGGCCAGGCATGGTGGCCGGGCTGATTCTCCTTGCCGGAATCTGCCGGCTGCCGCATAATTCCCTCCATGCTGCTCATTCACCCACCCGTTGCCAAGCCCTGTGAGCCGCCGGCCGGCATTGCCCGGCTGGCAGGTGCCCTGCAGAGCCATCATGTCCCCTGTCGCCTGCTGGATGCCAATCTGGAGGGGATGCTCTGGCTCCTGGGAGAAGCACCTGCAGCCGCCGACACCTGGACCCGGCGGGCAGCGAAAAACGCTGGCCGCAACCTGGTTGCACTGCGCGACAGCCGGACCTTCCAGTCGCCCGACCGCTACGACCGGGCGGTCCGGGAGATAAACCGCCTCCTTGCCGCTTCCGGCAGGGAGACCGGGGTCGTCCCCGGCCTTGCCGACTACCAGGATAGCGGTCTTTCCCCCATCAGGAGCGCAGATCTCCTGCGGGCGGCCGACCGGCACCGGGATAACCCCTTTTCCCCCTATTTCAGCCGACGCCTGGAGGAGGTCCTTGCCGACCCGGCCGCGGCCCATGCCGGCGTGGTGGGGATCTCCCTCAACTACCTGAGCCAGGCGCTCTGTACCTTTGCCCTGGTCGGCTTCCTCAGGGAGCGGTTCCCCCGGCTCCGGATCGTCCTCGGCGGCGGCCTGATCACCTCGTGGCAGAGACGCCCCGGCTGGCGCAACCCCTTTACCGGACTGGTGGACGACCTGGTGGCAGGTCCGGGGGAACTCCCGCTTCTGGAGATCTGCGGCAACGGGGCTGACGCGGCGGTTCATGCCCTGCCGGAGTACGGCCAGCTTCCGCTCGCCGACTATCTGGCGCCGGGGCTCATCCTCCCCTACAGCGCTGCCAGCGGCTGTTACTGGAACCGCTGCTCCTTCTGCCCGGAGCGTGCCGAAGGGAACGGCTACCATCCGGTTCCGACCGGCCGAGCCCTGGATGAGATCGGCGAACTCGTGGCCCGGAACAGGCCGGTCCTGCTTCATCTCCTGGACAATGCCGTTAGCCCGTCGCTGCTTACGGGGCTTGCCGACCGGCCGCCAGGGGTCCCCTGGTACGGGTTTGCCCGTTTCGGCCGGGAGCTGGCAGATCCGGGTTTCTGCCGGGCGCTGCAGAGCTCTGGATGCGTGATGCTCAAGCTCGGGCTGGAGTCGGGAGACCAGGGGGTACTGGACCGGCTGGAGAAGGGGATCGACCTGGAGCTGGCGGAGCAGGTGCTGACGAATCTGCGCCAGGCGGGGATCGGCGTCTATCTCTATCTCTTGTTCGGGACTCCGGCCGAGACCGAGCCGGAGGCGCGGCAGACCCTGGCGTTCGTGGTCCGGAACCGGGACGCGATCGGTTTTCTGAACCTCGCCCTGTTCAACATGCCGGTTTGTGGCGATGAGGCGGGCATCCATGCCACCGAGCCCTTTTACCAGGGGGATCTCTCCCTCTATACCGGGTTTCGCCACCCCGGCGGCTGGGACCGCAAGGAGGTGCGCCGTTTCCTGGAGCGGGAATTCAAGCGCGATCCCGCCGTTGCCGCGATTTTGCGTCGCGACCCCCCGTTCTTCACCTCGAACCTTGCCCCCTTTTTTACCGGCCCGGCTGGATGCGCTTCTCCTTGGTTCCTGACGTGATTGGTGGTATGGTGACCAAAGGCTGATCTGCCGCCATTGGGGACAAACCGTATGACCGAAAATACCCATCCATTCCAGACTCTTACCCCGAGCTTCATCATGGACGCCGTCGAATCCCAGGGCTTTCACTGCGACTGCCGCACCTTTGCCCTGAACAGCTACGAGAACCGGGTCTACCAGGTGGGGGTCGAGGAGGGGCAGCCGCTCATCGCCAAGTTTTACCGCCCCGGCCGCTGGAGCGACGAGCAGATCCTGGAAGAGCACCGATTCAGCCTGGAACTGGCCGAGCACGAGCTGCCGGTGGTGGCGCCGTGGTGCAATGGCCGCGGCGACACCCTCTTTACCTGCGAGCCGTTCCGCTTTGCCCTCTATCCCCGCCAGGGGGGGCATGCGCCGGAGTTCGACAACCTGGACAACCTGCTGATCCTGGGCAGGATGCTCGGCCGCATCCACGGGATCGGCGCGGTGCGCCCTTTCGTCCATCGGCCGACCCTGGACAGCCGGAACTTCGGGCATGCCAGCGTGGCCCTCATTGCCGCGAAGTTTATCCCCGACGAGTACCGGCCGAGCTACGACGCCGTCACGGCCCAGCTGTTGGAGACCATCGATGCGATCATGGCCGAGGCCGGTCCGGTCCGTTACCTGCGAACCCATGGCGACTGCCACAGCGGCAACATTCTCTGGCGCGACGATGCCCCGCATTTCGTCGATTTCGACGATGCGCGCATGGCCCCGGCGGTGCAGGACCTCTGGATGATGCTCTCAGGTGACCGGCCGCGGCAGATCGCCCAGCTGGCCGAGTTGATCGAGGGCTACGGCGAGTTCTACGACTTCGATCCGCGCGAGCTCAGGCTGGTGGAGGTCCTGCGCACCCTGCGCATGCTCCATTACAGCGCCTGGCTGGCCCGCAGGTGGGAGGACCCCGCGTTCCCCCGCACCTTCCCCTGGTTCAACACCACCCGCTACTGGGGAGAGCATATCCTGCAGCTGCGGGAGCAGCTGGCAGCGCTGGCCGAGCCGGCGCTGGAGATACGATACTGACCGGGGCCACGGTATACAGAGAAGGATTTTCCCCTGCGGTATGGTACAAAGGGGAGACTTTGAGCCCTGTGACTGGAGGTAGCGACCATGAATCTGCTGGATGGCAAGGTATGCGCTGAAAGCCTGATCGCCGAGATTGCGAAAAAGGTGGCGGGATACGTGGAGTCGGGGCTGCGCAAGCCCCACATGACCATCATCCTGGTCGGCGAGCATGCCCCGAGTGAATCGTACGTCAAGTCCAAGATAGCCTCCTGCGGGCTGGCCGGTTTCGAGAGCAGCCTGCTCCGTTTTCCCGAGACCATCTCCGAGGCCGAACTGCTGGAGAAGATCGACGAGGTGGATCGGGACCAGACCACCGACGGTCTGATCGTCCAGCTCCCCCTGCCGCGCCACATCAACCAGCAGCATATCATCAACGCCATTTCGCCCGACAAGGATATCGACGGGTTCCACCCGACGAACTTCGGCCGCATGACCCTGGGGCAGAAGGCGTTCCGGCCGGCAACCGCCTACGGGATCTGCAAGCTGCTCCAGTTCTACGGCATCCCGATCAAGGGGAAGCACTGCGTGGTCATCGGCCGTTCCAACATCGTCGGCAAGCCGATCTCCATCATGCTCTCCAACGATTTCGACATCGGCAACGCCACGGTCACCCTGACCCACATCGAGACGCCGCGCGAGTTGCTCCTGGACGAGACACAACGGGCGGATATCGTCATCGTGGCGGTGGGTATCCCCGGTTTCATCACCGCGGAGATGGTGAAGGAGGGGGTGGTGCTGATCGACGTGGGGATCAACCGGCTGGAAACCGGGAAGATCGTGGGGGACGTGGATTTCGAGGCGGTTGCGCCCAAGTGCGCCTGGATCACGCCGGTGCCGGGAGGGGTGGGGAGGATGACCGTGGCGGCCCTGATGATCAACACTCTGCTCGCCTACCAGAACAATTTCAATCTGGCGTGACGCGCCGCAATCTTCCCTGTCCGTGCCGGGGGCACAGCCGGAGCGTGCCCCCGTTTCTGCTACCGCGGAGGGTTTCTGCCGGCGAGGCGACGCCCCCTGACCGGCGTTGCGGGTGCGGGAAATGCTTCATCTCAAGCCGCAATAATGCTATAAACCTGGGTGCTGACATCTTCGGCAGGCCGCCCGGCCGGCAAGGAGCCCCCAATGACCGACAGTCCCATTCCCCGCACCCCTTCCGCCTATGACTACCCCCTGCTGATCAAGAACCTGCTCTTTTGCCCGGTGGTGGACAACCCAGACCAGGAGATCGTCTACCGGAGCCATTACCGTGGAAATTACCGGCAGTTGCGGGAGCGGGTCCAGCGACTTGCCGGCGTCCTTGCCGGACTGGGGGTGAAAACGGGCGACACGGTTGCGGTCATGGACTGGGACAGCCACCGTTACCTGGAGCTCTTCTTCGCCGTGCCGATGATCGGCGCGGTGCTCCATACCATTAACGTCCGCCTGTCGCCGGAACAGATCCTCTACACCATCGACCATGCCGAGGATGACGTGCTGCTGGTGAACAGCGAGTTCCTGCCCATACTGGAGCAGATCAGGGGGCGGATCGACACGGTTCGAGACTATATCCTGATCTCCGACGAAGGCGGCAACCTGAACAGTACCGTCCGCTTCTGCGGCGAATATGAGCAGCTCCTGGCCGCGGCTGCGCCGGAGTTCTCCTTCCCCGACCTGGACGAGAACGCCCGCGCCACCACCTTTTATACCACCGGTACCACCGGCATGCCCAAGGGGGTCTACTTCAGCCACCGCCAGCTGGTTCTGCACACGATGGGGACCATGGCTGCCCTGGCTACGAACCCCAACCAGGGGGGCTTCCACCGTTACGACGTCTACATGCCGATTACCCCCATGTTTCATGTCCATGCCTGGGGGCTTCCCTATATTGCGACCATGCTGGGAGTGAAGCAGGTCTACCCCGGCCGGTATCTTCCCGATCTGCTGCTGGAGCTGATCGAGCGGGAGAGAGTGACCTTTTCCCACTGTGTCCCCACCATCCTCCATATGCTCTTCAAGCATCCCCATGCCGACCGGATTGACCTGTCCAGGTGGAAGGTGATCATCGGCGGAGCCGTCATGTCACGTATCCTCTGCCAGGAGGCGCTGCGCCGGGGGGTGGATGTCTTCACCGGCTACGGCATGTCCGAGACCTGCCCGATCCTGACACTGGCCCAGCTGACTCCCGAGATGCTGGAGTTGCCTCCTGCGGAACAGGCGGCGATCCGCTGCAAGACCGGCATTACCCTGCCACTGGTCGATCTGCGGGTGGTGGACGACAAGCTGCGCGAACAGCCCAGGGATGGCGCCAGCACCGGTGAGATCGTGGTCAGGGCGCCCTGGCTGACCCAGGGCTACCTGAAGGACCATAAGGCGTCGGAGCGGCTCTGGGAAGGGGGTTACCTTCATACCGGGGATGTGGCGGTGCGGGACGAGCTGGGGTATGTCCGGATCACCGACCGGACCAAGGATATCATCAAGGTGGCCGGCGAATGGGTCTCCTCCCTGGAGTTGGAGGATATCATCGCCCATCATCCGGCGGTTTCCGAGGTGGCGGTGATTGGCCAGCCCGACGAGAAGTGGGGCGAGCGGCCCATGGCGCTGGTGGTTCCCCGGCCTGGCGATGCCGGGCGGGTGAGCGAGAAGGAACTGGTCCATCTGATCCATGAATATGCGGACAAGGGGTTGATCAGCAAGCAGGTGGTGCTGACGCGGGTGCGGCTGGTGGATGCCCTCGACAAGACCAGTGTCGGCAAAACCAACAAGGTTGCCTTGCGAGAACGGTACCTCTGACCGTATCGCCAAATGCTGTGTGCCGGAGGGGAAGGTTGACGATGGGACAATGCGTGCTGATCGCCAACAAGGGGGCGGGGAGCTACTCAGGGCAAGTCCTGGAGCGGGTGCTGGCCCTTCTGCGCGAGGGGGGCATTGCAGCCGAACTCTGGCTGGCCGGCGATTTTGCCGAGATCTGCGGCCTGGCAGCACGTGCCTCCTGTCTGCCCGGCGGCCCGCTGGTCGTTGCCGCAGGCGGAGACGGCACCATCAACGCCGTTCTGAACGGGCTCGCCGGTTCCGGTGCCGTCTGTGCGCTGATGCCGCTCGGCACCGCCAATGTGCTTGCCCGCGAACTCGTGATCGACTCCCCTGAAGAAGCTGTCCGCCGGATCATTGCCGGTGCTTCACGGCCGTTCAGTGCCGGCCTGATCCGCGGCAACGGCCGGGAGACCCGTTTTTTCCTCATGGCCGGGATCGGCCTGGATGGCCACGTGGTGCGCGGGGTCACGCTCCCGCAGAAGCGGCGGTTCGGGAAAGGGGCTTACCTGCTGGCAGCCGTTCGCCACGCCTTTGCCTGGGACCGGGGGCGCATGCAGGTGACCACGGCAACGGAACGATTTGCCTGCCATACCCTGTTCGTCTGTAATACGGCACGTTATGGCGGTTCGTTCCTGCTGGCTCCCCAGGCGAGCATCTTTTCCCCGACCCTGGAGCTGGTCGCGGTGCGTGCGACCTCCCGTGGCGCCTATCTGCGTCTGGTTGCGGCCCTCTTGTGGGGGCGGTCGCCTGCCGCAGGCGATGACCTCTTGACCCTGCAGGCAGACCGGGTTTGGGTGGAAGGGGCGAAGCCGGTTCAGGTGGATGGCGACGACTGGGGGGATACGCCCGTGGAGATAACCGTGGAAAGGGAGTACGGCCGGATCATCGTCTGATCCGGAGCGAAGTGGATGCTTTGGGTACAAAAAACCGCGAACCTTTTCAGTGGCCCGCGGTATCGGTGTCTGCCGGCTGCGGGGCCGGCGGGAAGTCTAGCAGGTTGTTGAAAACCTCAGGTTGTTCAAAAACGGTCAGATCGTCGCACCCGCAGAAAGCCCCGCGGAGTCGTAGCAGCGCTACGACGCACAAGGCGGTTTTTCGAGGACGGCGGCGAGATGGCTGTTTTTCAACAACCTGCTAGGCGGCTACGCCGTAATCATCGGCCTCGACGCATTCGGAGGTCGCTGAGAGAAACGATTGCTCCTGGGCGTCCATGACGATTTCGGTCATGCCGTGGTTGACCGACCAGATGCTGCCGCAGATGCTGCAGGTGATGATCCCCTCCGAGAAACCTTCCAGATGGAGGTCTATCTCCGAATACTGCTCATGGGTTTTACATACAGGGCACTTCATGGGTGTTCTCCTTTCACTCTTCTTGTCATGTTTAATCATACTATATGCGGATGTTTCGGGGAATGCAAGTGGTAAAACATAAAAAAGTAAAATAAAACAATATGTTATGTTACAGTTGTGTTACTGGTTAGACCAATTTTTGTTTCAATTCGGCGCTTGAGTTTTATTTAAACTATAACTGGCTGAAATGATTGTTTTAATTATTTGGAAACGGGATTTTGTTTTTTGGGGGGAGGTTTTCATGCAAGGCGATGCTATATCTGTTATATTCAAAAATTAGAATTATATCGCATCGCTACCGTGATGATTTGAGGGGCAGATTTGCCATCCAAGGAGTAAATGAGGATGTTTTCCGCTATCTTCTGGGACAATGACGGGGTGCTGATGGAGACCGAGCACCTCTACTTCCGCGCCAACGCCGATGCCCTGGCACGGGCCGGCATCGAGCTGACGCTGGAGGCATTCTGCGAGCTGTCGCTCAAGCGCGGGGAGAGCGTGCTGTCGCTGGCAGCCGAAGGGGAGCTGGAGCTGCGGGGCTGGCGCGACGAGCGCTATCGGGAGCTGCTCGGCCTTGAGGCGCAGGCGATTCCGGGTGTCGCCAGGGTGCTCTCCCTGCTGCACGGGCGCATGCCCATGGCCGTGGTAACGAGCTGCCGGCGGGAGAACTTCCTGCACATGCATCGGGAGAGCGGTCTGCTCGGCTTTTTCGACTTCATCCTGACCCGTGAGGATTACGGCAATGCGAAGCCCGATCCCGAGCCCTACCTGACCGCCTGCCGACGTGCCGGGCTGGCACCGGAGCGCTGCCTTGCCGTCGAGGATTCGGAGCGCGGGGTGACGGCTGCCGCCCGTGCCGGACTGGCGGTTGCGGCACTTCCCGGAGCCATGAATGCCGGCGGAGATTTCAGCGCTGCGCGCTGGCGGCTGACGGACGTCTACCAGATTCCGGAGCTGCTCGGATTGCCATGAGAAAGATCGGCGATATTATTAGAGGCATGGCTCGCGCTTGCGTCATCAAATTCCAACACCACTGCCGATTGCTGCCGGCGATCCTGCTGCTTCTGCTGGTGGCGGCTCCCTTCTGTGGAGCCCACACTGAAAAGCAGCTTGAGGAGTATCGCCACGGAGGCCTCTCCACCGGTGGAGGGACCGCAGATGCACTCGGTGTGGACGAACATCTCGGTGCCCGCATCCCCCTCGACCTTACCTTCCGTGACGACAACGGCCGCCAGGTCCGGCTGGGCGAGCTGGTCAACGGTCCGACCATCATCCTCCCGGTCTATTACGGCTGCACCAATGTCTGCAATTTCCAGCAGCAGGGTCTGGCAAGCGCCCTGCCGGCGGTGTCGCGGGTCCCGGTCAAGGAGTACCGCGTCCTGTCGGTCAGCTTTGATGAAAACGAGACCCCCGTGCAGGCGTCACATGCCAAGAAGATGTACCTGACCGGCATGAATGCACCCTTTCCGGCGGACGGCTGGCACTTCCTCACCGGGGACATCGCGAATGTCCGGAGGCTGACCGATGCTGCAGGGGTTCATTTCCGGCGCGCGGGCAGGGACTTCATCCATCCGGTGGTCAGTTTCGTCGTTGCCCGTGACGGGACGATCGTCCGCTACCTGTACGGCACGACCTATCTCCCCAAGGATCTGACCCTGGCGCTTTTGGAGGCGCGGGACGGAAAGGTGGGAGCCACCATCCGCACGGTGGTCGGCTACTGCTTCAGCTTCGACCCGACCGGCAAGACCTATGTCTTCAACCTGTTGCGGGTCAGCGCCACGGTGGTCATCCTGAGTGCCGGCGGCTTTCTCGCCTTCCTGCTCCTGACCGGCAGAAAACGGCGTAACCACCTCCCGAGGAATGAATGAGCCCGGCAGCCGATCTCCCGACGACCGAAAGCTTCTGGAACGACACCGGCAAACGAGGTATTGCCGCCTGGATCTTCAGCACCGATCACAAGCGGATTGGCCTCCTCTATCTTTTTTCGGTGCTTGCCGTTTTCCTTGCTGCCGCAACGCTCGGCATCCTGCTTCGGCTCGAACTGATAGCGCCGGGGCGGACCATCATGGGGCCGCAGACCTACAATGCCGTGTTCACCGTGCATGGGGTGATGATGATCTTCCTCTTCATCATCCCCGGTTTTCCCGGCGCCTTCGGCAATCTGATCATGCCGATCCAGATCGGGGCCCGCGACGTAGCCTTCCCGCGCCTGAACCTGTTCTCCTGGTGGCTCTACATTGCCGGTGCAGCGATCATCCTCACCTCGCTCTTCACCGGCGGCGGTCCACCCGATACCGGCTGGACCTTCTATGTACCCTTCAGCGCCCGGACCGGCACCAATGTCTCGCTGGCGGTCTTTGGCGTCTTCGTGGTCGGCTTTTCCTCGATCCTGACCGGCCTCAATTTCGTCACCACCATCCACCGCCTGCGGGCCGAGGGGATGACCTGGGGCCGGCTGCCGCTCTTTGTCTGGTCGCTCTATGCGACTGCCTGGGTGCAGATCCTGGCGACCCCGATCCTCGGCATCACGCTGGTGCTGATCCTTGCCGAGCGCCTGCTCGGCACCGGTCTGTTCGATCCGGGCCGCGGTGGCGACCCACTCCTCTACCAGCATCTCTTCTGGATCTATTCCCACCCGGCGGTCTACATCATGATCCTGCCCGGCATGGGGGTGATATCGGAGATCATGCCGGTTTTTTCCCGTAAACCGATCTTCGGCTACAAGATGATCGCCTTCTCCAGCATCGCCATTGCCGCTGCCGGCTCGCTCGTCTGGGGGCACCACATGTTCACCAGCGGCATGAGCGACAACGCGATCCTGGTCTTTTCCTTCCTTACCTTCATCGTTGCCATTCCGTCGGCCATCAAGGTCTTCAACTGGGTCTCCACGCTCTACAAGGGGTCGATTTCGCTGGAGGCGCCGATGCTCTTCTCCCTCTCCTTTATCCTGCTCTTCTCCATTGGCGGACTGACCGGGCTGATCCTCGGCGCAGCTGCCACCGACATTCATGTCCACGACACCCAGTTCGTGGTCGGTCATTTCCACTACGTCATCTTCGGCGGCGCAGTCTTCGCCTTCCTCGCGGCCATGCACTACTGGCTGCCCAAGATCTACGGCCGCCGCTATGCGGAGAAGCCGGCGGTAGTGGCCTGGGCGCTGATGTTCGTCGGCTTCAACATCACCTATTTTTCCATGATGGTGCTGGGGATGAAAGGGATGCCGCGGCGCTACTACGACTACCTTCCCGAGTTTGCGCCCCTGAACCTCGCCTCCACCATCGGCAGCTGGATACTGGTGGCCGGACTGCTGCTCCTTCTGGCAAACCTCTTCCGCGGCCTGCTGAAAGGGGAGCCGGTCGGCAGGAACCCCTGGGGTGCGGCAACGCTGGAGTGGACCACCACGACGCCGCCTCCAACGGAGAACTTCGAGCAGGAACCGGTGGTCACACACGGGCCATATGACTTCAAAGGGGCGGGAATCCCGTGAACGGTTCGCTGCACAGGGATTATGGCGGCGCCAAGCTCGGGATGTGGCTCTTCCTCTTTACCGAGCTGCTCCTCTTCGGCGGCCTGTTTCTCCTCTATGCCGTCTACCTGGCCCGCTACCCCCATGAATTCGGCGCAGCCGGGCAAGAGATGCAGCTCGGCTTCGGCACGGTCAATACGGTCATCCTCATCACCAGCAGCCTGCTGGCGGCCATGGCAGTGACTGCCATCCAGCGGGACGAACGGAAGACGGCCTTTCTGCTACTGACCGGGACGGTCCTCTGTGCCGTGGTCTTTTTGGTCGACAAATACCTGGAATGGAGCATCGAGATCGGACGCGGCATCTATCCCGGCTCGCCGCAGCTCGTTGCGGGGCCTCCGGGTGAGTCGGTCTTCTACAGCCTCTATTATCTGACCGCAGGCCTGCACGGCCTGCATGTGCTGATCGGCGGTCTCGTTCTCACCCTGGTGGCGGTGCGGGTGAAAAAGGGGGCGATCCATGCCGGCGATTTCGTGCTGCTGGAGAACGGCGCCCTCTACTGGCACCTGGTGGACCTGATCTGGATATTCATCTTCCCGCTGTATTATTTGATCCTGTAGGGGCGGGCGCGGTCTTCCGACCATCTCGCCGCCGTGTCCTCAAAGCCCCGCTTCGACGTAGCGCTGCTACGCCTCAGCGAAGCTTCTGCGGGCCAACACGATCTGGCCGAAATCTCGCGCCCGGTTAGCAAGGTCGAAAGCTTTCAAACGGATTCAGGAGATGAGTGAACAACACCACATCATAAGCTACCGAAAGCTGATCGCCGTGTGGGCGGGGCTGCTGTTCCTGACCGCGCTGACCGTCTGGGCCGCGCGCCACCAGGTGGGGATCGGCCATGTCTGGGTCTCCCTGGCCATTGCCGCCGCCAAGGGGGGGCTGGTGATCGCCGTCTTCATGCACATGCGCTACGAGGGGCGACTCTTGCGCTGGCTGCTCTTTGTCGCCCTGTCGGTCCTGGCCATCTTCATCGGTCTCACCTTTTTCGATGTGCTCTATCGCTAGAGGAGTTGGCGTGAACCCTCTGTTCATCACCACAAACCAGGCGGTCGATCCGGTCTTCATCTTCATCTTCGGCGCCTCGGCGCTGTTGTTGCTGGGGATCACCGCGACCATGGTCGGTTTTGCCATCCGCTACCGCCGTTCCCGCGCCCCGGAGCCGACGTCGCGATCCGAAGGGAATGTCTGGCTGGAGATCGTCTGGACCGTGCTCCCCACCCTGCTGGTACTGGCCATGTTCTATTACGGCTGGGCCGGCTATCTCGCGCTCCGGAATGTGCCGAAGGACGCCCTGCCGGTGACGGCAACCGCGCGGATGTGGTCATGGAGCTTCACCTATGCCAATGGCCGGACGAGCACGAAGCTCTATGTGCCGGTGGGAAAGCCGGTGCTGGTGAACCTGGTCTCGGTGGACATTCTGCACGGCTTTTATCTGCCCGCCTTCAGGGTCAAGCACGATGTGGTGCCGGGAATGAAGAACCACGTCTGGTTCGTGGCCGAGAAGGCCGGTTCTTATGATCTCTTCTGTTCCCAGTACTGCGGTGTCGGCCATTCGGCAATGATCACCACCGTAGAGGCCCTCCCGCCCGAGGAGTTTGCCGAATGGCTCAACCGGAAAGGCCCCCAGAAGGCGACCGGGGCCGGCAGGGAGCTGCTGGAAAAGCATGGCTGCCTCGCCTGCCATTCGCTGGATGGTTCGGCCAAGGTCGGGCCGACCTTCAAGGGCCTGTACAACAGCCAGGTGACGGTGCTGCAGGGGGGGAAACGGATCGTCGTAACCGCTGACGATGCCTACCTGCGGGAGTCGATCGAGGCGCCGGCGGCCAAGGTGGTGGAGGGGTACCAGCCGATCATGCCGGTATTCGGCGACCTGCGCAAGGAAGAGCTGGAGGCGCTGGTGGAATATATCGAGGAGATCAGGTGATAACGAGCGTCGCACGGCTGCTGCGGCTGCCGCTGGCACTTCTGAACGGCATCGTCGCGGCAGGTGGCTATCTCCTCTGCTCGGGAGGGGCGATGGCGGCTCAGTTCTGGCTGGCGTGCGGCGGCGTGACGCTCCTGGGTGCCGGCAGTTCGGCCCTGAACCAAGTCGTGGAGCGCGACATCGATGCCATCATGACGCGGACCAGGCAACGGCCGCTCCCGCGGGGCGATCTGTCCGTCCGGGGAGCCGCGGCAATCGGCGTCTTGTGTCTTTTTGCCGGCTGTGCGCTTCTGGCGGCGACCGGGTCGCTGCTGGCGGTGCTGTTGGGTGTGGCGGCAGTCCTCTGGTATCTCTGTGTTTACACCCCGCTCAAGCGCCGCACCTCCCTGTCGCTGGCACTGGGCGCCCTCTGCGGGGCATTGCCGCCGGTCATCGGCTGGTGCGTGGCCGGGGGCAGGGCCGACGATCCGCGGATCGTCCTGCTTGCCGGTCTTTTCTACCTCTGGCAGATACCCCACTTCTGGATCTTCCAGCAACGACACCTGGCCGACTATCGTGCCGCCGGTCTGCCACTATGCGCCGAAGGCGAGCAGGGAGAGCGGATCTGCCGGCTCTGGCTGGGTGCACTCGCCGTTGCGTCACTGCTGCTCCCCGTTTTCAACGTCATCGACCGGGAGATGGCCCTCTGGTATGCGCTGCTGCCGGTGCCGCTGCTGCTGGCTCCCTGGAGAGGCGGGCACCGACTGCTCTTTTCCTATCTCAACCTCTTTCCCCTGCTGGTCACGATGGTCATTTCCATCCAGAAATAAGCGCGACAAGGAGTGCGTATGACAGACAGCCAGACTGCCGATCAGACAACCCATGGCCGCCACCGCGGTGCGCGCCTGCACCAGGGAGCTTTCCTCCTGCTCGTGGCGCTCTGCGCTTCACCCTGGGTGGGGACCGCCGCAGCCCTTGCCATGGGGATTGCATTCGGCGTCATCCTGGGGAATCCGTGGATGCAGGGCTCGGCCAAGGCGAGCCGGAAACTGCTGCAGCTTTCGGTGGTCGGCCTCGGCTTCGGCCTCGGCATCGGCCAGGTCGTGCACGAGGCGAGGCAGTCCCTCCTGCTCACCATCGTCGGCATCGTCTTCACCATTCTGGTCGGCACCCTGATCGGCAGGCTCTGCAAGAATCCGCCGCGGACCGCCACGCTCATCTCGTTCGGCACCGCCATCTGCGGCGGCAGCGCCATCGCTGCCATGGCACCGGTCATCAAGGCGGAAAACGAGGAGATTGCCGTCTCCCTGGTCACGGTCTTCACCCTCAACTCGGTGGCGCTGCTCCTCTTCCCCGCTGTTGGGCACCTTTTGGGGTTGAGTCAGCACGATTTCGGCGTCTGGGCCGGGATCGCCATCCACGACACCAGCAGTGTGGTTGGGGCGGCTGCCGCCTACGGCCCTGCGGCCCTGGCCGTCGGGACCACCGTCAAGCTGGCCAGGGCGCTCTGGATAACCCCCTGCGTGATCGCAGCCGGCCTCATCAAGCGGACTGGCAAGATGCCGACCGTCCCGCTCTTTATCCTCGGTTTCATCGCGGCGGCGCTGCTCCGTTCGTTCCTGCCCCAGTTCTGCACGGTCTGGGACGGTCTGGCCGGTGTAGCAAAACATGGCTTGGTCATGACGCTCTTTCTCATCGGCGCGGGGCTGAACCGGAAGGTGCTGCAGACGGTGGGATTCCGTCCCATGGTGCAGGGAGTGGCTCTCTGGATGCTGGTCAGCGCTCTCTCCCTGGCAGCCATCCGGGGCGGGCTCACCGGATGATCCGGCACCATCATTTCCCTGTTGCCTTGCGGATAAAACCGGATTAGAGTGCTGCGCTATCGTCGTGGCACGGTACGGCAGGAATTCAACAAAGGGATGACGGCATCGTCATCGGAGCACGCATGAGAATCATCGACACCATCAGGCCGGGGAAACCGTTCATTTCCCTGGAATTCTTTCCTCCCAAGGAACGATCCGACTGGCCTGCCTTTTTCCGGACCGCCGAGCGGCTGGCGCTCCTGCAGCCGCTGTTCGTGTCGGTCACCTACGGTGCCGGCGGCACCACCTACGGCAACACGCTGGAGATCGTCACGCGCATCAGGCAGGAGATCGGCCTGGAGACCATGGCCCACCTGACCTGTATCGGCAGCTACCGCGGCGAGGTGCTGCAGTTCCTGGACGAGCTGGAACGGGTCGGCGTGGACAACGTCCTCGCCCTGCGCGGCGACCTGCCCCAGGGTGCGCCGCCTGAGTACTCGGCTTGCCGCACCCTGCTCAACGCCTCGGACCTGGTGGCGTTCATCCGCTCGTCCCATCCCCATTTCGGGATCGGCGTGGCAGGGTATCCGGAGACCCATCCCGAGGCGGAGAGCCCCGAGGCCGACCTGGACTTCCTCCGGCTCAAACTCGACCAGGGGGGCGACTTCGTGGTCACCCAGCTCTTTTTCGACAACCGCCTCTACTTCGATTTCGTTCGCCGCGCCCGTGAACTGGGGGTCGACAAGCCGATCATCCCCGGCATCATACCGGTCTTCAGCCTCAAGATGATCCGCCGCATCGTCTCGCTCTGTGGCGCAACTATTCCTGCTGCTTACATGGAGGAGCTGGAAGAGGCCGACCGGACCGGCGGCCCCGAAGCGGTACAGCAGGTGGGGGTTGCCTTTGCCCGCAGGCAGGCACAGGAACTGCTCGATGCCGGGGTGCCCGGCATTCACTTCTACACCCTGAATCGCGACGAGGCGGTCACGGAGCTGGTCAACGCGCTGGTCTTCTAGCTAGGTTGTTGAAAAACAGCCATCTCGCCGCCGTCCTCGAAAGCCGCCTTGTGCGGCGTAGCGCTGCTACGCCGCCGCGGGGCTTTCTGTGGGTGCGACGATCTGACCGTTTTTGAACAACCTGAGGTTTTCATCAACTTGCTGGGGGCTGCTGCTCAGGAAAAGGCCTTGTTCTCCTGCTCCAGAACCCGGATGAAGGTGGTCCGCTTGGTCAGCTCCCGCAATGCCGAGGCTCCCACGTAGGTGCAGGCGGAGCGCACCCCACCCAGGATCTCCCTGACCGTCTCCTCGATCGGGCCGCGATAGGGGACCTCCACGGTCTTCCCTTCCGAGGCGCGGTACCCCGCAATCCCACCGGCATGCAGCGACATGGCGGTTTCCGAACTCATGCCGTAAAAGAGCTTGAACTTCTGCCCGTCCCGATCCACCAGCTGGCCGCCACTTTCGTCGTGGCCGGCAAACATCCCCCCGATCATGACGAAGTCGGCGCCGCCGCCGAACGCCTTGGCTACATCGCCGGGGCAGGCGCAGCCGCCGTCTGAGATGATCCTTCCCCCCAGGCCGTGGGCTGCATCGGCGCATTCGATCACCGCTGAGAGCTGGGGATAGCCGACCCCCGCCTTCACCCGGGTGGTGCAGACCGATCCGGGACCGATCCCCACCTTGACGATGTCAGCTCCGGACAGGAGCAGTTCCTCTACCATCTCGCCGGTTACCACGTTTCCCGCCACGATGGTCTTGTCGCTGAATGCGGCCCGGACCTTGCCGACGAACGCGACAAAGGCCTCGGTGTAGCCGTTGGCCACGTCGAGGCAGATGAATTCCAGCTGGGGATGCCGCTCCACGATCTGGCCGAGCCTGGCGAAATCCTCGTCGGAGCTGCCGGCGCTGACCATGATCCGGGAGTAGATGTCGGCGTTGCATCCTGCCAGGAACTCGTCCCACTGGGCTGTGCTGTAGTGCTTGTGCACGGCGGTGAGCAAGCCGTGGCCGGCCAGAACCGTCGCGACCTCGAAGGTGCCGGTGGTGTCCATGTTTGCGGCGATAACCGGCACGCCGGTCCAGCGGGTTTGGCTGTGGAGGAAGGTGAAGGTCCTCTCCAGGGAGACCTGGGAACGGCTCTTCAGGTTGGAGCGTTTCGGCCTGATCAGAACATCCTTGAATCCCAGCTTCAGATCGGTTTCCACACGCATGACAGACCTCTCGCGAACGTAATGGTTTCCATCCGGTGTTTCCGGATGGAAACTAATGGGCTGTTGAGAGGATATCCCAATTCAGGGGGAAGACAACCGGCCGGCAGGGAGCCGGGTCAGGGAGGCTGGTTGTCCCGGACTTCACGGGCCAGCTGGCCGAGGGTCTTGATCCCCTGCGCGATCTTGTCGTCCCAGTATGCAGCCGACAGGCGGATGAAGTTCCGGTACTTGCCGGAGAGGGAGAAGAGCGGGCCGGGGGCGGTGCTGATCTGCTGCTCCATCGCCCGCTGGTAGAGCGCCAAGGCGTCCGTCCCTTCGGGCATCTCCACCCAGAGGATGAACCCTCCCATGGGCCGGGTCATCCTGGTGCCGGCAGGGAAATCGCGGGCAACTGCGTCGGCCATCAGGGAGATGTTGCGGGCCTGGATGCGGCGCAGGCTGCGCAGGTGATGGTCGTAGCCGCCCGAGGCCATGAACTCGGCCAGGGCCAGTTGCGGTGGCGAGGAGGTGGCCAGGTTAACCATCATCTTCAACCGCTCCATTTCCGGCTGGAAACGGCCGCCCACGGCCCAGCCCACGCGGTAGCCGGGCGCCAGGGTCTTGGAGAACGACGAGCAGTAGATCACCAGCCCTTTCCGGTCAAAGGACTTTGCCGCCAAGGGGCGTTCGTTGCCGAAGAAGATGTCGCCGTAGATGTCGTCTTCGATGAGCGGGATCTCGTGGCGTGCCAAGAGCTCCACCAGTTCTTTCTTCCGCTCGTCCGGGATCAGGCTCCCCAGGGGGTTGCCGAAATTGGGGATCACCAGGCAGGCGCTGATGGAGCTGTGTTCGATGGCATACCGGAGTGCCTCGATGCTGATCCCCTCGCGCGGGGTGGAGGGGATCTCCAGGGCCTTCAGCCCCAGCTCGGCGATCAACTGCAGGAAGTTGAAATAGAAGGGGGATTCCACGGCAACGGTGTCGCCGGCCCGGCAGGTGGCCCGCAACGCCAGCAGCACCGCTTCCACGCAGCCGGAGGTGATGAGCACGTCGTCGGGGCGGGTGCCGATCCCTGCCGTCAGCAGGCGCTGGGCAACCTGGACCCGCAGCCGCCGGTAACCCGGAGGGGTCAGGTAGGAGATGGACTGTTCCCGGAACCTGCGCAGTTCGCTGGCCATCATGCGGTTCAGCTTGTCCACCGGGAGGTTTGCCGGGTTGGGGATAACGCTCCCCAGCGGTAGCAGGTCGTGGTTCATCATGTTTCTGATTACCTGCTGGCAGAGGTCGCTGATGGTAACCGTGGCCGGAGTGATCAGGGGGCGCTTGGGCAGCACCGGTTCGTTGATCTCCGGCGCCCTGACCCGCACATAGTAGCCGGATTGGGGGCGGGCCTCGATCATCCGCCGGTCCTCCAGCAGGGCATAGGCCTGCATCACCGTGTTGATGCTGACGTTGAACTGCCGGCTGAGCTGCCGGATGGAGGGGACCTTGTCGCCGGCCCGAAAGGTTCCCAGTTCGATGAGATCGGTCATCTCCGTAGCAACCCGCTCGTAGAGGGGGATCGTATTGTCCGTGCTGGTCAGTTCCGTGCTCATGGCTTGAGTATATCCGAGGTATATCCTTTTCAAACAGGTACAGTTGATCTTGATTTCGACGGGTACAGTTATTCTATCACCTGACTGTATGGGGTACAAATCAAGATTTCTGTATCTGTTTTTTTTCTTCCGGAGGAGGTACGGTACATTCATCATGCTACAAGGAGAGACACCATGGAATGCACCCTCTCGGAAGGCGAACTGATCAGGCTTGAAGGCGGGCGTCACGGAATGATCCTGCGCTGCACTTCGGGGGCTGTCTGGCTTACAAAAGGGGATGGGACCGATTATCTCGTCACGCCGGAGCGCTGTTTCATCATCGCCAAGGGGACGACCGCCCTGGCGGAAGCGCTGCACGACGCCGAGATCCTGCTGGAAGAGCCGAAGACGGCGCATATTCCGATGGCGGTCCGACTGTCGGTCTGCTGAACGGACAACATAATGAACGAAAAACAGGGTGCCTGTCATGGCGCCCTTTTTTTATGCCTTGATTAGGATATGCTTATGGCAGGTGGGGTCGGCAGCGGATGTATCCGGATTTGAGGCTGCGGGCACCAGGAAGGTAAGCTGTCTCTCATGCTACCGGTTCGATGGAGGTCGGTATGCGACAAAGCCTTCAACAGATTGCCGTGCTGGTCGTCTGCCTGCTGCTGTTCGCGGTTGCCGCCCCTGCGGCAGAGAACGCCGACATCACCTTGCACTTCTTCTGGGGGGAGGGATGCCCCCATTGCGAGAAGGCCAAACCATTCGTTGCGGATCTTGCCCGGCGTTACCCACTGTTGCAGGTGCGCGAATATGAGGTATTCCAGCATCCGGAAAACCTCGCCCTGCTCCGGCAGTTGTCAGTGGCTACAGGGAGCGAGGCACAGGGGGTTCCCACCTTCATCCTGGGGGAGCGGATGTTTTCGGGCTTTAGCCCCGAAATCGCAGGTAAGCTGGAAGAGCGGGTGGCATGGTGCCTGGAGCGGAGCCGGGGAGCGGACGGTGCGGCGCCGGAGAGGGGCGGTGAAAGCATTGCCGTCCCGCTGATCGGGACCATCTCTGTCGGATCGCTGTCGCTGCCGGTCTTTACCCTGGTTGTGGCCGGCCTGGACAGTTTCAACCCCTGCGCCTTCTTCGTGCTCTTCTTCCTGCTCAGCCTCATGACCCATGTGCACTCGCGGTCGCGCATGTTTCTCATCGGCGGGATCTACGTCTTCTTTTCCGGTTTCATCTACTTCCTCTTCATGGCTGCCTGGCTCAATCTCTTCATACTGGTGGGGAATCTTCCGGCCATAACCATCGCCGCCGGCATCCTGGCCATTGTCATTGCGGTCATCAATATCAAGGATTTCTTCTGGTTCGAGCAGGGGGTCTCGCTGGTCATCCCCGAGCAGGCAAAGCCGAAACTGTTCGAACGGATGCGGGAGATCATCCGGGTCGGGTCGCTGCCCGCCATGATAGCCTCCACCGTGACCCTGGCGGTGGCTGCCAATACCTATGAACTGCTCTGCACCGCCGGGTTTCCCATGGTCTTCACCCGGGTGCTGACCCTGCACAAGCTGCCGGCCGGGGCCTACTATCTCTATCTCGCCCTTTATAACGTCATCTATGCCGTCCCCCTGGCGGTCATCGTGGCTGCCTTTGCCATTACGCTCGGGAGCAGGAAGCTGAGCGAATGGCAGGGGCGGCTCTTGAAACTGGTTTCGGGGAGCATGATGCTCTGTCTCGGCAGTGTGCTTCTGATCAGGCCATCCATTCTCAACAGCGCCCTTTCGTCCTGCGCGATACTGGCTGCAGCCCTTCTGGGGACCTGGCTGGTCGTTGCCATCTCCCGCAGGGCAGCGCCTGAGCGGTTTCGGTAAGCGGTGGCGCCGCAAGCCAGGGAGGCTGCGATCGCGGATTATGCCGAGGGGAGAGTGGCCGGAATGGCGGGACTTGCAGCAGTACCTGAAAGAAATACGGCTCAGGATGGTTGCTCCTGAGCCGTATCAGTTGGGGCGAGGGGTGGGAGGTTGCTAGATGATGGAGAGCAGCTCCACCTCAAAGGTCAGGTCTTCACCTGCCAGTGGGTGATTGGTGTCGAAGGTGACGCTCTCGTCGCTCACCGCGGTAACCACTACCCCGATGTCTTCGTCGTTCTCGTTGGTCAAAATCAGCTCGTCGCCGACCTCGGGTTGCAGGCTGTCGGGGAGGTCGGTACGGGGCACGATGAAAACCTTTGCCTCGTCGTAGTCGCCAAAGGCGTCATCCATGGCGATGGTCATTGTCTTCTTTTCGCCGGGGGCCATGCCGATCAGGGCCTCCTCGATCTGGGGGAACAGCGTTCCTTCGCCGATAACCAGCTCCATCGGACCGCCGTGACAATCGCAGCCGCAATCGTCTGTGCTGCAGTCATCACCGCAGTCTTCCGAGTCGCAGTCTTCTTCGAGTGTTGAATCAAAGATGGTGCCGTCGGCAAGCGTGCCGACGTAGTTGATGGAGACTCTATCGCCTTTCCGTGCTTGTGCCATAGTCTGACCTTTCCGTGTGCTCGGCTGTACAGCCGGTTGATGTGTTATCTACTAGGGTACGGGGAAGTGCGGTCGGTCGTCCACTAAAATCGTCAATGCGGTAAAAAAATCCTTGATTCCGGCCGGTTGACCATATTCAGCCGGATCGCAAAACCAGGACGGCATGCAGTATGGGCCTTCTTTCCCTTTGTCTTTTGTAACGATTTTACGTACAGTATTCATTCTGCACAATATATGAAGCAAGGATCGTAAACCATGGCCGAACCTGCCCTTGTCACTTACTTTGCCTCGCCGGAACGGATCGAACACGAAGAACTGATTCGCCAGCATGCCCTGCTTGCTCGGGACGAAGGGCTCTGCACGCTCATCGATGCCATGCCCGAATTCGTCATGGTCGTCGGACCGACCAGAGAGATCCTTCTGGGCAACCGCGCACTGGTCGATTTCGCTGCGTCGCAGGGGTGTAGCGATCCAACAGGACTGCGCCCCGGAGAACTCCTTTCCTGCGAGAATGCCCGGACAGCTCCTTCGGGATGTGGCACCGCCGCGGCGTGCCAGTGCTGCGGCGCCGTGGAAGCCATACTCTCTGCCCTGTCCGGCAACCGTTCCAGCCATGAATGCCATCTGCTCCGCACCACCAACCGGGGGCTGGAGGCCCTGGATCTCAAGGTATGGGGGACACCGTTCCGCTGGCAGGGCGAATCGCTGGCGTTGGTGGTGGCCGTGGATATCAGCGACGAGAAGCGGCGCAAGGTGCTGGAGCGCATCTTCTTCCACGACATCCTCAATACCGCCGGTGCCATCGGCGGTCTGGCAGAGCTTTTGGTCCAGGGGATCATGACCCCGGACGATGTGAAGGAGACGCTTCTTGATGCCGCCCGGACACTGGTAAGCGAGATCCGCAGCCAGCGGGAACTTCTTGCTGCGGAGAACAACGAGCTGTCGGTGTCTATCGCCCCGATCCATTCGCGGTTGTTCCTGGAAAGTATTGCCCGCACCTACCGCAACACCCCCCTTGCACTGGGCCGTCCCATCCAACTCGATAACGAAATCTGCGAAACGGTCATTTTCAGTGACGAGCGTCTTTTGCAGCGGGTCATGGGGAATCTGGTCAAGAATGCCCTGGAGGCGGTGCAGGAGGGGGAGACCGTGACCCTCGGCTGTGAGGTGGACGGCGAGGAGATTGCGTTCTGGTGCAACAATCCTGGTGTGATCTCCCGGGAGGTCCGGCTCCAGCTGTTTCAGCGGTCATTTTCCACCAAGGAGCCGGGCCGTGGCATCGGTACCTACAGTGTCAGGCTCCTGACCGAGCGGTATCTCAAGGGGCGCGTGGAGACCCGTTCCGACGTGGAATCCGGGACGACCTTCACCGTCGTCTACCCTCTTGACCTGCGCACCACTGTCGAAGGCCACTAGCCACCATCTGCAGCGCGCGAAACGGGGCTTGGCGCGCCCGTTTCGCTTCTTATCCCCCTGCGTTATCTGTTTCTGCGGTTGTTCCGGCCCCGATTCCCCATCGTACCATGCAACATGCCCAAGGCGGAACAGCCGTTCTCCTGTCCCGGCACAGGAATATTCTGCATGCGTTGCACGGCATCTGCTGCTATACTGCGCGCCTGGTAGAGAGAATGAGGGCAAGGAGGCGCGCGGCATGACGATGACCAGGGAGAAGCTCGCCCTTGAGGTGGATGTGGCAGAATGGCAATGGCTGCGTGCCCATGGGGAGCGGGGGGCGTTGCTTGTCGTGGACCGGTCGCTCGACCTGGCAGAGGTGGGGGAGCGGATGGCGGCTGACGATACCCGGTCGATCCAGGGATGGGTTGAAGCGCATCTGCTGGGAAGGCCGACGGAAGAGCAGGTGGCTGCCTGGGAAGGCCAGCCGCAGAAGAATTTTGCCGTCCTCATCGTGAGTCCGTTCGTGCTGATGCAGGAGAGCCACTGAACCGTCAGGCGCGCCTGACAGCTGATGTGACCACCTGTGGTGAAGCAGTCATTTTCTCTGCCGCAGAACTATTGAACAACACAAGGAGAACCTGATGAAGACTCTCAATGAAGTCGAGACGCGGGTACTCGGTTGTCTGATCGAAAAGGATCTGGCCACCCCCGAGTACTATCCGCTTACCCTGAACGCCCTGACCAATGCCTGCAACCAAAAATCCAACCGTGATCCGGTCGTGGCCCTTGAGGAGGCCGACGTGGTCCGGGCCCTGGATGTCCTGCGGGGGAGCGGATTTGCCCGGCTCTCAGCCGAGGGGATCCGGGCGGCCAAGTATTGCCATTCGCTGTCGGAACGTTTTACCCTGGAGCCGGAAGAGCTGGCGGTACTGGCCGAGCTGATGCTGCGAGGCCCCCAGACCGTGGGTGAACTGCGGACCCGTGCCGAGCGGATGCGCTCCTTTAGCGGCCTGGAAGCCGTCGAGGAGGTGCTGCAGGCCCTCATGGAGCGCGATATGCCGCTGGTGACCAGGCTTCCCCGCCAGACCGGGCGCAAGGAGCCACGCTTTGCCCATCTCTTTTCAGGCGAGCCTGAAATGACCGCCGAGGAGTATGTCGCGCCGCAGGAGACGGCTCGGGTCAGGGTGGCGGCAGAGAACGAGCGGATCGGGCGGCTTGAGGCCGAGGTCGCTGCACTGCGCGGCGAGATCGAGGTGCTGCGCGGGATGTTGGAGGAGTTCAGGCGTCAGTTCGAATAAGCGGATAGCGACGTACTGGACGTTGTCCGTCACGGCGTACCGCAGAGAAGACCATGGGACGTAAAAAGGGAAAAGGGAAAAGCCGACGAGGCCATCCGGGCATGGCCGATGCGGGGCTGCATACTATTGCCCTCCTGGAGGGGGCAAAAGGGGCGCTGATCATCCTCGCGGGGTTCGGGCTATTGGGGCTCATTCATCACGATGCCCAGCGGATTGCCGAAGAGATCGTGCGGCATCTCCATTTCAACCCTGCCAGCCGCATGCCCCGCATCTTCCTGGAGGCGGCAGGGTCGGTCACCGACGGCAGGTTGCTGTCATTGGCCCTTGCCGCTTTTGCCTATGCGGTTGTCCGCTTTGTCGAGGCCTGGGGGCTCTGGCGCGGGAGGGTTTGGGCGGAGTGGCTCGGCATCGTCTCGGGCGGCATGTACCTCCCTCTGGAGATCTACGAGCTGTCCCGCTCCGTAACCGCGGTCAAGGCCGGGACCTTCCTGGTGAACCTCGTCATCGTGTCCTGGCTCGCGGTCGTGCGCTGGCAGGGTGCCAGGAGATAGGTCGGAGACGGGCCGGGCTGCCTTGGCAGTGCTCATGCCTCGCCAAGCGAAACCACAATCCGCCCGCGCACGGTGCTGCTCAGGATCGCCTGGATCCGCTCCTCAAGGCCGTTCAGGGTGCATTCATGCACGGTGCTCTCCAGGTGTGCCGGTTTCCAGCCGGCAGCAAGCCTGGCCCAGACCTCTTCGCGGGTCCGGCGGGGGCACTGGGCCGAATCGATCCCGATCAGGCTTACCCCCCTGAGGATGAACGGGTAGACGTTCAGGCTGAGTTCGGCCGAGCCGACCAGGCCGCAGCAGGTGACGGCACCGCCGTAGCGCATTGACTTCAACACCGCAGCCAGGATCTCCCCACCTGCCACATCCACTGCCCCGGCCCATCGCTCCGCCAGCAGTGGGCGCTCGCTCCAGCGGGTCACGTCGTCTCTGGAGATGACCGCCTGGGCGCCGAGTGCCTGCAGGAAGTCGGCAGCGTCCGGTTTGCCCGTTACCGCCACGACCCGGTAGCCGGATTGGGCCAGGATGCTCACGGCAAGACTGCCGACGCCGCCGGTCGCTCCGGTAACCAGGATGTCGCCCGAGTCGGCTGTCACGCCGGCCTGGATCAGCTTGAGGATGGAGAGGGATGCGGTAAATCCGGCCGTACCGAGCGCCATGCTCTCCCGAAGGGTGAGGTTTGCCGGGAGCTTCACCCCCCAGGCCGACGGAATGCGGATGTACTGGCCAAAGCCGCCGGGGGTGTTCATCCCCAGGTCGTATCCGGTGACGATCACCTTGTCCCCAGGGGTAAAGAGATCGCTGTCGCAGGAAACCACCTCTCCGGCGGCATCGATGCCGGGTGTATGGGGGAACCGGCGCGTCACGCCGGGATGGCCGGTGGCGGAGAGGGCATCCTTGTAGTTGAGCGACGAGTAATGCACCCGCACCACAAGATCGCCTTCCGGCAGGTCTGCCAGGGTCCGCTCCCGGATCGACCGGGAAAACGAGCCATCCCCTTCCTTTTCCACTACCAGTGCCTTGAACCTGAGTTCATTGTTTACCATCTTTCACCCCTTCGCAGCGCGGTTGCCGCAGTCATTTCCACTTGTCGTATCAGGACTTTGCGCGTTCGTACTGCGGCGGCCAGGGGATCTCCACCCCCAATGCCCTGGCTGCGTGGAGGGGCCAGTAGGGGTCGCGCAACATTGCCCGCGCCAGGAATACCGCGTCGGCCAGGCCGGTGGCGATGATCTGCTCGGCCTGGGCCGGTTCGAGGATCATGCCGACCGTGCCGGTGACAATCTCCGCATGCTGCCGGATTGCCGTGGCAAAGGGGGTCTGGAAGCCGGGGCCGAAGGGGATGGCGGCGTCGGGGACGACAAAGCCGCTGGAGCAGTCGACGAGATCGATGCCGATCGCCTTCAGGCGGCGGCTGAGCTCGATGGACTGGGCAAGGTCCCATCCGCCTTCCACCCAGTCGGTGGCCGAGATGCGGACGAAGAGGGGGAGTTCTTCCGGCCAGACCTCGCGCACTGCCTGTGCGATCTCAAGTGGCAGCCGGAGACGGTTTTCCAGATTCCCGCCGTACTCGTCGGTGCGCTGGTTGGCCAGCGGCGAGAGGAATTCATGTAGCAGGTAGCCGTGCGCCATGTGAATCTCGACGACCTTGAAGCCGGCCGTCAGGGCGCGGTTGGCAGCGGCGCGAAAGCCGCGCACCACGGCGGCTATATCGACCGTCGACATCTCCTGGGGGACGGGATGTCCGGGGGCAAACGGTACCGGGCTCGGCGCCAGCGGCTGCCAGCCGCGGCTGTCCGGGGTGAGCGGCCCGCCGCCGAGCCAAGGGAGATCGGTGGATGCCTTGCGCCCGGCATGGGCGAGCTGGATACCGGGGATTGCTCCTTGTTCGGCGATGAAGCGGGTGATGGGGGCAAAGGCCGAGGCATGCTCGTCGCTCCAGATGCCGCTGTCGTCCGGGCTGATGCGCCCTTCGGGACTGACGGCCGTTGCTTCGACCATGACCAGACCGGCACCCCCCACGGCGCGGCTCCCCAAGTGAACCAGATGCCAATCGGTGGGGATGCCCTGCTGGCTCGAATACTGGCACATGGGGGAGACGAATATGCGGTTACGAAAGGTGACACTGCGCAGGGACAGTGGGGAAAAGAGTCGGCTCATGGGATCTCTCCTTGATAGACAGGTGATGAGGCCGCATCGAACTGCGCGGCAGAATACAAAATCTGCTACAAGAGTAAGCCGTCATGCGATAAAATCAAGCGATTCGGTGTAGTTCTGTGATATAGAGATGTGACGGGTTCCCCACCCGAAAGGGACACTGGCCCGTACGAAATGTGATGATTGCCAATGCCGACTGTCATGACCTTTGACCACATACGCGAACGCCTGGCCACAGCCACCGTTTCCCTCGCACCTGCGGGCAAGATGACTCTCACGGCCGTTGCGCTGGTGATACGTCGGGGGCAGGAGGGTCCCGAGCTCCTCTTTATCGAGCGGGCCACCCATGAGGATGATCCCTGGTCAGGGAACATCGGCTTTCCGGGCGGCAAGCAGGAAAATAACGATGCCGACCTGCGCCAGACCGCGGAGCGCGAGACCCTGGAGGAGCTTGGCCTCGACCTGCAGCGCGCCGAGGCAGTGGGACGCCTCTCAGACATAGTGGGGGCGCACCTGCCGGTGCGGGTGACCTGTTTCGTCTATATTCTGCACGACCTGCCGCACCTGACGCTCAACGGCGAGATCCGGGATGTCTTCTGGGTGCCGCTGGCGCTCCTCTGCGAAGAGGCCCGCCAGGTGTCGGCAGAGGTCAGGTTTGCCGGCGAGGCCCTTCAGGCCCCTGCCATTCTCCTGCCTCATGCGGAAAAGCCGGTGCTCTGGGGAATAACCTTTCGTCTGGTGCGGCAGTTCTTGGAGATACTGGGCTGCCCGATCCCGTAATCGCAGGTCTTGAGCCTGCCGCTGTTTCGGGGTATGATCCGGACGGTTTGAACGTTTCATGTTTGAGGAGGTGCGGAAATGCAGCTGAAGAGTGATGAGACCATTCTGCAGGGATTCTGGATCGACCTGGGGAGCGCAATGGCGGAGGACGCCAACTGGGAGCGGATCAATCGGCTCGTTGCCGAATCCCTGGAGCACCTTGCCACGTCCGATAACGGCACGGACAAGCTCTATCGCGACCCTGCCGACGGCCGGTTCTGGGAGCTCACCCCGGTGATGCCCGGCCTGAAGAACGGCGGGCCGCCGCTCCTGGCGGTGATCGAGCCGGAGCGGGCAAAGGAAAAATACCCACGGGCGTTTACCGGGGCCTGAAGGCTGATTAATAGGCGTGGCACCGGTCTGGCGGTTTCATTGTCGCCTGTATATGCCGGAAACCCGATTGCACAAGGAGTGTGCCGATGACGAGCGGAGAAGAGACCCCCCTGGCATGTGCCAAATGCAGCGCAGTATGGCAGAACAAGGGTACCACCAACTGCTGGAGTGGCGATCCCGCAACGGCGCCCCCCCGACCCGGCAACTGTCCGTCGACCGCCTACGACGAGGTGATCAAGGAGTCGTTTGCCCTCTACACCGACGACAGCGAGGATGCCCGGCTTGCCCTGGTTGCGGCCAGGGTCGAGGGGCTCTGTTACCAGCCGGTGCCGGGAAGCGATGCGGTCAATGCCCGCTGGACCAGGGTGGAGGATACCATTGCCCTGGCCAAGCTGATGGGGTGGAAGAAGGTCGGTATTGCCACCTGTATCGGCCTGTTGGCCGAGACCGACAACCTGTCGGCCATCCTGCGGGCGCAGGGGCTGGAGCCGCTGTCGGTCTGCTGCAAGGCCGGGAGCATCGACAAGCTGGAACTGGGACTTGCCGAAGAGGACAAGGTCAGGCCCGGCACCTTCGAGCCGGCATGCAACCCCATTGCCCAGGCCCAGCTCTGCAACCGGCACCAGACCGACATGAACATCATCGTCGGCCTCTGCGTCGGTCACGACATGCTGTTCGCCAAGCACTCCCAGGCGCCGGTCACCACCCTGGTCTGCAAGGACCGGGTCACCGGCCACAACCCGGTCGCGGTGCTCTATGGGCAGAACTTCTATTACAAGCGGCTGCAGAAACAGCAGGTGCAGGTGGAGCCGTAAGGGGCGGGATTCTGCGATGATTGTGTCGGCGCCTCTTTGCGGGGGGTGTGACTAGTCCCGGAGCGGATAGGTCCGTGCCCGTGTGTGAGTGGCCCCTTCACGGCCAAGGACGCTTTCGTAAAGGTGGAATTCCGTCACCTTGAAGGGCTCGCTCTGGAAACCTCCGTGCTGTGCGGTGTATGCCGCCACCTGGGCGGGCGTGGTCTCTTTCAACCGGGCAATGGTGATATGGGGGGAGAAGGGGCGCTCATCCGGCAGGATGCCCACTGCTCTGCAGGCCTGCTCCACCTCGTGCTGCAGGGTGAGGAACTGCGCGCCGGCTTTGAGCCCGACCCAGAGCACGCGGGGCGCCCCCCGCGGCGGGAAATAGCCGATTCCCTTCAGGCCAAGGGGGAAACAGTTGCACGCAATCCCGGCCAGACCTTCCGCGATCCCTTTCAACAGAAGGTCGTCCGCATCGCCGATGAAGCGGAGCGTCAGGTGCAACTGCTCCGCTCCCACCCACTTTGCCCCGCGCAGTTCCCCTCGAAGGTCGGCTACGGCACGCTTCATCTCTTCCGGCAGGTCGATGGCCACGAACAGCCTGTGCATGGTTTTTCCCCCTACTTGCGGGCCAGGTGCTGCCCGGAGCCGAACTCGGCCACCAGGTAGCGCTGCCCGCTTTTCACGAGACGCGTTCCCATCCCCGCGGAGAGGCGGTTCAGTTTCCGGATCACCTGTTCGCCCCGCTCTCCCTCCAGCACCCTGGGCTGAAAGCGGATCTGCCGGTTCAGGACATTGAGCGGAAAGACTTCCACCTGCCTGATGCCCCCATCGAGAGTGATCCGGGCGATGATGCTCCGGTCCGATGCCCGGCTGCCGCTGCCGAAGGCAAAATTACCCAGGCTGTAAAAGATGACGCCGTCGCGATAGCGCTCGAGCCCCTGGAGGACATGGGGGTGATGGCCAAGGATCACGTCGGCACCGGCATCGATGGCCTGGTGTGCAATCCGTGTCTGGTAGGGCTGGGGCCGGCCAGCCAGTTCCCTCCCCCAATGAAACGAGACCACCACGTAGTCGGCGATTTTGCGCGCCGCGCGGATATCGGCCGTGACGAGGGGTGCGTAGCCCGGCGCCGTCCCTGCCCGTTTCGGGCCGGCAAAGAATTCGGCAGGGTAGGTCAGGGAGTAGGCGAGAAAGGCGATTCGCTTCCCCTGTGCCTCGATGATGGCAGGGACCCTGGCTTGTTCCAGGGAGCTGCCGGCCCCGCAGAAACGGATGCCGCTTCCCTGGAGGCTTCCCAGGGTGTCGGCAAGGCCGGCTGCGCCGAAATCGAGGATATGGTTGTTGGCCAGGGTGAGAACCGAGAATCCTGCCTGGCGAAGGGCCGGTGCGACCGCGAGGGGCGCCCTGAAACGGAAACGCTTCCCGGTGAACTCGGCGCCGGCACAAGTGATGGGCGCCTCCAGGTTGCCGACGACGATATCGCTGCCGGAGAGAAGAGTTCGGGTTGCGGCAAAGGCATGGGCATAGCCATGTTGCTCCAGCACGGGGCGGGCCGATCCGGACAGCATGATGTCCCCTACTGCGGAGATGGTCACCTCATCGGCTCCTGCAGAGGGGATGGCCAGGGTGTACGCAAGCAGGCATGCAGCTATGGCGAGAAGCAGGGATCGTCGCATATTCGAGCCAAAAAACGTTGACTTAAATGGAGGCAGGTGCTAGAAACTATAGCTTCCTTCGACTGACAGGTAAAGGGTATTCTTATGCTGGACCCACGGTTTATCCGCGAAAATTTGGAGCTGGTCGAATCCCGTCTCAAGACCCGTGGCGGCGGTGTCGACCTCGGTCGTTTCCGGGAACTCGACACCCGACGGCGGGAGGTGCTCCTGCAGTCTGAGACCCTGAAGGCGCTGCGCAACAAGGTTTCCGAAGAGATCAGCCGGATCAAGGACAAGAGCCAGGCCCAAGGGCGCATCGCCGAGATGCGCGAGGTCTCCCAGAAAATCAAGACGCTCGATGATGAGCTGCGCGGGGTCGAGGAGGAGCTGGAGAACGTCCTGCTCATGGTCCCCAATATCCCCCATGCCTCTGTGCCGGTCGGCACCTCAGAGGCGGACAACGTGGAGATCAGGCGCTGGGGGGAAAAACCGGCCATGGCCTTTGCCCCCAAACCCCACTGGGAGATTGGCGAGGATCTGCGGATTCTCGACTTCGAACGGGGGGCAAAGCTGACCGGGGCACGGTTCACGCTCTATCGCGGTGCCGGCGCGCGGCTGGAGCGGGCGCTCCTGAACTTCATGCTGGATCTCCATACGGAGCGGCACAATTATCTTGAAATGCTGCCGCCCTTTATGGTAAACAGGGAAAGCATGACCGGGACCGGTCAACTGCCGAAGTTTGAGGATGACCTGTTCCACCTTGACGGTGTTGATTACTTCCTGATCCCCACTGCCGAGGTTCCGGTAACAAACATCCATCGCAACGAAATCCTCCGTGGCGACGATCTCCCCCTGCTGTATACCGCCTATACTCCCTGCTTCAGGAAAGAGGCCGGCTCGTACGGCAAGGACACTCGGGGGCTGATCCGGCAGCATCAGTTCAACAAGGTTGAGCTGGTAAAGTTCAGCCACCCAGAGCACTCCTATGCTGAGCTGGACCGGCTGCTCGACAATGCCGAAGAGGTGCTCCGGCTGTTGGGGCTCCATTATCGGGTCGTTGAGCTCTGCACCGGTGATATCGGTTTTTCCGCGGCGAAAACGTTCGACATAGAGGTTTGGTTGCCTGGACAGGATACATTCCGCGAGATTTCGTCCTGCAGCAACTTCGAGGATTTTCAGGCCCGCCGGGCATCGATCCGTTTCCGTGAAGATGAAAAGGCCAAGCCGGAATATGTCCACACGCTGAACGGTTCCGGGCTGGCAGTCGGCCGGACCCTGGTGGCGGTGTTGGAAAACTACCAGCAGGCCGACGGCTCGGTAATGATCCCGGAAGCCCTCAGGCCCTACATGGGTGGTCAGGAGCGGATCAGCTAAAGGTTTGGAGGGATGGCCGAGTGGCTTAAGGCGGCGGTCTTGAAAACCGTTGAACGAAAGTTCCGTGGGTTCAAATCCTACTCCCTCCGCCATATCTTGTTGACGATAGTGCAGAAAACGTGTTAGGAGAGATGGCCGAGTAGGTCGAAGGCGCTCGCCTGCTAAGCGAGTATACTGGGAAACCGGTATCGAGGGTTCGAATCCCTCTCTCTCCGCCATTCATTCAAGGGCCGCCGCCCAGTGTCGGAGGAAATGGTGAGGTTAACTGTACATATTCTTTCTTGCGTGGCACTGGTCGGGGTTGTTGCCCTGACGGGTTGCAGCAAGAAAGAAGAACAAAAGGTCGGTGAGCCTGCCACTTCTCAACCTGGCCAGATGGCTAAGAAAGAAACCACGGTTGTGGTCCCCGAGTCGGTCAAGGGAAAGTGGAAGGCCGTAAGAATAGCGGTTAACGACAAGAAGACAAACAAGGAAACGGTCTACACCGTTCCTCTCGGTTCAAGCATCTCGATTCCCAACACGGCCTTGAAGATCAAGGTCGAGAACTTCCTGCCCCACTTCACCATGGAGGGGACGACGCTGACTTCGCTCTCCAACGAGCCGAAGAACCCTGCGGCGCAGGTCAGGATCAGCGAAGGGGATCACGAGATTTTCAAAGGGTGGCTGTTTTCTCTCTACCCCACAACCCATGCTTTTCAGCATCCTTTGTACGGTTTTTCCCTGGTTGATTTCGTCCCGGCAAGCTGACGAACAACCAGATAGGCATACGCGCTTGTAGCTCAGCTGGATAGAGCAACGGACTACGAATCCGTAGGTCGGGAGTTCGAATCTCTCCAAGCGCGCCAAAAAAAGCAGGGGGTTAGACAGCAATGTCTAGCCCCTTTGTTGTTGATGCTCATTTTGGTCAACCTTTCCCTCTAAATGCATACATCTCTTTTTAGGTCAAATGTTGCAGAGTGGAAAGTTCAGACTAACCACCCCCCTCTACCCCCGTCACTGTTCCCGTCAGCTATACCGTCCCATAGGCCGCGTGTACCTTTGTCTAAAAGAGGATTGTCTAAAAGAGGAGTCAACTGTATCGGGGGGGGCATAAGACAACCTGCTCGCCGCAGATACATACCCTCTTCTTGGCCGCGCAATAAATATCTGGAAATGTTGAGGAATGCTGAGGTCTGGGGGTGGCATAGGACGATGCAGCGTTAGTGTGAATAGTGGACGGATCACGCAAATGAAATAATGGGGGCATCCGTGATGGACACCCCCCCCCTTAAAAAGTGTAAAATTTTCCGACTTATTTTTTGCTTTTCTTCCTGCCGTATGCCGCAAGACCGACAAGCCCAGCACCCAAGAGGAATATTGTCGAGGGTTCGGGGACAGGGGCGGGGTGACCAATAACCTCAAAAACTGAGTCTTGCCACCATGAGAATGAACCAGGTTCTGTGAAATTATAATTCATGATGTATCTACCAGGTATTGTTGAAAGATTACCATCGGTTTCATCCCAACTTGAATCGTCCCAAATAGCTTCGACGCCGGTTCCTATCACTGAGTTTAGACCCAAAAAATACGTACCAGCTGCCAGATTAATTTTTAGATTATGTATTGAATAATCATAGCCGTACCAATTATCCCATAATACATTTGTATTATTCTCCGTTCTCTCTGCAATGATATCTCTATTTATTAGTGTGTTAGCTTCAATAGGGAGACCATTAAATATCGTCAAATTTGTTGCGATATAAACCATATTTATTCCATCATGTTGTGACCATTTAAACCCGGTAATAACGTAGTCACGATCTAATGTAAAATCGTCATAAATCATTTGTGTAAAACCAGGTTCGATAATATTTCTAATATTTGATTGATGTCCCGAATACTGCCCATTATCAAATAAAACTACTGCTTGAGACACCTCAGCAATGCCTAAAAAGGCAAATCCAATTACTATCCCTACCCAGTATCTCATCTTACCCCCCCCCTGTTTAAGTTTAGTAACATTTACTTTTGAACTCGCTTTAAGCACTAACAGGACATCTGAGTTGATTATAAGTGTTTAATGCAAGTTTGTATCCATGCGGGTAACTCACCGATTCAGTGGCATTTATAGCGGTTAAAATTCTTCGGGTAGTATGTTTGTAAATAACGCCGACAGTATTGACATTGGTAATAATCCCACACGCTGCTCGATAAAATGGTTGGATAGGGGCCGCTGGAGTTTAACTACACGGTCGGGTGTGTGTGGGTGTGCGTATCAATACGCTGCCGATCCGATACACCTGGGGGGGGAATCACGCTGCACGGTTATGGGAATGTTTGCTGTCAAACCCGCTCAAAACAAAGGGGCCAGGGGGGGACTACCCGTCTGCTTGGTGTCTCTGCCCTATTGGATTATGTGTCATGCGCGACAGCCGGGAATATAGTCCGGAAACATGGCCCAAAATAGGGTGAAAAGTGTATTAAAATTGGCAAAAACGGGGTGTAAACTGGGCAATGGTTGTACTTAGGTGTCACATATGGGAACGCCTGTAGATAGGCGCGGGACGAGGGATTACAGGTGATGACAGTTGATACAATAGGACAATAATGGAAAAGCCGCCTTAATACGATAATATTAATATATTGTATGCTGTTTACCCGTAACGAAAAACATGGCGTTTTCATGACTGAGGTGAAAGTTATCCACTTTTTACCTGTCGTTTTCAGCCCTCCATGCGCGTTGTTTTTTTGACAGAACTGTATACAGGTTCAAATATGTATTGACACGTCATATCGGGTAGTTACGGGCGCAGCCTATTCTCTGGGCAAGGAGGAAAAGATCTCAAATTTTCGTGCCATTATGGAAACGTTTCCACAGCTGACGGCAAGTTATCAACAGGGTGCGTGGAAAACCCTTTCGTGTCAATTTTGTCGACATGACGAGTGTCGTCAATGCATCTGAAAGGTGGCGTTCCCCTGTTGCCGGGCTGTATAATATTTCATGATTGCGTAGAACCAGAGCTGAATGTTAGATTGAAATAATATATACTTGTGCATAATACTTTTTATCCGGATCTCATGAGCCGAATGTAGTAGGCAGGAACCGGATGCAGTGCCCCGTTGCATATCTGTGCCGGGTTCCGTCCATTTGGAGGAAGAGATTCCATGATCAGGACACGTTTCAATCGGGACAAGGTGCTGTCGCTGTTGAAGAAGGTGCCGTTGTTTGCCAACTTCAGCGATGCGGAAATTTATGCCCTGCTGGAGAGGACCAATGCCTACAGTTGCCAGCGGGGGGAAACCGTCTTTCTTGAGGATGAAGAGGAACAATTCATGTACGTGATCCTCGCCGGTCGGCTGAAGGTAGTCGAGATCACGCGGGAGGGTCAGGAGCGCGTGATGGCCATCCGTCATCGGGGCGATTATTTCGGCGACATGGGGATTCTCGATGGTAAAACCGATTTTGCCACGGTGATTGCCATGGAAGACAGCAAGGTCCTCTTGCTGACCAAGAGCCTGTTCGACGAATTTTTGCGGGAGAATGTCATGGTGATGCAGGGGATCATCACGGAGCTGTGCCGGCGGCTGCGGGAATGCTGGCTGTTTCACACGATCATCGGGACCAATGATGCAGAGTCGAAAATCAGGGTCACGCTCGCCCGGTTCGGCAAGACCCTGGGGGTGCCGAACAGCAACGGGGTCATCATCAATGCACCCTTTACGCACCAGGCACTAGCGGATCGCGTGCAGGTGAGCCGCGAGACCGTGACCCGGATGCTGAAAAAGATGAAGAACAACGGCGAGATCGAGATGGTCGAGGGGAGAAGGATCAAGCTGTTGCCCAAATTCTTCCAGGAAATCGCCCGCTGCGAACTCTATCTGGCTTTGTCCGGGGACTCATAGCGCTGCTTACGAATGTGCTAGCGAGTGCAACGCCGCCGGTACAGCAATGAAATAAGAAGTATGAAGGCAAACCCCGCCAGTAGAGCCATTTTCCCGTTCAGGGAGACGCCTGCCGCTGTTGCGGCAATTCCCCACGCCTGCACCAGTGCTCCCCCCATAACCATCCCCAATACCATCAGGCCGGCGTCCACATCACCCTCACCCGCCTTGATCAGCTGACGGAACGGGCACCCACCGAACAGTACCGAGATCCATCCCACCAGACCCATGCCGAGAAAGCTCCAGAGGTATTCCAGGTGCGCCCCGGGCTGCCCGTAAAGCGACAGGTGGAAGCCGCCGGTGACCAGGCTTGCGCAGACGGCGGCAGTGACGAATGCCGCAAGGCCGACGAGTTGCGGTGCCCGGCGCCCCATGAGGATGATGTCGCGCATGCTGCCGGTGATGCAGAACCTGCTCCGCTGCGCCAGCACTCCCAGGAGCAGTCCGCTGCCGAGCGATGCGATAAGGGGCGCATGCCTGGCAGAACTCCCCTCGTTGGAAAGGGCAAGAAAAGAGGGGCGGAGGAAGATGAACAGCAGAAGCAGGCAGAACAGAGCCGGAACGAGTATCCCGTTGAGCGATCCTTCGGGTTTCTGTTCACCTAGTTCGACGCCCCGGTCCAATGCGGTGAGCCCGGTCCAGACCCCGGCTGTCAGGCCTGCCATGCCGGCAACGGCGGTAAGGTCCCCTGCGGTGAGGCGGAGCAGCAGCTTGATGGGGCAACCGATGAAAATGGCGCAACCGACGATGAGAAACAGGCCGGCAAAGAACTTGAGCATTGGGGCCGAGCTGCCGCGTGGCCTGAACTCCCTGGCGGCAATGGCGCTCAGCACCGCACCGATGACGAACCCGGGGAGCTCGGGACGGAGGTATTGCAGGCGGGCATTGTCGTGCAGTCCCAGTGCGCCGACGCTGTTTTCCATGAAGCAGGAGATGCAGATCCCGGAGTTTTCCGGATTACCCCAATAGGCCAGCATGACCCCGAGCAGTCCCATGGCCATGCCAGTGACGGCAATCGTCCCGGTATGTCGGTCGGGTAGATTCATGTCGTTACTCGCACCCTCCGGCCAGGCGACTCTGGAGGTAGCGGAGGTTCTGCGCCATCTCCGGCGCCGCAGAAGCTGTGCCGGCCGATGAGGCGGCAGCCTTGGCCCGGATGCCGTCGACCAGGCGGCTGATGGCGTTCCGTCGGGAGAGAGGGCTTGTCTTGTCCACGTAACTGCCATCGAGGCGGATTCCCTGGGCAAAAGATGCCGCAGCCTCCGCAGGCGCGCCAAGGTCTGCCAGGATCTGGCCGCGCAGGATAAAGGCGTGGGCGTCGCCGGGAAATGTACGGGAGAGCTCTTCGAGCTTGAGCAGCGCCTGCTGGGGCCGGCCCTGCTGCAGCAGCAATTCGACCGGTTCGTATCGCTGACGGAGCAGGTAACGGCGGGCCTCGACAATGGCCTGCTGGTCGTTAGCCCTTCCCAGTAACCTGGCTGCGCTCTGCGTGGAGTCGTCACGCTGCATGAAAGGGAGCAGGGCAATGGCAACCACAACCAGGGCGATGCCGATCCAGAGGAGCCTGTCGTAGGTGTCGTTCAGCATGTCTGCCTAATAGTGCTGGTATGGGGGCATGTTGGTGTGTCGCGCCATGTCGCGTAGCGGATTGTACTCCGCATCGGTGAGAACCTCGAATCCGTCGATCCAGGCCGCTTTCATCACCTTTACTCGCTCGCCGTCCATCTCGACAGTGTCGGTCGGTTTCAGTTCCAGCAGGGCCTTGCGGACCTTTTCCGTGAGGCCGGGGTCGGTTTCCTTGGCTGCAGCGAAGGTGCAGTAGGGGATGAGCTTGCTTTGCGCCACGATGGTGAAATCGTCCGGCGAGATCTTCCCTTCGCGGGTCATGACTTCCAGGTCCAGCATCGGTGCGGCAGCCAGATCGTACTGGCCGAAGAGGACGCCATAGATCGCCTTTTCGTGCTTGTAGGAGCCTGAGGGGATGGAATAGAAGGCGAGATCCGATTCGGGGTTGATGCCCGCTGCCAGCATCAGGTCGTATTCGGCCAGATACCCGGTGGGGGCGAGCATCGGTCCGAAGGCGAGGCGCTTGCCGCGAATGTCGCTGAGGCGGGTAATGCCGCTTCCTTTGCGGGCGATGATGGCACCTGCACTGCGGGAGCCGAATTGCCCCCGTTTCTCGGCAGCTATCAGGTTGGTACCGTAGCGTTCTCTCAGGACGATATAGAGGAGCGAATTGGTGTGGGTGATGGCAAATTCCCCTGCCTTGAAGCGCGTTTCAAAGTCGTGGGTGTCCACCGGGACCGCGACAAAATTGACGCCGACCTTCTCGGAGAGATAGCGGGTCAGTGGGCGAAATCGCTGCATGGTCTCCTGCTGATTGTTGCAGTTCATGTAGCCTATCTTGACGGTCGGTTTTTCCGAGATGCTGTCGCAGGAGGCACAGGAGAGCGGAAGCGCAACGGTTAGCAGGATGAAGAAGCGATGGCAGGCAGTACGCATGGTCGTGAGCATGGTTGGTACTATAGCAAACCTGGTGCCTTTTGGGAATGGAAGTGGTCAGTTGTGAGCTAAATTAGTGTAATATAATGATTATAATATGTCCATTAATGAGAGTGGGGTAAAAGTTTTGCATCAAAATTAATATGATAACGGAATATCCCCTTGTAAATGCCGTTGTTGACCGATTCTGCGTGTCATGATGTCGAGTCGGGCCGTTCCGTGATTTCGCATAGTAAAATTCTGTTTCCAGTGTGCTGTATTTTTTTTATGTACAGGGGTAACTAAAATATACTTATCTGCCGATAAGTTATCTCGCTGCCTCGTCAAGGGTGAGGTGAGTGGTGATGACGGAGCGGTATCGTGATATGACGGAATAGCTCAAGCTGCAGCGCTGGGGGTATACCTTGATGAATGATAGTAGAGGGCGGGAACGTCTTGTTTTTGTGCTGGTTCTGTTCATAGTGGGATGTCTGCTGGTCGGCAGGGCCGAGGCGACGATCCAGTGTTACGATTGCCACGGGACCAGGAATCCGGTGGATTTCCGGCCGCTGGACGCAGCATACCGGAATATTACCAGCGGCGGCTTCCAGGGTAATCACAGAAACCATCTTCAGCCGGGTGCCGGTCCGGCGAGCTGTACGCTCTGCCATCCGGGAAGCGATGCCTACACCACCTCGCACCGGGACGGCGTCGTGACCCTTGCCCCGCGGCTCAACAACTCTCCCGCAGCTACCCGTTATACCAACCATACCACTGCCTGGCAGCAGAACGCCTTTCCGGACATGGGTCAATGCTCCAACGTCAACTGCCACTTTGAAACCCTCACCCCCCCCTGGGGAAGCCCCACGCTTGCCAGAAACGACTGCACCACCTGTCATGGTGCCCCGCCCGCCACCGGCAGCCATGGCAAAAAGCATGGCGAATATTATGGCACCGGGACCGACAGCTGCAGCAGATGCCATTCCGACCATACCCAGGAGTCCAATCCCCTGGCGCATGCGGCTGATGTCGGCACGCGCCCCCTGGCTGTCCAGTTCGGCGGGGTCAATGCCCAGGGACGCTATTCCGGCAACGTGAGCTATCCCGATTTCCTGCCGAGCAAGAACCCGGCACGGTCGGGAAGCTGTCTGAATCTCTATTGCCACAGCAACGGTGCCGGCGGAGCGCCGCGGGTTACGCCGCGGTGGAGCGGCCAGGGAACGACCACATGCTATTCCTGCCACGGCGGGCGCAAAGAGGATAACACCCAGGCGGACTGCAGCGCGTCGGGGGGGAACTGGGACAGCACGAGTCAGATCTGCACCCCTTCCCTGACCATGAGCTCCAACGGTCATGCGCGCCTGGTCGGACCCCAGTGGGTTCGCAAGTATTCCTGTTACTACTGCCACAATGCCACCACCAACGCGGACGGCACCCTGAAGGACCAGTCCATGCACGTAAACGGTGCGCGGGACGTGGAGATGTCGCCGCAATGGAACATCGTCGGCAGGCCGCTTCCTTCCTACGATCCGCAGACCAAGATCTGCGACAACGTCTACTGCCACAGCGACGGCACGGCAAACCCCGAAACCGTGCGCCCCTTTGCCTGGACCGAACCGAAAACGGAGTGCAATACCTGCCACGGCCATCCGCGCGGCAGCTGTTCGTCTGCTGGCTGCCATGACGGACGTACGGACACCACCGGCAAGGTCTGGACGGTCAAGACCGGCTGGCCTTCCGGCCAGGAGTGGAAGGCTGCCATCCCGATGTTTGCCAATGAAGGCGCCGGCATGCCGCGGGCAAACTCCCATCCGCGGCATACGGAAACCAGCTTTACCTGCGACAACTGTCATGCCTCAACCGTTGTCAACGGCATCTGCACCGACTGCCACAAGACCGGCATCCCCACGGGGCAGATGGGAGAAGTGGCCCATATCAACGCCAATTACCATGTGAACAAGTCACGGGACGTGGTCTTCCTGAACGGCGGCTCCTACGACCCGGTGACCAAGGTCTGCACCAACACGGTATGCCACACCGGCGGGACCGACCCGGTCTGGGGCGACTCGGTGACGCGGAGCGTGATCTGTCTCAACTGCCACGGCACCACCGCGGCGGATTATGACGATTTCGGCATGATCTTCAACGGCACCCGGGCCAAGATCAATCTCAACGAATGGCAGACCACGGGTCATGGCCGCCAGCTGGCAAGCGGCCCCTACCCGGCATCCGGCAACCCTCCAGCCAATTTCCCCGGCAACCCCTGCTGGTACTGCCATGACAACAACGTCCTCCATATGGACGGCACCAACCCCTTCCGCCTGCGCAAGCACCCGCAGTTCAGCAAGCGGTTCGAGAAGGAGTGCGTCTACTGCCACATGGAGGGGCTCGAAAGCGAGTGCCTCGGCTGCCACAATTCGGGCGAATCGCTTGCCATCCAGCTTTCCTATTCATCGGTCATGACCAAGCACGGCAACAGCCTGGTTACTACCGGCTGCCGCAATGCAGGCTGCCATGACAGCGATGCCAGCCTGCACAAGACAGGCGCCGGCTTCTGGGATGCCGCCAAAAAGGAAGATGTCAGAAACCAGTATGAAATGATGGGGGTCTGCCTGCAGTGCCACGACGATGACACCGGCGGCAAGTGTAACCAGTGCCATGTGGCACCACCTGAAAATCCGATGAAGTACTCCCTGGGCTTCGATCCGGGCACCGGGTTCATCAAGCCGCAGAAGGCGAGGGCATCGTCGGTCCATTTTGGCTACAAGCATTACCGTGCCTACCAGCAGAACGGTGTCTGGAAGGGGGGCAAGTTCTGCTGGGACTGCCATGATCCCCATGGTGACACCAACATCTATATGATCCAGGGTAAGGTGGCTACCTCCACCGACGGCACCTTCGGCAAGCCGCTCAGTCGGGCCACGGTAACCTTTACCCGCAAGCAGAGCGGTCTGGACTATGCGCGGATCAATGCTCCCTACGACGGGATCTGCAACGTCTGCCATGCCGCTGGCAGCCAGCACTACCGGAGTGACGGCGGCGACGGGCACAACGCAGGCCGTATCTGCACCTCCTGCCACGAGCACCGGTTCACCGACAGTCACGCCGATGATCTGGCCTGCAACACCTGTCACCTGAACAAGCCGGTACCGCGGCACTCCGGCTTCGGCCTCCCCCGCGACTGCACCAAGTGCCACGGCGGCATCATCGGCAACCGGATGGACGTCATGAGCCAGCTCAAGGCGAACTCGCATCATATCCAGGGGATAGATCCCAACAACAAGCACTGCTACGCCTGTCACTGGGAATCGACCCCCGAGGGGCTGATCGATATCAAGCACCACGAAGGCTACAACTACAAGAACTACTCTTCGGTGAAAAACGCCAAGGTCGACCTGGTGGTCTGGGAGGCTGGGATCAGGCCGACATTCTACAACAGCACCACGTCCATCAGCTTCCTGGCGTCGAATATCGGTAGCAGCGATGTTGCCGTCTCCCGCGCCGAATCGTCCAAGGTCAACAACCACTGTATCTCCTGCCACAGCGACCAGAACAACGACACCCAGCCGTTCGGCGACTGCAAGACACCGCGCCAGTACGCCTGGGACGGTCAGAGCATCGCTGCCCGGTACAGCCAGCTCGGCACCACGCCGTGGGGCAAATACAATTCCACGACCTTTGCCAAGGCCAACAAGAAGGACACCCTGGCCAAGGCCTTCTCTGCCCATGGCAATGCCAAGGCCAACCAGGGGGGCTGGGAGACGGCCACCGGTTACGATGGCGCCATCAGCAACTCCCGTAACGGTACCTACAACGTCAACTGTTTCGACTGCCACAGCTCCCACGGTTCCAAGGTGGTTGGAGTGACCTCCAGCTACGTCACCTTCAACGGTACCAGAAACGGTGCCAACCTGAAAGAAACCCAGGCGGGCAAGGGTGGCTATACCATGAATTACAAGGCCTCCAGCAATGCCGACAGCGGTTCCGTCAACCCCTACAACACGGGGGCCGGGCAGTGCTTCGACTGCCACCTGACGCAGAATGCCGGCACCACACCCTGGGGTTACCAGTCCACCTTCGGCGCGACCAAGCCGATCATGGGCTACGGCGATACCGAGCGCTTCGGTCAAGGGATGAAGGGCTCGATCGCGCGCTTTACCTATCGCGACACGAAGAAGACCATTGTCGGCGGCCACCTGAAGGCGTCGAGCATGCTGAACTACACCACGGCAGCACAAGACCGAATCGGCGGACTCTGTACGCCATGCCACGACCCGCACGGAGTGAGCCCGACGCTGGGGGGCAACCGATCCTATGCGGTTCCGCTTTTGAAGGGGACCTGGCTCACCTCGCCGTACCAGGACGACAGCGCCCAGACGGCCCTCGGCTCCAGCTATGTCTATGCCGAGCCGACCTGGCGGAGCGACCGGAATACCTTCTCCACCATGACCGACAACACGAAACGGGTGAACGAGAGTGACAGCCAGTTTGCCGGCCTCTGCCTCCGATGCCACAAAAAGGGGAACCTCACCGACGGCGTGAACAAGAACACGTCGATGAAGAGCCTCGATCGCGTGCATGAGTCGGTGAAAGGCTGGGGTGCCAATGACGAGCACTCCTTTACCTGCTCCAAGTGCCACCAGCCGCATAATTCCGGGCTGCCGCGCCTGATGAAGACCAACTGCCTCGACTGGACGCACCGGGGTCAGGTGAAGTCCGGCGGTACGCCCAATACCAGCGGCTGGCGCTGCGGCAGCGTCCAGGGGTTCCCGCGGGGGAAATACTCGTTCAACCAGGGTGTGAGCTGTCACGGAGACAGTGACGGCACCAGCAATTTCCCCACCGATACCCGGTGGAACAACGTGACACCGTGGCAGTAATCCGGTGAGTGATCTGGCAGTGTCCATCCGGAAACACCGGATGGGACACTGCTGCTTTCTAGGTAACGACAGTTCTCGGAGGGAGATTCATGGGGTCTGTTCAGGATAGAATCGTGGCAAGACGGTCCTGCTTCGCCAACTGGCGCGGCATCGCCCGCATGGCGGCAGCACTGGTTGTGGCGGTGACAGCTGCCGTGCTTTCCCCGGCAGTCGCTTCTGCCAAGGGTGGGGACGTGGTCTGGTCCAGCCGTGATGTCAGGCCGCACCGCCAGGAGGCGGTTGCCTCTGTGGTCGATGCAGCCGGCAACGTTATCGTTACTGGCTACCGCAACCTGAAAAACGACCCCAATGACGACTTCTGGACTATCAAATACCGGGCGGACGGGACGATAGCCTGGCAGGCAGCCTACGACCAGGCTGCCCACGGGCAGGACCAGGCCCTGGCCGTTGCCGTCGACGCCAATAACGACGTGATCGTTGCCGGTTTCGTCTGGAACGGGTTGAACAAGGATCTCTATCTGATCAAGTACGACGGCTCCACCGGAGCGGCGATCTGGTCGGATACCTACAACGGCCCTGCCGACGGGGCCGACGTGGGGACTTCGCTCGCCATCGACCGGGTGAACAACAAGATCTATGTCGGCGGCTATTCCCAGAACGGCGCCGGGAACGACGACTATCTTCTGCTCAGATATGCCAACCCAACCAGTGGTCCGGCCAACCCGCCCGATGGGCCGGCAATCATCTACGCGGGGAGTGCCGGCGGTGCCGACCGGGTCACGGCGGTTACCTGCGGCACCACCGGCGTTGCCGTGACCGGGAGTTCGTGGAACGGCCTGAAGAACGACATCATGACCGTCGCCTACGGCTTCGGTGGCAGCCTGCTCTGGGAAAAGCGTCATCCGGGCGTCGGGACCTTTGGCGACAACGGCCGTCAGGTCCGGTTCGACTCTGCCGGCAACGTCATCGTCACAGGCACGGCAGGCAATGCCATCGATTACGACATCTACACTGCCAAGTATCGTGCCGCTGACGGCGAGGTGCTCTGGGAGAAGACCTACAACGGCGCCTTTGACGACGAGCCGGCCGCCCTCTGGGTGGATGCTGCCGGCGACGCCTATGTTGCCGGCTATACCTGGACCTTGAGCGGTGCCAACGACTTCTATGTGGCAAAATACCGGAGCGTCGACGGCGCAGTGGTCTGGCAGCAGTCCTTCAATTCCGCCCTGGAGAATTCCGACATCGCCACTGCCACTGGCATCGTCGTCGACGAGACCGTCGGCGGCGGCGTCTATGTCACGGGCTACACCGAGGCGAATGGCAATTTCGATTTCCAGACCGTCAAATATACCAAGGCGAGCGGTCATCTCATCTGGCACCAGAGCTTCAACGGCGCCGTCAACCGCAACGACCGTTCCGTCGGGATCGGTCTCGCACCTGACGGCAACGTCTACGTCACCGGCTGGTCCGACCAGCTGGCGCCCCTGGACGGCGGGACAACCGCTGCAACTGGCGGGAGTTCGAACACCATCCAGGTGAGCGGCAAGAGCTGGAGCACCAACCAGTGGCAGGATTTCTTCGTCATGGTCACCAGCGGGGCCAATGCCGGCGCGGTGCGTCAGGTGAGCGGCAACACCGGGGATACCCTCAGCCTGTCGGTGGATTTCGGCTCTCCCATTGCGGCAGGAGACACCTATTACCTCTATGACAAGGATGACTACGACACCCAGGTAATCCGCTATGATCACGGCACCCTGGACCCCCCCACCGGCCTCGTTGCGGAGCCGCTGTCGAAACAGGCGGACAGCACCTATACTGTTCGGCTTACCTGGGAGGACAATACCACCGACGAGGACGGCTTTGTCATCGAGCGCAAGATGGGCGAATATGGCACCTGGGGGGTGGTTGCCACGGTCGGCGCGAATGTGACGACCTACGACGACCCCGGTCTCGTGGAGAACAACTATTACTACTATCGCGTCAAGAGCTATCGTGTCGCCGAGGAGAGCTATCCGAGCACCGATACCCACACCCTGACCCTGCTTGTCACCTATGCGCAGCCGGACTGGTCCTACATTTTTGACAGCACCTATCATCTTGAGGACTATGCCCGTGCCATTTCCGTCGGCAGCGATGATCACCCCGTGGTGACCGGAGAGAGCGACAGCGGGTCGGTCGGGATGTTCGACTACTACACCGTCAAGCTCAACCGGGCCGACAAGAGCGTCATCTGGGCCGACCGGTTCGACAGCATGCAGAACGAGATGGACCATGGCGTGGCCCTGGCGGTTGACAGCGCCAACAACGTGATCGTCACCGGCTTTTCCTTCCAGTACTTTGCGCCGGTCTCCAAGAACATCTATTCCATCTTTACCCTCAAATACCCCTCGGCCGGTCCTCCCATCACCTGGGAGCGGCAGTACAACGGCCCCGGCGGCATCGACGACCGGGCGACGGCCGTTGCTTCGGCCACCGACGGCAGCATTACCCTGGTGGTCGGTTACGGCAAGAATGTGCAGAACAACGACGACATCTACCTGGTCAAGTATCTTGCCGACGGCACCCAGGCCTGGGCAGCCACCCCCTTCGACGGTGGTCGCAACGACTATCCTTCGTCGGTAGCGCTCGATGCGGCCGGCAACGTCGTCATTGTCGGCTACAGCCAGAATTCGACCGGTCTGCCGGAAGACCTCACCAATTACGACATCTTCGTGGCCAAGTACAGCGGCGCCACCGGCGCCATGCTCTGGCACGAACTCTACCGGGTCAGCGGCACCACCAACAACCGGGCCATGTCGGTCGCCCTGGACCCGGACAACGACCCCTACGTCACCGGTTTTGTCGTCAACGCCGCCGGCAACGAGGACTTCTATACCATCAAGTACAACGGTGCCACCGGTGCCCGCATCTGGGAACGGACCTATGACGGGCCGGTCCAGGGTGACGACCGGGCCGTGGCCATCAAGGTCGATCCGATTGCGGGAAGCAACCCCCTGGACGGCAACATCGTGGTGGTGGGGACGCAGCTGACCTCGGCTGACGATCAGGACATCCATCTGATTCGCTACAACAAGGCGGGCGATCTGGTCTGGGAGCGGACCCTGCAGCGTCCGCACATAGACGATGCCGCCGTTGCCATGACCATGGATGCGGCCGGCTACATCTACATCGCGGCCGACAGCGGCAGCGATCTGGACAAGGATATCCTGGGAGTCATCTACGACTACGAGGGGACTCTCCTGGGAGCGACCGTCTACGGCGGCGCCAATGGCGGCATGGACGAGTCGACGGCGATTGCCGTCAACCACAAGGGAGAGGCGTTCATTGCCGGTTACAGTACCAATGCCAGCGGCAATGCCGACTATGCCGTCATCAAGCAGAAGAACAACTATATCCTCGTGCCGACCCCCTTCTCCATGGAACCGCAGGGTAATATCGACCGGCTGTTCCTCACCTGGCGGGACAATACGCCGGGGACCAGTTTCCGCATCGAGCGGACCCTGGGGCCGGTAACTTCGGGGAGCATCTGGAACCCGGTCATCGTGAAGCCAGCGGGGAGCACGACCCACACCGATACGGGATTGCAGCCGGGGACTCTCTACTGTTACCGGATTTCAGCGGAGAACGGGACCCTGGTATCGCGGAAGGCGGTGGCCTGCGCCACCACGGCGCTCCCCTCTCCCAGCGGCCTCACCCTGTCGGCGATCACCACGACGGGCATGACCATCACCTGGAACAACGTTGCTGGCAATGCCGGCTACAAGATCGAGCGGATGCCGGCCGGCGGTTCGTGGAGTACGCTCGCCACGCTGGCGGCCGATGTCACGACCTATGCGGACAGCTCCCTTACGCCGGGAACCACCTATGCGTACAGGATCTCGACGAATGGTGTTGCCGGGTATTCCAATCCCTGCACCGAGGTCCCGGCTGCGACCCTGCCGCTGGCGCCGGTGCAGAGCGCCCCTACCAACCTGGCCAGCACCAGCGTGACCCTCAACTGGGCGGATGTCGTCGGCGAGACCGGCTACGAGGTCTGGCGGAAAGAAGGGGCTGCCGGTACCTGGGGCGTGCTCTCGCCGAAACCCGGCCAGAACGTGCTGACCTTTAACGATTCCGGCCTCACGCCCAATACCCAGTACTACTACAAGATCAGGGCCTTCAACAGCTCAGGGAGCTCTGCCGACAGTGCTGAACAGGCGGTTCTCACCAAGTTCGTTTCGCCGACCCTTACTGCGGCCAGCGGCTTTTCGGCCACGGAGATCGACATTGCCTGGAGCGATGTGACGGGAGAGACCGGCTATACCGTCGAATATGCGAGCTGCAGCTATTCCAACAGCAGTCCGACGCTCTGCTCCACCTACCTGACGTCGACCTCGGGATGGACAACCTGGACTACCGCCGCCACCCTGGCAGCGGACACCACGACCTATCGGAAAGCCTCTCTGGTGGCGGGTACTGCCTACCGTTTCCGGGTCACTGCCACGGTGACCGGCAATTCGTCGTTGCCGAGCAACATCAGGGGCTCCTGGACGACGCTGGCACAGCCGGTGATCACCATCGTTCCTGCCAGCGAGACCTCCCTCACCATCTCCTGGGTCGACATCACCGGAGAGACGAACTACACGGTTGAACGCAAGCTCTCGACGGACAGTGTCTGGGGAGCTGCAGCTGCGGCATGTACCGCCCTCAATACCAACGTGCTCAGCTGCACCGATACCGGTCTTGCCCTGCAGACTGCCTACGACTACCGGCTGAAGGCCTACAATACGGTCTCGAACGCGAACCTCTGGGTGCCCCAGCCGCAGTACAGCGCGGTGAAGCAGGCCACCACGCCGCTGCCGGCGCCGGTGCTCAATCAGCTGACCGTACTTTCGTCAAGCGCCATCGACCTCGCCTGGAGCAACGTTGCCGGCAATACCGGCTACGAGATCGAGCGCTGTTCGCTGAATTACCCGGACAATCCCACCTATGCGAACACCAGCCCGACGAACACCTACTGGGGGGCCTGCACCGTCATCGGTTCGGTGCCGCAGGACCAGGTCACCTATTCGAGCACCGGGCTTACCACCGGCTATACCTACCGCTACCGGGTGCGCGACCTCTACACCGGCGGTTATTCGGGCTGGAGCAACATCCTCTTTGCCACCACCACTCCGGCCGCCCCGGTGATGAATGCGCCGACAAACCCGGCGGCATCGTCGCTCTCCATCTCCTGGTCCAATGTCAACGGCGATACCGGTTACAGCCTGGAGTGGAAACAGGGGGCAACAGGGACCTGGACACCGGTTTCCTTCGCCATGAACACGACGAGCTATACCCACACGCCGGTCGACTCCTCGCTCGACTATTACTACCGGGTCAAGGCCGTGACCGCTTATGGCTCCTCACCAACCAGCAACGAGGTGTCGGTCCTGCCGGCGCCGACCCTGAATGCACTTTCCGGGATCACCACCAGCACGATCAACCTCTCCTGGAATAATGTCTCCGGCAACAACGGCTACAAGATCGAGCGGAAGATCGGGGCTGGCGGCAGCTGGTCGCAGATCGCCACGGTGGGCGCCAATCTGACTGCCTACGCCAATACCGGCTGCAGCGCCGGCACCCTCTATTTCTACCGGGTGATGGCCATCAACCCCGCGACCGGCGGGGGGGCATTCTACAGCAACGAGCAATCGACCTTCACGCTGCCGACCGCCACCACCCTGACCGTTTCCCAGGTTTCCAGCGCAGAGGTCGACCTTGCCTGGCTCCTTCGTTACGGTGCCACCGATTACAAGGTGGAACGCAAGACCGGGACAGTGGGGTCATGGGCGGAGATCACGTCGCTTGCCGTTGCCTATGCCGAGAACTACTGCGGTAAGCCCACCCCGTCCATTGCCTGCCCGACGATCTCGGCGGCAAGCACGGTCTATCGCGACGCCGGACTCGACGCCAATACCACCTACTGTTATCAGGTCAAGACCGCCAACAGCAGCGGGACCGGTGCGCCGAGCCCGGAGCAGTGCATCACGACGCCATCGCTGGCCTCGGTGGTCTTGTCGGCTGCCCCGAGCACCTTCTCGGTCAGGCTGGACTGGTTGGCCGGAGGCTGTAGCGGCACCTGCGAAACGCCCGACGGTTACGAAGTAGAGGGAAAACTCGACAGCGTCGCGTTTGCCCGCCTGGCCGTGCTCCCCTCGGTCGATGCGTCATTTACCCAGCGGACCGGGATCAACCCCAACTCGCGGTATGCATTCAGGGTGAGGTCGTACAAGGGCTTCCTCGAAGGGTTCGACAAGGGGATTCAGGCCGCGGCCTGGGGTCAGCAGGGTGCCCTGTATTCTTCTTCCGGCGTGGTCTCTTCCAGCGACGCCACGGCACCGATCAACCTGTCCGGAAGCGATGGCTCGGCCAATATTACCGCGGCCAACGGGGCGGTGCAGCTTGCCACGGCAAGTGCCGGCGGCGGTCTGGCGAGCAGCTACAATTATTCGCGTCTGACACTGACCGATGTTTCAGCCATTCACGACAACTTCGATGTCCAGATCGACTACAGCCTTGTCGATCCGCCGGCGACCCTGGCCCAATACCACGTGTACGGTCGTCTGCACATCGGCTTCCCCAACGGCACCGGCTCCAACTTTGCCTATGTCGAGCGCTCCGGGAACAGTTACAGCGCCACCATCATGGCGAACGGGGCGCAGTCCGCGAACAGCTTCCTTACCGGCGATTCCATCGGCAAGCTCAGGCTGACCCGGATGGGCGACCGGATCTCCGCCTATGCCTGGACGGGGGGCGCGTGGGTGCTGATCCATGAGGTTACGGGTGCCACCACAGCCGCGGCAAACCAGGCAAACGTGACTCAGTATGTCCAGCGGAACGAGGCGGCAACGTTGAAGGTCAGCATCGACAACTTCGAGGCAACCTCGCAGCGCTCCGCCTACAGCAACGAGGCTTTAACGACGACGTCTCCCTATGTCCCGGGAGCCAATACCTGTCCGTAGTTCATGCGGGAGAGGATTTCGCTGCCTCTCGCAGAGAAAGGAGGCTGACCATGAAGAAGCGCTACATCCCACCCAGAGTCGTCGGGAGCGCTGCGGTGCATCCCTGTTGATGAAGAATATTCCGCTGTTATGGAGGGCATTCACTATATATTGGTGATGCCCTTCTTTTTTCTGGTAGGATACGGGAAAACGATAGTGGGGGATGGGGTGATGACAGCCTGGTGTAAACGAGCGCTTTGGACCGGATTGATGGGGATGGCCTGCTGGTTCTGGCTCGTGGCGGCAGACCGGCCGGTCCATGCTGCCGAGATCGAGGGGGTTGTGCTCAACGAGGCGGGCCCGGTGCCGGGCGGACAGGTAAAGGCGTATGCCCGGCTTGCCGACATTGCCTCCGGTACTCCGCTGGCTGTCTCGACAACCGGCGACAAGCCGGGGTTCTACCGCCTCGAACTGCCTGCGGGCAAGTATTACCTCGTTGCCGAAGGGACCGTTGCCGATACGGCGTATTTCGCCTTTCACGGCGCCAACCCGGTGGTTGCCGGGGATGAAAAACTCTGGCTGCCATTCGCTGTGGTGCCCCACCGGGCGCCGGTCAGCCGTGCCGCCCCGGCGACGGCGCTCTCCGGTACCGTAACCTACCACGGGCAGCCGGTTTCGGTTGCACAGGTCTCTTTGTACGGTGCGGCCGGAGGCCGGTTCAAGGGGTTGGGGCTTTTGAGCAACGTCACGGCTGCAGACGGGGCTTTCCGTTTCTCTGTTGCCCCGGGCAGCTATCTGGTGGTTGCCCGCAAACGGGCCGCTGCCGATGGCTCCATGCAGCTCAGGAAAGGGGACCTGTTCTGCTTCTATCCGGGGAACCCGCTGCATGTTGCCGATAATGAGGAACTGAGCATAGAACTCCCCTGCTACCCCAAGGACGACGTGGACGGTTTTCTCGGCGCCGGCGCCTCGGTAAAGAAGAGCCGGGAGGGGCTGGCCCGATTCCGCGACAAGGGTGCAACCGCTGCACGGGAAGGGTCAGTCCTTGCGGGGCGGGTCGTGGATATCGCCGGCAGGCCGGTCAAGATTTCCGTCCAGGCATACCGCCTGGCCCAGGGAAAGCCCTTCCTGATGCACTACCTCAGGCTGATGCCCGACCGGCAGGCAGAGACGGCCGCGGACGGGTCGTTCCGGCTCTCCCTGCCGTCTGACGGGGACTATGCCGTTGTTGCCCGCGAGTATGCGGGGCAGGCTCCGCTTAAGGGGGAATGGTACGGTCTCTACGAAGGGAATGTGGACCATGCGGTCTCTGTCGCCCACCTGCCTGGCACTGCCGAGATCGTCGTCAGCAGGTTGATGTCCGCTACGGTCGACAGCAGGAAAAATACTGCGCAGGCCGCTGTGAAGGCTCATCACGGTCCGCTGCGGCTCGCCGATGCGGTCATCTCCGCAGACACCACCTGGTCGGGCGAGGTGGAAATCAGCGGTACCGTGCTGGTCGGTCGCAGGGCAACCCTCACCATCCTCCCCGGAACCAGGGTCAGGTTCCTGAAGGTCGACCGGAACAACGACGGCATCGGCGACGGTGAGCTGCGCGTCCTGGGGCGGCTCGTTGCACAGGGTACGGCCCGGCAGCCGGTTCGTTTCATGTCCGGGGAAACCAGTCCGCAGGCCGGGGACTGGTCATATCTCCTGGTCTATGCTGCCGAGGGGGTGAGCATCCTGGACCACTGCCGGGTGGAGGACGCCTTCACCGGCCTCCAGGTCCATTTTTCCCAGGCAAAGGTCACCAATTCATCTTTTCGCGGCAACCAGGAGGGGATCCGCTTCGGTCGTGCCGAGCTGACCATCGAGCATAACGACTTCGACGCAAACCGTTACGGAATCCGCCATACCCGGCTTGAGGGGCCGGTGCTGATACAGTACAATACCATCAGGCGGAACGAGGTCGGGATCTTCCTGGTCCCCTCGAACCAGAATGTGGTCAATTTCGAGGATACCTTTAACCTCAAGGAGGCGCCTGCGCCCTATCAGCCGGTGGTCCGTTTCAACAGCCTGGTCGGGAACCGGGAGTACGCCTATAAGTTCGGCGAACGCCAGGGGTACGATATCGATCTGCGGGACAACTGGTGGGGTTCCGTATCGGAGCGGAGCATCCGGGCAGGCATTTACGATGGCAGTGACGACCCGACCCTGGGAAAGGCCGGGATTGCGCCCTTTCTGCGCTCACCTGCGCAGGGGGTCGGACCACGGAAGGAGGGAGCGCTATGAGAATCGCATGCAGGGGGCTGATTGCGGCCGGGTTGGTGCTGCTGCTGGCTGGAGCCGGCATTGCCGCGGAGCGGCAGACCGGCACGTTGACCGGAAAACTGGCGCAAAAGAATGGCGCACCGCTGTCCGGGGGGCTGGTCTTCTTTTTCAACCAGGTTTCAGGGCCGCCACCTTCGCCCGAGGAATACTGGCGGGTCCCGGATGAGATCGCCGACCTGGACAACGACGGCCGGTTTTCCGCTGAGCTCCTGGAAGGGACCTACTTCGTTGGGGCCATTCAACGGATGGGGGCCAAGGAGGTCGGACCGCCCATCGAGGGTGACCTGTTCCTCGTCGGCCGCGATCCGCAGGGCAAGCCCCGGACCTTCACGGTCAAGGCCGGTCAGCAGCAGGATCTGGGGACGATTGCCGGTGCGCTCCCTTTCGGCAAGACAACCGTACGGCCCGGAACCACCGGGATCGAAGGGGTGGTGGTCGGCCCTGAGGGCAAACCCGTTGTCGGCGTCTTCGTCTTTGCCTTCCTGACCCCGGCCATGGTGGGACGGCCGCTGTTCGTGTCGGAAAAGACCGGCCCGGACGGCAGGTTTCTCCTGCGGCTCGCCGAGGGGGGAGAGTACTATCTGAAGGCCAAGGAACTCTACGGCGGCGGTCCACCCCGGCAGGGGGGGATCATCGGCGCCTATGGCGACGACGAACCCAAGGCGGTGAAGGTCAAGTCCGGAGCCATTGCCAAGGGGATCAGTATCAAGGGGTTGCGGTTCCCTGGTCAGGGGCGTAAGCCCTGAGCCGGTGCGACCCGGAAGGGGGCGAGATATGAAGTGTGCCAGGCTGGTGCTGCTGGTGGGGGTTTTGTGCTGTTGTGCGGGGACGATGCCGGCATGGGGGCTGGAAGTCCCCGGTGGCCGGGACCATCCCCTGCTGAGCGGGGGGGACCGTCGTCCCCACATCCCGCGCATGCTGGATAAGTTCGGGCCGATGACCCTGTCGCTGGCCGACCTCCTGGAGAAGCGCCCCGAAGGGGCGACGGCCGTCGAAGTTGCGCAGCTGCTCCGGGAGATGGGGCAGGAGCTGCACGACATGTATGCGCTCTCCATGTCGGTCACCCAGACCACCGCCGAGGCGGACGAACTGTTCCGGCAGGTGCAGGAGACGGAGAAAAAGATCAAGGCGTTGCGTGAGAGACTGTGAAAAAGGCTGCTAGCGTTTCGGAAAGCGGGCCGGTCGCCGTTGCCGGACGCCGCGGCAGCACTGCTGCCGGCTGGCTGGCCGGCCTCATCTGCCAGGTGCTGGTCGTCTGCTGCGGGGCTTTTCCCGCAGCTGCGACGGTCCTGACTGCCGATACGGTCTGGAGCGGGACCGTCACCCTTAACGAGGATCTGCTTGTCCCCTCCGGAATCACCCTCACCATTCTGCCCGGCACCGATGTCAGGGTGGTGGCGGCAGAGAGCACCAAGACCGATCCTGAATACCTCTCCCCCTTGACCGAGATTACCGTCCGCGGTGTCTTGAAGGCAGAAGGGAGCAGTGCTGCACCGATCCGGATCGCCGGGGTGGCGCCGGGCACGCCCGGCGCATGGGCAGGGATCATGATCGACGGCGGATCAGCCAGGTTCGGCCACTGCCGGATCGAGGATGCCGAGGCCGCCCTGCATCTGTTGGCCGGGGAGGCAGAGCTTGACAGCTCCACCCTTACGGGAAACCGTTACGGTCTGGTTGCCCAGGGGAAGCTGAGCCGGGTCCGGCTGACCGGCAGCAGCATCCGGGAGAACGACTACGGGGTCTCCCTCTTCGACGGTGCCCGGCTTGACGAGAAGGGGGGGCAGGTCGCGGCCAACCGGAAACGGGACCGTCGCGCCTGGGACGATCCCCCGACGGACGTTTCGCCGAATCCGCCGGCGCCCACAAAACTGCCGGTCGCCAGGGTCTACCGCGACGAGGTCCTTCTGGGGGAGACCGTCTGGCAGGGTCGGATCGAGGTGGCGGGCCAGGTCAGGGTCCCGGAGACCGCCCGGCTGGTCATCCTGCCGGGAACCATCGTGGAATTCAGACGGCGTGACACCAACGCTGACGGTATCGGCGAAAACGGGCTCCTGATCCAGGGGGTCCTGGTGGCCAAGGGGATGCCGGACCGGCAGATCCTGTTCCGCTCGGCAGAGCCGCAACCGACCATGGCCGACTGGGATGCCATTAACATCATGAACAGCGACGGCATCCAGAACCTGATCGAGTACTGCCGGATCGAGAACGCCTACCGCGGGCTGCATTTCCACTTTTCCAACGTGCTGGTCAACCGCTCCCAGTTCAGCAACAACTATCGGGGGATCCAGTTCCAGGAGTCCAGGGTCGATCTCCGCAACAACCGTTTCAGCGGCAACAAGAGCGCTGTCCAGGGGAGGGATTCCGAGGTTTCGTTCACGGGCAACCGCGTCGTCGCCAATCTGCGTGGGGTCAATTTCTTCCGCGCCGATGCCGTCGTCAGGGACAACCGGTTTTCGCACAATGCCCTGGATGGCCTCAGGCTGAGGGATTCCTCGGCCGTGGTGGAACAGAACACGATCGACGGCAACCGCTATGGCGTCATGGCCCAGGACACGCTCTACGGCAGGTATACCGGCAACGTCGTGGTCCGCAATGCCGAGATCGGTTTTTCCCTGAAGAACCTGGACAACCTGGAGATCTCCGGGAACTTTGTCGCCGCTAACGGCATAAACGGCATGAGCCTCCAGGACGTCAGGGCGCTGGTCCGCGGCAACAGCTTCACCGGCAACGGCGAACGGGGCCTGGGGATCATCTCCTTCGACGGGACCATCACCGGCAACTCCTTTAGCGACAACGGCCTCTATGCCATCGACCTGGAAGGGAGCCGGGACGTATCGGCTCCGGCCAACTGGTGGGGCGGGAAACAGCCGGAAACGGTGATCTGCGACCGTGACGACATCCCCGGCCGGGGGAGGGTCGTGGCGGGTTCCCCGAGCACCGGCCCGCTCCCCTTTGTCTGGCCCCTGGCCGAGGTGCCGGTGAGTCTCACCTGGCAGGGGACGGTGGCGGTGAAGGGGCAGGTCGCGGTCCCCTCCGGGGTTTCCCTGGCCGTGACGCCGGGGAGCACGGTCCGTTTTTCCGCCGATGCCGGCCTTTCCGTAAAAGGCAAGCTCCTTGCAACAGGAGAAAAGGCGCAACGTATCACTTTCCGGGCGGATGGCGCCCCGCAGCCCGCTGCATGGGGGGAAATCCTCCTTGAGCATGCCACCGGAAGCCGACTGGAATACTGTGACATCACGTCGGCCACCTGGGGAATCCACAGTCATTTCACAAACCTGGTGGTGAAAAACTGTCGTTTCAGCGGAAACTACGGCGGCATGCGCTTCCGGAGCGGCCCGGTCGAGGTGTCCCGCTCGCTGTTCCGCGACAATGTCATCGGCATCCGCTCCTACCGGGGGAATGCCCACATCACTGAGAACGTCATCACCGGCAACGAGACCGGCATCTTCGTGCGGGAAAAGGGGAGCGGTCTGGAGATCAGGCGGAACAGTCTTGCCGGCAACAACGGCGTGGCCATCAGGGTAGGCGATTTCAATGACGAGGATGTCCGGGCCCCGGAAAACTGGTGGGGGGTCGATGAGCCGGGTAGCATGATCTTCGATGCCCGCCAGGAGAGCGGCATCGGTTTTGTCCGCTTCGAGCCGGTGCTGAACGGGCCGCTGCAGACCGGACCGGAGGAATAACGGGTGAGGGCCAGGTTTGGATTCGGAGTGCTGCTCCTCGTGCTGCTGATCGCCGCGGTCGCCCAGGGAGAAGGCCGCCTTCTGCAGGGGGTGATCCTGGATGAGGCCGGTAGGCCAGTGGCCGGGGCAGAGCTTTTTCTCTACGATTCCCCCCGGATCAAGCGCCCTGCCGATTTCATCTCGGCAAAGACCGCCAGCGATGGCAGGTATTCCCTCCAGGTTCCTGCTGCCACGTACTGGGCTGTGGCACGGGTGCGGCACGGGGACAAATTCGGTCCGCTCATGCCGGGGGACCTGCATTCAGGCGACCCCCAGGAACTCGACCTCTCCGGCAGCGACCTGCAGGCGGACTTTACCGTGGCCGATATCCGCGCCACGGCCAGGGCCAGGGAAAAGACCCGTAGCGACCTGGCGCGGGTGGCAGGGCGCATTACCGATCAGGAAGGGAAGCCGGTTGCCGGAGCTGCCGTCTCTGTCTGGCGCGAACCGGTAACCGCGCGCCTGCCGGATGTCGTTTCGGGTTGGAGCGATGCCGATGGCGGCTATCTCCTCTTTCTGCCGGCAGGGACGTACACAATGACGCCTACTGCCACGTTTCCTCCTCCACCGCCCCGCGCGGAGTTGCACCGGGTAGTGATCCATGAGGGGGAGAAGGCGCTGGTCCTGGACCTGCAGCTAACGACCGAAGAGCCTGCACCCGCAGCCCTCAACGCAGGCGGTTCGCCGGGCGACGGACTGTCGATCAGCGATGAATAGCCGGGCAGCCGGAACAGAAGACGGTTGTCCGGAAGGAGGAAGAACATGAAGAGATGGTTGACAGGTGTCCTGCTCGCCCTGCTCCTGGTTACGGCCGGCGAAGCCGGGGCCTGTGTCGGCAAGATCCTCTATATCGGCATCCCCAATGCCCCGGCCGAGCAGGTACTGGCCGAACTGGTCGCCACCCTCGTCAGCGAGCGGACCGGCACCACGGTCAAGATCCTTCCGTTCAAGGATTCCCGTGAACTCTATGCAGCGGTGAAGAAAGGGAGCGTGGGGCTGGTGATCGAGAACCGCGACCGTGGCTTCGACGTCCTGGGCCGGCCGCGTGAGAGCAATCCGAAAACAGCCATGGAAACGCTACGCCGTGAGTACCAGCGTACCCTGAACATGGTCTGGCTGGAGCCCTTCGGCGGGAATCCACCCTATGCGCCGGTCATTACCACCGAGACCCTGAGTTCGCTCCCCGCGCTGCCCAAGCTTTTGAACAAGCTGGCCGGCATGCTGACCGAGGATGTCTGTGCCAGGCTGGTCAAGGCTGCCAGGGGTGATGACAGGACGAAAAAGGTGGCGCGCGATTTCCTCAAATCCAAACGGCTGATCTGAGGGGCATCGCCTCCTTCCCCGTCATGCTCGATCGCCTCTGGAGATTCCTCACTTCGACCCGGTTCGCCATCATCCTCTTCGGGGTGATCGCCTGCCTGTCGCTCGTGGGAACCATTCCCGGCCTGGAGACGATCTACCGTCAGATGCCGTTCCGGGGGCTGCTCGGGATCCTCGGCCTCTGTACCCTCTGCTGCACGGTGCGCAGGTGGAAGGGGATCGCTTGGCAGGTCCATCTGGTCCATGCCGGCGTGATCCTGACCCTGGCAGGCGGGATGATCGGCGGACTCGGCTCGGTTGCGACCGTCAACATCTACGAGGGGGATACGGTCGATACTGCCTTTCGCTGGGACCTGGAGCAGGATGCTCCCTTGGGCTTCTCCCTGACGGTCACCGACATTAACACCGATTACTACCCGGTTCCGGTCAAGGTGGGTGTCCTGCACGACGGGGAAAAGGAAGGGCTCTTCACCCTGAAGACGGGGGAGAGCTTTGACCTGGGCGGTTACCGGGTACAGGTCAACCGGCTCGACCCGGCCGGCCGGCAGCTCGGGCTGACGGTGTCGCAGAAGGGCCAACGGGTCGGTACGGCCGTTACCGACGGTAAAACGGATCTCCCCGCGGGGTTCCCCTACACGTTCAAGCTGGTGGCCTTCCAGAATCCCAAGCTCAAGCGGATGTGGGTATCCCTTCGCCTGAGCCGGGGGGGAGAGCTCCTTGCCGAAGGGGTGAGCGAGGTCAACAGCCCGTTGGACTGGGACGGGTTCTCGTTCTTCAATACCAGGGTCAGTTCGGATGAGGCCGGCCGGCTGTATGCCGGCATTCAGATCGTGAAGGACCCCGGTCGCCAGGTCGCCTTTGCCGGTCTGCTGATAACGTCGCTGGGGGTAGTGCTTGCCTTTGTCCGGAGGATGTCCGGCCGTGGGAACCGACCTGCCGCGGCTCCGGAACAGGGGTGAGAGGAATGGAGAGCGTGCAGCATGTTGCGTAGATTGCTGGAAATGAGACGGGCACCGCAGTGCGATATCCATGGCAGCTCGGCGCGGACGGTGAACCGGGCGCTCGTCTGGATGGTGCTGGCCTCCATTTCCCTGGTCATCTGGCATGTCTGGGTCTATGGCCCGAGCGGCCACGCAGCCCCTTACCAGGGGGAGGCGAGGTCGTTCCCGCTGCTCCTCGGCGCCGAGGTCTGGGATCTTCTCACCAACAAACACGGTATCCTGGCGGAACTACGGGAGGTATTCCCCTATTTCATCGTCGGGGTGCTCCTGGCGGGGTATCTGCGCACCTACAAGATCGCTGTCAAACTGCAGGCGATGTTGCGCAAGTACGGGGTCCTGAGCGTATTCCTGGCTTCCTTTGTCGGGATCATCACGCCGCTGTGCGCCTGTGGCACCCTGACGACCGCGGTGAGCCTGCTGTTCGCCGGCCTGCCGCTGGCGCCGGTCATGGCGCTCATGGTGACTTCGCCCCTTTTGAGCCCCTCGACCTATCTCCTGACGCTGAACGACCTTGGCCCGGAGTGGACGGTGATCAGGACCCTGTCCGCCTTTTCCATGGGGATATTCGCTGGTCTGGTCACCCACTTCCTCTGGAAGCGGGGGCTCTTGGGAGAAAACCTCTTTATCGAAGGGGCCGTCGTCAGGGGGGATTTCCACGACGAGGACTATCCTGACGAGCGCCTGCGATGCAACTGTCGGCAGAAGTTCGGCAACCGGGTTGCTGTCAGGACCGGGAACACCTTCCTCGTCTTCCTGGCCAAATCGGCTGAGATGGTCTGGACGGTAGGCAAGTACATCCTGGTCGGCGTTGCCATTGGAGCCATCGTGGAACGGTACATGCCCGCCCAGTGGATCTACCGGTTTTTCGGCAAGGACGACCCCCTGAACATCGTCTGGGTCACCCTCGGGTCGGTCCCGGTCTTTTTGCACCAGATCAGCGCATCGAGCATCCTCTACCACATCAAGAGCTCGCTGGACGGGACCCTGGACGGCGGTGTCGGCCTGGCATTCATGATCGGCGGGCCGGTAACCGCCATGCCGACCATGGTGCTCTTCTGGTCGGTGTTCAAGAAGCGGGTCTTCTTCCTCTATCTCTTTGTCTGCCTTACCGGGACGCTCCTCATCGCCTACGGGTTCAGGGCCGCACTCTTCGTCCCCGGTGTCGATACCGGCAATGACCTGCTGCGGGGGGTCCGATCCCTGTCCGGCGGCGTGTCGGCAGTCATCAAGAAGCAGAGCAGCACGGTCAGGATCGTCATGGATCCGACGCGGCAGAATGCCATTGCCACCTGCACCAACGATCTGGAGGGGCAGGGAGGGGTGGTGTTCGACGGCTGCAGGGAGAGGTTCCTGGAGCGGTCGGCCGGTCTCTATGATAACCGCGCCTATGTCGGCAATATCGCCCGCTGGCTGGAAGAGAACAACAGTTCCGCAGTGGGGAGGCAGATCCTCGTCTACACGCTGCACGACGACCTCCCCTACCTGGGCAAGGGGGTGCTCGACCGGCTTGCACGCGAAGGCTACTCGGTCAGCGTGCTGACCCGGCGCACTGCGCCGCAGCTCTCCGAACCGATGCTCGACCGTACCGGCCAGCTCTGGGTCTTCTGCGGCGGGGCCGGCCCGGAAAGCCGGCTCACGGCGGCCGAGCTGGAGAGGGTTTCTCAATTCGTCGCCGGGGGCAAGGGGCTGCTCGTGGTGGCGGGGCAATCGCCCGGCGGGACCGATGACCTGTCCGGGGCAAACAGTCTCGCTACCCGGTTCGGGGTCGAGTTCGCCGGGGTTGCCGATCAGGGGAGCGAGCTCCCCGTCTCCGTTGCCTCCAATCTGTTCAACCGGTCTGCCGAACTCCTCGGCAGGCTGCTCAAACTTGTCCATAAGGCCTGATGCGCCTTGGCGGCAGCCGTACCGGCCGCTTATCAATGTTCGTGCGAGGGGGAAAAATGAAGACACAGGTACTCGATGTCAAGGAGCTGAAGAAATTCAGCGATGAAAAGCGTCACCAGGAAACGATCTGGTCCGACGACCATGCCAGGATCAGCCTGATCTGCATGAAGCCGGGCCAGGAGATCGTCACCCACACCCATCATGGCAGCCATATCTGGATGGTCATGGAAGGGTCGGGCGAATTCCTTTCCGGCGGCCGTCCGCAGACCATCGCGGTCGGGCAGATAGTTGTCGTCCCCCCGCTTGAGGATCACGGTATCCGGAACGTCTCCGGGGAAAACCTGGTGATCGCATCGATCATGGCATCGGGCGACTGACCGGTTGCTGCGGGGATGTCTCGCGCACGACAGTCGGACGTATAATGAACGATGAAGGAGCAGGCCAATGCAGAAAATCCAGCGTAACCCCGATGTGCTCTGGCGCGAGGAGGAAGGTGCCCGCGAAGAGGCCATGGCCGGGCTTGACCGCGGCGAGGATGCGGCAGAGGTCGGGACTGCCCTCCTCTTTGCCAACGGGCAGATGCTGGTCCTGAACATGCTCGGTGCCGACATCTGGCAGAGCTGCGAGGGGAAGAGCATCGACGAACTGGTTGCCGGGCTTCTGGAGGAGTACGAGGTGGAGGAGGCGGTGCTCCGAGCCGATGTGACGGCATTCCTCGCCGAGCTCACGGGCAAGGGGTTCATCCGGTATGCATGACTGGATCGTCAAGGCACCGCTCACCATCAACTGGGCGCTGAACAACAGCTGCAACTTCCGTTGCCGCCACTGTTACAGCCGGGTCGACACCGACCGGGAACTCGACCGTGAGACGCTGTGCGCCGCCCTGGCCAGGGTGGCCAAGGCAGGGGTGCTGGCGGTGAACTTCGGCGGCGGGGAGCCGCTTCTGCGCCCCGACCTCCTGGAGATCGCCGCGTGCGCGGCGGAAAGCGGCCTGCAGGTCTCCATGAACAGCAACGGCTACCTGATCGATGCCGCGACTGCCCGCGCCCTCAAAGACGCCGGGTTTGCCAAGATCGGCATCAGCATCGACAGCCATCTCCCCGAGGTGCACGATGCCTTCCGCGGCGTTCCCGGCAGTCACGAGCGGGCCTGCGCGGCACTCGGGCACCTTGCCGCTGCCGGGGTCCGCACCTCCCTCTCTACGGTCATCTGCCGGATCAATCACGGCCAGCTCGAAGAGCTCGTCTCCTTTGCCCTGCGCCACGGGGTGGAACAGCTCAATGTACATAACTTCAAGTGCGCCGGGCTCGGGCTGGCCAACCGGGACGAACTGGATCTCGACCCCGGCGAATGGCGCGCGTTCTACCGCGAAGCCCTGGCTGCGCGGGAGCGGGGCGTCGGTATCGACCTTTCCTTCGACGATCCGATCATCGCTTCCCTCGGACTCAAGGGGGGGGCGGGCTCGCTGGTGAAGGGGAGCGTTTGCGGCAAGCTCTCCCTCAACATCAAGAGCAACGGTGACATCACCCCCTGCGGCTTCATCCCCATCGTCATCGGCAACGTCGTCACCGACGACCTGGCCGAACTCTGGCGGAGTTCGCCGGTCCTCGGCAAGCTGCGCCACAAGGAGCCTGCCGGGAAGTGCGTCTCCTGCGGGCATTACGATGAATGTCTCGGCGGCTGCAGCGCCCGCGCTCTTGCCATCGGCGGCGATTTCAATGCCCCCGACCCCCACTGCTGGGAAGAGTGACGCGGGGATGGAGCTCCGTTCTCCCATCAGGCTCTACTGGGACATCTCCCCACTTCCCGCTGCTCCCCCCGACTACGGCCGCATCTCTGCCCAGGTTGCGGTCAGCAGGGTCCTAAGCCTCAACCTCACCGATCTCGGCCCCTCCCTGAGCCCTGCAACGCTCCTGGTGCTGCGGGATCTCTCCCTGCCGCAGCTGTCGCTCACCGTTTCCGCCAAGGCCCTGCAGCAGGCGCTTGCCCTCCCTGAAGCGGGAAAGGCTCAGAAACTCCTGGTGGACTGCGCCCATGCCGGCGAGGTGGAGGAGGCCGGCACCGCGCTCCTGGCACGAAGCGACAAGCCTGGCGGAGTCTCCTTCCGGGTGGGCCGGGAGAATCTGGCCGATCTGCCGACGGTGGCGGCATGGTGCGAGCGGCACCGCGTCGAGCTGGTGCTGCCCATGGAGCGGCTGGTTACGGGAGAGGACCCGCTCTGTCTCGACCGGCAGGAGCAGGCGGAACTCTCCGGGCGACTGGCTGCGGCATGCTCTCTGGAAGCCCTTTCGGTAACCATCCACGATCCCTTTCTCTGGAGGATCTTCCATCCGCGGGTCCCGTTTCCCGATGGGGTCTGCCAGGCCGCCAATACCATGCTCTATGTCGATCCGTTGGGGGACGTCTACCCCTGCCCGGCCATGCCGGTCCGGCTCGGCAGCCTTTTAACGCAGTCGTGGCGCGAGATCGTCGCTTCAGGGAAAAAGCAGGAGGTGCGCCGGCGGATTCTGGCGCTGCCTGAGGCGTGTAGCGGTTGTGGGCGACAGGCCGACTGCCGGGGGGGGTGTCGGGGGCGGGGCTATGCCGGGCGCAAGGAATGGGACGATGTCGATCCCGGCTGCGGCGAGACTCCGGGGGCGGAGTAGCGCATGAGAGGCCGCCGCGCTGCACGGCCTCTCGCTGCACCGGACATCATTGCACCTGTACTTCGATCTTGCGGGGCTTGAGCGCTTCCAGCTTGGCCAGGTGCAGGGCAAGCACCCCCTGGACGAACTCCGCCCTGGTCTTGTCCGGGTCGATGGTCTCAGGGAGCTGGAACTGGCGGTAGTAGCTGTGTAGTTCGAATTCCCGGTAGATCTCTTTGGCTTCCCCCTTCGGTTTCACCTGCCCCTGGATGGTCAGAATCCCCTTGTCGATGCCGATCTCCAGGTCTTCCTTGCCGATCCCCGGCATGTCCGCCAGGATGGTCATCCCTTCCGCTGTTTCGATGATGTCCACTGCCGGCCTGATATAGCGCTCATCCGAGCGGGTCTCCTCGCGGGGAGCCGGTGTCTGCTCCTGGGTAGTCAATCTATCGTTTGTCATGTTCAGGTTCCCCCTTTCGCTCATGTTCATGCCGCCTGGATGGCGATCTTCTTCGGTTTTGCCGCTGCCGCCTTGGGCAGGGTGACGGTCAGGACCCCGTTCTGGCAGGTGGCCGATACCTTGTCACTGTCGATCTCCACGGGGAGCTCGATGGTGCGCGAGAAACTGCCGCTGCCCCGTTCGCTGCGGTGCCAGACGTGGTTGTTCCCTTCGCCGGCAAACGGCTTGCGCTCTCCGGCCAGGGTCAGGGTGTTGCGCAGGGCCGTCATGTCCAGCCGTGTCGGATCTACGCCGGGGATCAGGGCCTCCACGTAAATGGCATTGTCATCCTCGGTGAGATTCAGCAAGGGAAAGCGCCGGCTCCCCCCCTGGCTCAGAAAGGCAGGTACCAGGACCCGCCCCATGCCCGCCCCTCGCAGGGCTTCGTCCATTTCGCGCCGCAGGCTGTCGAGTTCTCTGAATACATCCCAGCTTGCCATTGCTTGTCTCCTCCTTCTGTCGAGAGTGTTGGCTGCTTCTGGCGGAAATATAAGCAGCGCTTTCCGAAAATCAAGGGGGTGTCCGGCTGGCCCGCCATAAAATCCTTTACAAACCGGGCAGCTTTATTCTATAGTCCGTTGCTGCGGAGAGATGTCCGAGCGGCTGAAGGAGCACGATTGGAAATCGTGTGTACGCTAATACCGTACCGAGGGTTCAAATCCCTCTCTCTCCGCCAGATTTATTCCCAACGTCCCGCTCAGTGCCACCCAAGGCTGGTCAGCCGGAGCCCCCACAGGCAGGTCTTGCCCACGTCCAGCTCTTTGCGGATACGGCTGATAGCTGGGTCCCACGCAATGGAAGGTTATGAACCCCGTCAGGTCCGGAAGGAAGCAGCGGCAGTAACCGCCTCCGTGTGCCGTGGGGTAACCCAGCTATCAGCCGTGTCCGCAAAGTTTTTCCAGCCCGTGCTCCCAACCTGATCGCTCGGCACCCAACGAGGCCATCGTCGTGTCATACCTTGTCCTAGCAAGAAAGTGGCGTCCGCAGACCTTCCGTGATCTCATCGGACAGGAGCACGTCAGCCAGACCCTGCAGAATGCCATCGAAACGGGGAGGGTGGCGCATGCCTTCCTCTTTACCGGTGCCCGCGGGGTGGGCAAGACCAGCGCCGCCAGGATCCTGGCCAAGGCCCTGACCTGCGAGCAGGGGCCTGCTGCCGAGCCGTGCAACGCCTGCCCGGCCTGCCAGGAGATCACCGCCGGCACTGCCGTGGACGTGATCGAGATCGATGGCGCCTCCAACACCGGCGTCGACGATGTCCGCGAACTGCGGGAAAACGTCAAATACCTGCCGTCGCGCCTGCGGTCCAAGATCTTCATCATCGACGAAGTGCACATGCTCTCCACCAACGCCTTCAATGCGTTGCTCAAGACCCTGGAAGAGCCCCCACCCCACGTCAAGTTCATCTTCGCCACTACCGAGCCCCATAAGGTCCCGATCACCATCCTGTCGCGCTGCCAGCGGTTCGACTTCCGCCGCATAGCCCTCTCCACCGTTGTTGCGCGGCTGCGGAGCATCGTGGAGCAGGAAGGGGTGGCCATCTCCGATACGGCCCTCACCGTGGTCGCCCGGAAGGGTGACGGCAGCATGCGCGATTCGCTCTCCACCCTCGACCAGGTGCTCGCCTTCTGCGGCAGCGAGGTGGCTGACGAGGATGTGATGACGCTTCTGGGAGTGGTGGACCGGCGGCTGCTGGTCGCGGCCTCGGAGGCGGTCTTTGCCAGGGACAACCGGGGCGTGCTCGATATCGTCAAGCAGGTCGATGCCAGCGGTTACAACATCCGCCAGTTCTGCCAGGAGTTGATCGACCATTTCAGGAACCTGACCCTCTGCCGCGCCGTGGGCGACATCGCCGACCTTACCGAACTATCCGAGGCCGAGCTGGCCGAGATCGTCCGGCAGGCTGCCGGTCTGGAGCTGACAGACCTGCAGCGGCACGTCGCCATCCTCCTCAAGGCGGAAAGCGAGCTGAACCAGTCCGGCTTCCCCCGTCTCGTCCTGGAGATGGCGCTGCTCAAAATGGCCATGCTCGCCCCTGCAATTCCCGTGCAGGAGATCCTCTCTCGCCTCGATGCCCTGGCTGCCGGCCGCGGCGCCCAGGGAGGCGTTGCCTCGGGTGCTCCGGTCTGGGAGCGTTCGGCGCCGGCTGCCCAGCGTACCCCGCCCCGCCGGCCTGAGCCCGCTGGGCATGCCGCAAGTGCCGAGCCTGCGCGGGCAGTGCGCGAACCATCTCCTGCCCGGCCTGCTGAAACGACCGCGGCTCCTGTTCCGGCTCCGGGCGATACCGCCGTTGCGGCGCCGGGTTGCGATTGGGCCGGGTTCGTGGCGCTGGTCAAGCGGGAAAAGCCGATGATCGGCTCGCTGTTGGAGCATGCCCGCCCGCTTGCTGTTGCGCCGGGTCTTTTGGAATTCGGCTTTGCGCCGAACTCTTTCGAGTACAGCGCGCTCAATACGCCGTCGAATCTTGCCGATCTTGCTGCATTCGGCCGGACCCATTTCGGCGTGGAGACGGTTGTCAGGCTCAAGGTGGCTGTTGCCGACGCAAGTGACGGCGCTCCGATGAGTCTTGCGGAAAAAAAAAGCCGTGACGATGCCGACCGCCGCCGGGAGCTGGAGGAATCGGTTCATACCGATCCAGCGGTCCGGGCCGCCCTGAATGTTTTCGGCGGTTCGCTCGGCAGGATCGAAGAGTTGAAGGAATGATGTCGGCTGTCCCCGTTGCCCTGCGGCGAACGGGATCACTGCCGGACACTACCACGCACGACAGGAGGCGACAGGGATGTCCAAGGGTTTAGCGCAGATCATGAAGCAGGCGCAGATGATGCAGCAGAAGATGGCCAAACTGCAGGAAGAGGCTGCCCAGAGAACCGCCGAAGCGTCGGCAGGAGGGGGAGCCGTTACCGCCGTGGTGACTGGGAAGAATCAGATCCTCTCCCTGACCATCCAGAAGGATGCGGTTGATCCGGAAGACGTTGAAATGTTGCAGGATATGGTGAAAGCGGCTGTCAACGAGGCGTTGGCAAAGGTCCAGGCCGAGATGGCGGAGCAGATGAGCAAGGTGACCGGAGGCCTCAATATTCCGGGTATGTTTTAGCGAGGATAAAAATTGCCCCACCTCCGCCTGTCTTCCCCCGAGATGCACAACGCCGGGACATTTTCTGTCCCGGCTCTTCACTCCGTTCCGACCAGGCACCAATTCGACAGGTTTTTTAATAAAAATAGCAAATGATAGCGGCATGTTAGGCTGTTTTATCATGGGTAAATTTTTTTACTAAAACTTATTATAAAAAATTGTTTTACCTTTGGTGAAAATATGCTACATTTTTCAACGTCATTCGGGAAACTTTTATCAGAACTAAAAAAGCTGCCGGGCGTCGGAGAAAAGACCGCCTTGCGGCTTGCTTTTCATCTTCTGAAGTCCCCCGGACAGATGCACGATCTGGCGGAGAGTCTGCGCCTGGTCAGTGCCAGCGTCCGCTTCTGTTCGGTCTGTTTCGGTATCACCGAGGCCGACCCCTGCGGGATATGTACGGGCGACCGGGACGATACGGTTATCTGCGTAGTGGAAGAGCCCCAGGACATGCTGGCCATTGAACGAAGTCACTCGTTCCGTGGCCGATACCATGTTTTGCAGGGGGCTCTTTCGCCGCTTTCCGGGATTACCCCGTCGCAGCTCCGCATCGCCGAGCTGCTGGAGCGGCTTCGGCAGGGGCGGACAAAGGAAGTACTCCTGGCAACGAACTTTACGGTCGAGGGAGAAGCAACCGCCCTCTACCTGAGCCGTGCGATCAAGGAGCTGGGGATCAGGGTCACCCGCCTTGCCCACGGGATTCCGCTGGGAAGCGATATCGAATATATCGATGCCGCGACAGTGCAGCGAGCTGTTGAAGGTCGATCTGAGTATTAGGTGTGAACGGCTGCATAGAAAAGCGTTCCGCTTTACCAAAAGGAGAAACAGGAGGAGTCTACATGAGTCGTAAAATGGTAACCATCGACGGCAACACCGCGGCTGCACATGTGGCCCATGCCACCAACGAGGTGATCGCCATCTATCCCATCACTCCGTCGTCGGTCATGGGTGAAATTTCCGACATGAAGAGCGCCATGGGCGAGAAAAACATCTGGGGTTCGATCCCGTCCGTGGTCGAGATGCAATCGGAAGGGGGAGCATCCGGTGCGGTGCACGGTGCCCTCCAGGCCGGGGCGTTGACCACGACCTTTACTGCCAGCCAGGGGCTCCTGCTGATGATCCCCAACATGTTCAAGATCGCCGGAGAACTGACCTCCACGGTCTTCCATGTTTCTGCCCGCGCCATTGCCGCCCAGGCCCTTTCCATCTTCGGCGACCATTCCGACGTCATGTCCTGCCGTTCCACCGGCTGGGCCATGCTCGCCTCCAACAACTCACAGGAGGTCATGGACTTCGCCCTGATCGCCCAGGCAGCCACCCTGCGTTCCAGGGTGCCGTTCCTCCACTTCTTCGACGGCTTCCGCACCTCCCACGAAGTCCTGAAGGTGGAAGAGCTGACCTTTGACGATATGCGCGCCATGATGGACGATGAGCTGGTCGCTGCCCACAAGGCCCGCGGCCTCTCCCCGGATCATCCGGTCATGCGCGGTACCGCTCAGAACCCCGATGTCTACTTCCAGGGGCGCGAGACGGTCAACCCGTTCTATCCCAAGTGCATCGAGATCGTCGAACAGGAGATGAACAAGTTCGCGAAGCTGACCGGCCGCCAGTACAAGCTGATCGATTATGTCGGCGCTCCCGATGCCGAGAAAGTGATCGTCATCATGGGGTCCGGTGCGGATACCGTTCAGGAAACCGTTGAGCACCTGAATTCCAAGGGTGCGAAGATCGGTGTCGTCAAGGTTCACCTCTATCGCCCCTTTCCGCTGGACGCCTTCATCGCCGCCCTGCCGAAGACTGTCAAGAAGATTGCCGTGCTCGACCGGACCAAAGAGCCGGGCGCCCTTGGCGAGCCGCTCTACCTGGATGTCCGCACCGCCATCGGCGAGGCCATGGCCGACGGCAAGATCCAGTTCGACGGCTATCCGCTCATCGTCGGCGGCCGCTACGGCCTCGGATCCAAGGAGTTCACCCCGGCCCACGTCAAGGCCGTGTTCGACAACCTGGACGCTGCCAAGCCGAAGAGGAACTTCGTTGCCGGCATCACCGAAGACGTCACCGGCTGCAGCCTCGACTTCGACCCGACATTCTTCAACCCGATGGAAGGTGCCTACCAGGCCATGTTCTTCGGGCTGGGCTCCGACGGCACCGTCGGCGCCAACAAGAACTCCATCAAGATCATCGGCGAGATGACCGACAACAATGCCCAGGCCTACTTCGTCTATGACTCCAAGAAGGCCGGCTCCATGACCACGTCGCACCTCCGTTTCGGCAAAAAGTACATCCGCGCACCTTATCTGGTGCAGGAGGCCGACTTCGTCGCCTGCCACAACTTCGCCTTTGTCGAGAAATACGACATGCTGGCCAAGGCAAAGAAAGGGGCAACGTTCCTGCTCAACGCCCCCTTCGATCAGAATGAAATCTGGGATAAAATCCCGGCCGACGTACAGCAGACCATCATCGACAAGAACCTCAAGTTCTACGTCATCGACGGCGTGCGTCTCGGCAACGAGATCGGTCTCGGACCCCGCATCAACGTGATCATGCAGACCGCCTTCTTCAAGATCTCCAATATCATCCCGCTGGATCAGGCCGTGGCCGAGATCAAGGATGCCATCAAGAAAACCTACGGCAAGAGCGGCGAGAAGGTCGTCGAGATGAACTACAAGGCAGTTGAGGCCGGCCTGAACAACTTCTTCGAGGTCAAGGTTCCTGCAACCGCCACCAGCACCATCAAGAAGCCGCCCGTTGTCAGCGCAAAGGCTCCCCAGTTCGTGCAGGATACCACAGCGCCGATTATTGCCGGTCTCGGCGACGATGTGCCGGTTTCCAGGATGCCGGCTGACGGTACCTTCCCGACTGCGACCGCCCAGTTCGAAAAGCGGAACATCGCCGTCGACATCCCGGTATGGGACGAGCAGCTCTGCATCCAGTGCGGCATCTGCTCCTTCGTCTGCCCCCACGCCGTCATCCGGATGAAGGCATACCCTGAAGCGGCCCTTGCCGGCGCACCCAAGACCTTCAAGTCGGTCGACTGCAAGATCCCCGAGTTCAAGGGGCAGAAGCTGACCATCCAGGTTGCCCCCGAAGACTGCACCGGCTGTGGCGCCTGCGTCCACAACTGTCCGGCCAAGAGCAAGGAAGACCCGAATCACAAGGCGATCAACATGGCATTCCAGCCGCCGCTGCGTGCTCCGGAAGCCGAGAACTGGGAATTCTTCCTCGCCCTGCCCGATGTCGATTCGACCGTTGCCAAGCTGGACACGGTTCGCGGTTCGCAGCTGGTTCGTCCGCTCTTCGAATTTTCCGGTGCCTGCGCCGGCTGCGGCGAGACCCCGTACCTCAAGCTCCTCACCCAGCTTTTTGGCGACCGGACCCTCATTGCCAACGCCACTGGCTGTTCCTCCATCTACGGCGGTAACCTGCCCACCACCCCGTATGCCAAGCGGGCAGACGGCCTCGGGCCGGCATGGTCCAACTCGCTGTTCGAGGACAACGCCGAGTTTGGCTACGGCATGCGCCTGGCAGTGGACAAGTTCAGTGTCATGGCGACCGAGCTGATCGACAAGCTCTCCTCGTCCTGCTCCTGTTCATCCTGCAAGACCGCGGTTCCCCTCATGAACGAAATCAAGGGGGCGGACCAGTCGACCCAGGCAGGGATCGAAGCGCAGCGCAACAGGGTTGCCGAGTTGAAGAAGGCCCTGGCCAGCTGCCCCGAAGCAGACGCCAAGCGGCTCCTGACCGTGGCCGATTACCTGGTCAAGAAGTCGGTCTGGTGCATCGGCGGCGACGGTTGGGCCTATGACATCGGTTACGGCGGTCTCGACCATGTCATCGCCTCCGGCAAGAACATCAACCTGCTGGTTCTGGATACCGAGGTTTACTCCAACACCGGCGGCCAGGCCTCCAAGTCGACCCCGCTCGGCGCGGTGGCCCAGTTCGCCGCAGGCGGCAAGCCCGTCTCCAAGAAGGACCTGGGGATGATGGCCATGGCCTACGGTTCGGTCTATGTTGCCGCAGTGTCACTGGCCAATCCGGCTCAGTGCATCAAGGCCCTCATCGAGGCCGAGGCCTACGACGGACCGTCGCTGATCATTGCCTACTCACACTGCATTGCCCACGGTATCGACATGACCGCCGGCATCGATGCCCAGAAGCGCGCCGTCAATTCTGGTTACTGGCCGCTGTACCGCTACAACCCGGCCCTGGTGGCGGAGTGCAAGAACCCGCTGCAGCTCGACAGCAAGGTGCCGAGCATTGAATTCAACGAGTACGCCACCAGCGAGAACCGCTACCGCGTGTTGAAGAAGAACAACCCGAAAGGGTATGACGAACTGATGAAGAAGGCAGCCGCATGGTCTAAGGCCCACTTCGGCTACTACCAGAAGCTGGCGGCACTCAATTACGATGACGCCTGCGAAAAGTAATTGTTCCTGACATGGAGCGAAAGAGCCCCGGCAGAGTTCTGCCGGGGCTCTTTCGCTTGTGGGCAACCATTGAAATTTGTTGATGGGTGGTTATAATTCTGCTATAAACGAGCGTCTGGCATATCTTCCCGCGGTGCAAGGAGTTGTGGATGGCCGATCCTCAGTTGGTGATGTACGACGAGGAGTTCAAGCAGATCCAGGCAGTGATCGAGAAGCTGCTGCGGGAAGCCAATTCCAAGGTGATCTTTCTTGTGGACAAGAATGGTCAACTGATTGCCGGGGTCGGTGAGGTTGAACGGTTCGATACCACATCCCTGGCATCGCTGACAGCCGGCAATATCGCCGCTACCGGCGGGCTGGCCAAGCTGATCGGCGAAAAAGAATTCTCCATCCTTTTTCACGAGGGAGAGAAGGACAACCTCCATATCTCCATTGTTGGCGGCCGGGTCATCCTGGTTGTCCTCTTCGACAACCGTTCGTCACTCGGCCTGGTCCGTCTGCGGGTCAAGAAGGCCTCGGACGAGCTGACCACCATCTTCGCCAAACTCATGGAGAAGGCCGAAGAACGCGAGCGGAGCGGTGATACCGAATTCCCCTTTGCCGAGATCACTGACGATGACATTGACAATCTGTTCCGATAACTCAGAGGGGTAAGCTCGATGTCCTTCATCAACTATGCTTCCCGGGAGATCAACTGCAAGATCGTCTACTACGGTCCCGGCCTCTGCGGCAAAACCACCAACCTCCAGTATGTCTATCAGAAGACCGCTCCCGAGGCGAAAGGGAAGATGATCTCCCTTGCCACCGAAACGGAACGGACCCTGTTCTTTGATTTCCTCCCCCTGGCGCTGGGGGAGATCCGCGGCTTCAAGACCCGCTTCCATCTCTACACGGTTCCTGGCCAGGTATTCTACGATGCGTCCAGGAAGCTGATCCTCAAAGGGGTCGACGGCGTCGTCTTTGTTGCCGACTCCCAGGAAGAGCGGATGGATGCCAATGTGGAGTCGCTGGACAACCTGCGCATCAATCTCAACGAGCAGGGTTACGACCTTGACAAGCTCCCCTATGTGGTTCAGTACAACAAGCGCGACCTGCCGACCGCGGTTACCGTGGACGAGTTGCGGCGCGAGTTGAATCCTACCGGTGTCCCCGAGTTCGAGGCGTGCGCCACCACCGGCGAAGGGGTCTTCGAAACCCTGAAGGCAGTGGCCAAGCTGATTCTGATCGATCTGAAAAAAGGGAGATAGGCGCTCTCTGGTCAGCCCAGACTGAGACGGCCCGTGCAGAAGCTTCTGCACGGGCCGTTTTGCGTTTTTCGGGCAAGGGAGAGGTCAGTGGTCCCGATATCCCGCAACCACCAGGATGCAGCTTCCATCGGCAATGACATTGATGCCGCCTTCCCGGCATCGCTGGACTGCCTTGGGGCTCTCCGCTCCCGGTTGCATCCAGATGGCCGTGATCCCCCTGGCGATGGCCTCTTCCACCACCCGTTCCGTCACCTGTGGCGGGGTGATAACCGAAATGCTCTTCACCTCGTCCGGCAGATCCGCGACACCTGCAACACAGGCAATTCCCTCGATTTCCGTTTCGCGTGGGTTTACCGGTACGGCCTTTCGCCCGCTTTGCTGGTAGCAGCGCAGCACCTTGTTGCCGTACTTGTGGCGGTCTGAAGAGGCGCCGACCACGCCGAAGGCCGCTGAGCGGAAAAAAGCGTCGATTTGATCTTGCGTTACCATCGTTGTTCCTCCTTACTTCAATTGGTCGGCACAAAAATCGGTGTCATGCCTCGGTATCGATCATTGGCCTGGTGGGGAGCGCCTGGAAAAAGATGGTGCCGAGCATGATGTCCGAGATCGCACCGGCCAGGATGCCCAGGGGGATCAGGACTATGGAGGCCAGACAGAAACCTGCGGCCATGTTCAGGTAGCAGTAGGGGCGGAGGAGTCCGTTCAGGTCAGCCGGGAGATGCAGGAGCCGCTGGCCGAACATCAGCTGCAGGATCCCCATGGGGACGACAAGGACAAGAGCCAGGATGTTTGCCGTAGAAGCGATATCGGGGAGTGCGATGCCGACGAGGCTGACTGCAAGGGCAATGATATTGAGCTTGATCTGCCAGAGGATGAGCTGGTCTGCGGCGTGAAAGGTGTAGCGCCTGTTCACCAGGATGCGGAGGGTGACAATGATGTAGACGAACAGAATGGTGCTGAGCAGCATCATGGAGACCTCTGCCAGCTTTGTCCAGGGGTCGCTCTTCTCGGCAAGGTAGATGGTGAGGATGAACCAGGGGATGGCAAGAAGGGCGTTCAGCATGGCCAGCAGACCGGCCAAGCGGACGCGGAGCGGCGTCACGGATTCCGTGACACTCCCGTTCACTCAGCCACCCTGACTGCGGTGACGTAATATTCGGATTCGCCGAAGCAGGGGGTGGGGACTCCTTTGTGCTGTTCGTAGGTCAGCACCACCTTTTTGCCCATGGACTGGTTGATCGCCGTGGCCAACGCCTGGCTCCTGACGCTGAAAGGAAACTTTTCCGGGAGCATGCCCGGCATGGGAAGCATGGTGAGCTCTCCCTCCCAGGTTTTGCAGAGCCATCCCTTGTGGGAGAATTTCTGGACATAGCCGGTCCGGTCGCCTTTGGAATAGCTCCAGGTCAGGGAGAACCAGGTATAGAGCGCAAAGAGTCCGATTGCGAGGACAACGAATCCTACGAGCCAGGATACGATGCGTGACTTATTGATGGGCATGGTGTCGGCTCCTTGGTGTAGGTATCAGCTGCGCAGTATAGCAGAAAGATCTGCCAAGCCAAGATGTCATTCGGTTTCGGGCGTCTCTTCCATGGAGTGCTGCCTGTCAAGTGCGGCGCTGACGGCTTCTGCCACCGTGCGGGTAATCCCGCCGACTGCGGAAATCTGTTCGATGGTGGCGCTACGCACCTCGGCCAGGCTGCCGAAGTGGCGGAGCAGTACCCTGCTCAGCTTCGGGCCGACACCCGGCACTTCTTGCAGGAGCGAACGGCTGCTCTCTCGCTCACGCAGCTTCTGGTGGTAACTGACGGCGAAACGGTGCGCCTCGTCCCGAATCCGCGCCAGAAGGAGCAGCGGCGGCGAGTTCTGGCGAAGGACGATGGGATTTTTGCGGCCCGGCCGAAAGACCCGCTCTGCGCTACGCACCACGTCGGCCTGCCCCGGCGCGGGGCGGACCCGGCTTTTGGCAAGCCCCGCTGCTTCAATCCCGGAAATCCCCAATGATTCCAGAAGGTGGACCAGGATGTTCAACTGGCCGAGGCCGCCGTCGACGATAATGAGGTCGGGAAGCGGATCTTCGTCGCTGCTGCGTATCCTGCGGCTCAGCACCTCGGCAAGCATGGCAAAATCGTCGGACTGGGTGACGGTCCTGATCCGGTAGCGGCGATACAGCGAGGTGTCCGGTTTCCCCCCCACGAAGGTGACCCGACTGCCGACTGCATGCCCCCCCTGAAAGTTCGAGATGTCGTAGCATTCAATGCGATGGGGGAGGCGGGAAAGGTGGAGACGTGACGCCAGTTCCTCAAGAATGGTGTTTGCGTCCTCAGTACCTCGCAGGTACTCCCTGGCAGCGGTCATGGCGTTTTTCGCGGCAAGCTCGACCAGTTCCGCCTTGATGCCGCGTCGCGGGGTGGTGAGCAGCACCTTGCGTCCCCGGCGTTCGGAGAGCAGCTCCGCAAGGCCGCCCCCCTCGGGGAGCGCCAGGGGGAGCAGTACCTCGTCGGGGATGGTAACCTCCTGGCTGTAGTATTCGGCCAGGAATGATGCCACGGCCTCGGCCAGGTCCAGTTCCCAGGAGAAATGATAGCTGCGGCTGCCGGTAACGGTTCCGCCCCGAATAAAGAGGAGGACGACCACCAGCAGCGACTGTTCGCTGTGCAGGCCGACGACATCCAGATCGCCACCCTGGGTGACCATCTTCTGACGCTCCAGGGTGACCTGTATGTCGCGCAGAAGGTCGCGATAGCGTGCTGCCTCCTCATAGCGCTGGCCTGCTGCGGCCTCGGACATGGACTGCTGAAACGACTTGACCAGATCCCGGCTGCGACCGGACAGGAACAGGGCGACGCCGTCAACCAGGCGCTGGTATTCATCGCGGGAAATCAGGCCGTGGCAGGGGGCCGAGCACTGCCTGATCTGGTAGAACAGGCAGGGGCGCCGCCGCCGGCGACAGGTTTCCAGCGGGTAATGGCGCAGCGGAAAGAGCCGATAGAGCTGCTTGACCACGGCACGGGCGGCGGAAGCCGAGGCATATGGGCCGAAATAGTCGGCTCCGTCCTTGGCCACCTTCCTGACCACGGTAAGGCGGGGAAATTCTTCGTCGCTGTTCAACCGGAGCGAAAAATAGGTCTTGTCGTCGCGGAGATTTATGTTGTACTTGGGGCGGTGCTGTTTGATAAGGGTGTTTTCCAGGATCAGCGCCTCTTTTTCCGTGTCGGTGACGATGATTTCCAGGTCTGTCACCTGTTCCAGCAGAAAGCGGATCTGGTAGCGGGAATCGCGTGCCGGACCGAAATATGAGCGGACGCGCTGGCGGAGGTTTCTCGCTTTGCCGACATAGAGAACGGTCCCCTGGGCTCCCTTCATCAGGTAGACGCCCGGTGCGGTAGAGATGGCTTTGATGCGGTCGGCGCTGATCATGGCGAGAGTATACTCCTGCGCCGGCCGGTATGCAATCGGCTGCCGGAGCGGAAGAGCGCGGATCAGGCGTTCGAAGAGGGGCCAAAGCCAGGCATTCTTCATTGACAACCCTTGGGGATGGTGATATTTTTCGTCAGATTCCAGATCCAGACATTAAGCCGGGAAAGAGCACGCCAGTGGCATTTCGATCAAGCATCCGGACCATAGCGACCAGATACCTCCTCGGGCTTATTGTCTTGTGTCTCTTTCTTGCAGTCCCTCCCTCGTTTGCCCTTGATTCACAGGATTCCCAGATATTCATCGCCGGCTTCAATGCCTATCAGAAAAAGGATTACCAGACCTCCATCGAGAAGATGTCCCAGGTGCTGCAGAAGTATCCGGATACGCAGCTGCGCGACATGGCCCTGTTCTGGCTTGCGCGGGCCAACTTCAAGGCGGGGAACCGGCAGGATGCGGCCAGGTACATGGCCCAGTTTTTCCGCGAGTATCCCGAAAGCCCCCTGAAGGGGACGGTAGAGGATGAACTGGCAGGCCTTGCCACTGCCTATGCCAAGGATGAGAAGTCCCGCGTTGCCGGGGATAAGGCCGAGAGCGAGCGGTTGGCCAAGGAGAAGGCACAGGCTGAAGAGGAGCGGCTTGCCTCTGAAAAGGCGGAGGCCGAGAAGGTTGCTGCGGCCAAGGCCGAAGAAGAATCGCGTCGCGTGGCAGCTGCCGAGAAGGCTGCCCGGAAAAAGGCCGAGAGCGAGCGTCTGGCTGCCGAGAAGGCCGCTGAGAAAAAGGCGGAAGCCGAGCGGCTGGCAAAAGAGAAAGCCGAAGCCGAGCGGCTGGCCAAGGAGAAGGCTGCAGAGGAGCAGGACCGCCTGGCAGCCAAAAAGGCAGCGGCCGAGCAGGCTGCACGTGAAAAAGCCGAACAGGAGCAGCTCGCTGTCGAGAAGGCTGCCGCGAAAAAAGCGGAAACCGAGCGGCTGGCAAAAGAGAAAGCCGAGACCGCGCGGCTTGTTAAGCAGAAGGCTTTAGAGGAGCGCAAACGTCTGGCCGCGGAAAAGGCGGAAGCCGAGAAGTCCGCCAAGGAAAAGGCTGAACGTGAACGGCTCGCTCTTGAGCAGGCAGCCAGGGACAAGGCGGAAGCAGAACGCCTGGCGCGGGAAAAGGCTGCGGCCGAGCGGCTCGCGCAAGCTAAGGCCAATGCGGAACAGAACCGCCTGGCCATGGAAAAAGCCGAGACGGAAAAAGCTGCAGCTGAAAAGGCTGCACAGGAGCGTCGTGCCGCCCGCAAGGCCGAGGACGAGCGCCATGCCCGCCAGCAGGCGGAAGCGGAACAGAAGCGCCTGGCCGAGAAAAAGGCGGCAGCCGAGCAGAAGCGGGTTGCCGAGGATAAACGGGCAGCAGCCAAGGCGGCATCCGGCAAGCGCAAGGGTGTGCAGCGGGCCGAAACAGCCCGTGAGAAGACGATTGCCGAGTATAAGGCCATCATTGACCGCGCTCCGGCGAGCAGTGCTGCCGAGGCCGCATCTTCCAAGCTGAAGGCCATGGGTGTGGATTATCCTGCCGGGCCTGTCAGGGCTGCTGCACGCATAAAAGAACCCCCAGCAACCGCCCAGGTCCTTACCCTCGAAGTCGGGCAGTTTGCGGATGTCGAATTCACCGTGGCGACTGCCGGCCAGGCCTTCCCGGTGGGGCGGCGGCTCATGGTTCCCTTTGAGGTGCTCAACCGCGGCAACGGTCCGGACAGCTTCTATCTCGAATCGGGCTTCCCAGCCGAGTATGGCGTCCAGTTCGTCGCCGAGGGGAAACCTGATGTGCCGGTAAATCTCACGCCGCAACTGGCTCCGGGCGAGCGGTTCCGCGGTGTCATGGCGCTCACCATCCCCCGCGGCACCATCGATGGCCAGAAGATCAGCTATCCGGTGAAGCTCGCCTCCCAGTATGCCCGCGATGTCTCCCAGTCGCGACAGGTAACCCTGATCGCATCGGCACCTCTCTTGCGGGCAGTGATCAATACCGAGAAAAAAGAGGTGGTTCCCGGCGAGAAGGTTACCTACCGCGTGGCGTTGCTCAACATCGGTTCCGCCCCTGCCAGCGGCGTGATGCTCCGCTTGAACTACCCTCCGCTGTATGAGGCGGTGGATTTCATCAAGGCCGGATTCAAGCAGGAGATGAAGGCTGCGTTGGTGCTCGACGGCATCAAGCTGGAGTCGGGGGAGAGCCGCGAGCTGACGGTTACGTTCCAGCTCAAGGACGAGGCGATTGCGCGCCAGGAACTGTTCCTGCGCGGAGACCTGATCAACAACGAGCTTGAAACCTCTGATTCGTTCGTCTCCGCCCTGGCTCAGGTTGCCGGCATCAGCGGCGTCACGGCCCGCACCACGGCAGAGCGGCTGGTGGTGATTCCCGGCCAGACCGTCACCATTCCCTTCATCGTTACGAATACCGGCAACCAGCGCGAGGATTTCACCATCCGGCCGACCATGCCGGACAGTCTCTCCTATACCGTCTACCAGGACCTGAACCGCGATGGGATCCGCCAGCCCAACGAGCCGGTGATCAATCATGTCGGGCCGCTGGCCCCCCGCGAAGAGGCATACGTGGTATTCGAGCTGAAGACGCCGTCCAGCGAGAGCGACGGTTCCGTTATGCCGATGAGCGTTGCCTTTGAGCCGGAAAGTGTGCGGAGCAAGAGCGCGCTGGTTAATCTGAAGATCGCCTATTCCCGACCGCTGGTCGAGCTGGCCATGACGGGCAGGGGAGGCAGGCTCCGGCCGGGCGAGGTGGCAACCTTCGATCTCACCTGCATCAATCGCGGCTCGAGCATTGCACGGGTTGTGGAGCTGCAGACCATTCTTCCCGAGGCGCTCGAGCTGGTGGCATCTGATCCGGCCGTGAGCCGGGGGAGAGCCGGTGAATATGCCTGGAAGTTCGAAGAACTGGGCGCCGGGGAGAAGAAGGGGGCGCGGGTCTCCATCCGGGTCAAGTCCGGTGTCGCCGTCGGCACCAACCTGCAGGTGAAAAACCTGCTCCGCTACCAGGATCAGTTGGGTAACACCTACTAGCTGCCGGCAAGATATGACAACACAAAAAGGGCGATCGGATGATCGCCCTTTTTGTGTTCAGACTGTAGTTTTCAGAATGTTGCAAGGGAGGTCCCGAACAGAGGATTGCCCTGCGCAGCAAGGTGGCCTTATTCGGCAGGTGCCGGAGCAGCAGGTTCCTGAACCGCCGGTTCAGGAACCGTTATCGCTTCGATGCTGCTGTGACCGAGCTGTTCCACGGCGATGGCATCCAGGGGGGTGTCGGTGAGAAAGACCTGGGTCCGCTTCTGCGGCAGTGACGTCAGGAAGCCGGTCATCTCGCGAGCACCGTTCTCCCCTCCGGCCAGCATGAACCGGAACGTGCCGGAGGTGTAGGGGAGTTCCAATCCCGTCAGGATCTGTGTGGCAAGGGAGGCAAACCCCCCATCCCGGTTCAGCTCGATGATGGTGTAGCCGGCCATTGCCAGGAGTCGCAGCATGGTATAGGCAAAGGGGTCCTGTTTTCCCCGTGTCAGGATGAAGCGTTTTCCCTCTTTCTCCACGTAGCAATCCACCTTGATGCTGAACCGCTCGCCGTCTTTGGGGCCGGTAGTCCCTTCAATGACCCGATCCCGGCTCCAGGGCAGGGAGAGAGCGGTAAGGATGCCGTCCACGATCTGGTCGGGATCGCTGCTGGTGATCGGGTGCACGGTTGCACCAGGCTGCTCTGCCGCTGCCGGGGTCGGTTCAGGCACTGCCGGTTTCTCCGCGACAGAGGCGATCTCCTCTTTGCTGGGCTCAGGCGCTGTAACCGGTGTTTCGGCTTCTGCAGTTTCTGCCGCCTGCGGGGGATGTGGGCTCTTGTGCGCCTTGTGAGCAGATGATTTCCTGTGTTGCCGGGGAATGCGCAGTTTCTGCCCGATGGTGAGACGGGTGCTGCTCGATAGGCCGTTTTCCCGCATGACGTCGGGAATCAACAGTTCTGCCTGGCGGTTCGACATGCCGAAGTCGCGCATGAGAATCTTGAAGAGGTTGTCGTCGGGTTTCACGGTGTAGATGCTGAAGCTGTCTGTGGCAGCGGGTTGCGTTTCGTCGCGGTGTTCGGCTGGAGCCTGTTTGGCTGCAGTTGCCCGCTTGGCCGGCTTTACTTTCCGCGCCTTTGTCCCGCCGCTGCGCAGCCTTTCCAGATCCCTGATGTTGATCTCATAGGGGGCTGGGCCGCCAGCCCACGCCAGGGTTCCGGATGTTACCAAAGTCATGATAAAGCATCCCCATCTTCCGATCTGTCGGGCATCTCTGGTCATGGCAATCCCTTGCGGTCAGACGGAGCTGTGCTCGCATCGTCGAAATAGATGACAAATGCATGCAGCGTCTTGTCCGATCTGCTTTTATAGAGAATTACATGGGATGTTGGGGTGAGCCGCCCTCGTTTCATGAGGAATTCTCCCTTGGTTTCCCTGGATTCTAGACGGTAATCGCTGACTTTCGCCAGATTCTGCAGCACCGAGGTGAAAAATGCCGGGTCGATCCCGGCGTTACGTCGATCAAGCACCTGCAGCGCTTTCATGGCACCCTGTTCCCGGAAGATCTTGTACTCCCGCGCACTGCTGGTGTAACGCTCCCAGCCGGGGTTTGCTGCGGAGTATCCGGCATCGCGGGCCTGGACAGGTATGAAAGATGGGAGTGGAGCCGACGGTGCCCCCATCGGAGCCGCCATGGGCGGGGGCGGGGTTGGGCGGACGGCTGCCTTGCTCGAAGACGGCGCAGCAGTGGGTATGGGCTGGGCCGACTGCCTGACCAGGAGGAAAGCGCCCGATCCCAGGATAGATGCGGCGGCAATGATCGCAAAAGCCACCTTGACGCGTTTCTTTTCCCATTGAATCGGGGGGGGGCTGCTGGAAAGGATCGTTGCCTGCCGGGGGAGCGGATCGTCAATGGGTTCTGGCTCCTGGGCGTGTCTGGTTTCGTCGTTCATGAATCCGGTGCCGGCCCCGGAAACGGGTCGTGCCGTAGAAAGGATGACGCTGTCGACATCTGCATCTGCAACCGGTGGCGGATATGTGATCGCGACAGCTGCTGCGTCTGTTTGCGGCGGCTCTTCCGCTCCGGCCTGCCCCAATGCGGCAATCTGGTCGGCAATGATCTCGCAGATGGCGTCGGACAGCTCCGTGTCGGAAACGGAGACGTCCAGTTCGATATCGCCAGACGTTTCGCTACGCGGGGTGTCCGCACCGCCGTCGGTAAAGAGTACGAGGCGCGTGGCAGCATTGAGCTGACTCCGCACATGGCGGACGAGGATCGACCCGGATAATCCTGATAGGCGGTTCTGAAGGAAAAGGATATCGGGGAGATCCCTGCCGATCTCCTGCAATCCCTGGTTGAGGCTGGTAGCAATCCGGAAGGTCCCCTCCTGCAGGTCGCAGGCGGACGACACGATGGTGTGCAGCCGCGGCTGGTCGGATATGAGAAGAACGTTGAACATGGCACTCCTGGCTGGGACCGTCAAAACGGACCTATTCTAAAGGAGTGACGGCAGGTTGGCAACAGTAATTGCACGGCAGCTGGAATGAGAAATCGGAGCTGTTACCGCACATTGCCGGTTTCGCGGATGATGACCGTGAACATGCGATGCCCGGCACTGAGCGTGGCCGAGAGCGCCAGTTCCACAGCCGTGCGATGGCCGCGGATGTCCTTGAAGACATAGGGGACGACCTCGCCGCTCCACGCCGTGTCCATATCGGCCCGTTGGTCGATCTCCTGGCGCAGTTGGTTCCCCTGGATCAGGAAGTCGTAGAAGCTGATCCCGAGGAGATCCGAGGTGGGAAGGCCGAAAAGCCGTTCGGCTGCCCGGTTGGCAATGACGATCTTGCCGTCCCCCAGGAAGGTCACGATGGCGGACTGGGCCATTTCGATCATGTTCCTGTAGCGTTCTTCCGATTCCTGGCGCTGGAGGGTCCGCTGCTCCATCTCCTCCATCATGGCGTTGAAGGCGGTAATGAGCTGACCGATCTCGTCCTTTGTGGCGGCCTGCAGCCGTTGGTCGAAGCTGCCGGTCAGGGTGACCTGATTTATGGAATCCGAAAGGCGCAGAACCGGGCTGATGATGGTGCGTCTGATCAGGCTGCCGAGGAGGATGATGATGAGGAAGACCAGTCCGCCACTGAAGAGGATGTCGCTCAGGAGGTTGCGGCCGATGGTCCGGTAGAGCTCGGACATGGGGATCGATACGGAAACCGCGCCGATGACCTCTCCGACATGGTAGTTATAGGAGAAATGTCCGCGCGGAAAGCGCTGCTGGATGTAGGAAGGGGCGGAATCGTAATTGCCGTGGCATTCAAGGCACGATTCCTCCGCAATCATCGGCAGCATGTAGCGAAGGACCTTCTGGCCGTTCACCCTGACAATCTGGTGTTTCTCGCGGGCCGGACCCTTGGAGAATGCCTTGAGTTCTTCTGCTTCGTAGGGGTCGGGACTGTTATGAGGGTTGCGATAACGGAGTGAAACCTGCCTGATGGTGAATTTGCTGTCCTTGCTGATGCGCAGGGCAACCTGTGTTGCTGCAACCTGTGGGATGAGCGCAGGGTTGGTGCGGGCCTCACCTTTGAGCACGTCGGAGAGGTAGGTTCGGGTTTCGATGATCTGGCGGGCCATGGTGCGGGAATAATCTATGGCATCACGCAGAATGAGTGATTGCTGCCGCAGATAGTCGTCGATGGCGTTGGACACGAGAATGGCGATGAAGATCGATGCCAGGATGATGTTGAACTTGGCATTGAGCCGCAACGAGCTGAAAATGGACATGCAGACCTCCACCAACGGGCATATCAGGACAGTATACCCGCCGGCAAGGGATGTGCAAGGAAGCCCGATTCTCGATGACCGTCGTTGCGGGCGGGCCGTTCCCCACCGTTTCGGGGGCGCCTGCCGAATGATCGGCCCGGCTTTGCCGGGTGAATTTATGAGGGGAAAAACACCCTTTTCATCCAGGGAGGAGTATGCTACAGTGCACCGTTCGCAGCCTAGTCATGCTCAAATTCCATAGATAATTCCATTATGTTCGATCATCCATGGCCAAAATTCTCTGCATAGCCAATCAGAAGGGTGGGGTGGGAAAAACCACCACCGCCGTAAACCTGGCAGCTTCGCTGGCCGCGGCAGAAAAGCGGACGCTGCTCGTGGATATAGATCCGCAGGGCAATGCGGGGAGCGGCGTCGGGATCGACAAGGCCTCTCTTGAAGAATCGATCTACGATGTCCTGATCAACGATGTGGCACCGGCACAGGTGATCGTTCCCACCGGGCTCCCCTTGCTACACCTTCTCCCCTCTACGCCTGACCTTGCCGGTGCCGAGCTGGAACTGGTCTCAACCACCGGGCGGGAGCTCAAGCTGCGCCAGGCGCTGTCGACTATTGATGCTGACTACGATTATATCCTCATCGACTGCCCCCCTTCGCTGAATCTCCTGACAGTAAATGCCCTGACCGCAGCCGCATCGGTGCTCATCCCGATCCAGTGCGAGTTTTACGCCATGGAGGGGCTTTCGCAGATCCTGACGACCATTCGCCTGGTGCAGAAAGGGCTGAATTCCCGTCTGAGCATTGCGGGGATACTACTCACCATGTACGATGCCCGCAACAATCTGGCCCGGCAGGTGAGCGACGAGATCCGCACCCATTTCCCGCGTGAGACCTTTGCAACGGTGATTCCGCGGAATGTCCGGCTCTCGGAGGCTCCGAGCCACGGCAAGCCGATTATTCTGTATGATATTGCCTCCCGGGGAGCTGCCAGTTATCTTGAGCTGGCCCGGGAGCTGCTCCAGCGGGAGGGTGCGCATGGTTAAGAAGACCGGCCTCGGTAAGGGGATGGCAGCGCTTCTGCCGGTGAAGGAGACGGAGCAGGGGACCTTTTTCTCCTGCCCCATCGAAGAGATCAGGCCGCACCGGGGACAGCCGCGCAAGACCTTTTCTCCCGACAAGCTCGAAGAGCTGGCAGCATCCATTCGGGAAAAGGGGATCATTCAACCGCTGGTCGTGCGGAGGAAGGCCGACCATTATGAGCTGATTGCCGGGGAGCGCCGCTGGCGGGCCGCGCAGAAAGCTGGCTTGCGTGAGGTCCCGGTTGTCATCCAGGACGTTTCCGACGATACCGCGCTGGAGATGGCGCTCATCGAGAACATCCAGCGCGAGGACCTGAACGCAGTCGAGGAGGCCGAGGCCTATCACGCCCTGCAGGAACGGTTCTCGCTCTCCCAGGAGGAGCTGGCGAAGCGGGTCGGCAAGGACCGGTCCACGGTGGCCAATGCTCTGAGGCTCCTCAGGTTGCCGACGGAGATCAAGCGGGATGTGGTGGACGATCGGCTATCCATGGGGCATGCGCGCGCACTGCTCGCCCTGGAGAGTCCGGAAGAGATGAAGAGCTGTCGCGATGAGATCGTCGGGAAAGACCTGACGGTACGGGCCGCCGAAGCCCTGGTCAAACGGGTCAAGGGCGGGGCGCGGCCGAAGCCGAAAAAAGAGCCCGACCTGCACATGACCGACCTTGCCGAGCGCCTGAAGCGTCACTTCAAGGCAAAGGTCGCCATCCGGCCGAGCGGCAAAGGTGGCCGCATCGAAATCAGTTTTGCCAGTCAGGATGAACTCTCCAGAATTATCGAGGCATTATCGCTCTGATGCAGGTATTTTTGCTTCCCGGCACATTCATGAAAAATACTCGTCGGGGGTAAAAATGCTTGACATAACTGTATACCTGTGTTAGCAATCTCTGGTTTTTCCAGTAACAACAAAAGGTTCTCGCTAGTATGTATGCTGTATACATCTTGCGGCAAGGGGTGTTGGTGTGATCAATATTGACCTGTCCTTCATAATCCAGATTGTCAATTTCCTGCTGCTGCTCGTTATTCTCAATTTCGCCCTCTACAAGCCGATCCGCAAGGTACTCGCCGATCGCGACGCCGAGCTGGCGGGGGCTCGTGAGCGTGCGGCTGCAGTGGATAAGGATGTAGCCGACAAAATGGCATCGTACGAGGCCCGCCTCAAAGAGGTTAAGGGGAGGGGTTTTGAAGAGCGTGAGGCGCTGAAGAAGGAAGCTGCCGCCGAAGAGGCGAAGCTGCTGGATGCTGCTCGCGGTGAGGCCGGTGAATCCTTGGCCGGTATCAAGCAGAAGATCGCCAAGGAGGCTGCAGATGCCCGGTCTGCTCTGCAGGAGCAAGCCCGCAGTCTGTCGCTTGAGATCTGCGAGAAGGTTCTCGGAAGGAGTCTGTAGATGCAACACTCTGTTCAGCGTGAGGGGAAGCGTTCCCTGCTGATACCTGTTATCACCGGCCTGGCAACGGTCGGGTTCGCCGCGATCTGTATTGCGTCCGAGGGGGGCGGCGGAGCACACCATGCCGATACCGGTGCCCAGCTCAAGGATTTTGCCTGGCGTGTGCTCGATTTTACAGTGCTTGCCCTGATCCTCTGGTGGGCGCTGAAGAAGGCCAATGTCAAGGGGGCACTGTCAGATCGCCGGGCAGGGATCGAAAAGGCTCTCTCCGAAGCGGTCACTGCCCGCGAAGCTGCAGAGCGGAAGCTTGCCGAGTATGCCGACAAGTTGGCGCAGGCAAACAAGGAGATCGATGAGATCCATGCCGCAATGAAGCGCGAAGGGGAGCTCGAAAGGGAGCGGATCATCGCTGAAGCCAAGGTTGCTGCGGTCAAGATTCGCGAGCAGGCAGCTCAGGCCGCCAGCCAGGAGATTGTCAAGGCCCGCACTGAGCTGCGCGAGGAGGCTGGCCGTCTTGCGGTGCAGCTTGCCGAGCAGACCCTGAAGGAAAAAATCGAGAAGACCGACCAGGATCGTCTGGTTGGCGAATATCTTGCCAAGGTGGTACATCTACAGTGAGCGCAAGCGCAATAGCAAGACGTTATGCCAAGGCACTGGTGCAGCTGGGTGCAGAAGCCGGTACCGTTGAGGCATTCAATGCAGAGCTGGTCAGTTTCAATGATACCTTGACGGCCAATCCGCCCCTCTCGGCACTCTTCCGCAATCCCGCCTACGGTGCTGATGCAAAGCACACAATTCTCGGGGAAATTGCCTCCAGGCTTTCCCTGTCACCGATCATCTGCAATTTTCTGCATCTGCTGCTCGACAGGAGCCGCATGGCCTGTCTGCAGCAGATTGTGGCAACCTTTGCCCAGCTTGCCGACGAGCTTTCCGGGGTTGTCCGCCCGGTGGTAACCTCGGGCATGTCGCTCTCCGACGGGCAGGTGGAAGAGATCAAGGCTTCGCTCGAAAAATCCACCGGTAAAAAGGTGCTGCTCACGGTCCAGGTCGATCCTGCCCTCATCGGCGGGGTTGTCACCAAGATCGGCGACCGTGTCTACGACGGCAGCGTCAAAACTCAGCTTGATAGAATCCAAGATATATTACAGAAGGGGTAAGAGGGTTCCATGGAAATCAGAGCCGAAGAAATCAGCGAGATCATCAGGAAGCAGATCAAGGAGTATGGCAAGGAGGTCGAGGTTGCCGAGACCGGCACCATCATCTCCATTGGTGACGGTATCGCCCGCATCCACGGTTTGGACAAGGCGATGGCCGGCGAACTCCTGGAGTTCCCTGGCGGGATATCCGGAATGGCCCTCAACCTTGAGGAAGATAACGTCGGTGCTGCCATTCTCGGCGACTTCGAGGGTATCAAGGAAGGCGACACCGTCAAGCGGACCGGTCGTATCGTCGAGGTTCCGGTCGGCGACGCCCTTATCGGTCGTGTCGTCAACGCCATCGGTCAGCCGATCGACGGCAAAGGCCCGATCAATACCGACAAGTTCAGCCAGGTCGAGATCAAGGCCCCTGGTATCGTCCAGCGTAAATCGGTTCATCAGCCGATGGCTACCGGACTGAAGGCTATCGACTCGATGGTTCCGATCGGCCGCGGTCAGCGCGAGCTGATCATCGGCGACCGCCAGACCGGCAAGACCGCGGTTGCGATCGACACGATCATCAACCAGAAGGGCGGCGACGTTGTCTGTATCTACGTCGCTATCGGCCAGAAACGTTCCACGGTGGCGCAGGTTGTTTCCAAGCTCCAGGAACACGGGGCAATGGATTTCACCATCGTTGTTGCCGCCACTGCTTCCGAGTCGGCACCGCTTCAGTTCATCGCGCCATACACCGGCGTTACCATGGGCGAATATTTCCGCGATAACAAGAAGCACGCCCTGATCATCTATGATGACCTTTCCAAGCAGGCTGTGGCGTATCGCCAGCTTTCACTTCTTCTCCGTCGTCCGCCAGGACGTGAAGCCTATCCCGGCGACGTCTTCTATCTCCATAGCCGCCTCCTCGAGCGTGCCTGCAAGCTTTCCGACGATTGCGGCGCAGGGTCGCTCACCGCACTGCCGATCATCGAGACCCAGGCCGGTGACGTCTCTGCGTACATCCCGACCAACGTTATCTCCATTACCGACGGCCAGATCTTCCTTGAATCCGACCTTTTCTATTCGGGCGTACGGCCTGCAATCAACGTCGGTATCTCGGTTTCCAGGGTTGGCGGTTCTGCCCAGACCAAGGCGATGAAGCAGGTTGCCGGTACTCTCCGTCTCGATCTCGCCCAGTTTCGCGAGATGGCAGCTTTTGCCCAGTTCGGGTCGGACCTCGATAAGGCGACCCAGGCGCAGCTCGCTCGGGGTGAGCGACTCGTTGAGATCCTCAAGCAGGGCCAGTACCAGCCGCTGCCGTTCGAGAAGCAGGTTCTGATCATCTTTGCCGCCAACAACGGCTTTATCGACGAATACCCGGTTGGGAAACTCAAGCGGTATGAGCAGGAGCTGAACTCCTTCTTCGATACCCGGAAGAGCGATATCCTTGCCGAACTTCGTGAGAAAAAGGCGATCGACGACGCACTGAAAGCCAAGATGATCGCCGCATTGAATGAGCTGAAAAAAGAGTTCACTGCCTAAAAAGGACGGAAAGCCACACATGGCAAATCTCAAGGCAATAAAAAAGCGGATAGTTTCCGTTAAAAATACTCGCCAGATAACCAAGGCGATGAAGATGGTCTCGGCTGCGAAGCTCCGCCGGGCCCAGGAAAATGTTGTTGCCGCCCGCCCCTACGCAAAGAAGGTGGAGGAAGTGCTACAGCGCCTGGCGCGTCAGCAGGACGCCGATTGTCATCCGCTCCTGGAGACACGGGAGCAGAAAAAGGCTTTGCTGATACTGGTAACGTCGGATCGCGGACTTTGCGGCGGTTTCAATGCCAACATCTCCAAGGCGACCGACCGTTTCGCCAAGGAGAAAAAAGGCGAAATCTCCGAAATCTCTGTCATGTGCATCGGCCGGAAAGGTCATGAATACCTGAAGAGCCGCCAGCAGATCCACAAGACCTATACAGGGGTTCTTGCTGCTCCCAGTTACCAGACCGCCGCAAGCATTGCTCATGAAGTCATCGATGGCTATGTGGCAGAAGACTATGATGCCGTGTACCTGATATACAACGCTTTCCGCAGCGTCATGTCCCAGGACATAACGATTCAGCAGCTGCTGCCGATAACGCCGCCCCAGGCGGCCAATGACGCAGTTGACGAGTATGTGCCTGAATACATCTACGAGCCGTCCAAGGCCGCACTGCTCAGCGAGCTGCTTCCCAAATATGTGGAAGTCACCATGTTCAAATCGATGCTGGAGTCTGTCGCTTCCGAGCACGGTGCGCGTATGACCGCCATGGACAGTGCATCGAAAAACGCTTCCGAGATGATCGGCAGGCTGACGCTTCAATATAACCGCGCCCGTCAGGCGGCTATTACTACGGAGCTGATGGAGATCATCTCCGGCGCCGAATCGATTAAAGGCTAATAAACCGTTCCGTTACGAAAACATATGGCCTGACCGGCCGCAGGAGGAAAGAAAAACCATGAGTCAGAATTTCGGTAAAATATCGCAGGTTATCGGCGCAGTTGTTGACGTCGAGTTCGAGCCTGGCAAGCTCCCCCCGATCTACCACGCCCTCCGCGTGACCAACCCGGCCATTGATGACAAGGAATGGAACCTGGTTCTCGAAGTTGCCCAGCACCTTGGCGAGAATGCAGTTCGGACCATCGCCATGGACGCTACGGACGGTCTTGTTCGTGGCCAGCAGGCGCTCGACACCGGCAAGCAGATCGTCGTGCCGGTCGGTCGCAAGACACTCGGCCGCATCCTTAATGTCGTAGGCGAGCCTGTTGACGAAAGAGGCCCGGTAGGGAACGAAAAAGAGTACGAGATTCACCGTTCTGCTCCGTCTTTCCAGGACCAGTCGACGAAAGTCGAATCCTTTACCACGGGGATCAAGGTCGTTGACCTGCTCGCACCGTATGCACGAGGCGGCAAGATCGGTCTCTTCGGCGGCGCCGGCGTTGGCAAGACCGTTCTCATCATGGAACTGATCAACAACATTGCCAAGCAGCACGGCGGTTTTTCCGTCTTCGCCGGCGTTGGTGAACGTACCCGTGAAGGGAACGACCTCTGGGTCGAGATGAGCGAATCAGGGGTTCTTGAGAAGACCGCTCTGGTCTATGGCCAGATGAACGAGCCTCCGGGGGCACGTGCCCGCGTTGCCCTCTCTGCTCTTTCCGTAGCAGAATATTTCCGTGACGAAGAGAACCAGAACGTTCTCCTCTTCATCGATAACATATTCCGTTTCACCCAGGCAGGTTCCGAGGTTTCCGCACTTCTCGGCCGTATCCCTTCCGCCGTTGGTTACCAGCCGACCCTGGCCACTGAAATGGGTGAGCTGCAGGAGCGTATCACCTCAACGAACAAAGGATCCATTACCTCGGTCCAGGCCATCTACGTCCCTGCTGACGACTTGACCGACCCGGCTCCGGCTACTGCCTTCGCCCACCTTGACGCAACCACGGTTCTTTCCCGTCAGATTGCAGAACTCGGGATTTACCCGGCAGTTGACCCGCTCGACTCCACCTCCCGGATCCTCGATCCCCAGGTCGTCGGCGAAGAGCACTACGCCGTTGCCCGTTCGGTGCAGTACGTGCTTCAGAAGTACAAGGACCTGCAGGATATCATCGCCATTCTCGGCATGGACGAACTTTCCGAAGAGGATAAACTGGTTGTTTCCCGCGCCAGAAAGATCCAGCGGTTCCTTTCGCAGCCGTTCCATGTTGCCGAAGCCTTCACCGGCACTCCGGGCGTTTACGTTGAGCTGAAAGACACTGTCAAAGGGTTCCAGGAAATCGTTGCCGGCAAGTATGACGACCTCCCTGAGCAGGCGTTCTACATGGTCGGGACCATTGAAGAGGTTATCGAGAAGGCCAAGAAGCTTAACGCGTAATTCTGGAGGGGCGCATTGCATGCGCCAAAATGAAGGGCGGACTGACTCCACCCCTACAAGGATTGATACATGGCTGAATCACTGAAGCTTACACTGGTAACACCATATAAAAAGGTCCTCGAAGAGGATGTCGATGAGATAACCGCTACCGGCTCGCTTGGGGAATTCGGCATACTGCCTGGCCATGCCCCTTTCCTTTCTTCCCTGAAAATAGGCGAGTTTACCTATAGAATCGGGAACAAGGTCGAGCATATGGCTGTCAACTGGGGTTACTTCGAGATCGAAGACGACAAGGTCACGGTTCTTGTCGAGACCGCCGAAGCTGCCGAAGAGATCGATGTCGAGCGGGCCAAGGCAGCGCTCGGTCGGGCGGAGGAGGCGCTGAAGAAGCTCTCCCCCGAGGACAAGAGCTACAAGATCATGGAGGCTGCCCTGGAACGTGCCGTGATCAGGATGCAGGTTGCCAGCAAGCTTGCCCGGAAGTAGCGCCGGCAGGAACAGATATGGGGAAAAGAGTGGCTTATGCCGCTCTTTTTTTTTGCCGACTCTTGACATGCCGTGGCGTAGATTGTATATCGGCGCTGATGCGATTGTAGCGGGAGAATACCATGAACAGACCGATCATAGCCGTAACCATGGGAGATCCTGCGGGGATCGGACCCGAGATCGTCGCAAAGGCCCTAGCCGGTAGTGACGTACAGACCTGCTGCCGCCCCTTGGTCGTTGGCGATCGCAATGCCATGGAGAGGGGCATCAGGGACAGCGGGGTGCGGTTGCAGGTGGAGGAGACCGACGACCTTCCCGGGGAGGATGAACGCACCGGAGTGCTTTACCTCCGGACCTGTTCGCGGCTCGCAGATGACGACATCGTTTATGGCAAGCCGTCAACGACCGCCGGCGATGCCGTTTACCGCTACATCGTCGAAGCTGCCACGCTTTGCAGTTCCGGGCGGGTGGCAGGCATGGCAACAGCGCCCATCAGCAAGGTGGCGATGAACCGTGCTGGCCATCACTATCCCGGCCATACCGAACTCCTGGCCCATCTGACGAATAGCAGCGAGTGCGTCATGATGCTGGCCGGCGACCGGCTCCGGGTATCGCTCGTGACCATCCATGAGCCGCTGGCCGCCGTGCCCGGTCTCCTGACCGTTGACAAGGTACTGTCGACCATCAGGACCACCAGCCGTGATCTGGCACGCTACTTCATCCCTTCTCCCCGGATCGGGGTTGCGGCGCTGAACCCCCATTGCGGTGAAGAGGGGTTGTTCGGCAACGAGGAGCAGCGGATCATAGCGCCGGCAATTGCGCTGGCTCGGAGCGAGGGGATAGAGGTGCAAGGCCCGCTTTCCGCGGATACCCTCTTTCATTTTGCCATCGACGGTGGCTATGATGCCGTGGTCTGCATGTACCACGACCAGGGGCTGATACCCCTGAAACTGGTCCATTTCGATGACGGTGTGAATGTAACCCTCGGCCTTCCCATCATCCGCACGTCCGTTGACCATGGTACGGCCTATGACCTTGCCGGAAGCGGCACGGCAAGCGCAACCAGCATGACGGCGGCGATCAGGATGGCAGCATCCATGGCCCGCCAGGCGCAGGCCGCGGTAAGCGGACCGTGAAAGGATCATCAGCCCGTTTTTCCGAGAGGGGGTAGTCGTGGTGAACGGCACAACTGGGTATCTTCTGGAGGAAGCCCTCCAGAGACGGAACGCCGAGCTTGCTACCATGGTCGAGATCGGCAAGGCGCTCACGGCATCCCTGGATCTGGAAGAGGTGCTCCAGGCGATCATGGAGCGGGTGAGCGGCCTTCTGCAGCCCACTGCGTGGTCTTTGCTCCTGGTTGACCAACAGTCGGGCGACCTGGTATTCGAGATCGCCATTTCAACCGCATCCCGGCTGCTCAAGGGGACCCGCCTGGAAAAGGGTACCGGCATTGCAGGCTGGGTTGTGGAACATGGCGAGTCGCTCCTGATTCCCAACGTGCGGGAAGACTCGCGATTCTGTGATGCCGTCGACCGGGCAGTCTCGTTCACGACCCGCTCCATCGTCTGCATCCCGGTCAAGAGCCGCGAGCGGATACTCGGGGTCATCCAGCTGGAGAACAGTCTGGAGGATGGAAGCTTCAGCGAGGCAGACCTCGCCATCCTCACGACCATTGCCGATTTTGCCGCCATTGCCATCGAGAATGCGCGGGCACACGAAAGGGTCAACCAACTCGCGGTTACCGATGAACTGACCGGACTCTGGAATGCCCGGCGATTCAACGAGCTCCTGGAATACGAGGTCGAAAGGACCTGGCGCTACGGCGGCGCCTTGTCGCTGATCTTTCTCGATCTCGATCATTTCAAGCGGGTCAACGACACCCATGGACACTTGGTGGGAAGCCGGTTGCTCAGCGAGGTTGGCCGTCTCCTAGGGAACAGCATCCGCAAGATCGACAGCGGATCGCGCTTCGGGGGGGATGAGTTTGTCCTGATGTTCCCCAACACCTTCAAGGAGCATGGGGTTATGCTTGCCAAGCGGCTCTGTTCCCTGCTCAGCAGCACGGATTTTGTTGCTGATGACGGGACTCCGCTGGTGGTAACCGCAAGTTTCGGCGTGGCAACCTACCCCGACGATGCGGAAACGGCCCAGCAACTGCTGGGTGCCGCCGACAAGGCGATGTACGCGATAAAAGAGGCATCGCGCAACGGAGTCGGCGTTGCTGCCCTCTGCGGTGCCGGTAGCGATTGAAGAGAAACTGCTAGACAACTCATGAGGTTCTCGTGCGTCTGAAATCCATCATTCTGGTCGGCATCGGCTGCCTGGTCCTGTATGCCGGCTACATCATCGTCTCCCTTGCCCTGCTCCCCCCAGTTGCGGAACTGAAGAACCGGAAGTCTTCCATGACCATCCAGGTCAAGGACTGGCAGGGGAAGTATCACCCGTTCGTTGTCGGTCCGAAGAACCGGTCTTGGGTTTCGGGCGGGAACATCCCTGCGGAAATGAAGTGGTCGGTTATCCTGGCAGAGGATGCCAACTTCTACAAGCACGAAGGGATCGACGTCAAGGCGATCAAGAATGCCATAAAATACGACCTTGAGCAGAAGAGCTTCGCCCGTGGTGCGTCGACCATAACCCAGCAGGTCGCGAAGAACCTCTTCCTTTCCCGGGAAAAGACCATCACGCGCAAATTCAAGGAGCTGTATCTCGCCGTGCGGATGGAACAGGAACTGACCAAGGGGCGTATCGTCGAACTCTACCTGAACGTGGTGGAACTTGGCCCGATGGTCTACGGTATCGGCCACGGGTCACAGTATTATTTCGGCAAACCGGCATCAACCCTTACCCCACGGGAATCAGCATTTCTTGCCGCCATGCTGCCCGGCCCCAGAGTTGCCTACAACCCTTACAAAAACCTTGGTAAGGTGTTGCGGCGCTCGGACATGATTCTGCAACTGCTGCGGAAAAAGGGGGTCCTGAGCGAGGGTGAGTACCGGCAGGCATTGGCCGAAGTGCCGAACGTGGTAAGGCTGCAGCGCAAGGTCGATGCCAGCATCCAGAAGCAGGAGGTGTTTCAGCCCATGAGTAGTGCAACCGCTCCGGGCACGGCTCCTGCTGTAGAAGAGGAAAAAGAGAGCACTGGGGAGAGCGCGCCGGCGGAAAAACAGGAAAGCCCGGCGGAAACTCCTCCGCAGGGTGAGACGGGTGCGGAACAACCTACAAAACAGTGACGCACCGATAGACGATAAAGTGTCCGCGATGGACAACCGCAGGGGGGCTTGAGAGCCCCCCTGTTTCATTTGCGACACAATGCCAGATAACATATGGAAAAATTAATGATGATCCCTGGCCGATGCGTTTAAGAAAAGGGGTATGCATCCGAAACAATATCTTGAAGTCTGAATGTGTTGGATGTCGCACCGCAACGGTGTCACCTGGAGGATGCATGCAGAAGAGACTCATGTACAAGGTGCTCGTCATCATCGGCCTTACCCTGGGGCTGGGATTTGCCATCATGGGGGTTACTGCCCTCTGGCTGCAGTTCAAATCCACTGTTGCACTGCAGATAAGCAACAGCAGGTCGCTGGCCGGGATCATCATTCGCGACGTGGATGACTATCTGCTCCGTGGCGAAGTGGCGCAAGTAGACCGCTATGTGAGGCAGATGAAGGAGAGGCGCCATGTGACAGAGCTGGGTATTTTCGACAAGGAAGGAAAGCTCAAGTCGGGTGGGGGGGCGACATATCAGAAAGAGGTAGATGCAGCACTCAAGAATGGCGAACACTTTGAGATGCGTGAAGAGCGCGAGGGAAAACGAACTCTGACAACGGTCATCCCGTTGAAAAACGAGGAGCGCTGCAAGTCCTGTCATCCCAACGATCCGGCGCACCTAGGGGCGGTTGTGCTGACAACGCCGCTCGACCAGGGGTATCAGGCTGCAATCAGGCTCTCGAAGGTGCTGACCGTGGCAGGGATTACCGCATTTGTCATCATGCTGGGAGGGCTCTATCTCTTTTTCCGTAGAACTATTGTCCGAGAAATACTGATGCTCTCCGGTAATGTGGAGGCCCTGGCCAAAGGGGAAGGCGACCTGACCCGGGAGATCGACGTCCGCTCCAAGGACGAAATCGGCAGTCTGGCCATGGATATCAACCAGCTTACGGCAAAATTGCGGGAGATTATCGGTGCCCTGTATGATCAGGGTGGACGGGTGGCGCTGAAGGTCTGTGAACTGACGCAGACGACGGGAAAAACCGTCAATGCCGCAGGAACCCAGAAAGAAGAGGCGGTTGCGGTTGCCGTTGCCGCAGAGGAGATGGCTGCAACGCTGAACGGTGTCGCCGATACCACCCATCAGGCAGCCGAACTGGCCTCTGCCGTCAATCGAGCGGCCGGCGACGGGATGAGCGCGGTTGAAGAGACATGGCACTGCATGGAGGCAATCAAGGAGAGCGTCGACAAGACGCTTGCCACGGTGCAGCGGTTGGCCGCATCGTCGGCTACCATTGGCGAAATCGTCTGCCTGATCGAGGAGATCGCCGACCAGACCAACCTGCTGGCTCTCAACGCCGCCATCGAGGCGGCCCGGGCAGGTGAGCACGGCCGTGGTTTTGCCGTGGTTGCCGATGAGGTGAAAAATCTCTCCGGAAAGACTGCTGCCTCGACCAAGGAGATTGCCCGGATCATCCTGGCGATCCGGGAGGAGGGGCAGGCGGCAGCAGCATCTATGGAAGAAGAGCAGGCTCGCGTTGCAGAAGGGGTTGCCACGGCCCAGACCGCACGGGATGCCCTGGAAAACATCAGGCGGCTGAGTAACGAATCCACGGACATGATCAGCCAGATTGCCACGGCGACCGAAGAGCAGAGTGCCACCACCAGCGAGATTACGCAAAAGATCCAGAGGATCTCGACGGTTGCCCAGGACGTTAATGGCCTCATGACGGTCAACGACCAGACCCTGCACCACCTGTCAGGGGTTGCGGAACAGATCTATGCGACGGTTGGCCGGTTCAAGGTGGGGAACTACCATGACGCTATGAAAGAGGTTGCCTGTGAACTGAGGGACAGAGTAACGACAGCCCTGCAGAAGGCCGTCGCCGACGGCAAGATCACCACGGACGCCCTCTTCTCACGGCAGTACCGGCCGATTCCCAATACCGTGCCACAAAAGTATTCCACCCAATTCGACAGCTTCTTCGATCAGTGGATCTCGCCGATCCAGGAAGAGGTTCTGCGCAAAGGCAGCAATCTGGTCTTTGCCATCTGCGTTGACGATCATGGGTACTGCCCCAGCCACAATCTCAAATTTGCCCAGCCTCTGACGGGCGACCCCGAGAATGACAAGGTGAGAAACCGTACGAAGCGGATTTTCGATGATCGCACCGGCATTCGAGCTGCGCAGAACACCTCGTCCTTTCTGTTGCAGACGTACATGCGCGATACGGGGGAGATCATGAACGACATGTCAACGCCGATCATCATTGCAGGTCGGCATTGGGGAGGGGTCCGGATCGGCTATTCGGCAGAGGAGGGGTAAAAAATTCGGCGAAATATGCATGTGTGCAGCGGAACCGGTCGCCTCTGCGGAGAATTCGGGTATACTGTTTTGCACACGAGGTTCTAGTTGATAGAATAGTGGGTCGCACCGGCAATTTTGAGCTTTCCGTTGGGCTGTTCAGCAGTTGAAGACATTTGGAGGTCGCGATTCGTGTCGAATGAAGTCAAAGGGACAATCATCGTAGTTGATGATGACCGGTTCGTACTGGAAAGTGTCGCAGCGTTGCTGCAGATGACCGGGTTCATGGTCCGTCCGTTCCAGAATGGTCATGATGTGCTGGTTGACTTTCCCGGAGAAAAGGTTGACCTTGTTCTCACCGACGTGAATATGCCATTCATGACCGGTATCGAACTGCTGGAACGGATCCATGAGGCCGATCCTGAAACGCCGGTGATCCTCATGACCGGCTATGCCGAACTGGAGATGGCGGTTTTGGCCATCCAGAAGGGGGCGACCGATTTCATTATCAAGCCGTACAATCCCGCCTACCTGATCCATGCCGTGGAGAAGGCGATCAACTACAAGCGGTTGCGCCAGATTGAACGCAATTACAAGGAGGAGTTGGAGCGAACCGTTGCCCAGCGGACCCTGGAACTAGCCGATGCCTTGAGCCAGCTGAAAACCTTGAGCATCGAGACCATCTCCCGACTCACTGCCGCCGCGGAATTGCGCGACGAGGATACGGGACGGCACATCGTGCGCATCGGCAGGTATGCGAAGCGTCTTGCCCGCGAGATCGGCATGGGCGATGAGTTCATGGAAACGATCCGCATCGCCAGTGCCATGCATGACGTGGGGAAGATCGGCATCCCCGACTCCATCCTGCTGAAACCGGGGGCGTTGACCCCGGAAGAGTTCAGAATCATCAAGACCCATACCACCATCGGCGAGCGGATACTTGCCGGCTCATCCTTCGCCATGCTCAAGATGGCTGCGTCAATCGCGCTCAATCATCATGAACGCTGGGATGGAAGCGGATATCCCCGGGGGTTGAGCGGTGATGACATCCCGGTGGAAGGACGGATCGTCATGTTGGTCGACCAGTATGATGCGCTCCGGAGCGTGCGGGTCTACAAGTCGGCATTTTCCCATGAGGAGACCTGCCGGATCATTATCGAAGGTGATGGGCGAACCTTGCCGACCCACTTCGATCCCCTGGTTCTGCAGGCATTCCGGGATACGGCCGATGATTTTGCCCGGATTTATGGGGACGACCACGATTGAGTTGCAGGGGCAGGGGATGAAAAAAGCCGGGACATGACATGCCCCGGCTTTTTTTATGGTTGCGGCTAAGCGAAGATCAGATGCGAAAGCGTTCTACATCCGTATCGGTAAAGTCATTCGTGGCAGAGAGCCGCTCCTCGCCGTTGTCGCGCACGACCTTCATGCTGCAGGGCTGGCCGGGTGCGGCCTTGGTGTAGCGAAGGATGATCCGGGCAGCGATGTCGAGGGATTCCGGGGTCACCGGCCCCATCACGACGCCGAGGGGGCTCCCCCCTTCGAGCCAGCGGAGGCTCGCTTCTCCCGGTTGGACATGGGCGGTCAGTGTGGCGTTTTCCGCTTCGTTTCTCCCCACCAGGAATTTGGTCCGCGGTCCGATGCGGAAATGGCGGCCAAGCTTGAGCAGCCGGAAATCCCGCATCTGCAGCTCGTCGCTATGGTCGAAGATATCCCTGACCTTGGGAGCGAAGGAGACCTCGGTCAGCATGCAGCCGCCGGCCGGGCAGGGGTAATTCGTCACGTCCAGTTCCTCGGCCAGCTGCATCTGTTCCTTGCGGGAACGTCCCTGGATCGCCAGGAGTTTCTCCCGGTCGACCCACCCTTCCTGCTCAGGGATTGTCGGGGGGAAGTGCTTTGCCGACAACGGCCGCAGCAGCAGGCCTTCCAGGCCGCTCTCCCGCTCGATCACCCGCAGCGTGTCGCGGCGCTGGCTCATGGGGCGCTGCCCGAGAACCTCGCCGGTAATGACGAAATCGGCGCCTGATCCGGCCATATATTCCTTTGCCTTTTTCAGCAGGAAGATCCGGCAGTCGATACAGGGGTTGATCGCCTTGCCGTAGCCGTGGCGAGGGTTCCTGACAACCTCCAGGTATTCGATCCCCTTGTTCATGACCTTGATGGGGATGCCGAACTCTTCGGCGACCCGGACCGCCTCGGATTTGCAGCCGGCGTTCTTGCCGGTACAGGTGCAGAAGGGGGAGGTGAAATTGAGGGCCTCGACCTCGATCCCCTGTTCAAGCATCACCTTGACCGCAAGGGTGGAGTCGAGCCCCCCGGAGAGAAGGGCGAGCGCTTTTCTTTTCATGCTGTCTCCTGTGGTTCCATCCCCGGGTTCCGGTGGAAAGTGTGCCCGGTACGGGACCAGTCGATTGGTTGCGGCGGAGGGGTGCCCCGCCGGAATTTGTCAGCCTAACACATTGAAGTTCAAAAAGTAAAGGTTTGTGATCTCCCGTTCTCCCGGTAGTGTTGACTTTGCCCGTTCCCATTCTATACTTTGGTCTCAGCCGTCAATATTCCTGCCAGGTCTGTCGAGCCGTCCAATGAGTATCGTTAACGCCTCTATCCCTTTCCACAAGAATGAACCGATTACCCTGCTCCTCCTGGGAGGCGGGATCCGTTATCCGGCACTGGTGGGAGCGTTGCGGGCAGTTGAGGAAAAGGGGCTCCGGATCGGGAAGATCGTCGGTTCCTCAGCAGGCAGCATTGTCGGCGCCCTGTTCGCCTCCGGCATGTCCCCTGAGGATCTGCGACGAGAGGCCATGGCGCTTGATTCCGCACGGTTCAAGGACATAAGCCTCAAGAGCATGTTTTCTGGCTACGGCCTCTGTAGCGGCGATGCCCTTGAGGCCTGGGTCGACGGGAAGCTGGGGGGGAGATCGTTTTCCGGCGACTTTCGTATCCCTATCCAGGTGATTGCCACCGATATCCTCAATTACCGGGCCGTGGTCTTTTCCGCAGCCAGCCATCCCGAACTCAAGGTTGCCACGGCAGCCCGTTTTTCCAACGGCATCCCCTGGATCTATGCCTGTCGCCGCCACCGGCATAACGGCAAAGACCACGTCTTTGTCGACGGTTCTCTGATGGCGGGATCGGTGGAGGAATCCTTCGGTCGACACGAACGGGTGCTGATCCTCAAGGTGGTCTCCAAGCGGACCCTCAGGCATCAGGATGGGAAGCTGTCGCTGGCTCGGTACTTTCGCGAGACACTCAACTTCTCGCTCCATGCCATGGAGAAGGAGTTCATCAAGGGGGGGCGCTGGAAGGATACCATCCTGCTCTACTGTGCAGACATCGAGCCGGCGCGATTCAGTCTCACGAACGAGGAAAAGGAGTACCTGCTGGCACAGGGGTATGAACAGACCATGAAATTCCTCAACTATAAATGGGGCATCTGACATGGAGGAGAGATGGAAGGACTGATCAAGGAAGGCTCCCTCGGCTATATCCTGATGAAATCGCACATTATTTCAGAGGATGACATCCGGGCTGCCCTGGAGGCGCAGCAGGCTTCCCACTGCAGGTTCGGTGAGGCACTGGTTACGCTGGGGGTAGTGACCCAGGAGGATATCGACTGGGCCCTCTCCAACCAGCTCGACATCCCCTATGTCCGCCTGAAAAAGGATATGATCGATGCTGCTGCCGTTGCCCTGCTGCCGGCACAGACGGCGCGGCAGTACAACCTCATCCCCCTGATCCGGGCCGGAGACGAACTGAACGTGGCCATGGCAGATCCGCTCAACCGGGTGGCGATCGAGGCGGTGGAACGGTCAACCGGATACCAGGTTATAGTTTCGGTCGCCCTTATCCGGGAAATCCGCGAAATGCAGGACCAATTTTACGGTGTTCCCACCTCACCGGTATCCTTTGGCCTGACGTCGTCGGCGTTCTCACCCAGGGTCCTGGAAATCATCAACGGCGACATCACGGGTGCCACGTTTCTCGATTATCTGCTGGCCTATTTTATTCAGAACCGCCTGACGGTCATCTCCCTGCAGCCGCTGGGGGACATGGTCAGCGTCACTGCGCGCCGTGGTGGTGCCACTCGTGAGATCGGGACCCTTGCCATTACCCACTACCAGGAGTTCATGATCCATCTACGCCGTGGCTGCAAACTGGAAGGGATCAGCGAGACGAGTACCAAGAGTGGGCTCTCCTTTACCCTGCGCGGACAGCGCCACAACTTCCAGGTCCTGCTCTTAAGGGGGCTGGGAGGGGACTTTGTCACCTTCAAGAAGAGCCATGCCGATGCATTTCCCGCCTGGCTGGCAGACCTGCACCTTGCCCCTGCAACTGAGGAACAGCTGCGGAAGCTCCCTGCCGGTGCGGGCATGGTGGTTGTCGCCCACCGGGAGAGCGAGGAGAGGTGCCGTCTCATCGATCTGCTGCTCAGCGAGGCTGATACGGCGGGCAAGAGCGTGATCCTTCTGGGTGAGGGGCTGGGGCAGGGAACCAAGCGATTCCCCCGTGTCCCGGCTCACGGGATATCCCCCGGCGAGACCCACAGCCTGATCAGTGCTGTTCTGGAGCATGACCCGGATATCGTTGCCGTTGAGGATGCCACGGAAAGCCAGTCATTCATCGCTGCCAGCAAGGCTGTCATGCGGGGAAAACTGGTCATCGTCGGCGTCTCCCTCAAGGAGATCGGGGCGGCGATCAGGCACCTGCTCTATTTCTGGAACAAGCACTACATCATCCCCACCTATATCCGCGGGATCGTTTCGTGTCGACGGGTTTCGCTGCTCTGCCCCGCCTGCCGCCAGCCTTACCACCTGAGCCCCGACGAGAGCGCGGCACTAGGGACTGCACTCCCCTCCGGCAGTTATTTCCGCTCCTCCGGTTGCCCGGAATGTGAACAGAGCGGTTATCGCGGCAGCCGCTTTCTGCTGGACGTGATCAGCTTCGATTCCGCCGTTGTCGAGGCGTTCGAGACCGTCTCCGACAGCAGAGACCTGCTCCGCTTCCTGGCTGACCGGGGGTACCGCGGCAGTGCCGAGCAAGGGGACGAACTGCTGCGCTCCGGCGACATCTCGCCGGAGGAATATGTAACCTCCATACTGTTGTAACGGAGTTTTTCCATGGCACGTATCGACGCATTGTTCAGGATGATGAAGGAACAGGGAGCTTCCGACCTGCATCTCTCCACCGGTTCGCCGCCCATCTTCCGCCTGCATGGCGAGATGGAGCGGCTCAATTTCAAGGTGCTGACCAACGATGAGCTGAAGGTCATCCTGTTCGAGATCCTCAACGATAAACAGCGGGAAGAATTCGAGACACGACGCGACCTGGATTTTGCCTACTCCGTGCCGGACCTGGCCCGGTTCCGCGGCAACATGCTGATGACGCACCGCGGGATCGCCGCGGTCTTCCGCATCATCCCGACCAAGATCCTCTCGGCCGACGATCTCGGTCTCCCCGAAGGGGTGCGCAAACTCACCATGCTGAAGAAGGGGCTGGTGCTGGTGACCGGTCCCACCGGTTCCGGCAAGTCGACCACCCTGGCGGCCATGATCGACCTGATCAACTCGACCCGGCGCGAACATATCCTCACCCTGGAGGACCCGCTGGAATTCATCCACGAGAACAAGCAGTCGCTCCTCAACCAGCGGCAGATCGGCGACCATTCCGAGAGCTTCACCGCTTCGCTGCGTGCTGCGCTGCGCGAGGACCCGGATGTCATCCTCGTCGGCGAGATGCGCGACCTGGAGACCATCAGCCTGGCCATGAGCGCTGCCGAGACCGGGCACTTGGTCTTCGGCACCCTGCATACCAACTCGGCAGCCAAGACCATCGACCGGATCATCGACGTCTTTCCCAAGGATTCGCAGGAGCAGGTCCGCGCCATGCTCTCCGAATCGCTCAAGGGGGTGGTCTGCCAACAGCTCCTGAAGACCGCCGACGGCAAGGGGCGGGTGGCGGCGTTGGAGATCATGGTCGGCACCCCGGCCATCGGCAACCTGATCCGCGAGGGAAAGACCTTCCAGATCCCCTCCATCATCCAGACCGCCCGCAAGGACGGCATGCAGCTGATGGACCAGCACCTGCTCGACCTGCTCAAGACCAAGCGGGTCAATCCCGAGGAGGCCTACCGCTGCGCATCGGACAAGAAGCAGTTCGAGCAGTATCTGGCGACTCCGCCAGCCTGAGTGGGCGAAGGCGCAGGCCAGTGACGGTCAGTTCTTCTTTTTCGGGGTCGTTTGCCAGTCCAGGTAATAATTCCATGCCTCCGGCTCCCAATCACCGACATTCGAGGACAGTTTCTTGATCTCTGCCATGTTGTCGGTGTCGCACAGCTTCTGCACATGTTTCAAAGTAGGTTTGGCATTGAGCGGGTCCTGCTGGACATTGTCCAGGTTGCCGCCGTTGAAGGTATTGAGCGCCGTTTTCGCCTTGTCCATTCTCAGGGGAGGCGGGGTGAAGGTGATACCTGCGGGTTGGAAGGTCGCGCCCGAGGCGATGACTTTGGCGTCGTCGGGGACCGGGTCCAGGATGGTCCTTATCTGGGCGAGATAGAGTCCCAGTTTCGCGCGGTCGGCATTGTCGGCTGCTTCATCGTAGCGTCTGCGCAGAGGGGTCAGCCATGACTCCGTATAGATGTGCGAATCGACGGTCTCCACATCCTCATACAGATTGCCGCCCGTGGCCACGTTGTCCCGGAAATGATCCTTGATCTTGTTGTCGAGCACTCCGTGCCAGTCGTTGGTCTCGAATGTCTGGGACCAGGGTCTGACGTTGCCGATCACCCCTTTTCCTCCCATCCTCTGCGGTACCATGTGCGGATGCCCCATGTCCTGGCCGTCGGATAGAGCCTTCGTCAGCTTGGTCACATCGTCGCACAATGTCTGGGCGGTACCTTTCACATCGGAGCCGCGGCTGGCATAAGCGCCCCAAAGTCTACTTGCCCCTTGTGATCCGGGCCATTTGTCGTTGTACGGGTCCCATCCGGCAATTTTGGGGATGCGCGGGCAGGTGTAGGTCATGCATTGCACGGTGTTGCCGGTGATGATATGTGCACGCGCCTCATCCGGGCCGAACTTCCCCTGCACCGCTTTCTCCCCCATCTGATCCGCCTCGCGCTCCAGCCCTGCATCGTCGTTCACCGGCACACCTTCCTTCAGCTGCATGGTTGGCTGCACCCGCCCCTGGGCCTGCTGCACCACGTGCCACGCCTCATGGGGGAGGTGTTGCTCCTGGCCCGGCGCCACATGGATGTCGCTTCCCTGGGCATAGGCGAGTGCGTTCAACTGGGCGGGCTGGGGAGAGTTGTAATGGACCTTGACGCTATCCATGGATACGCCGGAGAGCGATTCGATGCCGGTCTTGAGCGTGTCCGGCAGGCCGGTGTCGTTGGTCCTGGCGGCGGGCTGCTCTTCCCGCTGGACAGTGGCTTGAGAGGCGAATTTCCCCTGTAACGGCTCTTCTTCCTCGATCCGCTGTACCGGTGCAAACCTGCCTTGCAGCGGTTCTTCTTCCTCGACCCGTTGCAACGCCGCAAACTTACCCTGTAACGGTTCTTCTTCCTCCACTCCCTGCAACTGGGCTATGTTGCCGAACAGACCGTGCAGCTCTTGCCGTTGCATAACCATCAAGGGGCTGGTATCGATCCTTCCGGCGATTGACCGTTGCGCCGGCGATTGCGCGGCTCTGACCGCCACTCCGGACAACCCGTTATGAGCCGCAGCATGGACTGTTGCCGACACTGACCCGTTGTGTCCGTCCCTTGTCCGTTTCATGATGACCTCCAGTCGCAACAACGTTGGTATGTTCCGTGCCCGTTTCCGCTAGCAGATGTTGAAAACTCAGGTTTTTCAACGACCTGCTACGGCAGATCGACCCGCTTGATCCGGCGGATGTAGAACCAGATCCCCACCCCGGCGCCGGCTGCCACGGCGAGCAGCAGGATCTCGGTTGTCCGGTTTCTCCAGTAAGGGTCGCCGACGAACAGGCACATCTGGATCAGGGTTGCCGCCAGGACAACCCCCAGGAGCCAGAGAGAATGCTTGCGGAAAAAGTCCTGCAGCTCGAAGATCCAGCAGGAGAGACCGGCCGCAAGGAGAATTACCGCCAGCAGGATATCCAGCACGATCCGGAGTTCCCAGCGATGGGGGCCGACAAATTTGCCGAACCAGGGGAATCTCTCGCTGAACATGGCCTGGAAATAGTCCTGGTTGTCCGTCATGGGAAAGACTTCCTTGATGGTGTCGCCGATCTCGGCCGCCCCGTTGTCGCTGTTGGTCGGAACCGGCCAGAAGCCGGCCCCGCCGAAGTTGTCCTCGAAATAGACCATGTCGTCGAAAAACTGCTGCTTCTCTGCCGGGCTTGCGGCCGTCCCCCAGGTGATGACCGGTACAATCTTGCGCAAAGCGTCGCGTCGCACGATGCCAGTGAACATCTTTTCCACTTCCAGCCGCAGATCCTTCTTGGACGTGGTGATCGGCCTGTCGATAAGGACCAGGAACAGGTCGACGTCACTGACTGCTTCTTTCTTGTCCTTGCCTTCCGCTATCAGATCTTTCAGCCTGCCGATCTCCCGGTACGGCAGCACCAGGTTCAGCTTGAAGCTGCCGGAGGCGGCCGTGAGCTTCTTGCGCAGCTCCTTGATAAACAGCTTGAGGAATTCGTTGGATGCAGCATCATTCGGGTATCCCTCGAAAAAGAGAGTGATGCCGTCTCCCATGGCCGGCTTCGGGGCGGTCCCGAGCGAGATGAGCGGTTTCATCCGGTTCAGCATGCTGTTTTCCAGCTTCTGGTCGATCAGCTCCACCATGTTGGTGGTCAGCGTGTCGATGAACGAGGTCCGTTTCACGGAGACGAACTGCGCCCAGTTCTCCCAGTTGCTCTTGTAGAAGACCAGATCGACGGCGGTCCGGTAGCGGCGCGCCTGGTTGATGAAGTCGGCCAGGTCGGGTGATTTCTGCTGCCAGTGGCGCCGCTCGGGGATCTCCCCTTTCTCGTCGAAGGTGAGCGCGAAGTAGCCGATCCGGCTGAAGGAGCTGAAATCGATCTTCTGTCTGTTCCCCCCCTTCCAGAACGGGTAAAAGCCGTAGAGGACGCCGGACAGATTGTCGAGATAGCAGCCGCACGACCAGCCGCTCCACTGCATCTTTTTCTTCGCGTCGAACCGGGGTTTCTTCTCCGCCTTTGTCAGGAGCACGGTCCGATAGAGCCGGCAGTCTTCGCAGTCGGCTTCCTCCTCTGCCTTCATCGGCGTGAAGATCTCCGTCTCCAGGGCATTGAGAAACAGCTCCCTGGTGGGGAATTCAACGTCGCCGAGCTTCTGCAGCCGCTTGAGGACCCCGTCGGGAACCCGCATCTCCTCCAGCTTCAGGAATAAACTGTCCGGCAGGCTGAATACGGCCATCTCGTCGACATCCCGGAGGATCTGCCCCCGGTAGTACCCGGTCGGGTCGCCGATTTCCTGCAGTTTTGCCGTGACCGCCTTGGTGAGCGTCTCCTTGTCGGCAAACGGCTCGTCCTGGAGATCGCGCAGCGCGTCGACGATGTTCTCCGGCACCTGTGCCTGCTCCAGGGCATCAAACTGCTTCTCCGTCAGGACATAGCTCTTCAGCTGGTCCAGCTGTTTCATGACAATGGCCTGGTAGCCGGCGTAGCGATCCGTTACCTCCTTGATGGCCGTCTTCACCGCGGTTATCAGCTCGAAGCCGTCTGCGAACTCCACCCCCTGCAGCTCCTGCAACTGGGCAATCATCGCGTTCAGCGCCTTCAGCTCTTCCAGGTCCTGGCTTGTCAGGTCATAGACCGTAATAGGGCCGTCCTTTTGCAGGGGAGGGGTGGAGTCCGGATTCCCTGTTGTGACCTTTGCCAGGGCGGCGATGGTCTGCGGACCCCTGATGCCATCGAGCTTGCAGGTGTAGTACCCCTTGACCGCCAGGCACATCTGGATCTTGCGGATGGTTTCGCGGTCGTACCGTTCGCGAACAAAGGTCTCTTTGCTCGGCAACCGGCTGCAATCGACCGCCTGCGTCGCTTGTGCAGCGGCAAGGGCAGGCCGGGGGCCCCCCCCGCAGACGGCGGACAGGAGAATGGTCCCCCCGGCCAGCAGTGTGGCCACGAACCTGCGGAATCGATATGTCGTCATGGCTGGCATGGTCACGTCACTAGCTCGTCCTTCCTTCTTTCAGTAACTCCCGGGAGATCCCTTTCAGCAGGTCGGCCTGGCGGATCAGCCGCTCCCCGCTCTGCAGCGCCTTGATCGCCGCGTAGCGGACCACGTTGACGATGGCGCCGCCGGCCAGCTCAAAGTCGTCTGCCAGCTTGTCCAGCTTCACGTCGTCGGCCAGGGCGCAATTGCAGCGCAGTGCCCCCTCCCAGAGCTTCAGACGCTGCTCGGCATCGGGCATGGGAAAATAGACGACCGATTGGAACCGGCGGGCAAAGGCTTCGTCGATGTTCGCCTTCAGGTTGGTGGCCAGGATGACCACGCCGGGAAAATCCTCCACCCGCTGCAGCAGGTAGGAGATCTCCTGGTTGGCGTAGCGGTCGTTGGAGCTTGAGGTCTGGGTCCTTTTCCCGAACAGGGCATCTGCCTCGTCGAAAAAGAGGATCCAGTTCTTGTGCTCTGCCTGATCGAAGACGCTGGCCAGGTTCTTCTCCGTCTCGCCGATGAACTTGGAGACAACCATGGAGAGGTCGATCCGGTAGACGTCCACCCCGGCCGAAGCGCCGATCAGGGTGGCAGTCAGCGTCTTGCCCGTGCCCGGCGGGCCGTAGAAGAGGCTGCGGTAACCGGGCTTGATGCTCTTCTGCAACCCCCACTCCTCCATGATGGTCCGGGCATCGCTCATCCAGGTCTTGATGACCCCGATATCCTCCAAGAGATCCTGGGAGAGCACCAGGTCGTCCCAGCCGAGCCCGGTAGTGATCAGCTTGGCCGGGAAGTTCATGGTGAAATCCGGCTTATGGCAGACCCCGGTGGTGAGCCGTTGCAGATATTCCCCGGCAATGACCAGGGCGCCGCTGAGAAACGGCTCGCTGCCCGGATGGTTCTCCAGTCGGACGATCCCCTTCCGGGCAAAGAAATGCTCCGTATCGAACAGCCTGACCAGTTCGAACCGCCTGGCCAGATCGCTGCCGGCCAGGATGAACGAGGCGGTCTCGCCGGTGGGGAGAAAGCCGCCATGGGCGCTCCCTTTCCAGCCGCCGAACTCGGTGAACCCCCGGTCGAAATTCTTGTTGCGTATGAAAAAGGTGTCGAGCAGTTGGGGCCGGACATGGGGGACCAGCGCCAGGATCAGCACGATCCGCTCGTCGAAGCCCATGCCCTGCTCACGCACCAGACGGGCGTATTCGGAAGGGTCGTTCTGCAGCTCCGGCGGTGCGATGGCGCGGATGTCGCCATCTGTGCCCGGCTGCTCGAAATAGAGCGAGATCCGCGTCTCCAGCACCCGGTTGAACCAGTCCAGTTCCTTTTCCAGAGCTGCGGCATTTGCCCGGTCGATGGTCATAGGCCGTGCCGCCAATCCACATGGACTGCCTGCGGCATCCATGAATATCTGATGATGGAGAAACTCCAGGGGATCTGATCCAGCAGCAGGTCGTAGGCCCGCGGTTCCACCAGCAGATGCCAGCCGTCTTCCTTCATCCGGAGTACCCCTTCGCGTTGCAGGAAGGTTTCGCGGAAGCCGTCCGGCGTGGTGGCGCCAAGGGCGTGCCAGTTCTGGATCATCCCGTTGATCATCCCGTCTGCGATCTCCATTTCGTGCGTGCTCAGGTCGCCTTCCAGGGCCACCGGCGTCTCCGGCGCCACGCCGCAGAGGATCTTGTTCAGCACCAGGAGCGGCTCTGCGGTCCGGGTCCCCTTGTCGGCCAGATACTGCAGCAGGTGGACCCCGTGCTCGGCGGCGGCAGCGTCGACAAACGCCGGGTGCGCCAGCAGCCCGAACATGCCGAAGAGCTGTGGCAGATAGGGTGCCGTCAGGACCAGTCCGGCATTGGCGATGTAGATCTCCCCGGAGAGCTCTTCTGGTTCGTTGTCCGGCCTCCAGGCAAGGGGGGAGGAGACCTTCTCCGCTTCCCCGGTCTCGCTGCCAGGCCCGGTGGCCGGCACTGGGGCGCCGGCCGCCTCCTGAGCAGCATGCAGCGCCGGTTGCGCCGGTATTGCCGGCTGCTCTGCCGGCATCTCGTCCACCCCGGACTTGTCATTGCTGCCGGGCTGCTGTAGTGGCTGCGCGGCACTCCTGTCGACGGACGCGCTTTCTACGTCCGTTGACGGCTCCCTCTCTGCCTCTGAGAAGAGCGACGTGCCCATTTCCGTCTCCGTCATCAGCTCCCCCACCAGCAGGAGCAGTTCGGCATGGAGGGGGGAGTTTGGGCCGATCCCCTCCAAAACTCCGTGCAGCGCCTTCATCAGCGCCAGTGGATCGAGGTTGTCGTGGGCTGCCATCTGGCGCAAAAGGCTCCCCATGTACGATTTTTTGTTGAAGCTGCTTCCCCGCTCCTCCAACTGGTAGGCGAGGGTGAACTCCCAGAGCCGCCTGCCGACCTCCTCCGAGCCGTCCCGGATAAAGGCGCCGGCCTTGCGGAACAGTTCACGCCGACCGACTACCTGGGTGACGAAACCGGCTTCGGCCGGTTCCAGCAGCAGGATCTCCCTGATCATCGCTTCGGGAAAACGTTCGGCGATCCGCCGGCGCACTGTTTCCCTATTCGCCAGCCGGTGCAGTTCCTGCCGCAACAGATAGGGGTAATCCCTCACCAGGCCCGGCCAGATGGGCGCCAGCTCCTCAAACGTCCCCAGCAGCAGCGCCTCGCGGACCTTTTGCCGCAGGTTGACCAGTGCCACCGGCTCTGCTTTTTCCGGAGCTTTCCCCTTGGTGCCCGGCAACGCCACGCCCGACTCCGCGGCGATCTCGTTAAGCAGTTCCAGCAGTTCGGCCTGCAGCGGTGTCGCAACCATCGACTGCACCAGCATCTGGTGCATCGATACGAGCAGTTCCCTGAAATCGAGGTTGGCGTGGGCTGCCATCTGCCGGACCAGGCTCCCCAGGTACGCCTTGCGGTTGAACACGCTCCCCCGCTCAGCAATCAGGTAGCCGAGGGTGAATTCCCAGAGTGGCCGCCTGCTCCTGGCCACGTTGTTCCGGCCGGCCCCGAGCGCCCGGCGGAACAGCTCGGGCTTCTCCGTCACCACCTCGATGAAGGCGGATTCCCGGGGTTCCAGCAGGAGCAGTATCCCCTTGACCACCGTCTCCGGGAACTGGCCGGCTATCCGCTTGCGCACCGCAGCCAGGCGGCCGTGCGCAAGCAGCTCTTCCAGCAGGGGCCGGGCATAGTCGCGGCAGAGGCCGGGCCATGCAGCGTTCAGCCAGCCGGTGTCTCCCTGCTGCAGGGCGTCGCCGATACGCCGGCGCAGTGCTGTCGGCAGAGCCGATGCGCCACTGTCGGCAGCCACGTCCTGCAAGAGCTCTGTCAGAAACTCCTGCCGGGCCGTGCGTCCCGAGATGCCGGCCGGGAAGGAGCCAAGGTCGTGCCGGGCCGGCCGGATAATCTGCGCCAGCTCGACCAGGACGGCGTCGGAAAACTGGTTGACGATCCTGCACAGCACATCGTCGCGCTGTCCCAGGCCCCGGATCGCCCGGACAAAGCCGGGGCCGTTCTTGCGCAGCAGCCGCAACAGCATCTCTTCGAGCTTGCGGGCATCGGGCGGCGCGGCGTTCCAGGGGAGATAGCCGCGCTCCAGGAAGAAGCGGACCTGCCGCCATTCCCAGTCTTCCCTGGCGATCCTTTCCGGGAGCGGGCTGCCGGCAGCGGGTCCGTCGCTGAAGAGGTGCGTTGTCAGCGCCCCCCGGAGGCGGTCCCGTAGCCGGTCCTTCAGTTCATTCCGAAAAGAATCATACCCTACGGCCCCCAGATCGATCTCTAGGGAATCGAAGCGGAACACCACCCCCGGCTCCGCATGGGCCGAAAAGACCTCGTCGATCACTGGCAGCAGGTCATCCCTGATGAACGCACCCAGTCCGGCCTGCTCTGCCAGGGCCTGTTCCTCAGAATCGAAGCGGAAATCGAAGACCGCCTGCTCTATGACGTGCTGGTCTGTCATGATCGATCCCGGTGTTGGCAGAGGAAACCGACAACCCTTTCAGAGGCCGCATCCAGCTCTGCCGGGTCCGTGCCTGCCGCGCTCTTTTTCTTCAGCCACTTCCTGAACACCAGCTCGAAACGGAGCATCTCCGGGAAATCGAGCCAGAGGATATGGAGATAAATATGGGCCGGGACGTTCATCCGGACCAGGTTGTCGGCCATCTCCCGGAAATGCGCGTCGTGGCAGAGGGCGCTCCAGGCCGGGAAGAGCAGGGTCATGCGGAACCGGTAGAAGCCTTCGTCGACCCGCGTCGTGTCATGTTGTTCCGATGCCAGGGGGCGGAGCAGGATATGTTCTACGACATGCATCCCTTCGCTTTCCCGGTTGAGCCTGATGCAGAGGACTCGGAGCGCATTGACCGTTTCGATGGCGGTTTCTTCGTCGGCAAACAGGCCCAGGTTGCGCCATTCGCCCGACTCTTCGTCCCGGAACAGGACCTGGAACCCGGCTGGCTGGCGTTGTTCGGCCATCCGGAAATTGTCCTGCCTGACTCCGCCCCGCAGGAGCGGAGACGGGAACCGCGTGCCGAGATAGGGGATCGTCTGGCGGCAGAAGTCCAGCAGTTGGTCTGCCGATCCGGCAACAGGGGCAACGGGGATGCTCCGGTACTCCTTCTCCAGGTTGCCCGGCTCCGACACCGCGGCAAAGGGGGCATCGCTGCCGCTTTTCTCCCCGGCGGCCGGGAAGGAGCCGAACTCCAGGCCGAGACGGGCAAAGGCCATGGTCAGGCGTTTGTTCCGGACATCGCCAAATCCCAGGAGCAGGCAGACCCGCTTCTGGAATCCGGCCAGATTCTCCATGTCGCCCGGACTGGCGGTATAGTCGAATGCCCCGCCCCGGTCCCGGCCGACCTCCGGCAGTGCGCGCAGGTATGCTGCCTTGGCCTTCAGCAGCTCGGCATCGTTTTCGTGGGGGAGGGCATGGCCGACGAAGCTGCGCAGGGTATTGTGCGGAAACGTCTCGCCATGAAGCGCCAGGAGGTAATCCAGCACCCGGTTTTTCCGCTCCGGATACGGATCGAACCGGCGGAGCAGGGCGGTAAGGGCCTGGTCGGGATGCTCCGGGTAGATCCCCTCCAGTGGCGGGTAGCCCTTGTTTTCAACCGTCTGTGTCGCGTAGCTCCGGCGAACAGCGGGATCGATGGCGAACAGATGGCGCAGGTTCTGGAGGTTGGCGGCGTAGTTGGCCATGATCTGATCGAACAGGAGCAGGTATCCCTTCAGTTGCGCTGCCCGCCCCTTGACCTCGGGTTCCGCCGATTCGGGCACGCCGTACTCGTTGATCCCGTAGATGGCCGGTAGCAGGTGCTGCACGGAAGAGTACTCCTGAAAATTGCGCCAGGTCCCCTGGGGCCGGGGAAAAACCGACGACAGATCCATCCCGGCGCGGCGTGACGAGCGATGTAGGTAATCCAGATCGTTAAAACGCGTCCTGAACTCCTGGAACCGGATCGGCACCCCCCTGCCCGAGGAGCTTTCCAGCTGTATGCCGATCTCGTCCGCTTTTTCGGGGATGCGGAGGCGGAGCAGCGCCGTGTCGCGCCGGTTGTCAATGGCGTCGAAATAATCCCGCCCCTCTTTGCGCAGCCAAAGCCGTTTGATGTTGCATACGCCGGCGACCCCTTTGGCGATGGCGAACAGATTGGCAACGAGCACCTCTTCGGCATCGTTGTCCGGAGCCACGGCATGGCCGGCCTCAAACCCGGCTGCCGGCCCGTCGAGCAGCTCGTCCAGCCCCTTCCCGGATGCCAGGGCGTCGTCCGGATGGTTGAGTCCGGCGTTGCCGGCAATATGCCGCGCACATGCGTGGTATACCCCGGCCAGGATCTCTGCCGGTTCGACCCCGCTGCCGATCTCGATCAGGGCGTGTAGTTCGCACTCCTGTTCGGCGACCACCGTGATCCCGTCGATGTCCTCGCACAGGTTTCTTGTCTGGCAGAACAGCCGCTTCACCTCCTCCACGATCTCGGTTTCCCGAACCATTGCCTCGGGGCCGAGGCGGAGGTCGATCCGGCAGAGACCGTCCACGCCTGTTCGGGACGACCTGGTCAGCCAGGCGTTGTCGATCTCCGGGAAGCGGTCGAGGATCAGCCTGCGATAGTCGGCAAACGTGGTCGGCCGGCAGGGGAGGATATCCTCGGGTGGATGGAGCGCCAGGCTGTCAAGATCAATCCGGCCGTTGTCGGCGGTGAGAAAATCCGCCACGGGGAAATCGGCCCGGTAGATCAGGTCGGTCAGGGCGTAACAGAGCGCATCCAGGATCGTCACCCCCGGATCGTGGGCGTTGAAATCGGTCCAGAGCTTTCCCGACATCTCCTGGACGAGCCTCAGCCCTTCGCGTTTCAGGCTTTCGAAGCCGAACTCGTCGTCGCTGCCGCTTTTTCTCTGGATTCCGAGGCGTTCTGACACAATGACACCCGCTAGATTGTCTAACAACTCAGGTTGTTCAAAAACGGTCAGATCGTCGTACCCGCAGAAAGCCCCGCGGAGGCGTGGCAGCGCCACGCCGCACAAGGCGGCTTTCGAGGACGGCGGCGAGATGGCCGTTTTTCAGCAACCTGCTAATCTTCCCATGAGCCGCGCATCTCTTCGTCAAACCAGAGTCTGGTGAGGTAATACCTGATACGGATCCCTTCGCCGTAATCGGTGTTGGTCCTGAGCTGGAGATAGTAATGCTGGCCATCCTGATACCAGCGCAGTTTCAGCTTGTCCCCGAGCGAATAGTAGTAGGACTGGCTGTAGCGAATCCGTTTTTTCAGGTTGAACAGGTTGAAGAGAAAACCCCGCGGGTTGAAGACGTTCACGGCAATGGCGTGCATCAGCGCATATTTGCCGCTCTTTTTCTTGCCGACCCCGGCCATCACTTCAAAGGCGTGACAGCCGTTGAGCGGATCGGTGATGGAATGCCATTTGCCATCGGCCGGCACTGCCGGCTCCCTGGTGGGGTTGACGCCGATCCGGCCTTCCGCCCTGATCACCCCTTTGACGTCCAGATCCCATTCCGGGGAGTCGGTGTTGACTCCGACCCGACCGTCCGGGGCGAGCGCCAATGATGGCGGCCTGTCTGCGTCGCCGCTCCGGTCGCGGAACAGGAGGGAGTCGACGCCTCTGCCATGCCCCATGGACCAGGTCGGCCGATCGGGATCGCTCCCCTTGAAAAAGCTGACCACGGTTTCGTGATCGCCGTGGGAGACGATCTCCAGGCCGTTCTCATGGGTCTTGGAGAAGCCTTCGTCGACCATGTTCAGCGTTGAATCGATCAGGTCGCTAAACTGCTCCTCGGAAGGCAATGACCCTTTTTTGAAAAAGTTTTTCAGGGTGTCTCGGTTTCGTTTTGCCATGGCTCTCAGGTACCTATGATGAAGGTTTGTCCGACACGAAGTTTGTCTATGCCGATGGCCTCGGCGTCGATGGACCGGACCGAGGAAACGGTCTCGACGGCATGTTCGTCGACCGGTATCGCCAGGCTCCAGGGGTGGTGCGGGCAGATAACGTCCATGGTCTCCCCGGCGCCCTCCGTTTCCCCGGCGACGAGGCGGGCCGTATCGCCCAGGGTGTAGTCGCCGCTATGCTCCCCGGTGATGTGCAGCATGGAGAATTTCGTCACGAATTCCACATACTCCAACTGCCGCAGGTACGATTCGATGTCCGTCTGCCGGATGCACCAGCCGAAACGGGCCTTGTAGCCGGTTTCTTGCCAGGGTGAGATGTAGTCGACAATGGCCTGGTTCAGCTGGCCCAGGTAGTAGCCGCGCTGGGTCTCGGCCTGTTTGGTCAATACGACGCTGCAACGGACCATGATCCGCTCGTAGACCGGGTTCCTGACCTCCACGGCGACGTAGGGGGAAGTGTGCCCGCGCACGAAGTCGTGAATGCGGTCCAGTTCGGCTGCGCTCAGCATCGGATCGAAGCCGGGCCGGTCATTCTCCTTCTGCTGCGGCACCACCACCAGCAGCACGCTCCCCGGCCGGGGACGGTCGCTGTCGCTCTGCATGGCGGCAAAGCATTTGACCTTGAACACCTCTGGAAAGCGCTCCAGTACCAGCCGCTCGTAATCCCAGGGCATGGTTGCCCGGTTCTTGTGTCTGAGCCGCTCACTGATCCTGGTCTTCATCCGCGTCAGATGCTCCTCCCCGTGGCCGCCGAACGACGCCAGGGGCTGACGGATCGCGGTGATGCCCGGAAGGGTCCGTTTCGGCTCCCTGATCGTGCCGGCGGGGATCATCCGGGTCACTGCCCCCTCTCCGGCAGAACCGATCCTGCGGGAGACCTTCACGGCCTGCGACTGCACCGACCAGAGGCTGCAGAAGGAATCGATATCCGCATCGACCGCCACCCTGAGCCAATAGAGCCCGCCAGGCATGACGCTGTGTTCCGTGTCGATGCTGTCCGGGATATCCAGGGTCACGATCCCCGTTGCCAGGAATCCGTTCGTCGTATCGGACAGGATGCGGGCTTCGCCGAGCCGCTGCCAGCGATTTGCCGCCAGATAAAACCAGGCGATCCCGGGATGGCCGCCAGTGGTCGATCTGCGGGAATCATCCCGCAGGTGGAAAAAAAGGGTCGCCACCCCGCCCGGCCTGCCGGCGGTAAAGCCGATGAAGAGGTTGCCGTCGTGATGGTATCGGGGGAGCAGGCGGTGGAACCTGCGGTCGCCGTGGGCGCGGATCGTCTCGATGCCGAAGGGGTGGAGGTAAAACGGCTTGTCGACGTAGTCGTCCGTATCCGCCAGAGAGGATATACCCGCCTTGATAACGGCGCGGGCCGTATAATCGACGGATATCCGGTTGATCAGGGGTGTATAGGGCGCATTGGGGGGCGGAAGCTGCTGTTTGGGTTTCTTCCGGGCGTTTGCCGACAGGGTGGCGGTCAGCAGCGCCGGGTATTCCTTGTGTCCGAAGGCGGTGTCCGGTCCGGTCAGGGCCAGCTTGAAGAAGCCGCTACGTATCCGGAGGTCGAAACGGTACGCATCCTCAGGCAGGGAGGGCTCCAGCGGTTTGCAATAGCTGAGCGACGTGACGGTCAGTCTCCTGTCCGGGGCAATGGCATCGCTTGTGGCAACCCTGTCGAACAGCAGGGTTGTGTTCCCCGGTGCGCCTGCGCCGGGAAACCAGTTGCCGTCGCGCAGCACCGAAAGCTCGGCCGTGAAGCTGTCGTTCGTATACCCCAGGCCGTACTCGCGGTAGTGCTCGCTAAACCCCTCCCTGGCCTTGGGCAGATCGCCCCATTCGATGGCGAACGTCAGTTCCGTCAGCGGTTTCAACGCTGCCTCGTAGGCGCCGACGACCAGGTAGGAGTTCCCGCCCGGCAAGGGGCCGAACGGCTGGAACGGCTTGGTCGGGTCCAACTGGCCGTGGTTGTTGTAGGCGAGAAGCTGACCGGCCCCTTTCACCGACACCTCCACCACGAATTCCTTGATAGCGATCTCGTCGAACAGGGAAAGGGGTGAGAAATGGGCCTGCGGGTTGATCCTGAAGCGGGCAACCGGCAGCCGGGTGGCAAATCCGGCGCCGTGGAGGTCGGGCGCATAGGGGACGATCGGCGCGACCTCCGGTCCCAGGGTAAAGGTAAAGCTCAGCCCGTTCCGGGTATTGTGCATTTCGGCAGGAATCCGCTTGACCGTTACCCCGGCAACCGGAAGCCACCCCTTTTCGCCGGTCAGATCCAGGGCAAAGATCCTGGGGAGCAGCGTAAAAAAGAGATCCTGCCGATCCTGTTGCAACAGCTCGGCCAGCAATTCGTACGAGCCGGGAGCGACCGTCTTCTCGGCCTTCCCGAGGATCGCCGCTTTGTCGCTGTCGCTCAACAGCTCGCTCTCTGCCAGGAGATAGCTGCTGAACAGCTTGCCGAAGGCGGTGAAAAAGGCCTCTTCCGTGCTGATGGTGCAGAGTTCGGCAACCGCCCGGGTGATGGCCTGCCGGGAAGTCGACTGCCTGGTAAAGACAAGGGTGATGTCGACGTCGCGCACCCCTTCCCGGAGCAGGAGAACCGGCGTGGCCAGGGCGAAGCCGAGCCGGGCGCTCTCTCCCGGAGGCTGACCGGCATCCGTGCCGGCAGCGCCGAACAGCGGCCAGGCAGTACTGCCGGGCTCT